>CAWEDC010000020.1:0-24242 GCA_963807825.1 uncultured Actinomycetota bacterium
GACGATCCCGAGGACGGGTGAGAAGTACTCCGTGGTCTCGATCGCTGCCGCGTCCACCCCGTCACGCGCGTCGACGATGAGTCGTCCACCACCCTTTCCGAGGCGGTCGGCCGTTGAGTATGCCGTGCCGGCTGCGGCGACGCGGTCGGCGCTGCCGGGGTACCACGGGACCCGCTCGGGGGCCTCGGCGACGGCACGTCGGAGCTCCTCGACGAAGGCGTCCCGCTGGGCCCACTCGCTGCTGAGGATGACGACCTGTCCAGCGACACAGTTGTAGCCACCGTTGTGAAGACGCTGTGTCGCAACGTGTTGAGCCTGGAAGCGGAGGTCTGCCGTGGACCAGTCGCCCGGCACGACGATGATCGGCGAGACGCCGCCGAGCTCACTCGTGATCGGCTTGTCGAGGACCGGGGTGCCGGCTGCGCGGCGAGCGGCGCCGTCCGGGCCGGGTCCCCACACGATGACGTCGTGGGTCACGGCGCTTCCGGTGATGTGGACGTGGGCGATGTCGGGGTGGTTCGCGAGATAGCTGCCCACGTCGCCGGCGCCGGTGACGATGGCCAGGACTCCGAGCTCGATGAGCGGTGCGAAGGCCGCCGTGTAGACCGACAGCAACTCGTTCATCGTCGGGTTGAGCTTGAGGATGACGACGCGGTTGTGGGCGACGAGTTCGTAGAGCACGTCGAGGGGTGCGATGGAGCTGATGTTGCCGGCACCGAGGACGAGACCCACCCCGGCCGTCTCGGTTGGCGTGAGGGCGCCGAGACCGGCGCGTGCACGGACCTCGGTCCCGGTGACGCCGGGCTTCATCCACACGTCGGCCGAGAAGCCGTGGAGCAGGAGGTACTCATAGGGAGTGGTCGGCAGGACGGGGACGACGACGCGACCGCCGGGAGCCTTGCCGAACTTCGTGCCCTCGACGGGGCTCTTGCCCGCGGCGACTGCGGTCAGCGAGTGCTGGAGCGCCAGCAGCCCCGACATCGTGCAGTAGGGCCCGGAGAGCCACTCCTCGCCCACGAGCGGCGAGTCGGGGTCGAGGTTCTTGGCGCGGACGGCCGCAGCCACCCACTGCTCGGACTGCGAGGCAACCGCCGCGTGCACCCGCCCCAGCACTGCGACCCGGTCGGCAATCCGCAGCCCGGCCCAACGCTGCTCGCCTGCCACCACCTTGGCGATGGCCGCATCCAGGTTGGCTCGCACGCCAGAGTCGGGAAGGGGCGGCGCGCTCGCAGAGGGCGTGGCCTGCTCAGTCGTCGTCATTGACACTCCAAGGGGATCTCACCGGTCGACGGCTCGTGCCTCGACGAGGTGCGGCAGCGTTGCCGTGGGACCAGTATCGGTTGGTGTCTCGCCCTGCGTCCATGGGCCATCGCCCGCAGTTCACCGCGAATCGTTGTGCCACCGCACAACGAGCCCTAGCCTTCTCGCATGTCGAATCCCGGAGTCCTCACGAGCCCCACCGCCCAAGGGACGTCCCGCGCCCCGGACGAGACGGGGCTGTTCACCGAAATGCTCCGCAGCGTCGACTCCCTCACCGAGGGCGTCCTGGAGCAGATCCTCGGCGCCGAGGACGACTACGCGGAGAGCACGCTCCCCCGTGACGTCCTGCATTCCATCGTCGAAGACAACGTCATCGCCATGCTCAACGCGCTGTCCGGAGCCGAGGTCGTGCTCGACGCGCCCCGCCGCGCCGGACGCGTGAAGGCCGAGAACGGCATACCCATGGCGAGTTTGCTCCACGCCTATCGCCTCGCTGGCCTCCAGATGTGGGAGGAGATGCAGGCGCGCGCCGTCGGCCCCGAGAGGGCGGACGAGCTGCTCCGGCACTCCTCGCGACTCTGGGGCCTCGTCGACACGTTCTCCGGAGAGGCGGCCGGGGCCTACCGCGGAATCATCGAGGAGCGCGAGCGCCGCGACGAGCAGGCGCGCAGCGTCATGCTCCTCCGGATCCTCGACGGCACCGCGGGCTCGGGTGAGGTCGCCGGACTCCTGCGCGCGCTGGGTCTGCCCGATCGCGCCATCCACGTCGTGGCAGCGGCCGAGCGACGAAGCACGGGCGAGGATCCTCTGCCGGCCCTCGCCGAACGCCTGCTGGGGGCCGGGATCCCGTCGGCCTGGACGACGTGGCAGGGCGAGGTCGTCGGGCTGCTGGCCTGCCGCGACGCGTCCGGGGTCGAGCGGGCGCAGCAGCTGGTCGCGGCCACTGCTCGCTCACGAGTGGGGTTGAGCCGCCCCTTCACCAGTGTCGCCACCGCTGCAGCCGCGGTGGAACAGGCCCGGATCGCCATCGCCTGCCTCGACGGATCGAGCGAAGGAACGCACCGCTACGGCTCGGCACCTCTTGACGTCCTCGTCGTGGCTCAACCGGCCCTGGCCGCCGAGCTGCGGGACGGCGTCCTGGCCGGGCTGCTCTCCCCCGAGGTCCGCGACGGGGACGTGCTCATCGACACCTTGGAGGCGTGGTTCGCGACGTCGGGATCGTCAGCGGCAACGGCGAAGCGGCTGCACTGCCACCGCAACACCGTGCTGCACCGGCTCGGTCGCGTGCATGCGCTGACCGGCCGTTTGACGACAAACCCGGCCGAGGCTGCGGAGCTCTATGTCGCCATTCGAGCTGCGCGCCTGGCCGGGTCCGACCGAGTCTGACCTCTGGTCAGGGTGAGAGAACTCAGCGGCGGCGGCGACGGCCGCGCAGCACCTTGAGCACGACGATGACGGCGACCACGGCGACGGCTGCGGCAACGCGCTCGACGCGCAGGTCGCCCTCGGGCGTCGTGGTCGCGTCGGCGAAGCGGGCCTTGGCCTTGTCGACCTCGCGCTTGGCGATGGCAGACGGCGTCGCCTTGGCGGTGAGCTCGTTCAGGGTGCGGGCGAGGCGCGTGCGGCGCTCGGCGATGTCGGCCTCGAGGGCGGAGATGTTGCTCATCGAATCAGTCCTCACTGAGTCCGAGGTCGCGCCGGAGCTTGGCGACGTGACCTGTGGCTTTGACGTTGTAGAAGGCGTGCTCGACCTTGCCTGCCTCGTCGATGACGAAGGTGGAGCGGATCACGCCTTGGACGATCTTGCCGTAGAGCTTCTTCTCACCGAACGCGCCCCACGACGTCATGACTGACTTGTCGGCGTCAGAGAGCAGCGTGAGCGAGAGGTGCTCCTTGTCGCGGAACTTCGCGAGCTTCTCGGGCTTGTCCGGCGAAAGGCCCAGCACGGTGTAGCCGTCGGTCTTGAGCGACTCGAGGGACTCACTGAAATCGCAGGCCTGCTTGGTGCACCCGGGCGTCATGGCAGCCGGGTAGAAGTAGACGATGACCTTGCCCCCACGCAGGTCGGAGAGCGTGACGCTCTCACCGGTGTCAGTGGTCAGGGTGAAGTCCGGTGCAACATCGCCCGGGCTGAGTCGCTCAGTCACGCAAATCTCCTCGATGGTCGTCTCTCGCCAAACTATCAGCGAGCCACCGACAACCAGTGCGCGAGGCGGGACTCGAACCCGCACACCCGAAGGCACCAGGACCTAAACCTGACGCGTCTACCAGTTCCGCCACTCGCGCGCGAAGACAGAGTATGCCGTCCGCTCACCTCCCGCTGACGCCCCCGGGCCGACTTATTGCGCAATCCGTCGGAGGGAGCGCAGCGAGTGACGACGGATTGCGCAATAAGTCGCGCTTGGGTCAGGAGAGCTTTTCGCGGAGGATGGGGATCATCGCGCGGAAGGCGCGGCCCCGGTGCGAGATCTCGTTCTTCTCGACGTCGGTGTACTCGGCCATCGCTCGGGTGTCGCCCTCCGGGACGAAGATCGGGTCGTAGCCGAAACCGTTCTCCCCGAATGGTTCTCGCGAGATCGAACCCAGGACGCGGCCTTCGACCGACTCAATGGATCCGTCCGGCATCGCGAGCACTGCAGCGCACACGAACGACGCGCTGCGGTGCTCGTCCGGCACGTCACCGATCTGCTCGAGAAGGAGCGAGACGTTGGCGCCATCACGAGCCGCACGCGGGGCATCAGAGCCCGCGTGCGCGCCGGACCAGCGCGCCGAAAAGACCCCCGGCGAGCCGCCGAGGACGTCGACCGCCAGGCCGGAATCATCGGCGACGCTGGGCAGACCCGTGGCCTTGGCGACGGCGACCGCCTTCAGTCGGGCGTTGCCGACGAAGGTCACCTCGCTCTCGACGACGTCAGGTGCGTCCGGGAACTCCGAGGCCCCGACGATCTCGAGTCCGAGCTCGTCGACGAGCTCGGCAAGGATCTGACGGAGCTCGTGGACCTTGTGCTCGTTCTGGGTCGCGAGGACCAGCTTGGTCATCGCGAGCGCTCCCGCGGAGCCTCGTCGAGGGACTTCTTCTGCTCGAGAGTGAGGGTGGCGCAGCCGGCCGCAGCAAGGTCGAGCAGCTCGTTGAGGCGGTCACGGTCGAAGGCCGCATCGGCGCCCTCGGCCGTGCCCTGCACCTCGACGTAGCGACCCGAGCCGGTCATGACGACGTTCATGTCGGTGTCGGCGGTCGAGTCCTCGGGGTAGTCGAGGTCGAGGACCGGCAGTCCGCCGACGACGCCGACACTCACGGCGGCGATGGAGTCGAGTAGGGGCTGGGCGTTCTTGGCGATGAGGCCCTTGGCACGGGCGTCCTCGATCGCGTCGACGAGCGCCACGTAGGCACCGGTGATCGACGCCGTGCGCGTGCCACCGTCGGCCTGAAGGACGTCACAGTCGACGACGATCGTGTTCTCGCCCAACGCCTTCGTGTCGATGACGGCGCGAAGTGCGCGACCGATGAGGCGCGAGATCTCGTGGGTGCGACCGCCGACCTTGCCCTTGCGGGACTCGCGGTCCGAGCGGGTGTTGGTCGAGCGCGGGAGCATCTCGTACTCGGAGGTGACCCAGCCGGTGCCCTTGCCCTTGAGCCAGCGCGGGACACCCTCAGTGAAGGACGCGGCGCAGAGCACCCGGGTGCGGCCGAACTCGATGAGGACACTGCCCTCGGCGTGGTCGAGCCAGTTGCGGGTGATCCGGATCTCGCGGAGGTCCTCGGGGGCGCGGCCGTCATGTCTGGTGGTCTGCTGTGAAGTCACACGAGCAGGCTAGACGGCCTCAGCCACTCGCAGAACACCGACTCATTTCGGTGTCAGTGTCCATTCAGCTCAGCGTTGGTCAAGGACATAGACGTCGTCGGGCCGAGCGACCTCGACACCGGACCAGTACGGCTCGGCCTGCGCACGGCATACCTCTGCGTCGTTCCAGGCGGGCAGGTGCGTCAGCACCAACCGCTTCACTCCCCCGGCCGCCACGGCGGCCTGCGCTGCCCGGCTGCCCGTGAGGTGGACGCCGCGGACCTCGTCGCGTCCGTCGACGAACGCCGAGTCGGCGAGTACGAGGTCGGCGCCGGCCATGAGCGGCGCGAGGTTGTCGCAGGAGTCGGTGTCCCCGGTGTAGCTGAGAACGACCCCGTCAGCCTCGACGCGGAAGCCGAACGCCTCGACCGGGTGGTTCACGGCATACGGAGTGATCGTCACCGGACCGATCGGGACGGCGACCCGGTCCGAGAGCTGGCCGAAGGCGAAGACCTTGTCCATGCCTCCGTCCTCGAGGCCGTGATACATGAGGGCGACCCGGGAAGCGGTCTCGGTCGGCCCCCATACGGGAAGCCGATCCGCTGGGGCACCGGCCGGCGCATAGTGGTGCGCCACGTAGAGCCCGCAGATGTCAGCGCAGTGGTCCGGGTGCAGGTGGCTGATGAAGACGGCGTCGAGGTCGCGCAGGTCGACGTGTCGCTGCAACGGTCCGAGGGCGCCGGATCCGAGGTCGAAGAGGACGTTCCAGGTGCGATCCCCGGCATCCACGGACACCAGATAGCTCGACGCGGCCGAATTGGGACCGGCGAAAGACCCGCTGCAGCCGATGACGGTGACCTTCATGCGACCACCGCCGGGACACCGATGGTCGAGGTGAAGATGTGGCCGAAGTTCGGTCCGAGGCCGAGGAAGCGCAGCGCCAAACGGCGGAACTCCTCGGGGTCTCCCGTCGTCGTGAAGCCGTGTTCGGGGGCGGGCAGGTGGTCCGGTCGAAGCAGGTCGGCGTCGGCGAGGACGCGATAGAGCTCCTTGGCCGTCTCCTCCGCCGAGGACACGAGCGTGACGTCGGGTCCCATGACGTAGGAGATGACGCCGGCGAGCAACGGGTAGTGCGTGCAGCCGAGGATGAGCGTGTCGACGTCCTGCTCCTGGAGGGGCGCGAGGTATTCGCGGGCGACGGTCCGAAGCTCCTCGCCACCGGTCACGCCCGACTCGACGAAGTCGACGAACCGCGGGCAGGGTTCGCTCGTCACCGTGAGGTGTGGGGCCGCCGCAAAGGCATCGAGATAGGCCCGCGACTGGTGCGTGCCGAGCGTGGAGATGACGCCGATCCGACCCGTGCGCGTGGCTCCGACCGCGCGCCGGACCGCGGGCCGGATGACCTCGACGACCGGCACGTCGTAGCGCTCCCGGGCGTCATGGAGGACCGCAGCACTGGCGGTGTTGCACGCGATGACGAGGGCCTTGACTCCGTGGTTGACCAGACGATCGAGGCACTCCAGAGCAAAGGCACGGGTCTCCGCGATGGGCCGCGGACCATAGGGCGTGCGCGCCGTGTCACCGAGATAGGCGACCGACTCGTGGGGCAGCTGGTCCAGGACGGCCCGCGCCACCGTCAGGCCGCCATAGCCGGAATCGAAGATTCCGATGGGAGAGTCAGGCACCGCCCAAGGTTAAGCGCTCGGGTGGGCGTCAGGCAGCATCGCCGTGGCGAGCGTCTCCTGCAGCCAGGTGAGGAAGTCATAGACCGACATGGCGTGCCCACGGGGATCGTCGTCGCCGACGTCGGCGAGTTCCTCCTCGAGCCGGTCGACGTCAGCGTCCTCGCGCAGGCCGAGCCGCTCGCCGAGGACGAGGCGCACGTCGGTGAGGGCGATGACCATGTCGATGGCGGCGCGCTCGTCGAGTTCGACCCCTGACCCGGGCGCCCGCAGCGAACGGATCGCGGACTCGAGGTGGCCGGCCTTGCGCTGACGCAGGCCGTGCTCGGTGAGACGCCGGAACTCGGCGGAGGCCTGGTCGTCGGCGCGGTTGCCGGCCGGGAGCAGTCGTTCGAGGGCGGGGTCGCGGTCACCGAACGAGCGAGCGTCCGCCGGTACGGGCCGGTCGTCGGGCGATCTGGTCCTCGGCCGAGATCGACACCCCCATGCCGAGCCCACCCAGGCCCGACACGATCGCGGCGAAGTCGTCGTCGTGGTCCGAGACTCCGCTGGGGCCGGTCTCGACGGCCTCCACCGGCTCCGGCGCGACGAGGTCGTGGACCTGCTCCATGAGCCCAGCGACAACGGCACGTTCGACGGCATCGAGCTTCGCGGCATACCGAAGGTTCTTGCCCTTGCCCTTGCGGGAGAACGCGCGCGCCATCAGTCGTCCTTCTGGAACGTGGCCCACAGCCCGTAGCCCTGGAGCGCCTCGGTGTCGATCTCCATCTTTTCGCGTGGGCCGTTCGAGACGACGGCTCGACCCTTGACGTGGACGTCCATCATCAGCTTCTCGGCCTTGGCGCGGTCGTAGCCGAAGTAGCTCTGGAAGACATAGGTCACGTAGGACATGAGGTTGACCGGGTCGTTCCAGACCAGCGTGATCCACGGGAGGTCGGGCGCGACATCGGTCGAGGAGGACGTGATCTCCTCCTGCACGGGCGCGATGGACACGGACCCACAATAGGGTGCTTCGGGTGAGCCTCTCCTCCCCTGCTCCTGCGCCGTCATCTGCACCTTCGACCGCGCTGCTGACCGATCACTACGAGCTGACGATGGTCCAGGCCGCCCTGCGCTCGGGTGCCGCGTCTCGGCGTTGTGTCTTCGAGACGTTCGCCCGTCGGCTGCCTGACGGTCGGCGCTACGGGGTGGTGGCCGGGACCGGTCGGCTCCTCGACGCCATCGAACGCTTTCGCTTCGGCGACGCCGAGATCGCCGCCCTGCGGGCTGGGAAGGTTGTCGACGACGCGACTCTCGACTTCTTGGCCGGCTACCGCTTCGAAGGGGACATCTGGGGGTATGCCGAGGGCGACGCCTACTTCCCCGGCTCACCGGTGCTCGTGGTCGAGTCCGACTTCGCTCACGGAGTCGTTCTCGAGACCCTGGTGTTGTCAATCCTCAACCACGACAGCGCAATTGCGTCTGCCGCGTCGCGCATGACCGGGGCTGCGGGCACCCGACCGTGCATCGAGATGGGGTCTCGACGCACCCACGAGGAAGCCGCAGTGGCAGCTGCGCGGGCGGCATACATTGCCGGGTTTCGCGACGACCTCGAACCTCGAGGCGGGACGCCGCTGGGGGGTGCCCACAGCGGGAACGGCTGCGCACGCCTTCACCCTGCTGCACGACGACGAGCGCGAGGCGTTCACCGCGCAGGTCGAGGTCCTCGGGGTCGGGACGACGCTGCTCGTCGACACCTATGACGTGGAGAAGGCTGTCGAGATCGCCATCGAGGTGGCCGGTCCCGAGTTGGGTGCGGTGCGGCTCGACAGCGGCGACCTGCTCGTCCAGGCGCGCGAGGTCCGCGACCAGCTGGATGCGCTGGGTGCGACGAAGACACGGATCGTCGTGACTTCGGACCTCGATGAGTTCGCCATCGCAGGGCTCGCGGCCGGCCCAGTCGACGCCTATGGGGTGGGGACGCAGCTCGTGACCGGGTCCGGGGCACCGACTGCTGGCATGGTCTACAAGCTCGTGGCGCGCTCCGACGACTCCGGCGAGATGATCGGCGTCGCCAAGGCGAGCAAGGACAAGACGTCGGTGGGTGGGCGCAAATACGCCTTGCGGCGTCGCAACGCCCGCGGCATCGCCGAGGCCGAGATCATCGGCATCGGCGAGCCGCCGGTCGACGACGGGGACGACCGGGTCCTGCTCGTCGACTACGTCCGGAATGGGGCCGTGGTCGGTGGGGAACACGTCGAGCTGGCGACAGCCCGCGACCGGCACGAGTCATCGGTGGCGGAGCTCCCCCGGTCGGCCCACCAGCTGAGCCGCGGCGAGCCGGCCATCCCCACGACCTACCTCTGAGGCCCTCTTTCTCACAGTGACGTGGACCCGGCTGTGCGGTGGGTGTTACGGATGATTTACGTGGGCCGCAGGGTTCGGAAACACGCCATGGGCAGTGTCTGGCCCCATGGAGACCACCCTCACCGCGGCCCCTGCCGCCACCGCCACTTCGACGCGTCCCGGTCGCTGGATCGACCACTGGGACCCCGAGGACGCCAGCTTCTGGCAGTCCACCGGCCGCAGCGTCGCGCGCCGCAACCTGGCTTTCTCCGTCTTCGCCGAGTTCCTCGGCTTCTGCGTCTGGGCCCTGTGGTCCGTCGTCGTGCCCCTGCTCCCGGCAGCCGGATTTCCCCTGTCGCTCAACCAGCAGTTCTGGCTCATCGCCGTTCCCAGCCTGGTCGGCGCGACGATCCGCATCCCCTACACGTTCGCCGTCCCTGCCTTCGGTGGGCGCAACTGGACGATCATCTCGTCGCTCTTGCTGTTGCTCCCCGCATCGGCCCTCGCGTTCATCGTGACCCGCCCCGAGACGCCGTTCGGTGTCCTGCTCCTGTGCGCTGCTCTCGCAGGATTCGGCGGCGGCAACTTCGCGTCGTCGATGACCAACATCTCGTTCTTCTTCCCTGAGGCCGAGAAGGGGAAAGCGTTGGGGCTCAATGCTGCTGGCGGCAACCTCGGCACCGGCATCGTCCAGATGGTCGTCCCAGCCGTCATCGCAATCGGGGCTGGCGTGCACCTCGAACGCGCCGGGCTGATCTTCATCCCCCTGGCCCTGCTGTCCGCCGTCGCCGCCTGGCGCTGGATGGACAACCTCACCGGGATCAGGGCCGACTACAGGTCATTCGCCCTCGCGACGAAGAACCCGCACACGTGGGTCATCTCGTTCCTCTACATCGGAACCTTCGGTTCCTTCATCGGGTATGCCGGTGCCTTCCCGACCCTGCTCAAGACCCAGTTCCCGACGGCTCCCCTCGGGCTGGCCTTCATCGGGGCGCTCGTCGGTGCCCTGACCCGACCGCTCGGCGGAATGGTTGCGGATCGCTTCGGAGGCGCCCGGGTGACGATCGCGTCCTTCGTCGTCCTCACCGCTGGCGCGCTGACCGCGATCGAGGGACTGCAGGCGAAGAGCTTCCCGCTCTTCTTCGGCGCGTTCATCGTGCTCTTCACGGGGGCCGGCATCGGGAACGGCGCGACCTACCGGATGATTCCAGCGGTGTTCCGGGCCGGGGTGTCGGCGCAAGGACTGCCCGCCGCTCGCAAGGCGGCGGCCGGCTGCATCGGGATCGCAGGGGCCGTCGGCGCCTACGGCGGCTTCTTCATCCCGCGTGGCTTCGCGATGGCCAAGGAGACGTATGGCTCTCTCGTTCCCGCGCTCTACGTGTTCGTCGCGGCCTACGTCCTCATGGCCCTGACCGTGTATGCCGTGTACCAGCGCCGCGGTTCCGCGCTCGCCTCGGAGACGATCTGACGTCTCCATGACCACTCCTGTTGCCACGCACTGCCCCTACTGCGCCCTTCAGTGCGCCCAGACGCTCACGCCGGACACCGCCGGCGTGAGCGTCGCGGGGCGTGACTTCCCCACCAACCGCGGAGGTCTCTGCCAGAAGGGCTGGACCAGTGCCGACGTGCTGCGCGCGCCGGACCGGCTCACCACTCCCCTCGTGCGAGGTGAGTCCGGCGAGCTGGAGCCAGCGACGTGGGAGGCGGCCCTGGACCTGGTTGCCCTGCGGCTCAGGGCAATTCGTGCCGAGCACGGGGCGGATGCGGTGGCCGTGTTCGGTGGCGGCGGGCTGACGAACGAGAAGGCGTACCAGCTCGGCAAGTTCGCCCGCATCGCGCTGAGGACGGCGAACATCGACTACAACGGGCGGTTCTGCATGAGCAGTGCGGCCGCGGCCGCCAACCGCTCCCTGGGGATCGACCGCGGGCTCCCGTTCCCGCTCACCGACCTCGGTGGCGCGCAGGCCATCCTCCTCCTCGGCAGCAACCTCGCAGAGACCATGCCGCCCGCCGTGGCCCACCTGGCAGGTGCGCGCGCCCGCGGCGGGCTCGTCGTCGTCGACCCGCGCGTCAGCGCGACGGCCACGCTGACCGACAACGGCCAGGGGCTCCACCTCCAGCCGGTGCCCGGCACGGACCTCGTCGTCCTCCTCGGGCTGCTCCACGTGACGTTCGCCGAAGGACTGGCCGACACGGCATACCTCGCCTCTCGCACGGCGGGGGTCGACGACGCTCGTCGGCTCGCCGCCGCCTGGTGGCCCGAGCGGGTCGAGCAGGTCGCCGGGGTGCCGGTGACGCTCCTGCGCGAGACGGCGCGGCTGCTCGGTGCGGCCAGCCCGTCCCGCGGTGGCTTCGGTGCGTACATCCTCACCGGGCGTGGCGTCGAGCAGTCGTCCCAGGGAACCGCGACCGTCAACGCCGCGATCAACCTCGCGCTGGCACTGGGTCTGCCCGGTCGGGTCGGCTCGGGCTACGGCGCCATCACCGGTCAGGGCAACGGGCAGGGCGGGCGCGAGCACGGGCAGAAGTCCGACCAGCTGCCCGGCTACCGGATGATCGACGACCCCGCCGCGCGAGCACACGTCGCTGCGGTGTGGGGTGTCGATCCCGCGATCATCCCCGGCAAGGGCAAGCCCGCCGTCGAGCTGCTCGACTCGCTCGGGCGCGAGGACGGTCCACGCGCGCTGCTCGTCCACGGGGCCAACGTGCGCGTGTCGGCGCCGAACTCGACCCACGTCGGCGACCGTCTCGATGCGCTCGAGCTGCTTGTCGTCTGTGACGTCGTGCCGTCCGAGACCGCGCATCGTGCCGACGTCGTCCTCCCGGTCCTTCAATGGGCCGAGGAGGAGGGCACGATGACATCGCTCGAGGGGCGAGTCCTGCGTCGCCGCAGGGCTGTTGACGCACCCGAGGGTGCACGCTCGGAGCTGTGGTTGTGGCGTGAGCTGGCCTCACGACTCGACGCCCCGGGCACTTGGGACACGGACCCCTCGCTGGTCTTCGACGAGCTGGCTCGGGCCAGCGCCGGCGGCCGGGCCGACTACAGCGGCCTGAGCCACGAGCGCCTCGACGCCGAGCCCGACCTCTACTGGCCCTGCCCGGCCACTGATGGCGCGCCGCACCCAGGCACGCCACGCCTCTTCCTCGACGACTTCCCCACCGCGGATGGTCGCGCCCGGTTCATCGCCGTCGACGACCACGGCCCCGCCGAGGACGTCCGCGGTGACGCACCGATCCACCTCGTCACCGGACGGGTGCTCCAGCACTACCAGTCGGGTGTACAGACCCGGCGCGTCGATGCCCTCGTCGCCGCATCCCCCACGGCCTTCGTCGAGATCCACCCGATCCTGGCCGACCGGCACCACATCACTGCCGGCGACCTGGTCACCCTGACGAGCAGCCGCGGCGTCGTCACCGCGCCGGCCCGCATCACTTACTCGGTGCGCCCCGACACGGTCTTCATGCCGTTCCACTGGGCCGGCGCCGAGAGCGTCAACCGCGTCACCAACGACGCCACCGATCCCATCTCGGGCATGCCCGAGTTCAAGGTCTGCGCGGTCACCGTGGCCCGCGCCGACATCCAGACGACACCCACCGGCGACGCGCACGAATCGTCCAATGGGACGCGTTTGGCGCAGCCGGCAACGCTGGCATTCACCACGGAGGTCCTGACATGAGACTCGTCGTCATCGGCAACGGCATGGTCGGTTCACGGTTCGTCGAGGACCTGCTGAGGCGCGACGCCGCCGGCAAGTACGACATCACCGTGCTCGGTGCCGAGGGATGTGAGCCCTACAACCGCGTCCTCCTGAGTGAGGTCGTGGCTGGACGCTACGACCTCACCTCACTCACGTTGCCGACCCCCGACCACCCCCGCCTCACGGTGTTGCGCGGCACGACGGCGGATGCCATCGACCGACACGACCGAGTCGTCACGACGACCGACGGCAGCCGCCACCGCTACGACCAGCTCGTACTCGCCACCGGCGCGGCCGCGCGAATTCCCCCGCTGGCCGGCCTCGACATCGGCACTGGCGCCCTCCCCCTCGGTGTGCACGCCCTGCGAAGCATCGACGACGCTCGGGAGATCATTGCGGCGACGCTCAACTCGCGTCGCGCGGTGGTCCTCGGCGCTGGCGTCCTCGGGATCGAGGCCGCGAGCGGGTTGGCCCAGCGTGGTTGCGCGGTGACGATCATCCACCCGGCCGACGCCCTGATGGAGCGCCAGCTCGACGGGTCCGCGAGCCGCGTGCTCGCGAGCGCCATGCCCGAGCTCGGCATCCAGCCACGCGTCGGTGTCGGAGCGGAGGCCGCAGTGGTCGCGAACGGGCGACTCACCGGCATACGCCTCACTGACGGCGACGTCGTCGAGTCCGACCTCCTCCTCGTCGCGACCGGCACCATCGCCAACACGGCCATCGCAGCCGATGCCGGGCTCGCGTGCGAACGCGGCATCCTCGTCGACGACTCGGCGAACACCGCCGACGCTCGCATCTTCGCCATCGGCGACTGCGCCCAACCGCCGAGCGGTGCCATGGGGCTCGTCGCCCAGGGGTGGGACCAGGCGCGCGCCCTCGCCGACCGACTTACCGGAACCACCGTCCGCGGACGCGGTGCTGACACGACGAGCAGCGACGTCGTGCGGGTCAAGGCCCACGGACTCGATGTCGTCACCATGGGTGTCTGCGGCGGCTCGCGGGCCGACGACCCGGCCCAACGCACGCTCAGCCTGTCCGACCCGGATGCCGGTCGGCACGTCGAGGTGGTCGTCTCGGGCGACCGGCTCGTCGGCGCCACATGCATCGGCGCCGGCCAGGTTGCGGCGGATCTTGTCGCGGCCTACACACGTCGCACTCCGGTACCCAATGACCCGGCGCGCCTGCTTCTCACGGCCCTGTCGGCTGCGCCCGTGGCCGCGACCACGCCCGACGCCCTGCCCGACGATGCCGCCGTGTGTCGGTGCAACAGCGTCACGAAGGCCGAGATCACGCAGGCCCACGCGTGCGGTGCGCGGTCGGTCGACGACATCGCCAAGGAGACCCGGGCAACAACAGGCTGCGGCGGCTGCAAGGACGACGTCTGCGGTCTGCTCGGCTGGCTGAACGAGCAGACCCCCGCCATCGCCGCCCGGTGAGCACGCGAAGGCCACGCTCGGCATATCTGCTTCGTTCGGCTCCGGCCGGGCCTGAAGGCCCTGGCGAGATTGGCGTGCGGTTGTGGGTAGCGTCCAGTCGTGACTGAAAAGTGGTGTGTCCTTGACGACGAACGAATGGTCAGTGGAGCCGAAGCGGCAGCCCTCGTGTCCGCGAACATCGACGACGGCCAGCTGACGACCTACTTTCGCAGCGTCCTCGGCCGGCTTCTGGTGGTCGTGTCGAACGGCACCCGTTCCATGGTCGTGCTGATGAAGGGTGAGGGAGATGCCGGCGAGCACGCCGTGTCGCCTGACGCGGCCGGCTCCAGCGACGGGTACGTGCTCGAGAACGGACAAGAGGACTCGTACGAGAACGCCGACACCATTCCTCTGGCTGACGCTCTCGAAGCAGTGCGTTCCCTCATCGATTCCGGTCGATCTCCCGCCGAGACCTCCTGGAGCGTCGATCGCTGAGAGCCCAGCAGCCCTCCACGATCATGGTGGGCTGGCCCTCGTCAGCCCGCTTGGGAGGGCCTATCGAGGCGCTCGACCCGCTCGCGGGCGGCGTCGTACGCCTCATCGAGGCCGTGGCGCAGAAGGGTGATGAGGTCGGGCACTTCGTCCGCTGCGAGTCGGAAGGTGCTGACGCACACGTTGTTGCGCCACAGCGAGAGGACGACGACCCGCTGCTCCTGGTGCCAGGTCGCGCGAAGCGAGCGGCCATCACCACGGACGTCGGGCAGGACCATCCGGGTTCGAGGCGGGCGCTGCAGGGCCATGAGTCATTCTGACCCCGCCGATCAGGATCCACCAGACCCGTTCCTCCCCCTTCCCCTCGGCGGCATGAGAGTGCTGAGGATGACCGCGTCGTCAACTGAACGACAGGTGCCAACCATCAGCTCCAGACTGGCTACAGGTAGGCGGTAGGGGCTGATGTGTCGGTGGCTGGGACCGGGTGCCTGAAGGCACTGCATCGACGCACATCAGGGCATAGCTTGCGTTGGTGCCGCGCGTCGCGGTAGGGACGTGACCTTCGGGTGCACCATCCACACGTTCGGCTCCCAATAGCTGCCCCGGTCGAGGAACCGGTCGATGTGTACCAGGGCCAGTCCCCCGGGAAACACGTAGTCGCCCGACTCCGGGAACGCCAGGCCCGTCCAGCCCTCCCAGTCCGATACAGATCCGGTGATCCTCATGGAGGTGGGCAGGGGCCTCGAGACACGGGCACCGAGACGCTCGTGGACCCGCATCCAGGGGTCCAAGAGATGCCCGTCCTCACGTCGCCACTGGATGTAGGTCTCGATCGACGTCAGCGGATAGCGTTCCTTCCAGGACGGTCGGACCGGCGCGACCAGATAGGTCAGTCCGTGCCTTTCGGCGATCATGCGCATCGCGTTCAGCAGTTGCTCGGCGAGCCCGCGGGCACGACCCTCGCGCGGCACTGCGGCAGCAAGAGCGCACAGAGTATTCACCCCTGGCCCGGCAGGAGCGCTCTCGAAGATCTGCTCGATCGCCGAATCGATCCCATCCGGCAGCGCGTCGTCACGCCCGTCCCACGACATCGGCCCCGAGTTCCCTTCAGCAACCACCTCGTCGCTCGCCTCGTCGTAGAGCACGAACTGGAACTCCGGAAGGTCCACGTCGAGGGAGCTCCACCATCGGTTCAGCACATCACCGTGCAGGTTGTACTCGGGCCACACCGTCACTGAGGGAATCCCGCGCTCCCACAGGTCTGGACGCTCGGCAGCGGTGTGCATGGTCAGCTCGTTCATTGAACCTCCGTAAAGTGTGCGCACAGCTTGGGCGGACGGCGGAGCCCCGTGTCACGCGAACCCGATGGCACCCCACAGGCCTGCGGGCTGCGTCGCCGGCGTTATTGCCGGCCAAGTCCTTGGTCTCGGGCGATGATGATGGCCTGGGACCTGCCGTCGACGTTCAGCTTGGCGAAGATGGATGACAGGTGGTTCCCGACGGTCTTGTCCGACACGCCGAGACGCTCGGCGATGACCGGGTTCCGCAGTCCGGCTGCGACGAGGTCCAGAACCTGCCGTTCTCGGTTGGTCAGCTGTGGCAGCGGAGCGTTCACGGCGGGCTGAGAGTCGGCTAGGCGGGTGAGGAGGCGGTTGGCGACTGATGGTCCGAAAACGGCGCCTCCGGAGGCGACGTCGAAGATGGCTCGGGCGACGACGTCTTGGCTCGCACCTTTGAGGAGATAGCCGCGGGCTCCGGCGCGCATGGCGTCGTAGACGTTGTCGTCATCGTCGAACATCGACAGGACCAGGACTGCGACGTCGGGGGCGACCTTCGTGATCTGGCGGGTGGCTGCGACGCCGTCGAGGTCGGGCATCTGCAGGTCCATGATGACGACGTCGGGTCGCAGCGTGACCGCTTGCTTGATCGCCTCCCGCCCCGTGGAGGCCTCACCGACGACGCTGACACCGTCCAGCGAACCGAGCAGCGCCTTGAGCCCATCACGCACGACGGGGTGGTCGTCGGCGAGTACCAGTCTGAGGGGTGGCGGGGTGGTCATGTCGCACGGTCCAGGACGGCAGGGCCACTATTGGTGTGTTCCATCTCCACAGGCAGGATCGCGACCACTTCGCTGCCGGCGTTCGCGGGTCCTGCTGTCAGCGTGCCGCCGAGTTCGGCAGCGCGCTCGGCCATGCTGGTTAGACCGACACCGCGGACCCAGACGTGGTCTGCAGGTCCACCGTCATCGAACACGCTGAGGTGTACGGACAGCTCGTCGACCCGGATTGTGACTGCGGCGTTCGAGGCGGAGGAGTGCCGAGCCACGTTGAGCAAGGCTTCCGTGACGATCCGGTAGACGGCGACCTCGACCGCGGCAGGTAGGTCGGGCATCATCGCCGGTGCCTCGATGTGTACTCGGAGTGGACTCCCGTCGTGCCCTTGGTCGAGGCGAGCGGCTTGTCTTCGTAGCGCCTCGATCAGGCCGTAGTCGTCAAGGACGGGAGGTCGCAGGTCGTACACGAGACGGCGAACGTCCTCGAGGGCGTCGGCCGTCTCGGTGCGCAGCTGGCCGAGCAGTTCGATGGCCTCGTCCGGTTGCGCGCGCACGTAGTTGAGGGCGGCGTCCGCCTTGAACCCGATACCTGTCAGCAACGGACCCAGGCCATCGTGCAGGTCCCGGCGCATGCGGCGTCGTTCCTCCTCACGCCCGGAGACCACGCGGGCCCGCGCGCTGCGCAGCTCCTCGGCCAAGACCGTCGCATGCACCGCCAGGGCCACTGGTGCCGCGATCAGGTCCAGCAGGTCACGGTCCTTGCGGGTGACCCGGTGGTCACCCTTGCGCGCGCCCACGAGCAGCTCACCCACCCGGGCCCCGTCCCGCAGGAGCGGCACGGTATGGATCGTGCTGGACGCGTCACCGACGGCAGCCAGTTCCTTGCCGTCGGTACGGATGGCGACGAACGGCAGCCGAAGTGACTCGGCGATTGCCGCCGCGAGGGCAGCAAGCCCGTCCGGACCGTGCAGCCGGGACCCGACCCGGTCGAACACGCGCCGTGGGTCCGAACGGTCGCCGTAGAAGAGCCGGTTGACGCGCGTCTGGAGCCACATCCGCAGCGGATGAGCGGCAAGTGCCACGACCGCGGTGGCCAGGACGGCGCTGGCTGCGCCAGCCAGGACTGAGCCCAGAACACCGACCAGCACCACGTAGAGCAGGCACACGACTGCAGAAAGCACGGCCCAGGACACGCTGAGCGAGATCACTAGGCGGATGTCGAGCAGGTTGTACCGCAGCACGGCAATGACGATGGCGGCAGGCACGAACAGAATCACCAACAGCAAGAGCACCGACCCGACCCGTAGAAGGACCACGGGCGTGACGACGACGACGACGGCGATGCCAGCCAGGATCAACCACAAAAGCTGGCGTCGGACGATCTCGTCCCCCCGCCGGTACCGCACGGCCAGCGACCCGACGACGGTGACCATGCAGGCCAAGTTCAGGATCGCAACACCGGTCCACAGCGCCCCGGCGCGCGCGTAACCGTCCCAGGCGCCCGCGTGCGGGAAGAGCCGACCACCGACCAACGACGAGGCCGGGTCGGTGCCGGAGGACAGAACGAACGCGACGCCCGTCAACCCGATGAGCACGGCGACGGGCCGCCAGCGACGCGACGGCAACCGCCCGTCGGGAAAGAACAACAAGGCGAGAAGGAATCCCACACCGATCGACCACGGCCACGCCCAGCTGAACACCGTTGCGGCCACGCGTGTCGACGTCGACAGCTGGCCAGCCGCGCCGACCGCCAAGAGCACCGTGGCTGCCACACCAGTGGCTCCCTGTAACACGCCGGACAGCCCGAACAGCCACCCCACGGGATGGCGGGGCCGGTGCCAGGCAAGCAATGCCCCACACCCACCGAAGCACAGGGCGATCGCCAGGTTGGTGAGGGCGAACGAGTTCGTGACATCGGAGAAGGACTGGTCGCTCCACGCCGCGACCACACTCGCGCTGACGATCTCCACCAGGACAACCACCACCAGCAATGCCGCCAGCCAGCGGACGACGGGCCCGCGCTCATGCCCTCGGGTGTCCACTGTCATGTCTTCATCATGGGGCCTGCCGCAAGCACCGCCCGCTCGACTCGTGAACCCTTTCGAGCCTGGCTCAGGGCCGCGACTCCCGCGAGCACCCAGCACAGCTGCCAACCGGCTTCGGTCGCCCATGACGGCCCCCAGTTCAGCGCCAGCAAGGGAACGAGGATGACCACCGTCTCGTAGACGCCCTCCAGGAGCAGCGGCCAGCGTCGCCACCCAGTCAACCGCCCCGCACGCACGACGGCGAAACCGGCCAGCAGGGCGGCCGGGTAGGTCAGCAGTCCGGCGACAATCCCGACGCCGGGCACCTCCCAGCCGACGGTCAGCTTCAAAAGCTGGCTGAGCACCAAGGCTCCCCACGCGACCACCAGGACGCGCATCGTCCACCGTCCTACTCGTCCTTCGCCCGCAACCCTCGCCCGGTCCAGGTTCGCTAGGCCAAAGAACAAGCAGGTCATCGCGACCAGGAACCCGAACTGGTCGAGCGACCACTGCCAGGTGGCCGAACGGTCATGGAGCTTGGCAAGATTCTGGAACGCCAGCAACGGCTGCCACAGCAAACCTCCGACTACCAGCCCTAAGCCGGCCAGACGCAACGTGGTCACCGAACTGTCCGACGCCTCGCGGCGATGTCCAAAATCCAACATCCGCCCGGCCCCCTCAGCCGACCGCAGGAACGGTGCCGATACAGGCAAACAGGTCGCCATGGCCACGGGCCAGCGTCGACGACACCGCACCGTAGGTGGGCCCCCCGGAAGTCGCCAATGCCGAGACGAAAGATCCCAGGAATCCCGGCTCTGCGCCGGACAAACCATGCGGGGTCGCACCTTGGTTCAGTTGACCGGCGCAGCTCGAAGCGGGGTTCGGCGACGACGCGGACGCCGAGGTGGGACTGAGAGCCATGAGGCCGACAATGGCTGAGGCGGCGACACTTACCAAAACGCAGTGCTTCTTCACGGTGGCTCCTTCGTGGGACGAACTCATGCCCCAAGCATGTTCACCGCCACCACCCCGCATGTAGGGCCCAGCCCCCAGACGACCCGGGAGATATCGAGAACGATTGAGCGTGGAGCACGCATGCAAGCGCGCAGCAAAAGGTCGCCTGCGGCGTCCCGCCGCTACCCCGCACTCTCGCAACGTCCGGATCGCCGCCATGTGAGCAAATCGAAGGGCGCCCAGACTGGTAGCCCTATGTGGGCGGTGTGACGCAGCCGTCGATGGATCAGCACGCATCGACCGATCTCCTCGGCGTTAGAGGTGCTCTGGCACGTCCTGCGCTCCGGTTGGCGAACTTCAGAGAGAGAACGTGTACATGGGTCCCTGCGCCGCAGCGCCAGAGCCACGTTGAGCGCTTGGGAAGAGGATTCAGCCGAAAGGGCAGCGGCGAGTCTCAAAGCCAGCTCATGAGGGCGCCTCTAATCTGCCGAGTTATGAATCCTTTGGAGGTGCAGGCTCGAGCTGAGCTCTGCCTTGCTCAGGCCGCCCGCGACACCTCTGACCTGGCCCGAGGCATCGTCGGCGACACCCTCGTCCCTATGGCTCCTGGGGAGCGAGTCCGCGCCGGCCTTGAACTGCGGATTCAGGCGCAGTCGGTTGTGGACGACATCGTGATCCTCGAAGTGCTGTCCGGGTCGACCTGGCAAGAAGTAGCCAACGAGTTCCACCTGCCCGCCGCCGAACTAGAACGCCGCTACGGTGCGATCGTCGAACTGTGGCGAGCTGGTCAACCTGTCCATGACCTCACCCAGATTCTGTCCGGCGAAATGGTCACTGGGAGCATGCAGGACACGGACCCCGCGGGGACCGCGGCCGCGATCGACCAGTGGTACGCCCGCCACGCTGAGCCTTGGGAACAGCCCCAGGCGCTCTTCGGCTCCCGCTTTGGCTGACGGGATCCATGAGGACGGCGAAGCATCGTCAACCTGCACCAATCGGTAGCCGAACTGCTCACTCAGACCCGACGCGCTTGGCGCGGCTGCAGCCGATGCAAACGGTGCATCAAAAGGGCTGCCCGCGTGTGACGGCCCAGACGCGCGCGCGAGGACCCCCGACAAAAGCGACACATCCACGGTCGAGCAGAGACACGGGGCTAGGCGACAAGCAGGCCAGATGCGTAGTCGAGCCGTTGCACGTGAGCGTCCAGTCGTCCGGAATCGGAGTACAAGTCGCTCGGCACAAGTCCCAGGGCCTCAGCCTTACGACGGTATTTGACGGCGGTCCTGCTGTCATCGCTTGGGGTACCTGACCGCTCATCCAACGCGTCCGACGCCCACTGTCCGAGCAAGCCACGGCGGGACAGGGACGTGTGCTCGCCAGTCGCCAGGGCTTGGGCACACTTCTCCAACGCCGGGCCCACGCCGACCCCGAACCGGCAGCGTTCGAAGTAGTGCAACAGCAGTCGCCCACTCGATGCGTCGTGAAGGTCACTCATTACCCTCAACCGCTCCGCCTTAAGGAAGCGGCTATTCAACTGCAGCTCGTACCTCACCGTGACGTCATCAGACTTGGCTTCGGATGAGCGTCCGGTCCGGTCGTACAGGCGCGCCTGCCAACGATCAGTCTTCCGGTACAAGGTCTTCACCAAGCTGGACCCGATGGAGGAGTACGTCTCCGTGCGAGCTCTGCGGCCGGGCACCATCGCGAGGGCGGTCAGGTGTGGACGTGCGGACTCGGCGGGCACACGGAAGTCACGCACAAGGTCGACGCGCATGAGTTCGAGCTGGTCGGGCTCACACATCCAGTCCACATGTCCCGCCGCCTCCTCGTACAACTGCGCAGTCAGCTCGTGGGCCCGCTGAAGCGTTTCGCCTCGGTCATTGGCACCGCGGGAGAGCCTAGGCACGGAGAACTCGATCCCGGCTTCCAGGTCGCCCCGGAAGTCGTCCACCCGGAGAACCACCCCGGGCCTGAGATCCACTTCGGCGGCCTGCGACGAGGAGCGCCCCTCCGACGATGCGCGACGCTGGACCGGAAGCGCCTCAAGGGCCCGCCGAGTCACCCGCCCCCGGACCTTGATGGTGTCGATGAGCGGAACCGGTCGAAATGGTGTCGCCTGGTCAGTATTGGAGGGGTAGCGCCATCTGTCAGTTGCCGAGAGCACCGTCGAGCCCACTGCCGGCTGAGTCATGCAGATGCTCATGCCAGACCCTCCGTCTCAACATCGCTAGCGGCGCTGGCCCCGACAAGCTGAAGCAGCAGCGGAAGCGGCACGACAAGCCGACGGCCGAACTGGATTGTCGGGATCTCCCCGCGGCTGGCTGCAGCGTAGGAGGCATCCCGGCCGAGGCCGAGGCGCTTGCCGGCCTCCGGGACACTGATGGTGAGAGGTGTGGGGGTGGGACGCATACGGGGCTCCTGCGTGGTTTGGAGGACGCCTTGGTGCGTCCAGATAGTTAGAACGTCGCCCCCGAGCTCCCGGTGTCACTCTATTTTTCGAATGTGACGCACGTCTCACTTAGATGGATCCGCTGTCGCGGCAACCTGATAGGACTGTGCCGAAACGAAGGACACCGATCGATCCAGGAGCGCAACACGTGCCGAAGATGACCGATGGCTTGATCAAGCGCGGGGCGACCTGGTCCTACGTGCTGCGCGAGAAGGACCCAGCCACCGGCACTACCCGACCGCGCTGGGTCGGCGGTCACCCGACGAAGAAGGCAGCCCGAGAGGCTCGCGATGCCGCCCGCCACGCCGCGCACCGCGGCACCTACGTGTCCTCCAGCAACCTCACTGTTGGGGAGTACCTGGACACATGGATCGCTGCTCATGAGGTGGGGCTGAAACCGTCAACCGCCAAGTCGTACCGCGCCAACATTGACCGGTATTTGCGGCCCCGCATCGGTCACGACGCGCCTGCAGTCCCTCTCCCCCTCAGGCCTCTCGATCCTGTTTCGCGACCTCTACGTCAGGGGCGGCAAGGACGGTAAGTCGCTCTCGCCCAGGACCGTCGAGTTCGCCCGAGCAGTACTTCGCCGCGCCATGCAGGACGCCGTACTCGATCGCATCATCGAGGTGAACCCCGTCGTCGGGACGAAGCGACCCAAGACCGTGAAGCCGAAGCACACAACTTGGACCGGCGCCCAGCTGCGGACGTTCCTTGACGGCCTTACGGACGACGACCGGTGGGCGCCTGTCTGGACACTTGCAGCCGCGACGGGGATGCGCCGGGGTGAGTTGATGGCTCTGCGATGGTCCGATATCGACCTCGACAGTGGAGTGATCCACGTCGAGCGGTCGGTGACTCAGGTCGCTCAGCAGCGCGTGTACGGGACGCCGAAGAACCACGAGCGCCGTGACGTCAACATCGACCCACACACCGTCGCCACGCTGCGCTCTTGGCGCAGGTCGCAGATGGCTGAGCGTCTTGCCGGCGGGGTCGCCTACTCCGGCACGGAGGATCTCCTCTTCACATGGCAGGACGGTCGTCCCGTGCTTCCTGACTACATCACCCGTTCGTTCGGCAGGTTGACGACCGGACTCGACGTACCCCGCCTCAAGCTTCACGAGCTGCGTCACACCCATGCCACGATCCTGCTCCGCGACGGAGTTCCCGTGCACGTCGTCGCCAAGCGGCTCGGTCACAAGGACCCATCGGTGACGCTCAACGTGTACGCCGACGCCATTCCCGATGACGACGGGCGCGCTGTCGACGTGTTCTCACGCGCCGTCTACGGGGCCTGACCGAGACGCATGGAAACACCAGCGGTGCCGTCTCATACTGAGCTCGGGAGCGACCGCAAAGTCCAGCGGATTCAGGCTGTTTCGCACCTCCAGTCGTGCCCCCGGTCGGGGTGGCAAGTCCCCCAGGCGGGTGCCCCAGTGCCTTCGCTGGTGGCGACTCACCTTGTGACCGGGAAGTGCTGTTAGCAGATTGATAGCAAGGCAGGTTGAGGGCTTGATCGCGTGGAGGTGCGAACAAGCCCCCGACCTGCACGAACGCCGGTGGGGCGGCTGGGGCTTGAACCCAGGACCGACGGATTATGAGTCCGCTGCTCTGACCAACTGAGCTACCGCCCCTGAAGCGGAGCCGAGCCTACCTGCGCAGGGTGGGCACGAGGCACCTGCCTCGAGTGCCCATCAACGGCTCGATCCGCGACATCTGGGCCGTTGGCGAGCTCACACTCAGTGCGGGGTTCGATCGCCCGCGCTTTGTTGATGAGCATTTCAGAGTCGACGACGACCTCGTACGCCATGTGGAACTGGGAGCACGCTCCGATGTCCCCGCTCGGCGGTTGCGAGGTCCGGAGGCGCACCTGTGCCGTGACACGTTCGGACGAGGTGGACAACGTGGCCTTCTCGATGAACAGCTGCCTCCAGTACGACTCCTCCACGCCCTCGGCCCAACCGTCGAGGCCACCGAGGTTGTGCTGCGCACTGGGGGTGAAAAGAGCGAAGGCTGCTTCGTACTCACCGATGTTGATGGCCAGTCCATGGGTGTACAACAGCTGGCCCACGTACCGCGCCTCCTCCGAGTCATCCTCGAAGGTGAGGACG
>CAWEDC010000021.1:0-77795 GCA_963807825.1 uncultured Actinomycetota bacterium
GGTTGTGGGCGACGAGTTCGTAGAGCACGTCGAGGGGTGCAATGGAGCTGATGTTGCCGGCGCCGAGGACGAGACCCACCCCGGCCGTCTCGGTTGGCGTGAGGGCGCCGAGACCGGCGCGCGCACGGACCTCGGTCCCGGTGACGCCGGGCTTCATCCACACGTCGGCCGAGAAGCCGTGGAGCAGGAGGTACTCATAGGGAGTGGTCGGCAGGACGGGGACGACGACGCGACCGCCGGGAGCCTGCCGAACTCCGTGCCCTCGACGGGGCTCTTGCCCGCGGCGACTGCGGTCAGCGAGTGTTGGAGCGCCAACAGTCCCGACATCGTGCAGTAGGGCCCGGAGAGCCACTCCTCGCCCACGAGCGGCGAGTCGGGGTCGAGGTTCTTGGCGCGGACGGCGCAGCCACCCACTGCTCGGACTGCGAGGCAACCGCCGCGTGCACCCGCCCCAGCACTGCGACTCGGTCGGCAATCCGCAGCCCGGCCCAACGCTGCTCGCCTGCCACCACCTTGGCGATGGCCGCATCCAGGTTGGCTCGCACGCCAGGGTCGGGAAGCGGCGGCGCGCTCGCGGAAGGCGTGGCCTGCTCAGTCGTCGTCATTGACACTCCAAGGGGATCTCACCAATCGACGGCTCGTGCCTCGACCAGGTGCGGCAGCGTTGCCGTGGGACCAGTATCGATTGGTGTCTTGCCCTGCGTCCATGGGCCATCGCCCGCAGTTCGCCGCGAATCGTTGTGCCAGCGCACAACGGGCCCTAGCCTTCTCGCATGTCGACATCCCGGAGTCCTCACGAGCCCCACCGCCCAAGGAACGTCCCGCACCCCGGACGAGACGGGGCTGTTCACCGAAATGCTCCGCAGCGTCGACTCCCTCACCGAGGGCGTCCTGGAGCAGATCCTCGGCGCCGAGGACGACTACGCCGAGAGCACGCTCCCCCGTGACGTCCTGCATTCCATCGTCGAAGACAACGTCATCGCCATGCTCAATGCGCTGTCCGGAGCCGAGGTCGTGCTCGACGCGCCCCGGCGCGCCGGACGCGTGAAGGCCGAGAACGGCATACCCATGGCGAGTTTGCTCCACGCCTATCGCCTCGCTGGCCTCCAGATGTGGGAGGAGATGCAGGCGCGGGCCGTCGGCCCCGAGAGGGCGGACGAGCTGCTCCGGCACTCCTCGCGACTCTGGGGCCTCGTCGACACGTTCTCCGGAGAGGCGGCCGGGGCCTACCGCGGGATCATCGAGGAGCGCGAGCGCCGTGACGAGCAGGCGCGCAGCGTCATGCTCCTCCGGATCCTCGACGGCACCGCCGGCTCGGGTGAGGTCGCCGGTCTCCTGCGCGCGCTGGGTCTGCCCGATCGCGCCATCCACGTCGTGGCAGCGGCCGAGCGACGGAGTACGGGCGAGGATCCGCTGCCGGCCCTCGCCGAACGCTTGCTGGGGGCCGGGATCCCGTCGGCCTGGACGACGTGGCAGGGCGAGGTCGTCGGGTTGCTGGCCTGCCGCGACGCGTCCGGAGTCGAGCGGGCGCAGCAGTTGGTCGCGGCCACTGCTCGCTCACGAGTGGGGTTGAGCCGCCCCTTCACCAGCGTCGCCACCGCTGCGGCCGCGGTGGAACAGGCCCGGATCGCCATCGCCTGCCTCGACGGATCGAGCGAAGGAACTCACCGCTACGGCTCGGCACCTCTTGACGTCCTCGTCGTGGCTCAACCGGCCCTTGCCGCCGAGTTGCGGGACGGCGTCCTGGCAGGGCTGCTCTCCCCCGAGGTCCGCGACGGAGACGTGCTCATCGACACCTTGGAGGCGTGGTTCGCGACGTCCGGATCGTCAGCGGCAACGGCCAAGCGGCTGCACTGCCACCGCAACACCGTGCTGCACCGGCTCGGTCGAGTCCATGCCCTGACCGGGCGTTTGACGACAAACCCGGCCGAGGCTGCGGAGCTCTATGTCGCCATTCGAGCTGCGCGCCTGGCCGGGTCCGACCGAGTCTGACCTCTGGTCAGGGAGAGAGGACTCAGCGGCGGCGACGGCCGCGCAGCACCTTGAGCACGACGATGACGGCGACCACGGCGACGGCTGCGGCAACGCGCTCGACCCGCAGGTCGCCCTCGGGCGTCGTGGTCGCGTCGGCGAAGCGGGCCTTGGCCTTGTCGACCTCGCGCTTGGCGATGGCGGACGGCGTCGCCTTGGCGGTGAGCTCGTTCAGGGTGCGCGCAAGGCGCGTACGGCGCTCGGCGATGTCGGCCTCGAGGGCGGAGATGTTGCTCATCGAATCAGTCCTCACTGAGTCCGAGGTCGCGCCGGAGCTTGGCGACGTGACCTGTGGCTTTGACGTTGTAGAAGGCGTGCTCGACCTTGCCTGCCTCGTCGATGACGAAGGTGGAGCGGATCACGCCTTGGACGATCTTGCCGTAGAGCTTCTTCTCACCGAACGCGCCCCACGACGTCATGACTGACTTGTCGGGGTCCGAGAGCAGCGTGAGCGAGAGGTGCTCCTTGTCGCGGAACTTCGCGAGCTTCTCGGGCTTGTCCGGCGAGAGGCCCAGCACGGTGTAGCCGTCGGTCTTGAGCGACTCGAGGGACTCACTGAAATCGCAGGCCTGCTTGGTGCACCCGGGCGTCATGGCAGCCGGGTAGAAGTAGACGATGACCTTGCCCCCACGCAGGTCGGAGAGCGTGACGCTCTCACCGGTGTCAGTGGTCAGGGTGAAGTCCGGTGCAACATCGCCCGGGCTGAGTCGCTCAGTCACGCAAATCTCCTCGATGGTCGTCTCTCGCCAAACTATCAGCGAGCCACCGACAACCAGTGCGCGAGGCGGGACTCGAACCCGCACACCCGAAGGCACCAGGACCTAAACCTGACGCGTCTACCAGTTCCGCCACTCGCGCGCGAAGACAGAGTATGCCGTCCGCTCACCTCCCGCTGACGCCCCCGGGCCGACTTCTTGCGCAATCCGTCGGAGGGAGCGCAGCGAGTGACGACGGATTGCGCAATAAGTCGCGCTTGGGTCAGGAGAGCTTCTCGCGGAGGATGGGGATCATCGCGCGGAAGGCGCGGCCGCGGTGCGAGATCTCGTTCTTCTCGACGTCGGTGTACTCCGCCATCGCCCGGGTGTCGCCCTCCGGGACGAAGATCGGGTCGTAGCCGAAACCGTTCTCCCCCACTGGTTCCCGCGAGATCGAACCCATGACGCGGCCTTCGACCGACTCGATGGATCCGTCCGGCATCGCGAGCACGGCGGCGCACACGAACGACGCGCTGCGGTGCTCGTCGGGCACGTCACCGATCTGCTCGAGAAGGAGCGAGACGTTGGCGCCATCACGAGCCGCACGCGGGGCATCAGCACCCGCGTGCGTGCCGGACCAGCGCGCCGAGAAGACCCCCGGCGAGCCGCCGAGGACGTCGACCGCCAGGCCGGAGTCATCGGCGACGCTCGGCAGACCCGTGGCCTTCGCGACGGCGACCGCCTTGAGTCGGGCGTTGCCGACGAAGGTCACCTCGCTCTCGACCACGTCGGGTGCGTCCGGGAAGTCCGAGGCCCCGACGATCTCGAGACCGAGCTCGTCGACGAGCTCGGCAAGGATCTGACGGAGCTCGTGGACCTTGTGCTCGTTCTGGGTCGCGAGGACCAGCTTGGTCATCGCGAGCGCTCCCGCGGAGCCTCGTCGAGAGACTTCTTCTGCTCGAGAGTGAGGGTGGCGCAGCCGGCAGCAGCAAGGTCGAGCAGTTCGTTGAGGCGGTCACGATCGAAGGCCGCATCGGCGCCCTCGGCCGTGCCCTGCACCTCGACGTAGCGACCCGAGCCGGTCATGACGACGTTCATGTCGGTGTCGGCCGTCGAGTCCTCGGGGTAGTCGAGGTCGAGGACCGGCAGTCCACCGACGACGCCGACGCTCACGGCGGCGATGGAGTCGAGCAGGGGCTGCGCGTTCTTGGCGATGAGGCCCTTGGCACGGGCGTCCTCGATCGCGTCGACGAGCGCGACATAGGCACCCGTGATCGACGCCGTGCGCGTGCCACCATCGGCCTGGAGGACGTCACAGTCGACGACGATCGTGTTCTCGCCCAACGCCTTCGTGTCGATGACGGCGCGAAGTGCGCGACCGATGAGGCGCGAGATCTCGTGGGTGCGACCGCCGACCTTGCCCTTGCGGGACTCGCGGTCCGAGCGGGTGTTGGTCGAGCGCGGGAGCATCTCGTACTCGGAGGTGACCCATCCGGTGCCCTTGCCCTTGAGCCAGCGCGGCACACCCTCGGTGAAGGACGCGGCGCAGAGCACGCGGGTGCGGCCGAACTCGATGAGGACGCTGCCCTCGGCGTGGTCGAGCCAGTTGCGGGTGATCCGAATCTCGCGGAGGTCCTCGGGGGCGCGGCCGTCATGTCTGGTGGTCTGCTGTGAAGTCACACGAGCAGGCTAGACGGCCTCAGCCACTCGCAGAACACCGACTCAACTCGGTGTCAGGGTCCGACTCAGCGTCAGCGTTGGTCAAGGACATAGACGTCGTCGGGCCGAGCCACCTCGACACCGGGCCAGAACGGCTCGGCCTGCGCACGGCATACCTCTGCGTCGTTCCAGGCGGGCAGGTGCGTCAGCACCAACCGCTTCACTCCCCCGGCCGCCACGGCGGCCTGGGCTGCGCGGCTGCCCGTGAGGTGGACGCCGCGAACCTCGTCGCGACCGTCGACGAACGCCGAGTCGGCGAGCACGAGGTCGGCGCCGGCCATGAGCGGCGTGAGGTTGTCGCAGGAGTCGGTGTCACCGGTGTAGCTGAGGACGACCCCGTCGGCCTCGACGCGGAAGCCGAACGCCTCGACCGGGTGGTTCACGGCATACGGAGTGATCGTCACCGGGCCGATCGGGACGGCGACGCGGTCCGACAACTGGCCGAAGTCGAAGACCTTGTCCATGCCTCCGTCCTCGAGGCCGTGATACATGAGCGCGACCCGGGACGCGGTCTCGTTCGGCCCCCACACGGGGAGCCGATCCGCGGGGGCACCGGCGGGCGCGTAGTGGTGGGCCACGTAGAGCCCGCAGATGTCAGCGCAATGGTCCGGGTGCAGGTGGCTGATGAAGACGGCGTCGAGGTCACGCAGGTCGACGTGTCGCTGCAGCGGCCCGAGGGCGCCGGAGCCGAGGTCGAAGAGGACGTTCCAGGTGCGGTCCCCGGCGTCCACGGACACCAGGTAGCTCGACGCGGCCGAGTTGGGGCCGGCAAACGACCCGCTGCAGCCGATGACGGTGACTCTCATGCGACCACCGCCGGGACGCCGATGGTCGAGGTGAAGATGTGGCCGAAGTTCGGTCCGAGGCCGAGGAAGCGCAGCGCCAAGCGGCGGAACTCCTCGGGGTCGCCCGTCGTCGTGAAGCCGTGCTCGGGCGCGGGCAGGTGGTCGGGCCGCAGCAGGTCGGCGTCGGCGAGGACGCGATAGAGCTCCTTGGCCGTCTCCTCCGCCGAGGACACGAGCGTGACGTCGGGCCCCATGACGTAGGAGATGACGCCGGCGAGCAACGGGTAGTGGGTGCAGCCGAGGATGAGCGTGTCGACGTCCTGCTCCTGGAGCGGCGCGAGGTATTCGCGGGCCACGGTCCGCAGCTCCTCGCCACCGGTCACGCCCGACTCGACGAAGTCGACGAACCGGGGGCAGGGCTCGCTCGTCACCGTGAGGTGCGGTGCGGCGGCGAAGGCGTCGAGATAGGCCCGCGACTGGTGGGTGCCGAGCGTGGAGATGACGCCGATCCGACCCGTGCGCGTGGCTCCGACCGCGCGGCGGACCGCGGGCCGGATGACCTCGACGACCGGCACGTCGTAGCGCTCCCGGGCGTCATGGAGGACCGCGGCGCTGGCGGTGTTGCACGCGATGACGAGGGCCTTGACTCCGTGGTTGACCAGACGATCGAGGCACTCCAGCGCAAAGGCACGGGTCTCCGCGATGGGCCGCGGACCATAGGGCGTGCGCGCCGTGTCACCGAGATAGGCGACCGACTCGTGGGGCAGCTGGTCCAGGACGGCCCGCGCCACCGTCAGGCCGCCATAGCCGGAATCGAAGATTCCGATGGGAGAGTCAGGCACCGCCCAAGGTTAAGCGCTCGGGTGGGCGTCAGGCAGCATCGCCGTGGCGAGCGTCTCCTGCAGCCACGTGAGGAAGTCGTAGACCGACATGGCGTGCCCGCGGGGATCGTCGTCGCCCACATCGGCGAGTTCTTCCTCGAGACGGTCGACGTCGGCGTCCTCACGCAGGCCGAGCCGCTCGCCGAGGACGAGGCGTACGTCGGTGAGGGCGATGACCATGTCGATGGCGGCGCGCTCGTCGAGTTCGACTCCCGAGCCGGGCGCCCGCAGCGAGCGGATGGCGGACTCGAGGTGGCCGGCCTTGCGCTGGCGCAGGCCGTGCTCGGTGAGCCGCCGGAACTCGGCGGAGGCCTGGTCGTCGGCGCGGTTGCCGGCGGGGAGCAGTCGTTCGAGGGCGGGGTCGCGGTCACCGAAGGAGCGGGCGTCCGCCGGGACGGGCCGGTCGTCGGGCACCTGGTCCTCGGCCGAGATCGACACACCCATGCCGAGCCCACCCAGGCCCGACACGATCGCGGCGAAGTCGTCGTCGTGGTCCGAGACTCCGCTGGGGCCGGTCTCGACGGCCTCCACCGGCTCGGGCGCGACGAGGTCGTGGACCTGCTCCATGAGCCCAGCGACAACCGCACGTTCGACGGCATCGAGCTTCGCGGCATACCTGAGGTTCTTGCCCTTGCCCTTGCGGGAGAACGCGCGCGCCATCAGTCGTCCTTCTGGAACGTGGCCCACAGGCCGTAGCCCTGGAGCGCCTCGGTGTCGATCTCCATCTTTTCGCGCGGCCCGTTCGAGACGACGGCTCGACCCTTGACGTGGACGTCCATCATCAGCTTCTCGGCCTTGGCGCGGTCGTAGCCGAAGTAGCTCTGGAAGACATAGGTCACGTAGGACATGAGGTTGACCGGGTCGTTCCAGACCAGCGTGATCCACGGGAGGTCGGGCGCGACATCGGTCGAGGAGGAGGTGATCTCCTCCTGCACGGGCGCGATGGACACGGACCCACAATAGGGTGCTTCGGGTGAGCCTCTCCTCCCCTGCTCCTGCGCCGTCACCCGCACCTTCGACCGCGCTGCTGACCGATCACTACGAGCTGACGATGGTCCAGGCGGCCCTGCGCTCGGGTGCCGCGTCTCGGCGTTGTGTCTTCGAGACGTTCGCCCGTCGGCTGCCCGACGGTCGGCGCTACGGAGTGGTGGCCGGGACCGGTCGGCTCCTCGACGCCATCGAACGCTTCCGCTTCGGCGACGCCGAGATCGCCGCCCTGCGGGCCGGGAAGGTTGTCGACGACGAGACTCTCGACTTCCTGGCCGGCTACCGCTTCGAAGGGGACATCTGGGGGTATGCCGAGGGCGACGCCTACTTCCCCGGCTCACCGGTGCTCGTGGTCGAGTCCGACTTCGCTCACGGAGTCGTTCTCGAGACCCTCGTGTTGTCAATCCTCAACCACGACAGCGCAATTGCGTCTGCCGCGTCGCGCATGACCGGGGCCGCGGGCACCCGGCCGTGCATCGAGATGGGGTCTCGACGCACCCACGAGGAAGCCGCAGTGGCAGCTGCGCGGGCGGCATACATTGCCGGGTTTGCGACGACCTCGAATCTCGAGGCGGGACGCCGCTGGGGGGTGCCCACAGCGGGAACTGCTGCGCACGCGTTCACCCTGCTGCACGACGACGAGCGCGAGGCGTTCACCGCGCAGGTCGAGGTCCTCGGGGTCGGGACGACGCTGCTCGTCGACACCTATGACGTGGAGAAGGCCGTCGAGATCGCCATCGAGGTGGCCGGTACCGAGTTGGGTGCGGTGCGGCTCGACAGCGGCGACCTGCTCGTCCAGGCGCGCGAGGTCCGCGAGCAGCTGGACTGCGCTCGGCGCCACGAAGACGCGGATCGTCGTGACTTCGGACCTCGATGAGTTCGCCATCGCGGGGCTCGCGGCCGGGCCGGTCGATGCCTATGGCGTGGGGACGCAGCTCGTCACCGGGTCCGGGGCGCCGACCGCTGGCATGGTCTACAAGCTCGTGGCGCGCTCCGACGACTCCGGCGAGATGATCGGCGTGGCCAAGGCGAGCAAGGACAAGACGTCGGTGGGTGGGCGCAAGTACGCCCTGCGACGGCGCAACGCCCGCGGCATCGCCGAGGCCGAGATCATCGGGATCGGCGAGCCCCCGGTCGACGACGGTGACGACCGGGTGCTGCTCGTGGAGTACGTGCGCGCTGGCGAGGTCGTCGGTGGCGAGCACGTCGCGCTGGCAGCCGCGCGGGAGCGACACGAGTCATCGGTGGCCGAACTCCCCCGGTCGGCCCACCAGCTGAGCCGCGGCGAACCCGCGATCCCGACGACCTACCTCTGAGCGCCCTCGACTTCTCACAGCGGCCGCGGTCGGGCTGTGCGGTGTGGTGTTACGGATGATTTACGTGGGCCGCAGGGTCCGGAAACACGGCTTGGGCAATGTCTGGCCCCATGGAGACCACCCTCACCGCGGCCCCTGCCGCCACCGCCCCTGAGACGCGTCCCGGTCGCTGGATCGAGCACTGGGACCCCGAGGACGCCAGCTTCTGGCAGTCCACCGGCCGCAGCGTCGCGCGCCGCAACCTGGCCTTCTCCGTCTTCGCCGAGTTCCTCGGCTTCTGCGTCTGGGCCCTCTGGTCCGTCGTCGTGCCCCTGCTCCCCGCCGCCGGATTCCCCCTGACGCTCAACCAGCAGTTCTGGCTCATCGCCGTCCCCAGCCTCGTCGGCGCGACCATCCGCATCCCCTACACGTTCGCCGTACCGGCCTTCGGCGGGCGCAACTGGACGATCATCTCGTCGCTGCTGTTGTTGCTCCCGGCGTCGGCTCTCGCGTTCATCGTGACGCGGCCGGAGACGCCGTTCGGTGTGTTGCTGGCGTGCGCCGCACTGGCCGGCTTCGGTGGCGGCAACTTCGCCTCCTCGATGACCAACATCTCGTTCTTCTTCCCCGAGGCCGAGAAGGGAAAAGCGCTGGGGCTCAATGCTGCTGGCGGCAACCTCGGCACCGGCATCGTCCAGATGGTCGTCCCGGCGGTCATCGCGATCGGCGCCGGCGTGCACCTCGAACGCGCCGGGCTGATCTTCATCCCGCTGGCCCTCCTGTCGGCCATCGCCGCCTGGCGCTGGATGGACAACCTCACCGGGATCAAGGCGGACTACAAGTCGTTCGCCCTCGCGACGAAGAACCCGCACACGTGGGTCATCTCGTTCCTCTACATCGGAACCTTCGGTTCCTTCATCGGGTATGCCGGTGCCTTCCCGACCCTGCTGAAGACCCAGTTCCCGACGGCTCCCCTCGGGCTCGCCTTCATCGGCGCACTCATCGGCGCCCTCACCCGGCCGCTGGGTGGCATGGTCGCGGACCGCTTCGGTGGCGCCCGCGTGACGATCGCGTCGTTCGTCGTCCTCACCGTGGGGGCGCTGGCCGCGATCGAGGGCCTGCAGGCGAAGAGCTTCCCGCTCTTCTTCGGTGCCTTCCTCGTCCTCTTCTGCGGAGCGGGCATCGGCAACGGCGCGACCTATCGGATGATCCCCGCGGTCTTCCGGGCCGGGGTGTCGGCTGAAGGGCTGCCCGCCGCTCGCAAGGCCGCGGCCGGGTGCATCGGCATCGCGGGTGCGGTCGGCGCCTACGGCGGCTTCTTCATCCCGCGCGGCTTCGCGATGGCCAAGGAGACCTACGGCTCGCTCGTCCCAGCGCTCTACGTGTTCGTCGCGGCCTACGTCCTCATGGCCCTGACCGTGTATGCCGTGTACCAGCGTCGCGGTTCCGCGCTCGCCTCGGAGACGATCTGACCCTCCATGACCACCCCTGTTGCCACGCACTGCCCCTACTGCGCTCTGCAGTGCGCCCAGACGCTCACGCCGGACACCACCGGCGTGAGCGTCGCCGGGCGCGACTTCCCCACCAACCGGGGAGGCCTGTGCCAGAAGGGCTGGACCAGCGCGTCGGTGCTGCGTGCGCCGGACCGGCTCACCACTCCCCTCGTACGTGGTGAGTCCGGCGAGTTGGAGCCAACGACGTGGGAGGCCGCGCTCGACCTGGTTGCGCTGCGGCTCAGGGAGATTCGCGCCGAGCACGGCGCGGATGCGGTGGCAGTCTTCGGCGGCGGTGGGCTGACGAACGAGAAGGCCTATCAGCTGGGCAAGTTCGCTCGGATCGCGTTGGGGACCGCGAACATCGACTACAACGGGCGGTTCTGCATGAGCAGTGCGGCGGCGGCCGCCAACCGTTCCCTGGGGATCGATCGCGGGCTCCCCTTCCCGCTCGACCGACCTCGGCGGTGCGCAGGCCGTCCTGCTCCTCGGCAGCAACCTCGCCGAGACGATGCCGCCCGCCGTGGCGCACCTCGCCGGTGCCCGCGCCAAGGGCGGGCTCGTGGTCGTCGACCCACGCATCAGCGCGACGGCGTCCCTGGCCGACAACGGTCAGGGGCTTCACCTCCAGCCGGTGCCGGGCACGGACCTCGTCGTCCTCCTCGGGCTGCTCCACGTGACGTTCGCCGAGGGACTGGCCGACACGGCATACATCGCTTCTCGCACGACGGGAGTCGACGACGTCCGTCGACTCGCCGCGGCCTGGTGGCCCGAGCGGGTCGAGCAGGTCGCGGGTGTGCCGGCGACCCTCCTGCGCGAGACGGCACGCCTCCTGGCTGCGGCCAGCCCGTCGCGAGGTGGGTCCGGGGCGTACATCCTCACGGGGCGTGGCGTCGAGCAGTCGTCGCAGGGAACGGCGACCGTCAACGCCGCCATCAACCTCGCGCTGGCGCTGGGTCTGCCCGGTCGGGTGGGGTCGGGCTACGGCGCGATCACCGGACAGGGCAACGGTCAGGGCGGGCGCGAGCACGGGCAGAAGTCCGACCAGCTCCCCGGCTACCGGATGATCGACGACCCTGCTGCGCGCGCACACGTCGCTGCGGTGTGGGGTGTGGACCCGGCGATCATCCCCGGGCAAGGGCAAGCCCGCCGTCGAGCTCCTCGACTCGCTCGGTCGGGAGGACGGTCCTCGCGCGCTGCTCGTGCATGGCGCCAACGTTCGCGTCTCCGCCCCCAACGCGAACCACGTCGGCGATCGCCTCGACGCCCTCGAGTTGCTCGTCGTCTGCGACGTCGTCCCGTCGGAGACGGCGCAGCGTGCCGATGTCGTCCTCCCGGTCCTGCAGTGGGCCGAGGAGGAGGGCACCATGACGTCGCTCGAGGGGCGAATCCTGCGTCGCCGCAGGGCCATTGACGCGCCGAGCGGCGCGCGGTCCGAGCTGTGGCTGTGGCGTGAACTCGCTGCCCGCCTCGACGCTCCCGGCACCTGGGACACGGACGCGTCCCTGGTCTTCGACGAGCTGGCCCGGGCGAGTGCTGGCGGCCGGGCCGACTACAGCGGCCTCAGCCACGAGCGGCTGGACGCCGAACCCGACCTCTTCTGGCCCTGCCCGGCCACGGACGGCGACCCTCACCCGGGCACGCCCCGACTGTTCCTCGACGACTTCCCGACCGCGGATGGGCGCGCGCGTTTCGTCGCCGTCGATGACCACGGCCCCGCGGAGGACGTGCGCTCCGACGCGCCGATCCACCTGGTGACCGGGCGCGTGCTCCAGCACTACCAGTCGGGGGCGCAGACCCGGCGCGTCGACGCCCTCGTCAGCGCCTCCCCTGCGGCGTTCGTCGAGATCCACCCGATCCTCGCCGACCTTCACGGCATCGCCGCCGGCGACCTCGTCAGCCTGACGAGCTCGCGTGGGGTCGTCACGGCACCGGCCCGCATCACCGACTCGGTGCGCCCGGACACGGTCTTCATGCCGTTCCACTGGGCCGGCGCCGAGAGCGTCAACCGCGTCACCAACGACGCCACCGATCCCATCTCGGGGATGCCCGAGTTCAAGGTCTGCGCGGTCACCGTGGCCCGCGCACTCATCCCCACCGCCACGGAGGTCCTGACATGAGGCTCGTCGTCATCGGCAACGGCATGGTCGGTTCGCGATTCGTCGAGGACCTGCTGAGGCGCGACACCGTCGGCAAGTACGACGTCACCGTCCTCGGCGCCGAGGGATGTGAGCCCTACAACCGCGTCCTCCTCAGCGAGGTCGTCGCCGGGCGATACGACCTGACGTCACTCACGTTGCCGACCCCGGTCCACCCGCGGCTCACCGTGCTGCGCGGCACCGCCGCGTCCGCCATCGACCGCCACGACCGCGTCGTCACGACGACCGACGGCAGCCGACACCGCTACGACCAACTCGTCCTCGCCACTGGTGCCGACGCGCGCATCCCCCCGCTCCCCGGGCTCGACAACGGCACCGGCGCCCTCCCCCTCGGCGTGCACGCCTTGCGCAGCATCGACGACGCCCGGGAAATCATTGCGGCCACGCTGAATTCACGCCGCGCGGTCGTCCTCGGCGCCGGCGTCCTCGGGATCGAGGCCGCCAGCGGGCTGGCCCAACGCGGCTGCGCCGTGACGATCGTCCACCCGGCCGCCGCCCTCATGGAGCGCCAGCTCGACACCTCCGCGAGCAGCGTGCTCGCGAGCGCGATGCCCGAGCTGGGGATCCACCCGCGGATCGGTGTGGGAGCGGAAGCCGCAGTCGTCGCGAACGGGCGACTCACCGGCATACGCCTCACGGACGGCGACGTCGTCGAGTCGGATCTCCTCCTCGTCGCCACCGGCACGATCGCCAACACGGCCATCGCCGCCGAAGCCGGGATCCCCTGCGAGAGAGGGGTTCTCGTCGACGACAGTCGTCGATCCACCGCGGACGCCCGGATCTTCGCCATCGGCGACTGTGCCCAGCCGCCGAGCGGGGCGATGGGTCTCGTCGCGCAGGGCTGGGACCAGGCGCGCGCCCTCGCCGACCGACTCACCGGCACGACGGTTCGCGGGCGCGGGGCCGACACCACGAGCAGCGACGTCGTGCGGGTCAAGGCCCACGGGCTCGACGTCGTCACCATGGGCGTGTGCGGCGGTTCACGCGCGGACGACCCCGCCCAGCGCACGCTCAGCCTCTCGGACCCGGACGCCGGTCGGCACGTCGAGGTGGTCGTCTCCGGCGACCGGCTCGTCGGCGCCACGTGCATCGGTGCCGGCCAGGTGGCGGCGGACCTCGTCGCGGCCTACACGCGTCGCACTCCGGTCCCCAGCGACCCGGCGCGCCTGCTCCTCACGGCCCTGTCTGCCGCGCCCGTTGCGGCGACGACGCCTGACGCACTCCCCGACGATGCGGCGGTGTGCCGCTGCAACAGCGTCACGAAGGCCGATATTGCCGAGGCCCACGCCTGCGGCGCCCGATCCGTCGACGAGATCGCCAAGGAGACCCGGGCAACCACGGGGTGCGGCGGCTGCAAGGACGAGGTCTGCGGCCTGCTCGGGTGGCTGACCGAACAGACGGCCGCCACCGCCGTCGGGTAACAGAGACGTTGTTGCCGACGCGGGAAACACTGCCTTGCCCCTCATGGAGGGTCTAAACCACATAAACGAGCGCCAAATTATGTAGTTCAGTCCATCTGTGAGGGCTTCCGCCGCATTCGTTTGTCGTGGATCGAGCCCTCGGCGCCAGCCCAGCGCCCCTGATGACTCATGCGAGGGACATGGCTGAGCGTAGTCGTTTGTTATACAATGCTTGGGTGAGCGAACCGTTCGATGTCGATGGGCTCGACGACGTAGAGCCCTTCGAGGTCGACAAGCAAGCGGCTCACCTGTTCAAGCATCCGCACCTGGGGCTGGAGGACGTGATGGACGTGTGGAACAGCGACCCGCTGTTCTATCCGGCCAAGCCGCCCGCCCACTGGCTGATGCTCGCCGAGGTTGGCGGCCGAGTTCTCATCGTCCCGCTTGCCCCATCGCGCTCGGGCGTTCCGAGCAAGTGCCGACCGATCGGCTGCTACGAGGCGTCTTCGGGCCTCGCCGCCACCTACCGAAGGGACCGTGATGAGTGCTGACAACAACCCCAAGCAGATGACACCCGATCAGGAGTACGAGTTCTATACCGAGCCTCGGAACCAGGAGCCCCAAGGTCCTGCACGTCGTCGCAAGCGTCCACTGAGTAAGCCCGTACCCGTGCGCTTCCCGGCTGACTTGCTGGAAGACGTCAAGCGCGCCGCAGAAGCTGACGACCGCTCAGTCTCGGCCTGGATCCGCCGGGCCGTTGAACACGAACTGTCTCGCTCCGCCTGAGCCTGCGCAGCAAAGCGCCGGTCGCGGCATGAGCGGACGGGCTTTGGTGACCTCTATGAGTGGCCCTTCGTACGCCGTAGCTTTGGGGCTAGGAGGCGTCGAGCCGGCCTTGGCAGCCGCAGTCGCGACTCGTATGTAGACGGATGCGCGTTGGCGAGGTACTCGTCGGCCTGAATCTGCGCACCCATGTCGGCTAACAGGACGATCTGGGCGGGCTCGAGCATCCAGCCCATTGCGTCGTATCCGCCTTCGTCCGGGTCATCGAAGTAGCGGACCATCATCAGGCCCGCGTCGACATCATCCCGGGCTGTAAGGACACGAATCGCCTGGGCTGCGGGTCGCACGCGGTCGAGGACCTCCGACACCTGTTCGTCGATCCGTGCATGACGTCCGCACTTGACCATCCAACTGTGCTCGATTGGGAGCGCACGCGGCTCCGTCTGACGACTTCCACGCACCGTGATCGAATCCGGCTCCATACCGACCTGCGAAGTGATTTGCTCAGCAGTGACGACCTCGCTGGAGATCCAGAAGTAGCAGTACTGATGGACCTTCCAGACCTTGGGTGAGAGCACGTCAACAACGTATCCGGTCCGGCTCTGTGGGCGCGGACGCCCGGGCCCAATGCGAGCCAACGGCGGCAGATCCGGACGCCAGTTCAGCGGCCCTCCGATCACCCGACTACAACGGGCACGCGCTTGCCTCAGTCATAAGACTTCAGCACTTCACCGCTTCGTAGGCCCACCCAGCCGTTCCAAGAACTCCGGTCGGAAGCATTCATCGACCCCGATCACCTCCAGCGAGAGAAGCCGATGGTTGCTATCGAACGCTAGCGAGATCTGATACGGACCGGCGTCTTCGATGGTGATGTCTCGGACGACTTCTCCGTGGCCGATCTCGTCCGCGAAGTTGATCTCGACTACGTCTCCTTCGCGCTCGAACCGCAATACCGTGGTCCGCAACTCACCGGACATCCGTGCATCTCCCATCTGGCCGCTGCTCCCTCGACTCTTTGATTGACCACCTTCAAGGAAGGCCGGGACTCACGCTAGTGCCGCCGGCGTGTCCATCAACGCGCCTACTACGCCATGGCGCTGAGTCCAGATGGGCAACGCACTCAATTCGGCAGATCCGGTAAAGCACAAGCCAGCCCAGCCGCAAATCACCATGCGACTGGTTTCGGCGCGGTGTTGCTGCCGGTCCCAGTCACGGACCCGGCTCAGCTCGCCCACCTCACCGCGGCGATGTCCTGCGTGTGAGGACCGTTTTACGCAGGGGAAACAGTTGAACGACAGTCCCGAAACGGCGCGTCCCTAGCGTCATCAACATGCTTGAGGCACCGGACACCAAACAGCTCGTCGTCATCGGCGGCGGCATGGTCGCGCGTCGACTCATTGACGCCCTTCGCTCCCGCGATGAGTCCGGGCAGTGGGCGGTGACCCTGCTCTGCGAGGAGCCACGCGCGCCCTACGACCGCGTCGCCCTGACGTCCTACTTCACCGGTCGCCACCCCGAGGAGCTCGCGCTCGGCGGACAGGAGATCTGGGACGACCCGCTCGTCACGCTCAAGCGCGGCGTCAAGGCCGACAGCATCGACCGCGAGGCAAGGACGGTCACCACCAACGGTGGCGCGGTCCTGCCCTATGACGCGCTCGTCCTCGCCACCGGCTCGTATGCCGCCGTGCCGCCCGTTCCCGGCAAGGACCTTCGCGGTGCGTTCGTCTATCGCACCATCGACGACGTCGCCGACCTTCGCGCCTATGTCGAGAAGCGCCGCGAGGAGCTCGACCGACCGGTGCGCGGCGCGGTCGTCGGTGGCGGCCTCCTCGGGCTCGAGGCCGCGGGGGCGCTCCAGGCCCTCGAGGTCGAGTCCACCGTCGTCGAGTTCGCCCCTCGCCTCATGCCGCTCCAGGTCGACGACGGTGGCGGCGAGGGACTCAAGCGACTCATCCAGGGCCTCGGCGTCAGCGTGCGCACGTCCACCGCGACCTCCAAGATCGTCGGCGACCGCGGGACGGTCTCGCGCATGGAGTTCGCCGAGGGTCCGGCGCTCGACGTCGACGTCGTCATCTTCGCCGTCGGTGTCCGCCCGCGTGACGAGCTGGCCCGCGAGTCCGGCCTCGAGGTCGGCGAGCGTGGCGGTGTCATCGTCGACGACGCCTGTGCCACAGCGGATCCCGCGATCTGGGCCATCGGCGAGGTCGCCAACATCGGCGGTCGCTGCCTCGGGCTGGTCGCCCCCGGCTACACGATGGCCGAGATCGTCGCCGACCGCCTGCTCGGCGGCGAGGGCACCTTCCCCGGCGCCGACCTCTCGACCAAGCTCAAGCTGCTCGGCGTCGACGTGGCGAGCTTTGGTGACGCCTTCGCCCAGGAGCCGGGCAGCCTCGAGGTCGTCATCTCCGACCCCGTCGGCGGCGTCTACAAGAAGCTCGTCATGTCCGACGACGCCCGCACCCTGCGCGGCGGCATCCTCGTCGGCGACGCCAGTGCGTATGCCGCGCTGCGCCCGATGGTGGGCCGTGAGCTGGGAGGTGACCCTGCGGCATACCTGCTTCCCGAAGGAGCGGCAGCGGCGCCGATGGGAGAACTCCCCGAGGACGCGACCGTCTGCTCGTGCAACAACGTCACGGCGGGTGCGATCCGCTGCTCGGTGACCGAGGGCGGCTGCACCGACCTCGCCGGCGTCAAGGCGTGCACCCTCGCGGGCACGAGCTGCGGCTCCTGCCTCCCCCTCGTGAAGAAGATCGTCACCACCGAGCTGGAGAAGTCCGGCGTCGAGGTGAGCAAGGCACTGTGCGAGCACTTCGACCTCTCGCGGGCCCAGCTCTTCGACGTCGTGCGCGTGCAGGAACTCACGACCTTCAGCGAGATCATCGCGACCCACGGACGCGGTCGTGGTTGCGACATCTGCAAGCCCGTCATCGGCTCGATCCTCGCCTCGCTCGGCACCGGCCACATCCTCGAGGGCGAGCGAGCGACGTTGCAGGACACCAACGATCACGTCATGGCCAACCTCCAGAAGGACGGCTCCTACTCGGTCGTGCCGCGCATCCCCGGCGGCGAGATCACGCCCGAGGGGCTCATCGTCATCGGCGAGGTGGCCAAGGACTTCGGCCTCTACACGAAGATCACCGGCGGCCAGCGCATCGACCTCTTCGGCGCGCGGATCGACCAGCTCCCCAAGATCTGGACCCGCCTCGTCGATGCCGGATTCGAGTCGGGTCACGCCTACGGCAAGTCGCTGCGCACCGTGAAGTCCTGCGTCGGCTCGACGTGGTGCCGCTACGGCGTGCAGGACTCCGTCGGTCTCGCGATCGCTCTCGAACTGCGCTACCGCGGGCTGCGTTCGCCGCACAAGATCAAGCTCGGCGTCTCGGGCTGCGCGCGCGAGTGCGCCGAGGCCCGGGGCAAGGACGTCGGCATCATCGCGACCGACAACGGCTGGAACCTCTACGTCGGCGGCAACGGTGGCTTCACGCCCAAGCACGCGCAGCTCCTGGCCGAGGACCTCGACACCGAGACCCTCGTGCAGGCCATCGACCGCTTCCTCATGTTCTATGTCCGCACGGCCGACCGGCTCCAGCGCACCGCCGCCTGGGTCGACGACTACGAGGGCGGCCTCGAGGCGATTCGCGCGGTCGTCCTCGACGACTCGCTGGGCATCGCCGCCGACCTCGACGCCGCGATGGTGACGCACGTCGACGGCTACGAGGACGAGTGGGCCGCCGCCCTCGCCGACCCCGAGAAGCTGCGCCGCTTCGGGTCCTTCGTCAATGCGCCCGACCACGCCGACGACTCGCTCGCCTACGTCGCCGAGCGCGGCCAGGCCCGACCCGCCACCCCGGATGAGCGCACCAGCGGCGTACTCATCGCCGGGACGACCCTGGAGGTCCGCCGATGACCATCGACGCCGCGATGCAGGAGATCACCCTCGCCATCCCCGCGTGGATTGCCGTATGCCGGCTCGATGACTTGGCATCCGAGCGCGGCTCTGCCGCCCTCGTGGGCGGTGAGCAGGTTGCGCTCTTCCGCACCCATGCAGACGTCGTGTATGCCGTCCAGCAGCGTGATCCGTTCTCCGGCGCCTTTGTGATGTCTCGCGGAATCGTGGGAACGCGAGGTGACGCACCGACGGTGGCGTCACCCGATGTACAAGCAGGTCTTCGACCTGCGCACCGGCGAGTGCCTCGACGCCGTGGGCAAGGAGCCGCAGTCGCTGCGGTCCTGGCCGGTGGAGGTGCGCGACGGTGTCGTTCATGTCGCCCGTCCCGAGCCTGATGTCGAGAGTGCGCCATGACGACCCTGCTCGGTGTCGACCTCGTGGGTCGACCGGTTCTCGTCGCTGGTGGCGGTCCCGTGGCCGCGACGAAGGCAGCTGCCCTGGTGGCTGACGGAGCTCTCGTGCACGTCGTCACCCCGATCGTCTGTGAGGCCATGCTCGACGTCGTGGACGAGGCCTCGGTGACGTGGAGCCAGCGCGAGGTCGCCCTCGACGACGTTGAGGGCACGTGGTTCGTCGTCGCGGCCACCGGCGACGCGCTCGTGGATCGCGGCCTGTGCGAGCGAGCAACGGCTGCACGGGTTTTCAGCGTCTGCGCGGGCGCGTCCGAACACGGCACGGCCCGCAATCCTGCAGTCACCGACCACGCTGGCGTGCGGGTGGGTGTCGTCTCGACCGGCCGCCCGGACCCGGCTCGGGTCGTGTCCGTCCGCAACGCCCTGGCCGTGCACCTCGAGACTGCCGACCTCGACCTGCGCGCGCGCCGTCGACAGTCGGCAACGAAGGGGCGGGTCGTTCTCGTCGGAGGCGGCCCCGGCGCCATGGACCTCATCACCGTCCGAGGGCGTCGAGCCCTCGCCGAGGCCGACGTCGTCGTCACGGACCGGCTGGGGCCGGTCGAGCTGCTGCGAACCCTCCCGGTGAGCGTCGAGATCATCGATGTCGGCAAGACCGCCGGCCACCACCCCGTCACCCAGTCCGAGATCAACCGCCTCCTCGTGGAGCAGGCCCAGCTCGGACGCACCGTCGTGCGCCTCAAGGGCGGGGACCCGTTCCTCTACGGCCGCGGCGGCGAGGAAGTCCTGGCCTGCCGCGAGGCCGGGGTGGCCGTCGAAGTCGTCCCCGGCGTGAGTTCAGCGCTGAGCGCTCCCGGTGCGGCCGGCATACCCCTCACGCACCGTGGAACGGTCGGTGCCGTGCACATCGTGCACGGCCACGAACGGATCGACACCCACGCGCTGTCGTCGGCAGCCATCGAAGCGGCCACCCTCGTCGTCCTCATGGGAGTCCGGCTGCTCGCCGACCACGTGCGTGACCTCGTCGCCCACGGCGCACCTGCAGACCTGCCGGTCGCGATCATCGAGGACGCAACCACCGAGCGTCAGCGGGTGACGACGGCTGCCCTGAGCCAGATCGTGCGGGTCGCCGCCGACGCCGAGGTCCGGGCTCCGGCAGTCATCGTCGTGGGCCGGGTCGCGGACCCGACGCTGCTGATGCCCGAACGTCAGGCAGGCTGACCGCGTGACCGCTGCCCGCACTCCCCCGACCCTGAGCCAGGTCATGACCGGATGCGTCGTCCTCGTGACGGCGGATCGGCGCTCGGGCGAACTCTCCTCGGCGTTGGTCCGTCGAGGCGCCACGGTCCGCCACGCACCGGCCATCACGATCGTCCCGCACGAGCACGACGAGGAGCTGCTCGTCGCGACGAAGGAACTCATCGCGACACCACCGGACGTCGTCGTCGTCACCACCGGCATCGGCCTGCGCGGCTGGATCGAGGCGGCCGACGCCGCTGGCCACGCCGACGACCTGCTCGAGATCCTCGCGGGCGCTCGGATCATCGCCCGCGGCCCCAAGGCTCGTGGCGCCATCCAAGCAGCCGGACTCACCGCCGACTGGGTCGCCGAGAGCGAGACCTCTGCCGAGATCCTCGAGCTGCTGCTCGACGAGGGCGTCACGGGACTGCGGATCGCGGTCCAGCACCACGGGGCCGGTGCGGACGGTCTCGACACGGAGCTCGCCGCCGCCGGTGCCGACGTCGCGAGCCTCGTCGTCTATCGCTGGGGCCCCACGCCCGACCCTGCGGCGCTGGCGCAGTCCGTGCGCGACGCCGCCGCGGGCGAGATCGACGCGGTCGTGTTCACGTCGGCTCCGGGGGCCCACGCCTGGCTGGCGGCGGCCGACGCCGAAGGTGTCACGGACGGCATCGTCAAGCGGTCTGCCTCCGGGTGTCTCGTGGCTGCGGCGGTAGGCCCGATCACGGCACTTCCGTTGCAGGACAGAGGGATTGAGCCGATCGTTCCCGACCGAGGGCGGCTGGGGGCGCTCGTCCGTCGACTCGTCCACCACTACGAGGTGGCCCAGTCCTCGGCCGTCCTCACGACTGCGGGCCACCTGCAGGTGAGGCGCACCGTTGCCCTGCTCGACGGGCATGTCCTGCCGCTGTCGCCCAGCGGTTTGGAGGTGCTGCGACTCCTCGCCGACGCCAAGGGAGACGTCGTCTCACGCTCGGATGTGTTGGCCGTGCTGCCGGGTGACTCGACCGACCCGCACGCAGCCGAGGTCGCCATCGGCCGCCTCCGAGACGCCGGCGGTCGCACCCTCGTCCAGACGATCGTCAAGCGCGGCTACCGCCTCGGCCTGAGTGCTGGCGACTGACCCCGTCAGAGCTTGGGGAAGACGTTCTTCACGAGGGCCACGAGCGACTCGACGAGGATGAGGCGGATCTGGTCGCGGGTCAGGGTGTCGTCCCGGACGTACTCACGCACGCACCCCTTGAGCAGTTGGCCGAAGGCGCGGATCGTCGCCATCTCGGCGGACGTCCGTTCGCCAGCAGGCACACCGAGGAGCTCGAGGACAGCCCTCGCGGCGCCGTCGTCCGCGCGCTGGAGCATCTTCTCGACGTCGCGGTCGCCACCGACGCCCTCTGCGCTGGTGACGGCGACAAAGGTCTTGCCATCCACGAGGAGGGTGTCGAGGAACCAGTCGATGACGTAGCCGACCCGGTCACGCAGGGAGCCGCCCGTCGGGATCGCACCCTCGAGCTGCGGGGTGAGCAGCATCGCCCGGACGACCTCGAGGTAGAGGTCGCGCTTGGTGCCGAAGTAGTGGTGGATGAGGCCACGCGTGACACCAGCCTCACCAGCCAAGTCGGCGGTCGACACCTCCGAGTAGGGCCGCTCACCGAACAACCGGACCGCGCACGCCAGGATCTGGTCACGCCGTTCGTCGGGCTCGAGTCGGCGCCCGCTCTTGCGCTCCTGGACGCTCATCTCTCCTGCCACGGCAGGAAGTCTGGCAGGTCCCCGCTCACCTTCCCCGTGAACTGGGGCGCGCGTCGCTCGAGAAAGGACATGACGCCCTCCACCGCATCCGGGTTGGTCGCGCAGCTGGCGATGAGCTGGGAGTCGAGGTCGAAGGCGGCTTCCGGGGAGGCGAGCGGGCTCATCCGGTAGAGCGCCTGACGAATGACCGCGGCCGACACCGGCGCGGTCGTTGCGGCGAGTTCGGCGGCGAGCTCGTGGGCCCGGGCCAGCACCTGGGCGGGCTCGACGACCTCCGTGACGAGCCCGGAGGCGAGTGCTTCGTCGGCGTTGATGAGGCGACCGGAGATCATCCACTCCAGGGCCTTGCCCATGCCCACGAGTCGCGGCAGGAACCAGGTCGACCCGCCCTCCGGATAGATGCCGCGACGCGAAAAGACAAACCCGAACCGGCTGTCGGTGGAGGCGATGCGGAAGTCGGCGGGAAGGGTCATCGTCGAGCCGACACCCACGGCCGCGCCGCGCAGGGCTGCAATGACCGGCTTCTGCAGATAGAACAGCGGCCGCGTCACACGCGTCGCCGGCTCGATCCAGGCAGTGGTCTCCTCGTCCTGCTCGGCCACCTTGAGGCTGCCACCGCTGAGGTCTGCCCCGACACAGAAGTTGTCTCCCGCTCCGGTGAGGACGACGACGCGGACATCGTCGTCGGCCCCGGCACGCTTCACGGCGTCGGCCAGCTCGTCGGCCATCGTGATGGTGTAGCCGTTGCGTGCCTCGGGGCGGTTCAGAGTCACCGTGGCCACGTGATCGCGCACCTCGTAGGTGACCTGGGTGTACGTCTGCGTGTCAGTCATGGGTCCTCTTCGTCTTGACGGTTCCCCCAATGGCAGCACATTGTTGACCATTTGCCAATAGTGGCGTGGATCCTATTGACAGATGGTCAACAAGCGTCCACCGTTGTCCTCGACGGCACGCGCACCCCGGCGCGGCCGCCCTTGTGGAGGTCACTGGTGTCCCAATCCCTTCGTCCGCGCTGGAGCGACGACGACACAGAGGCCGTACGCGGTCTCGCCGCAACCTTCTTCACCAAGGAGGTGGTGCCGCAGCGCGAGGTGCACCGAGCCCAGGGCCACGCTTCCCCGAGCTCTACCGGCGGGCGGGCGAACTCGGCCTCGTCGGCATGTCCCTGCCCGAGGAGTACGGCGGCGGTGGCGGCAACTTTGGTCTCGAGGTCGCCCTCATGGAGGAGCAGGTCCGCGCCGGAGACACCTCGATGGGCTTCGCCGTGTCGATCGGCATCGTCGCCCACTACCTCAACCTGGACATCCGTGACCTGCTCGACCTCGCCGTTGTCGAAGACGAAGCCGACCGGCTCCTGCCGTCCGCCAACCTCAGTACGGGTGGCGTTGAACGAGAGGGTCTCGTCGAACTGCCCCGCGATCCAGTCCCAGCCGGTGACGCCGTTCCAGTCGCGCACTCCCCAGGACTTGTCGCGCTGGCCGAGACCGTCGACGGTGCGCGTGACGCCGGCGAGCGCGACCCGCCCGGTGACACGACCGGATTGTTCGAAGTGCTCCTGAGCGCGCTCGGCGTCACCGAGGAAGCCCTGGTGGAAGTCGACGACCGGTGTGTATGCCGTCCACTCCAGATCGAGGGAGTCGCGTCCGGTGAGCGTGATCTGCCACCGCTCCAGAGGCGCGAGCTGGGTGTAGGTGAGTCGCCCGATGGTGAGGCCGTCACCGACCGAGTGGTCCAGCGGATCCTGCGTGAAGGGCGCGCCGACCTCGGCATAGACGAACTCGGGCTTGCCGTCCTTGAGGGTGATGAGCACGGCGTCGGCCGTGCGGGACGCGTGGTTCAGCCCGATGCGCGTGAGGCCGAATTCGCCTCGCCCCGGGTCCGACCAGTTGAAATAGAAGCTCTCCTGCCAGTGGGGGTTCTCCCCCGGGAGGTGCAGCTCTTCATCCTTGACGGTGATCACGTCCATGGCTCCTTTGCCTACCGACCGCATTGTCAGGGGATCACTTTCCACCGTAAGGTGACAACTGTCAATAAACTCGCCAATCATCTCGACAACTAGGGTGGGAACGTGCGGCCACGGATCGTCGGCGAGACCGACCTGCTCGACCAGCTCCTTGAGGCTTTTGCCGACCTCGGGTTCGATGGCACGTCCGTGCGGGCCCTGTGTCGGCACCTCGGCGTGAGTCACAACCTCGTCCACCAGCGCTACCAGTCCAAGGACGCCGCGTGGTTCGCCGCGGTCGACCACGGCTTCGGGCGCCTCACCGAAGTTCTCGACGAACCGGTCAACTCCGCCGAACCGTTCGAGATCATGCGCACGATCATGCTGCGCTTCATGGACGCGACGATCGAGCAGCCAGCCCTGGCGCGGATCATCCACCAGGAGGCCGCGCACCCCGGCCCGCGCTTTGACTACATGTTCGACAAATACATCAGCGGCGTGCAGGTCCGGGTCAACGAAGCCGTCGGGACCGTCCAGGAAGCCGGGCTCATCCGCCCCGGGCCGGTGTCGACGGTGTGGTTCTTCGCGGTGACGTGGGGACTGGGTGGCTTGGCGGCCAACCAGAAACTCGCGGCCGAGGTGGGCCGGGAGGGCGATGACCCCTTCGAGGCGACCCGCCTCGCGGTCGAGATCTTCCTCGACGGCCTTCGCCCTCCCCGCACTTCCTGACCGACCCACGGCTTCACGCGCCGGTTCGCAACCCAGACGTAACGCGACAGCACTGCCACCGCAACGGGGCCTCGCCATGATGACTCATGGCCGCAGACAGACATCGCGACACGGTGAGGTTGCTCGACTTCCCCACGCCCGACCGACATGTCCTCGTGGTGGGCGGTGGACGCGTGGCCGCAGCGCGGGTGGACGCCCTTGCCCAGAGCGCCCACGCCGTCACGGTCGTGGCCGCAACCCTGTGCGACGACATGTTCGACCTGCTGGCCGAGCGGCGGATCACGTGGGAGAACCGGTCGCCGCGGCCCAGCGACCTCGACCGCGTCTGGCTGGTCCACGCCGCAACCGGCGACGCCGCGCTCGACGCCCTGGTGTGTGGGTGGGTCGAGGCGCGGCGTCAGTGGCGATTGGTCAGCGGCGGGCGCCGCTCCAACTGAGGTGGTACTTGCCGTCGTCGCACGCCAGCCCGCCCTCGCCGAGGTCGAGCGGACGGAAGGTGTCGACCATGACGGCGAGCTCGTCGAAGTACTCCGCACCGATCGACGCCTCCGAGGCTCCCGGCTGCGGGCCGTGCGGGTGGCCGCCGGGGTGCAGTGAGATCGAGCCCTGGCCGATGCCCGAGCCCTTGCGCGCCTCGTAGTCGCCCTCGACGTAGAACATGACCTCGTCCGAGTCGACGTTGGAGTGGTAGTACGGCACCGGGATCGACAGCGGGTGGTAGTCGACCTTGCGCGGCACGAAGTTGCAGACGACGAAGTTCCAGCCCTCGAAGACCTGGTGCACGGGCGGCGGCTGGTGCACGCGGCCGGTGATGGGCTCGTAGTCGCTCACGTTGAAGACGTAGGGGTAGAGGCAGCCGTCCCAGCCGACGACGTCGAGCGGGTGGAACGGGAGCGTGTGGATCGTCCCGACGATGCCGCCACTGCTCGCCGGCCCCGAGCCGCGGTGCTTGATGTAGACCTCGGTCTCGGCGCCTTCCTTCTCGCCGATGTCCTCGGCGAGCAGCGGGCCGTCGGGCGTGCGCAGGTCCCGCTCGCAGTAGGGGCTGTGCTCGAGGAGCTGGCCGTACTTGCTGAGGTAGCGCTTCGGCGGCGCGATGTGGCTGTTGCCCTCGATGGCGTAGGCGCGCAGCGGATTCTTGCGCCGACCCCTTGGGGATCCAGCGGTGCGTCGTCGCCCTCGGGATGATGATGTAGTCGCCCTGCGTGAGCTCGAAGGCCCCGAAGACGGTCTCGACCCGGGCCGCGCCGCGCTCGATGTAGACGCACTCGTCGCCGATGCCGTTGCGGTACCACGGGCTCGTGGCGCCGGCCACGGCATACGAGATCCGCACGTCACCGTTGCCGAGCAGCAGGCGACGACCGGTGACGACGTCGGTCTTCTTGATCGTCTTGCTGTCCGGAAAGAGCGCGTGCGGCTGCAGGTGCAGCGGCTTGAGCGGATGGTTCGGCGTCGTGGACAGGTCACCGATCTCCCACACCCGCGCATCGACGATCGTCGACGGGATGTTGCGGTGATAGAGCAGGGACGAGTCCGACGAGAACCCCTCCTCGCCCATGAGCTCCTCGTAGTAGAGCTCGCCGGTCTTGCCCCGCCCGGCCGGTCGCCGGTGCTGCGTGTGCCGCTTGGGCGGGATGTTGCCCATCGACTGGTAGTGCGCCACTGCTCTCCACCTCTTTGTGTCGAATCCGTGTCGAAACTCCTGCTTCCTCACCCTAGTAGCGTGTCCGGCATGTCAACGGCGCCCACCGCCCTGCTCGCAGGGCTCATCGACGATGCCGCCGTCTTCCCTCCCGGGAACGCGCCGCTCGACATCGCCGTCGCCCGCCACCGTGGTCACCGCAGATCGGCGTATGCCGCCCTCATCGGTCCGCTGCTCGTGCCGGCTTCCGATGTGGAGATGCTTGTGGGAGAGGCCCGTTCGGGAGACTCCGGGCCGCTCGAGGTGTCGCTGATCGCCCGACCGGGCGTGGACCCGTCGGTGGTCGTGAGCGCGATTGAGCGACTGTCCTCCGAGAACTCCGTGACAGCAGTCGGGTGCCGAGCTCGGCGTGGTTCCCCGGGTGGCGCAACCTCCCCGTGGACCGCCTGCCCCTCACCCTCGAGGTGCCACGTGGTTCCGACCGGGACCGCGCCCTGGAGGACATCCGGGCCGGTGTCGACGAGGGCGGGCACGTGGTTCAGGCGAAGTTCCGCACGGGCGCGACCCCTACGTGGGCGTGGCCGAACGAGGCCGAGCTCGCCGCCTTCATCCATGACTGCGCACGGCTCGGCGTCCCCTTCAAGCTCACCGGCGGGCTGCATCACGCGGTGCGCGCGGAGCACGACGGCGACCCTCAGCACGGGGTGCTCAACGTCCTGCTCGCAGTGCACTCCGCAGCCCACGACGGCGCACTCGTGGCGGTCGAAGCCCTTCTGGCACAGCGGGATTCGCACTTGCTCGCGAACGCCGTTCTCGACCTCGACGACGCCGACGCGAGCCGTCTGCGAAGTCTCTTCACGGCATACGGATGCTGTGAAGTCACCGACCCGATCGGTGAACTCGAAGCCCTTGGCCTGCTCGATCTCGATGAGGAGAACCCTTCATGACCTGGCTCGACCTGCCCGCCGACCACCCCTTCGGCATCACCAACCTTCCCTACGGCGTCTTCTCGACGTCCGACTCGGCGCCGCGCGTGGGCACCCGCATCGGGGACCACGTCCTCGACCTCGGGGCCTGCGCCGAGCAGGCCGGCATGGAGTCGTATGCCGTGTGGCAGGAGCCGAACCTCAACGCCTTCCTCGCGCTGGGCCGCCCGGCGTGGGAGTCAGCTCGTGAGTGGATCGTCGACGTCCTGACCAATCCGGCCCGTCGCGACTGCGTCGAGCCGCACCTCATCGCCGTCGACGACGTGACGATGCACCTGCCGATCGCAGGTCGCCGACTACGTCGACTTCTATGCCAGCGAGCACCACGCCACGAACGTCGGGCGACTCTTCCGACCGGACTCCGAGCCACTGACGCCGAACTGGAAGCACCTGCCGATCGGCTACCACGGGCGCTCCGGAACGGTCGTCGTCTCCGGCACCGACGTCATCCGGCCGAGCGGTCAGCGCAAGCCTCCGACCGAGCCCGCGCCGGTCTTCGGACCGAGCGTCCGGCTCGACATCGAGGCCGAGCTGGGCTTCATCGTCGGCGGCGCCACCGAGCTGGGTTCGCCTGTCTCCGTTGCCGATGCGGACGACCACCTCTTCGGCGTGGTGCTGCTCAACGACTGGAGCGCCCGCGACCTGCAGGCGTGGGAGTACGTCCCCCTCGGCCCGTTCCTCGGCAAGTCGTTCGCGACGACGATCGCGCCGTGGGTCATCACGACCGAGGCGCTGCGGGCTGCGCGCGTGCCCCTGCCCGGGCCAGACCGACCCCACTCCCCTGCCCTACCTGCAGGGTGAGTCGACCGACGATGGTGCGGGCACGGCATACGGGCTCGACATCACCTACGAGGTCGAGTGGAACGGCACGGTCGTCTCACGGCCGCCGTACCGCTCGATGTACTGGTCGCCCGCGCAGATGGTCGCCCACATGACCGTCAACGGCGCGACGCTGCGCGACGGCGACCTGTTCGGTTCGGGGACGATCTCGGGGCCGAACGAGGACGAGCGCGGTTCGTTCCTCGAGCTCTCCTGGGGTGGACAGAACCCGTGACCCTGGACGACGGTTCGACCCGCACGTTCCTCGAGGACGGCGACACGGTCATCCTGCGCGCGACCGCACCCGGTCCGGACGGCACGACGATCTCGCTCGGCGAGTGCGTCGGCACCATCCGACCGGCCCGCTGACGCACGCCCACCAGCCTCAGAACGGAATGGGCTGTGGTGGCTTCGGCGGTGGTGGTGGGAAGTCGATGATGTAGCGGTTCCAGCCGGGGTTGAAGTCGAGGTCGATGGGGTGTGGTGGTCCGCCGTAGGTGTTGCCGCGCATGTCGAACGAGATCGGGTAGGCGCGGGGTTGGGCGTTGGCGGGTCCGCCGAGGAGTTCGATGAGTTCTTCTTCGAAGGTGGTGGGGATGTCTGCGGGGTCGTCTGCGATGCGCCCGGTCGTGGTGGGGTCGCGGTGGGTGGCCCGGCGGTGACGAGGTGGAGGTGGTCCACGGGCCAGGTCGTTTGTTGCAGCCCGGTGGGGTCGGTCCAGGTGACGGTGCCGTCGGGGTGGAGTTTCACGGTCCAGCCGTCGCGTTGCTTGATGCGGTGGTGGCGCCGGCACAGGCACATGAGGTTGATCGGGGACGTGGGACCGCCCGGCCAGGGCGCGGACGTGGTCGAGGTCGCACTGGCGTGCGGGCACGGTGCAGCCGGGGAAGCGACAGGATCCGTCGCGCAACCGGATGAGTCTGGCCATGCCGTCGGGCACCCGGTAGGACTGGCTGAAGTCTTCGAGGTCCTGGCCGGAGCGTTCGGCCTTGCGGTGAGCGCGTCGGGCGGGCGCCTGACCCCGGGCCAACGCGGCGGGGACGTCACCGTGCACGAGGGCGCCGGTGCCGGTGTCGCAGGTCAGTTCACGTTCGGGGTTGGAGGTGCCGGCAGCGTCGAGCCATTCACGGCGGACGAACGTTGTCCCGCCCTGCCCGAGCCCACCGACCTCGACGAGGTCCTCCGCCGCACCGCCGCAGTGTCAGCTGCCCGTAGCGTCGGCGCGCGGCTCCTGCTGACGCCGAGCGCGCTGCAGAACCGGCCTTGGCGGGCTCGGGTGACGACTGCTGAACCTTCGCGTCGCCATCGTCAGTTGTGGGCGCGGTGGTGTCGTTCGGCTCCTGCGTCGTCGGCGGCGCGGGTGGCGTGGATGACGACTTTGACGTCGCTGTGTTCGAGGATGAGTTCCATCATCGCGTCCGCGCGGGCCAACTCGAGGTTGTCGGCCTTGCCTCTCGCGCACGAGTTGGCGGGCGCGTTCGGTCACGGCAGCCCACGCCCCTCTCGCGTCTTCGACACGGAAGTCGCCGCGCCAGTGGTCGGTGCCGTGTTCGCCGGTGCGGCGGGTCAACCCGCGCCGGGCCCGCTCTTCCTCAGCTTCCTGGGCCACCGCATCCGGATCCACCTGCGCAGCCGTCCTGGCCAACAGCTGCCGCAACGGCCCAACCGTCAGCTGTCCCCACACGTCCTTGACCCGGTCCACGACCTCAGCCGCGGACTCGGGCGACAGGAACTCCGTCTCCTCCGTGACGACCCGGGCACGGTACTCATCCAGGTCACCCCAGGCCATGGCGTCGACCACGGCCGGGGTGCGGGTCATCTGCCGGATCGCGTCCAGGATCCGGTTCGTCGCCACAAACACCGAACACCCCAACCGGGGTGCCGCCAGCTCCGGCCCGTCCAGGCGCTGGTGCCCCAACCCGTGATGGACCTCCACGCTGGTGCCGTCTTCCTGCCGGTGGAAGTCGCGTGCGGACAGGTGCGCCAACGCGACCGCCTGCCGGGCCGACGCGGCGTCCTTCTCCCGCTGGGCGAGTTCGATGACGTCCAGGAGTTCCTCGGAACTCAACCCCTCAGCGCACGCGCGCAACGCGGCATACCGGCCCTCAAGGGCGGCGGTCGCGGAGGTGCTTTCCATGACCCAAGAATACTCGAACGTGAGTTCTAGAGTCAAGGATTTCGGGCTACGCTCTGGGCTGAATTCGCAACTGGCACAACCCAATTCACGAATCAGGCACGCCGAATCGGCCTCTCCCCCACCACGCTAACAAGCCGTACTGACAGCGGGCAGATTCAGCGCTGGACCTTGCCCTTGACGACGATCGTCTTGGCGACCTTGTCGTGGACGGCCTGGTTCTTGTCGTCGACCAGCGGCCAGATGAGGTCCGCCACCCAGGCAACGGTGCCGAGCAGTGAGAGGAGGGGCAGGTTGCCCATCACCTGGACTGCCGCCTGGAAGCCTGCCCGCCGGATTGCCGTGTTGACGTCGAGCGGGCCGGGACGGTCGAGACGGCGCACGCTGATGCCGACGGCCAACTTGCCCGGCGTCGCCGACCAGCGCACGAGGCAGAAGACCTGGTACGCGAGGAACAGGATGAGTTGCACGGCAAGGAAGGCGGCGAGGTAGCCGATGCGCACGTCAGTCAGCGCGGCATTCATCGCCTCGATGTCACCGGATGCCATGGCCTTGTCGAACCCGTCCATGGCCGGCTCGATGGCCTTCCAGAGCAGCCAGCCGCCGAAGATGAGGGCCAGGAAGCCGACGACGATCGCATCGAGGATGTAGGCCACGACCCGCAGCCAGTACGACGCGAGGACGGGCTGGCCCGGCACCCCGGAGAGTCCGGGTCGCCCGGACTGCCCCGGCCACGAGGCCTTGGGATCGGGAGGACCGGTCTGCGAATGCGGCTGCGGACCCCAACCTGCGGGGCGCTGCGCCGGGCCCGCCGACGGCGGCAACGACGGGCGGGCCCTGGTGCGGGCGCTTGCGCAGCGGAGTCGTGTTCGCGGTCCAGAGGATGCCGTCGAAATAACGCAGCTCTTCGGGGTTGTCAGGGTTCTCGTACCACCCGGCACTGCTCGGCGTGCTCATGCTCCGCAGGATGTCACACGGACCTGCCCGTCCCCTCATCGCCGGCGCGGGAGCGACCCAAGTTCGAGGACGGGCTCAGCCGAGCGCGCGTTCGAACGTCACGAGGACACCCTCGGTGCCACCGGGACCGATGCGGCCCTTGACCTCGACCGCGGTGATGGCCTTGCACTGCCATCCCTTGGAGGCCCACTCGTTGAGGACCGATTCGAGCTTGCCGGCCGACATCTTGCCGCCCATGAGTCCTTCGCGGACCTGGACGACCTTGTACTCATATCCCATGAAGACGAGCGTATGCCGTGGAGCTCAGCTCCACGGCATACGTTGCGATTCTCGTGTGGTTGGGTCAGGCGGCGACGCTCACGCGATAGGTGCGGACCGCGAAGGCGTAGGCGACGACGAGGATGCCGACGCACCAGGCGATGGCGACCCAGACGTCGTTGCCGACGGGCTGCTCGGCGAACAGGCGGCGGAGGACGTCGACGATCGTCGTGATCGGCTGGTTCTCGGCGAAGGCGCGAACCGGTCCGGGCATGGTGTCGGTGGGCACGAAGGCCGAGCTGATGAACGGCAGGAAGATCAGCGGGTAGGCGAACGCGCTCGCCCCGTCGATCGTCTTCGCCTTGAGGCCGGGAATGACGGCCACCCAGGTGAGGGCAAGGGTCAGCAGGATGAGGATGTCCGAGGACCGCCAACCACGCGAGCGGGCCTGCGCCAGAGCGGAATCCCATCGCGAGACCCACGAGCAGGACGACGACCAGCGAGATGAGGTTGGCGACGAGCGAGGTGAGGACGTGGGCCCACAGCACCGACGATCGGGCGATGGGCATCGACCGGAACCGCTCGACGATGCCGCCCTGCATGTCGATGAAGAGGCGGAACGCCGTGTAGGAGATCCCCGAGGCGATGGTGATGACGAGGATGCCCGGCAGGAGGTAGCTGACGTAGGACTTCGTCCCGGTCTGGATGGCTCCGCCGAGGACGTAGACGAAGAGCAGCATCATCATGATCGGCATGATCAGCGTCGTGATGATCGTGTCGGGGCTGCGGGCGATGTGACGCAGGGAGCGGCGCAGCAGGACGCTCGTGTCACCGAAGAAGTGACTCGTGGTCGCCGACGTGGCGGCGGGAATGGTCGTGGCGGTGGCGGTGGTCATCGCAGGCTCCTCAGTTCTTCTTGGCGCCGACGACCGCGAGGAAGACTTCCTCGAGGCTCGGCTGCTTCTCGACGTACTCGACCTCTGCCGGTGGCAGCAGGGCCTTGAGCTCGGCCAACGTCCCGTCGACGATGATCCGGCCCTCGTGGAGGATGGCGATCCGGTTGGCGAGGTGTTCGGCCTCGTCGAGGTACTGCGTCGTGAGCAGCACCGTGGTGCCCAGGGCCGCCACTTCCTTGATGGCCTCCCACACCTCGAGGCGTCCCTCCGGGTCGAGGCCCGTCGTCGGCTCGTCGAGGAAGATGACGCGCGGGTCACCGATGAGGCTCATCGCGATGTCGAGGCGACGCTGCATGCCACCGGAGTAGGTCGCCACGCGTCGCCCTCCGGCCTCGGTGAGGGAGAACCGGTGGAGCATGCTGTCGGCGATGGCGGCCGGGTGGGAAAGGTGTCGCAGCTGGGCGACCATGATGAGGTTCTCGCGACCGGTGAGCATCCCGTCCACAGCGGCGAACTGCCCGGTGAGGCTGATCGCCGCCCGCACTGCCGCAGCGTCGGCCACGACGTCGAGGCCGTGGACGCTCGCCTCGCCGGTGTCGGCCCGGAGCAAGGTGGAGAGGATGCGCACCAGCGTGGTCTTGCCGGCGCCGTTGCTGCCGAGCAGGGCGACGATGCTCCCCTGTTCGATCTCGAGGTCGACGCCACGGAGGACCTCGAGCTCGCCGTAGGACTTGCGCAGCCCGGCGACGGCGATGGCCGGGGTGGCCTGGGTGGCAGTGGCGGTGGTCATGACAGTGCCTTCCTGATCGTGATGTTTCCGTACTTGGTGACGGCCGCGATGGTCGCCGTGGGGGCCCCGTCCTGCGGACGGACCGGCGGTCGGCGCGAGCTCGCTCCGCACGTGCCCGTGGTCGGAGGCGACCTCGAGTCGAGCCGCCGTGCCGTCGAGGACACCGACGTCGATGGAGCCGTAGCCGGTGGCGAGGGTGAGCTCGCCCTCGGTGATCGAGTCGACTCGCATCTGCCCGTAGGACGTTCGGGCATCGAGCCGACCCGCGCTGCGGCCCACCGAGATGTCTCCGGTGCTGGCTCGGAGAGTGGCGCGACCGCCGCTCTCCCCCAGGCTGACGTTGCCGGCACTGGTGCTGAGGTCGGCTTCGACGCTGGCCCGTCGGACGTCAACGTTGCCTGCGGACGTCCGCAACCGGGCGCGGGTGGTCTCGTCGGCACGCACGTTGCCGGCCGACGTCTTGAGGGCGCACTCGCCCAGACGACCCGTGGTCTCGATGTCGCCGGCGGCGGTCTCGGCGTCGACGTGGGAGTCGCTCGGCAGCTCGATGAGCACCTCGACCGAGGCCGGGCGCCAGACCAGGCTGATGCCGCGGTCGCGCGGAGCGGTGACGTCGAGGACTCCGTCGACGAGGGTGACGCTCGTGCGCTCGGCGGCGTCGACGTCGCCGGCCCGGTCGGGTCGCGAGGGCAGCACGGTGACGACGGTGTGGTCGGTGTCGGACGCGATGACGCGCAGTCCGCCGGCGTGCAGGCGGACCCGCGCGCGGATGGGTGTCGGTGTGTCGAAGGTGGTCACGAGGGTCTCCTGAACGTGGTCGATGAAGGTCATGGCGGAGGTCACTGGGCCCACCCGGACAGCCGCTGGCCGCCCTTGGGCGTGGTCGACCGTGCCGCCGGTGCCGCCGGTGCCGCCTGCGGCAGCTGACGGGTGCGGGCTCGCACTCCCCTGGCGGACGGCCAGGGTGAGGGTGCGGACGAGGAAGGCGTTGACCGAGAGGCCCTGGGCCTCGGCGGCGGATTCGATGTCGGCCTTGAGGCGATCCGAGGGTCGGAAGGTGATGCGGGACGTGCCGCCCTCGTCGCCTTCCTCGGTCGACGAGGTTGACGCCACGGGTGACGTCACTTCGGGAGCGGGCTCGGAGGCCGCCGGGGTGACGACGAAGGCCAGGCCGCGACCGGCGAGGCGGACATCCACCGAACCCGGGGCGAGACCGAGGGTGATCTCGGCTGCCGCATCAACAACGGCTTCCTGCAACGTCAGTCGCACGGCCGAGTCGAGCGGAGCGGCGAGCCGCTCGGCGATGGCCTCTGCCTCGGGACCACCTGCGGCGGCTGCAACGGCCAGCTGCTGCTGCAGCGAGTCGACATATCTGGTGAGTTCCATGACGTCATGGTGACACCACCATGACGTCACTGTCAACAGTTATGGCGTCAGGGCGTCCCGTCCACACGACAGGCATAGACCGCGTGCCCGGTGGGGCTCGTCGTCACCGCGACAGAACTGAAGCCGGCAGCCTCCAGCAAGGGCAGGGCCCCACCCCTCCCCCACATCGACCCCAACCCCGGCCCACCCGCGGCCTGGCTCACGGGGATGCACATCGAGAGGCTCGTGAAGTACTCCCAGGATGCTCCGGCGTGCTGGTCGATCGAGAAGTCGCCAGTCGCGTCGGTCTCTGCCATCACAAAGACGCCGTCCTCGCGCAATGACGCTGCAATCACCCGCAGAGTGCCTTCGGGGTCGCCCAGATCGTGGATCGAGTCGATCGCGACAACGACGTCGAAGGTCGCCATCGGCAGATCGGCAGCATCGCGCAACTCCAGATTGACGGTTGCCTCGAGCGGTGTCGTCAGTACGGATGCTCGCTCCAGCGCAATCCTGTCCAGGTCGTAGCCGGTGTAGTGGGAACGCGGGTACGCCGTCGCCATGGCGTTCAGAACTCGACCAGACCCACACCCGAGATCCATTACGGCACAACCGGATTCGAGGCGATCGAGCAAGGTGGGGATGGAACCCAACAGGTCCGGCAGAAGGTGTTTCGCCAGCATCGGGGCCGTGAAGACGTCCTGGGCCTGACTTGACACGGGCTCGTAGTGCTCGTGCGCGATCCCTTCGCCGGTGCGAATCGCGTGCACCCAGCGGTCGAGCAGACCCGCATCACGCCGGACCCCAGCGACGAAGAGCTCGATGCGCGACCCGACGCCGGGGATGACCAGCAGTTCGGCCAGACCCTCGACGGGCGTGAAGACGTCGGCGGCGAATGTCGCAAACCCGCCGACCGTCATGACCCGCAGCCACTCCAGCGTCATCCTCGGATCGGTTCCGACGTCGGCCGCGACCTCTGTGGCCGTACCCGGCCCGAGGGCCAGTCGGGCCAGGAGCCCGCTCTCGTGCCCGACGACGAGCCCCACATTGGTGATCATCCGTCCGGCATAGACCCGATCGAACGCCTCCATCGCCGTGACCGGCGCAGCCTCTTCAGTCATGCGCTCGACGATAGATCCGCACGACGGCGAGGTCAGGTGGTTCACCGGGACAACTCAAACGGCGACGGTTTGCGCAGGTGGCGAGCACCCCGGCATACCCTCGCCGTTTGTGTGTGGAGCGGTTGCCTCAGAGGTTGCCGCGGGCGTCCTGCTCGCGCTCGATGGACTCGAAGAGCGCCTTGAAGTTGCCCTTGCCGAAGCCGAGCGAGCCGTGACGCTCGATGATCTCGAAGAAGACGGTGGGGCGGTCGCCCAGCGGCTTGGTGAAGATCTGCAGGAGGTAGCCGTCCTCGTCACGGTCGACGAGGATCTTGCGCGACTTGAGCTCCTCGATCGGCACGCGGACCACACCGATGCGGGCGCGCATCTCGGGGTCGTCGTAGTACGCGTCCGGGGTGTCGAGGAACTCCACGCCCTCCTGGCGGAGCCAGTCGACGGTGCCCAGGATGTCGTTGGTCGCGACGGCGAGGTGCTGCGCGCCGGGGCCCTGGTAGAAGTCGAGGTACTCGTCGATCTGGCTGCGCTTCTTGGCGATGGCCGGCTCGTTGAGGGGGAACTTCACGCGGTGGTTGCCGTTGGCGACGACCTTGGACATGAGCGCGGAGTAGTCGGTGGCGATGTCGTCACCGACGAACTCGGCCATGTTCACGAAGCCCATGACGCGGTTGTAGAACGTCACCCACTCGTCCATCTTGCCGAGCTCGACGTTGCCGACGATGTGGTCGAGCGCCTGGAAGAGACGCTTCGGCGCACCCTCACGCTTGGTGAAGCCGGACGTGCGAGCGACGTAGCCGGGCAGGTAGGGACCGGAGTAGGTCTGACCGTCGACGGTCCGCTGCACGAGGGTGTGGCGGGTCTCGCCGTAGGTCGCGATCGCGGCGATGCGCACGGAGCCGAACTCGTCGGACACCGTCTCGGGCTCCTGCACGACGCGAGCGCCGGCGGCCTTGGCCTGCGCGATGCACTTGTCGACGTCGGGCACCTCGAGGGAGATGTCGACGACGCCGTCACCGTGCTTGGTGTGGTGCGCGATGAGCGGGCTGTCGGGGCTGACCGCACCCTTGAGGACGAAGCGGATCGAGCCGGACTTGAGGACGAACGCCTTGTGGTCGCGGTTGCCGTGCTCCGGGCCGGAGTAGCCGACGAGCTCCATGCCCCACGTGGACTGGTAGTACTGCGCAGCCTGGGTCGCGTTGCCGACGACGAAGACGATCGCGTCCCAACCGGTGACGGGGAACGGGTCCTTGCTCTCGTCGTACTCGACGAGGCCGACGAGCTGCTTGAGCTGGTCGAGGTTGAGGTTGGCCTCGCGCTCCTGCGGGGTGAGGTCGAGCGGGGTGGGCTGCGACGCTGTGTCCGGGGTCGGGTTCGTGATCGTGGTGTCGGTCATGGTTGCAGGGTGTCTGACCCGCGCAGGATGTGCAACGGTATGCCGCCGCGCTGCACAGTCTGCGCATGATGTTGCCTTGGCATGGGGTTGGGGTCGACACTGTGCCCATGATCCGACCCGACGGCATCGACGCCCTGGATGCGCGTCTCATCGCGCTCTTCACCGACAACCCGACGGTGGGAGTGCTCGGCGCCTCCCGTCGGCTGGGCGTCGCGCGAGGCACGGTCCAGGCCCGCCTCGATCGCCTGCAGGGACGCGGCATCATCTCGGCCATGGGTCCGCAGGTCGACCCGAAGGCTCTCGGCTACCCGGTGACGGCGTTCTGCACGCTCGAGATCCGCCAGCGTCAGGGCCACGCGCCCGTCGTCGCCCACTTGGCCGCCATCCCCGAGGTGCTCGAGATCCACTCGACGACCGGAGTCGGTGACCTCATCGTGCGGGTCGTGGCGCGCGACAACGCCGACCTCGGCCGGGTCATCGACGAGATCATCGACGACGTCCACGTCCTGCGCGCCAACACGTCCATGTGCCTCGTGACCCACCTCGACCACCGCACCGGCCCCCTCGTCGAGGCGACGGCCGAACGCAGCACCGACTGAACCGGCTCGCGAGCCGACAAGAAGCTCGAGGGCCGGATCAATCCGGCTAGCGAAGGCAAGGGAGGCTCCCGAGCCACGTTGACGTGGTCAGCGCCTGCCGACGAACCACAGTCTGAGCTTGTCAATGCGAACGGCCACCTGCTCGGACGTCGCCGCCGCGAGTTCCGGTCCGCCACAAGCCCTTCGGAGCTCCATGTGCACGTTGGCGTGCGGCGCCCCACTCTTCTTGGCGTATGCCGCGACGAGCTTGTTGAGTTCCTTGCGTTGCGCTGCAAGCGCACGGTGCGCCGAAATCGGCACCTCGGAGGCGCGGGGCTTGCGGCCGGTCGCGTTGGACTGCTTGGTCTGGCGCTCGTGGAGCAGCGCCGACACCTGGTCGGGCTCGAGGAGTCCGGGCAGACCCAGGTAGTCCTGCTCCTCGTCGGACCCGACGTCGGCGTGCAGCCCGAACTGCTGGGCGTCGAAGAGCACGTGGTCGAAGTGGGCGTCGGACTCGAGCGCCTCGAAGCTCTCCTCCTCCAGGCCCATCGTCTTGTCAGTGCGGTTGGCGGCCGCGATGAGCCCCTCTTCCTCGGCCCACATGGACGCCTCGGCCTCGGGGTCGCTCTTGCGGTTGAGGGCGTGGTCGCGCTCGAGCTCCATCGAGGCGGCGTGCTCGAGGATCGTGGGCACGGACGGCAGGAAGACCGAGGCGGTCTCACCACGCTTGCGGGCGCGGACGAACCGCCCGACCGCCTGCGCGAAGAACAGCGGGGTCGACGTCGACGTGGCATAGACACCGACGCAGAGCCGGGGCACGTCGACGCCTTCGGACACCATGCGCACGGCGACCATCCATCGTTGGTTGCCCGCGGCATACTCCTCGATCCGCTGGCTCGACCCGACGTCGTCGGAGAGGACGACCGTCGTCTTCTCCCCCGTGATCGAGTGCAGGATCTTGGCGTAGGCGCGCGCCGTGGTCTGGTTCGTCGCGATGACGAGCCCACCGGCGTCCGGCACGTGGCGACGGACCTCGGTGAGGCGCTTGTCGGCCGCGGCGAGCACCGACGGCACCCACTCCCCCTTGGGGTCCAGGGCCGTGCGCCAGGCGTGGGCCGTCTGGTCCTTGGTGAGTGGCTCGCCGAGACGGGCGGCGATCTCGTCGCCGGCCTTGGTCCGCCAGCGCATCGCGCCGCCGTAGGCGAGGAAGAGCACCGGTCGGACGACAGCGTCACGCAAGGCGGCGGCATACCCGTAGGTGTAGTCGGCCGCAGAGCGGACGATCCCGGCCTCGTCCATCTCGTAGCGGACGAACGGGATGGGGTTGGAGTCCGAGCGGAAGGGCGTCCCGGTGAGCGAGAGCCGCCGCGTCGCAGGCGTGAAGGCCACGCGGATCGCGTCACCCCAGCTGCGCGCGTCCCCGCCGTGGTGGATCTCGTCGAGGATGACGAAGGTCGGCGTGGCCTCGGTGCGGCGCTGGTGCAGGTCCGGGCGCGCCGCGACCTGGGCGTAGGTCAGGGCCACACCGTCGTACTCGTGCGAGTGGACCGCGGTGGAGTTGGAGAACTTCGGGTCGAGCTGGATGCCCACGCGGGCCGCGGCCTCGGACCACTGCGTCTTGAGGTGCTCGGTCGGCGCGATGACCGTGATGGCCTCGACCTCGCCGCTCTCGAGCAGCTCCGCCGCGATCCGCAGCGCGTAGGTCGTCTTGCCGGCACCCGGCGTCGCGACCGCGAGGAAGTCCTTGGCGTCGGCCTCGAGGTAGGCCGTGAGCGCGTCCTGCTGCCAGGCGCGCAGCTTCGCGGCGGTACCCCACGCGGCCCGCTCGGGGAAGGCGGGACTGAGGTGGCTGGCAGCGGAAGTACTCATCGGCTCCGCAAGGGTAACGAGGTTTGCGAGACGACATGCCGAGGGCCCGCCTCACGGACGGGCCCTCGGTGATGTGCTTGTCCCGGAACGGAACTCGCTGGAGCGTTGGATCAGCTGCGGAAGGCCACCCAGGCGCTCTGCATGCGCGTGATCTGACCCGCGGAGAAGTGATCCATGCAGGAGTCGATCGTGTAGTCCATGAAGTTCTTGATCGGGTCGAGACCGGGCAGGGTGCACGTGTCACGACCGGTCGGGCAACCCGACGCGGGGCTGGCCTCGGCCGGGGTGTCGGTGACGTAGTCGCCCGCAGTGTCCGAGCAACCGCCCTGGAACGTGTGGTAGAGGTTCAGCCAGTGGCCGATCTCGTGGGTCGCCGTGTCGCCCAGGTTGTAGGACGTGGCCGAACCGCCGGGCAGGCTCTCGTCGAGGATGACGACGCCGTCCATGGAGTCGACGCGCTTCTTGGGGAAGGTCGCCCAGCCGAGCAGCCCACCAGCAAGGTTGGCGCTGTAGATGTTGAGGTCACCGTTGTCGCCCGTGCGCAGCGCGCTCTTCATGTTGCGCTCGGCGGTGGTGCCGTAGTCGAGGCCGTTGTACCAAGTGGCGTTGTTGGTCGTCGTCGTCCCCTTGAGGGCGAACGAGAAACCCGAGCCGGAGTATGCCGCGTTGAGGACACTGATCTGACCGTTGATCTCGCTGGCGCTCAGGACACCCTTGGAACCGTCGGTGATCGTGTGCCAGTAGACGTCGATCACGGCAGGGGTGAACGCGCCACCGCCGCCGGGCCGCTTCGCCTCACCCGAGGGGCTTTGAGCGAGCCCCTTCTCGGCGAGTGCCTTCGCGAGCTGGGCCTCCATGGCCTTGGCCTGGGCGACCGTGACGTCGTGCGGGTCGCGGGCGCGCGACGTGCCGCGACCGGCCACCTGGTCGGCATGCACGTCGGTGGCGCACGCAACACGGACGCCGGGGTCACCGGAGGTCGAGATGGCGGACGCGCTCGTGGCGCCGAAGCCGATACCTGCGGCGGTGAGGACCGAGGCCGCAAGGAGCGCGACGGGGCGCAGTGGACGAACAGACATGTGGTGTCCCTTTCGGTTTGCACAAACCTCTGTGAGGTCTGGATCTTCCGAACCTAGCGACGCCTCCGAACCCACCGATACCAACAAAGTTCCATGACTCGGTCAAGGTTTGGCAAAGTGGGTCAGCTGGTCACTCGCCGCCGTCCTGGGGCTTGCGGAGGCCTTCGTAGATCTCCTTGCACTCCGGGCAGACCGGAAACTTCTTCGGGTCGCGGCCCGGAACCCAGACCTTGCCGCAGAGCGCCGTCACCGGCTCGCCTGACATGGCGGACTCGAGGATCTTCTCCTTGCGCACGTAGTGCGAGAAGCGCTCGTGATCTCCCGGCTCGGCGACCTGAGGGATGGTCTCCTCGCGCTCGAGCAGGGCGGTCCTCGTCGAGGGGCCGGACGGCTGCTGCTGGGGGGCGTTGGGGTCGCTCATGGGCGTCAGTGGGTCACTCACCCGTCCAGAGTACGTCGGGTTGCGAGCAGCGCTCAGGTCAGTTCAGTTGAGCTCGGGGTCCGACGGGAAGTAGGCGACGAAGGCGAGCTCTCCGCGCTGGCGACGCAGCACCGACTCCCACAGGTGGTCGGGGTCGCCGGTGAGCAGGTCACCGGACTGCGAGTCGACGACCATCCACGAGCCACGACGCAACTCGCCCTCGAGCTGGCCACTGGACCACCCGGCATACCCGGCAAAGATCCGGAGCCCGCCCACCTCGGGCATGACGAGCGTCGGTGGGGTGTCGAGGTCGACGATGGCGACCGAACCAAAGAGCCGCTTGCTCCCGGGAGGTGGCTCCGCCCCGCCGCGGAAGGTGACAAGTCCCAGAGCCGAGTCCAGCTGGACCGGACCACCCTGGAAGAGCGTCTGCGGCGAGGCGATGTGCTCACCCCACCCGGGCAGGACGGAATCGACATCGGCGCCCAGGGGCTTGTTGAGCACAACCCCTTGGGCGCCGTTGTCGTCGTGTTGGAGCACGAGGATCACGCTGCGGTGAAACACCCCGTCATCGAGTTGCGGGGTGGAGACGAGAAGTCGTCCCGTCGTGCTGTCAGCGGCCACGGTTCCATTCTGCACGGCCACCGGCGCGGCTGCCCGCACCCCGGCGTTCGCCGCCACGGGGAGCGCCTGAGCCGCCACCCGAAGTGCCACGCGAGGCGCCCTGGAAACGACGCGGCGGGCCACCGGGACGACGGCCACGCTGCTCCTTGGACTCGAGCAGCGGCATCCAGACGTGGTCGGCCACGGGGACACCGGACGGCATGCGACCACCCGCAGCGGCGACGTTCTGGTCGCCGGGGATGACGCGAATGGGCGCGACGTCGAGGCCAGCAGCCTCGGCGAGGCGTTCCATCGTCCGCTTCTGGTGCGGGAGGGCGAAGGTCACGACGGTGCCCTTCTCCCCCGCGCGAGCGGTGCGGCCGGCGCGGTGCAGGTAGTCCTTGTGGTCCGCGGGCGGGTCGGCCTGCAGGACGAGACCGATGTCGTCGACGTGGATGCCGCGGGCGGCGACGTCGGTGGCGACGAGCACGGGCAGCGATCCGTCACGGAAGGCACCGAGCGCGCGGTTGCGCAGGTTCTGCGACAGACCACCGTGGATGGCCGCCGCGAGGACGCCCTTCTCGCGCAGTTCGCGGGCGATGCGGTCGGCGCCGAGCTGGGTGCGCACGAAGACCACGGTGCGACCGTCGCGGGCGGCGAGCTCGGCCGTGAGCTGCTTCTTGTTGTTGGGGTCGATGAGCATGATGTGGTGGCTCATCGTCGTGACGCTGGCCTGCGCGTCCTCGGTCGAGTGCGTGACCGGGTCGCTGAGGTAGCGGTCGACGAGCTTGTCGATGCCCTTGTCGAGCGTCGCCGAGAAGAGCAGTCGCTGACCACCGGCGGGAATCTTGTCCATGATCGCGGTGACCTCGGGCATGAAGCCCATGTCGGCCATGTGGTCGGCCTCGTCGAGGATGACGACCTGGACGTCGTCGAGCTCGCAGGAACCACGCTCGATGAGGTCGTTGAGGCGACCGGGAGTGGCAACGAGGATGTCGATGCCGCTCTTGAGGGCCCGACCTGCGGCTCGTAGGACAGGCCACCGGCGACGAGCTTGTGACGCAGCCCGGTGACGTGCACGAGCGGCTCGAGAGCGTCGCTCACCTGCATCGCGAGCTCACGCGTCGGCACCATGATGAGTGCGCGCGGGCGCTTGGGCGCGGGGCGAGTTCCGTCGACGAGACGGGTGATGGTCGGCAGGCCGAACGCGAGCGTCTTGCCCGAGCCGGTCTGGCCGCGGCCGAGGACGTCGCGACCCGCGAGCGCGTCGGGGATCGTGGCTTCCTGGATCGGGAACGGCGAGGTGATGCCGTCACGGGCGAGACGCTCGACGAGGCGGGGGTCGACACCGAGCTTGGCGAAGCCGTTCTCGTCGGTGACCTCGGCGGGGCCGGTGCCCTTCTTGGACTCGTACTTCACCCAGGTGTCGGCCTGGGCGCGCTCGGCCTCGGCCTCTTCGAAGGTGCGCTGCTCGGGCAGGTCGTGGCGACGCTCGTCGAAGTGACGGCCCTCGTGGCGGTCACGACGCACCGGGTCGGCAACGCGACGCGCGGGGGTGTCGCTGTCACGACGGAACGGCGGACGGCCGTCGCGGCGCTCGCCGTAGTTGGTGGTGGGCCGGCTGCCGCGGTCGTCGCGACGGGGGCCTGCGTAGCCGGGGCGCGCGTTGCGCTCGCCGCGGTCGGGGCTGCCGTATGCCGGGCGGTCACCGCGGTCGGGCCGGTCACCACGGTCGTCACGACGGGGTGCCGAGGTGCCACGGTCGTCACGACCCTGCCCGTATGCCGGACGCTCACCACGGTTGTCACCGCGGCTTGCGCTGCGGTCGTCACTGCGGTTGTCGCGACCCTGGTAGCCACCGCGCGAGTCGGGACGGGAGTCGGAGCGGTTGCCCTGGTAGCCACCACGCGAGTCGGAACGGTCGTCACGACGCTGGCCGTAGGCGGGACGCTCGCCGCGGCTGTCGCCACGCGAGTCGGAGCGGGTGTCGCGGCCCTGGTAGCCACCGCGCGAGTCGGAACGGTCGTCACGACGAGGAGCCGACGAGCCACGGTCGTCACGACGCTGGCCGTAGGCCGGGCGCTCGCCGCGGCTGTCGCCACGCGAGTCGGAGCGGGTGTCGCGACCCTGGTACCCACCGCGGCTGTCGCCACGCGAGTCGGAACGGGTGTCGCGACCCTGGTAGCCACCACGCGAGTCGGAACGGTCGTCGCGACGCTCCGGACGGTCGCTGCGCTCGGGGCGGGCGGCACTGTCGGGGCGGGCACCACGCTCGGGGCGGGCGCCGCGGTCTTCGCGATCCCAGCGGGGGCTGCGCTCTGCGCGAGGCGCCTTCGTGCGGGGGCCTTCGGGCTGGCCCCGGTGGGTCTTCTTGGGACCCTTGGACTGCGCCGCAGACTTCTGCGACGAGGTCCAACGCGGCTTCTTGCCGCCTGAGGAAATCTTCTTGGGCATGCTGAATCACTCGATCCGAGTCGATGGTGTGGGCGTATACGGCCCTCCACGCGACGTCTGTGTCAACGAGATTCAACGGGCTGGAACGCGGGCGCCGGAAGTGGCGCAAGGGTCCATCCTACCAGCGTTCTGCCTTATCACTGTTCAGGGCGAAGTGGGCCGCAATGGCTCCGATCGTCACCCCGACGAGATCGGCGACGACGTCCCAGGGGTCGCCCGAACGGTTCGGCAGGAGGGTCCACTGGATGAGTTCGCTCACCGGAGCGTGCAACGCGAGCACGGCGATGACGGGCACCCGCGGCAGGCCGGCCAACAGGGCGAAGAACACCGGCAACGCGAACATGGCGCAGTGGACCAGCTTGTCGAAGTTCGGGAACGGCGACGGTCCCCCACCGGACGGCGAATAGAGCAGGACGAACTGGAGCACGACGGCCACGAGGACCGGCACGTAGGACCAGCGGCGAGAGCGTTCGACCGTCACGCCGTCGCGGGAGGAGAGGCCGAGACGGAACCGTCCGGCTCCTTGTCCACCGGAACAGCACCGGCACCGGCAGCGGCCAGCGCGGCCTTGGCCACGGCGGCAGCCACGACGCCGGCGACGTCGGGGTGGAAGACGCTCGGGATGATGTAGGTCGCGTTGCGCTCCTCTTCCTTGACGACCGCGGCGAGCGCGTCGGCAGCCGCGAGGAGCACCTCGGGGGTGAGCACCTTGGAGCCGGAGTCGAGCAGACCGCGGAACACACCGGGGAAGACGAGGACGTTGTTGATCTGGTTCGAGAAGTCGGAGCGGCCGGTCGCGACGACGGCGGCGTGCTTGGACGCCTCGATCGGGTCGACCTCGGGCGTCGGGTTGGCCATCGCGAAGACGACGGCGTCGTCGGCCATCGTCGCGATGTCGTCGCCGGTGAGGATGTTGGGCGCCGAGACGCCGAGGAAGACGTCGGCTCCGGCGAGGGCCTCGACGAGCGTCCCGGAGAGGCCCTGCGGGTTGGTGTGCTCGGCGATCCACGTCTGGTTGGGGTTCTCCCCCGACACGACGTCGTCACGGTCCTTGTGGATGACGCCGTAGTAGTCGGCCACGACGACGTTGCGCAGACCGGCATACAGAAGCAGTTTGAGAATGGCGGTGCCGGCAGCGCCGGCGCCACTCATGACGAGCGTGACCTCTTCGAGCTTCTTGCCGACGACCGCGAGCGCGTTGCGCATGGCCGCGAGGCAGACGATCGCCGTGCCGTGCTGGTCGTCGTGGAAGACCGGGATGTCGAGCTCTTCGCGCAGGCGCGCCTCGATCTCGAAGCAGCGCGGGGCCGAGATGTCCTCGAGGTTGATGCCCGCGAAGACCGGCGAGATGGCCTTGACGGCGGTGATGATCTCCTCGGTGTCGGTGGTGTCGAGGCAGATCGGGAAGGCGTCGATGTCGGCGAAGCGCTTGAACAACGCAGCCTTGCCCTCCATGACGGGCAGTGCGGCGAGCGGGCCGATGTCGCCCAGGCCCAGGACCGCGGTGCCGTCGGTGACGACCGCGACGGTGTTGCGCTTGATCGTCAGGCGGCGCGCGTCCTCGGGGTTCGCGGCGATCGCGAGGCAGACGCGCGCGACACCCGGGGTGTAGATGAGGGACAGGTCGTCACGGTTGCGGATCGGGACCTTGGACTCGATGCTCAGCTTGCCGCCGAGGTGCATGAGGAAGGTGCGGTCCGAGACCTTGCCGATCTCGACGCCCTCGACCGTGCGCATGCGCTCGACGATCTCGTCGGCGTGGCCGGGGTCGCGGGTCATGAGGGTCACGTCGACGCGGATGCGTTCGTGGCCGGACGCCGTGACGTCGAGGCCGGTCACCACTCCCCCGGCCTGCTCCACGACGCTGGTGAGCTCGCTGACTGCGGTGGCTCGCGCGGGGACGATCAGTCGGACGGTGACGGAGTTCGCGGCAGACGGCAAGTGCGGGCATGGACACGATTCAACCTGCTACTGACGAGTTCGGTCGCATTGTGTTCATAGAGCACAGGCGTGGCGAACGCGCCCACCCCACCACGTCGCCGGACCTACAGTTGCCCCCATGACCGATCACGTCGAAGTCACCGGCCGCGGAGCGAGCCACGTCGTCCCCGACCTCGTCATCGTGCGGGCTCGCGTGCAGTCCGATGCCAAGGACGTCGCCTCCGCCCTGACGGAGTCGTCCAACCGCACCGCCGCGGCACTGCAAGCCGCCTCGGACCACGGCATCGAGGCGCGTGATCGCCGCACCGAGGACGTCGGAATCCACCCGCGCCACGACAACAACGGCCGCAAGGTCATCGGCTACACGGCATACCAGGCGTTCCGGCTCACGGTCCGCGACCGTGACCGCGTCGGCGACCTGCTCCAGGCACTGGCCGGAGCCGCAGGCGACGCGCTCGCCGTCGACGGGATCGAGATGGCCTCCGACCAGACCGACGAGGCAGTCGCCGCGGCACGCGATGCGGCTTTCGAGGACGCGCGCACCCGCGCCGCCCAGTTCGCCCGCCTCGCCGGAGCTGAGCTCGGCAAGGTCATCCACATCCACGAAGGCGGAGCTGGCGATCAGATTCCTCGACCGATGTTCGCTCGCTCGGCGGACCTGGCCGGCTCCATGCCGATCGAGGGTGGCACCCAGGCGATCTCGACGACAGTCACGGTCCGCTGGGAACTGGCATGAGCTGGGTCGACGCCCTCGGCTGGTTCGGGTCGGCGCTCCTCGTCTTCTCGCTCCTCCAGGCGCGCATCCTGCGGTTGCGACTCCTCAACACGATCGCGTGCGTCATCCTCATCGTCTTCAACGCCATCCTCGGCATCTGGCCGATGGTGGCCATGAACATCGTGCTCTCCGCCATCAACCTGTACTTCATCGCGAAGATGCTGCGCGAGAAGAACGACCCCAACGCCTTCACCGTCATCGAGGTCGAGGAGGACGACGCCTACCTGCAGCACTTCCTCAAGGTCCAGCACGGCGACATCGCGAAGTTCAATCCCGGCTTCAGCGGGGTCACCGAATCGGCGGAGCGTTTCGCCTACCTCGTCATGCACGGCAACGAGACCGTGGGCGTGGTCGTCGTCCGCGATGCCGGCAGAGGTGTGGGCCAGGTCGAGCTCGACTACGTGACCGAGCGCTACCGCGACTTCACTCCCGGCGAGTTCGTCTGGCGCCACAGTGGTCTCTTTACCGGCCACGGCTGGCGCACCGTTCGCACCCCTGACGCCATGGTGGGCGCCTACTACGAGAAGCTCGGCTTCCACCGCGATGGCGAGGCGTGGGCCCTCGACATCGCCGGAGTCACGCGCCCGTCGACCGGGAGCGACGCCGTCGATCCAGCGTGATCATCACCCGGTGACCGGTGATGACGCTGGCCAGCCAGCCGAGACCCACGGCCCAGCCCGCGATGACGTCGGTGAGCCAGTGGTGACCGAGGAAGACGCGTGACAGTCCCATCGCCACGATGAGGGTGCCGAGCGTCACGACGGCCAGGACACGCCAGCGCTTCCGGTGTGCCCAGACGACGAGCAGGTATGCCGTGAGCCCCAGGACCACGGTCGCGTTCAGGGTGTGCCCCGAAGGAAAGCTCGGTGAGCTCTCGAACGGAGGCACCGCCAGTGACTGTGGCGGCCGCGCGCGTCCCGTGAGCTCCTTGCCGGTCACGGTGATGAGGAGCGAACCCAGGCTCGCAATCGCCATGAGGATGAGCGGGGTCCAACGGCGCCAGGCCAATGCGATGGCGACAGCCACGACGACGGCGATGATCGGCATACCCACCTTGCCGCCGAGGTCGGTGAAGTCGGTCGCGAGCTGCGACGTCAGCGGGGTGCGAGCCCGCACGGCCGCGTCGAGGACGGGCTGGTCGATCATCGCGATGCCGTCCTTGTCGACGACGTCCTCGTAGATCTCGGCCGAGACTCCGGTGAACCCCCAGACCAGGGCGAGACCGATGCCGACCGTGAGGACCAGGGCGATGTTGGCGGCCGACCAGCGCACGGCTCGGCCGATGACCTCGGCTGTGTGCACGAGCCAGCCGGCGACGAGTCGGCCTGCGGCAGAACGCCATTGGGCCAGGTCACGGGTGCCGACCTGCTCGTCGTCGCGAGGTGGGGTGCGCTGGGAGTCTGCGGACGGCATACGCGATCGTCACACATCGGACCGGATCGTCAGGCATGCGGACACACGAACACCCGGTGCGATCAGCGTTGCTGACCGACCGGGTGTCGATGCTGGTGGGATGACCACGGTGGTGGAGGTGGCGGGAATCGAACCCGCGTCCACTGACGGGAAACCAAGACTTCTCCGGGTGCAGTGCGCTAAGGATTTTCTCGGCCCCAGGGCTCGCGCGCACACGTTCCCTGACAGGCCCAGTCGGATTAAGTCCCACGCCACCCCCCGACAAGGGTGACGCAGCCAGTTCTCTAGATGGCGCCAGGCACTGAGTCGAGATCTAGCTCAGGCTGACGGACTTCGGAGCTCGCTCAGGCGGCGAGGGCGAAGTCGGTGCGCTTGGAGTTGGCACCTATTGGTTTGCACGGATCGTTAACGAGATAACCGTGCATCCTCGACCCGCTTCCCTTGACCTGCCGATCAATGTCGAAACCGATCACCCCCCTGAGGGGGCTCATCCCACGCTGTTCAGTTGTGTCTTCGAACTGTACCTGCCAACGCGTGGCGGCCTCGAATCATTTCCGCTGCCGCCACGCGCGACGACTGTGATCAGCGCTCAGACGAGCGCGGCCTTGATGGACTGCGACAGGGTTGTCGTCGGACGGCCGATGAGTCGCGAGAGGTCGCCCGAATCGGTGAGGAGGGCGCCCTGCTTGAGCCCGTCGTCACTCGAGGCGAGGAGGTTGGCGTAACCCTCGGGCAGGCCGGCACCGACGAGGGCGGCGGCGTAGTCAGCCACGGGCAGGTCGCGATAGGCGACGGGGATGCTCGTCGCGTCAGAGAGCGAGGCGGCGTACTCCCCCATCGTGAACGCGTCGTCGGAGCCGAGCTCGTAGACCTTCCCCGGCTGGTCATCGGCCGTGATGACCGCAGCTGCGGCCTCGGCGTAGTCGGCGCGAGTCGCAGCGCTCACGCGGCCCTCACCCGCTGCGCCGAGGACGGCGCCGTGCTCGAGCTGCACAGGGATCTGCGCGGTGTAGTTCTCGAGGTACCAGGAGTTGCGCAGCAGCGCGGTGGGCAGACCGGATGCGGCGAGCGCCTCCTCAGTCGCCTTGTGCTCGGCGGCGAGGGCGAGCGGCGAGGTGTCCGCGCGGACGATGCTCGTGTAGGCGACGAGCTCGACGTTCGCGCGGACGGCGGCGTCGATGACGTTCTGGTGCTGGGCGACGCGCTGCCCGACCTCGGAGCCGGAGATGAAGAGGACGCGGTCGACGCCGGCGAAGGCTGCGTCGAGGGAGGAGGGATCCTCGAAGGTGCCGACGCGGACCTCGAGGCCCAGGTCAGCAAGGTCGGCAGCCTTGGCCGGGTCCCGCACGAGGGCCACGACGTCGGAAGGCGCGATGCCGCGCGCGAGGAGCGAGTCGATGGCGAGGCGGCCGAGCTGTCCGGTGGCGCCGGTGACGAGAATCGTGGTCATGGTGGTGAAGCCTTTCGAGGTGAACCAAAGGAACGGTGACACCTCATCGAACGAGCGGGCACGCGGCATACTTCCCAAGAGTTAGTACCCACTTTGAAGTAAGGTACGCACATGAAAGTAAGCCCCTCGTTGCGCCAGTTCTTTCCCGACGCCGTGTTCGCCGCGGGCTGCCCGAGCCGCACCGTCCTCGACCACGTCATGAGCAAGTGGGGACTGCTGATCCTGCTCTCGCTCGGCGACGGCGAGCCGTTGCGCTGGAGTGAGCTGCGGCGCCGCGCCGAAGGGGTCAGCGAGAAGATGCTCGCCCAGACGCTGCGCACCCTCGTCGCCGACGGGTTCGTCCTGCGCGACGCGCGCCCGGTTGTGCCACCGCATGTCGAGTACTCCCTCACGCCGCGCGGACTCGAGCTCGCGGCCCTGCTCAACCCACTCATGGTGTGGGTCGTGCAGAACGCCCCCGACATCCTCGAGGACGCCGCAGCTTCCTAGGTCTGTCGGGGCTGCCAGTTCTCAGGCCGCGCGCGCTGCACTCTGCTCGGCCGGGTCCTCGGCGAGCAGGAAGGCCTGCAGCGCAGCAAGGTCGTCGGTGTTGAGGACGTCGACGTCGGCGGCGACGAGTTCACGCCAGACCGCCTCGCGGTTGGGCAGCGCCAGGTCAGGCGTCTCCCAGAAGCGCACCTGCTGACCGTTGGCGTGCGCGGTGGCAACGATCTCGTGGAGCTTGGCGCGCTCGGCCGCTGGCATCTCGCCCACACCGCGCCACGTGAAGAACTTCGTCCAGTTGTCACTGATGAGCGGCACGAGGCTGGACGTGAGCGGCCCGCCGAGGTCGCTCATCCGACCGTCGTAGAACGAGAACCGCGTCGTCGCGGCCTGCATCGCCGGGAGGTCGCGGTTGCCCGAGATGACGGCGGTCACCGCACGCTCGTGGACCCGTCCCTGACGGGACGCAGAAAACAGCTGCGGGTATGCCGCGAGCTGCTTTTCGATGACCGGCCAGGCTGCGGTGCCGTTGCTCTTGACGTCGATGAGCAGGCGGAAGTCGGCCCGCCACTGCGGGTGGATCGCGCCACCGTTCTCGCGGAACCGCTGCGCGAGCGGGTGCGAGGTACTCGGCGTTGCAGAGTGCGGTTGAGGTCAGGGCCGTCGTGGCCGAGGTAGAGCTCACCGTCGACGAGCCAGACGTCTGCTTCGGCCGAGGTGAAGCCGTGGTCGAGGGCGTCGAGGAGCGGCCGGTCGTGCTCGTAGTCGTTGTGGGCGTGAGCCCGCTCGAGGGGCTGCACGCTGGAGCGTGGCGCCTGTGCCACGACCGAAGTCACCTGCGCCTGGGCGGCTGGCGAGCCGGCCGCGGAAGCGGCCGGTGCGGCAGCGAGACCGGCGCCGAGCAGCGCGGCGAGAAGGACGGCAGGGCGAGGGAACGGCATACGTCGCATGTCCATCACCCTGCCCCGATCCGGTGAATGGCGCGCGTCGAGAAGGCGAACAGGTCCGAACTCTGAGCAGACCGTCTCACCTCGTGGGCGATCACTAGGATTTTGGGCGACCGTCCGCCACCCCCACGGAGGTATGCCGTGTTCCGCAAGGTCCTTGTCGCCAACCGAGGCGAGATCGCCGTCCGGGCGTTCCGCGCCGCCACCGAACTCGGCGCGAAGACGGTTGCCGTCTTCCCCCACGAGGACCGCAACTCCGAGCACCGGCTCAAGGCGGACGAGTCGTACCAGATCGGTGAGGAGGGGCACCCCGTCCGGGCCTACCTCGACCACGAGAACATCGTGCAGGTCGCCGTCGACTGCGGCGCCGACGCGATCTACCCCGGCTACGGATTCCTCTCCGAGAACCCGCTGCTCGCCGAAGAAGCGGCCGCTCACGGCATCACCTTCATCGGCCCGCCGCCCGAGGTCCTCCACCTCACCGGCAACAAGGCCAAGGCCATCGCCGCCGCGCGCGAGGCGGGACTGCCGACGCTGCGCGGATCCGAGGCCGGGACCGACCTCGACGCGCTCGAGGCTGCCGCTGCGGACTTCAGCTTCCCGCTGTTCGTCAAGGCGGTCTCCGGCGGTGGCGGGCGAGGCATGCGCCGTGTCGACGACGCCGCTCACCTGCGCGAGTCACTCGAGGCGGCCCAGCGAGAGGCTGACGCGGCGTTCGGCGACCCGACGCTCTACATCGAGGAAGCCGTCATCGACCCGCGGCACATCGAGGTCCAGATCCTCAGTGACGGCACCGGCACGATCGACGGCGACACCGGGATCCTCCACCTCTTCGAGCGCGACTGCTCGGTGCAGCGCCGCCACCAGAAGGTCGTCGAGATCGCGCCGGCGCCCAACCTCGACCCCGCGACCCGCGAGCAGATGTGTGCCGATGCGGTGCGCTTCGCGCGAGGGATCGGCTACGTCAACGCCGGCACCGTCGAGTTCCTCCTCGGCAAGGACGGGCGCTACGTCTTCATCGAGATGAACCCGCGCATCCAGGTCGAACACACCGTCACCGAAGAGGTCACGGACGTCGACCTCGTGATCTCGCAGATGCGCATCGCCTCGGGCGAGACCTTCGAGGACCTCGACCTGCGCCAAGAGGACATCGTCGTTCGCGGCTTCGCCCTGCAGTGCCGGATCACCACGGAGGACCCGTCCAACGGGTTCCGGCCCGACGCCGGCACCATCACCGTCTACCGGTCGGCTGGCGGTGGCGGGGTGCGCCTCGACGGTGGCACGGTCTTCGTCGGTGCCAAGGTCTCGGCCCACTTCGACTCGATGCTCGTCAAGCTCACCTGTCGCGGGCGGTCGTTCCCCATGGCGGTGCGCCGAGCGCGAAGGGCGTTGGCGGAGTTCCGAATTCGCGGAGTCTCCACCAACATCCGCTTCCTCGAGGGAGTGCTCGCCGACCCCGTGTTCCAGGCGGGCGAGGCCACGACGTCGTTCATCGACGAGCGCCCCGAGCTGCTCACGGCCCGCACGCCCGCCGACCGCGGCACCAAGCTGCTGACCTATCTCGCCGATCTCACGGTCAACCAGCCGAACGGTCCTGCTCGCACGACCTTGCGGCCACGCACCAAGCTGCCCGTCCTCGACCTTGACGCACCCATCCCGCCCGGCTCGCGCGACCTGCTCCAGCGGGTCGGGCCGGCCCAGTTCGCCCGCCAGCTGCGCGAGCGCACCGACGTGGCCGTCACGGACACGACCTTCCGCGACGCCCACCAGTCACTGCTCGCAACCCGCATGCGCACCCGCGACCTGCTCCACGTCGCCGGCCACGTCTCGCGGCTCACCCCCGAAGCTGCTGTCGATGGAGGCGTGGGGCGGAGCGACCTACGACGTGGGACTGCGCTTCCTCAGTGAGGACCCGTGGGAGCGGCTCGCCCTCCTGCGCGAAGCCATGCCCAACATCCCGCTGCAGATGCTGCTGCGCGGTCGCAACACGGTGGGCTACACGCCCTACCCGACCAAGGTGACGGACGTCTTCGTCCAGGAGGCGGCCCGCACCGGGCTCGACATCTTCCGCATCTTCGACTCACTCAACGACGTGAGCCAGATGCGTCCCGCCGTCGAAGCCGTCCTCGCGACGGACACCGCCGTCGCCGAGGTCGCGCTCTGCTACACCGGCAACCTCAGCGACCCCGCGGAGAAGCTCTACACGCTCGACTACTACCTGCGGCTTGCCGAGCAGATCGTCGACACCGGCGCGCACGTGCTGGCGATCAAGGACATGGCTGGGCTTCTGCGCGCCCCGGCGGCTCGCACGCTCGTCACCGCGCTCCGGGAGCGTTTCGACCTGCCCGTCCACCTCCACACCCACGACACCGCCGGCGGCCAGATCGGCACCCTGCTCGCGGCCATCGACGCCGGCGTGGACGCGGTCGACGCAGCCTGCGCCGCCATGGCCGGGACGACGAGTCAGCCGTCCCTGTCGGCCCTCGTCGCGGCGACCGACGGCACCGACCGTCCCACCGGTCTCGACATCGACAACGTCTTTGCGCTCGAGCCCTACTGGGAGGCCGTGCGCCAGCTCTACGCCCCCTTCGAGTCCGGACTGCCCTCCCCCACCGGTCGCGTCTACTTCCACGAGATCCCCGGTGGTCAGCTCTCGAACCTGCGCCAGCAGGCCATCGCTCTCGGCCTCGGCGACCGCTTCGAGGACATCGAGGACATGTATGCCGCCGCCAACCGGATCCTGGGCAATCTCGTCAAGGTCACCCCGAGCAGCAAGGTGGTCGGCGACCTCGCCCTCGCCCTCGTCGGGGCAGGAGCCGATCCGGACGACTTCGAGCAGAACCCCACGAAGTACGACATCCCTGACTCGGTCATCGGCTTCCTCGAGGGTGAGCTCGGCGACCCGCCCGGCGGTTGGCCCGAGCCCTTCCGGACCAAGGCCCTCCAGGGTCGCAAGGGCAAGCCGCGCGTCACCGAGCTGACGCCCGAGCAGGAGCAGGCGCTCGACGACAGCCCACGCGCCACGCTCAACGAGCTGCTCTTCCCGGGACCGACGAAGGACTACCTGTTGTCGCGCGAGCGCTACGGCGACCTGTCCGTCCTCGGCACGGTCGAGTTCCTCCACGGACTCGACCAGGACCGCGAGTACGAAGTCGAGATCGAGGCCGGCAAGCGGCTGCTTCTCGGGGTGTCCTCGATCGGTGACGCGGACGCCAAGGGCATGCGCACCGTCATGTGCACCCTCAACGGTCAGTTCCGTCCGATCACGGTGCGCGACAACGCCATTCAGGTGGATGTCAAGGCTGCCGAGAAGGCCGAACCTGGCAACGCCACCCACATTCCTGCACCCTTCGCGGGCGTCGTCACCCCGGCCGTCGCCGAGGGCGACACCGTCGAGGTCGGCGCCGTCGTGGCGACGATCGAGGCCATGAAGATGGAAGCCAACATCACCGCCCCCATCGCCGGAACGGTGGAGCGCCTCGCCATCGGTGGCCATCAACAGGTCGAGGGTGGGGACCTACTTCTCGTCCTGAAGGGTTAGCCTGAAGAGGCATCGATCGTCAAGAAGCGGCGTTTGCTCGATGCAGATCACCATCCGCACAACCAAGGAGATTCACCATGGGTATCGGAGACAAGATCGAGAACATGAAGGACAAGGTCGTCGGCGAGGGCAAGGAGCAGGTCGGTGACGTCACCGACAACGAGCGCCTCGAAGCCGAGGGCAAGGCCCAGCAGACCGAGGGCGACCTCAAGCAGGCTGGCGAGAAGGTCAAGGACGCGTTCAAGAACTGACGCGTTACGCCAGCGAAGGCCGGTCACCCTCACGGGTGGCCGGCCTTCGTCGTGTGCGCAGGGCTCAGCCGAGCGCGTCGAGCAGCGCCTGGGTGAAGGCGGGGATGTCGTCGGGGTTGCGGCTGGTGATGAGGTTGGCGTCGATGACGACCTCCTCGTCCTGCCAGGTCGCCCCGGCATTGCGCAGGTCGGTCTGGAGGCTGGGCCACGAGGCGAGGGTGCGCCCCTGGACGACTCCTGCCTCGATCAGGGTCCACGGTGCGTGGCAGATGGCCGCAACGGGCTTGCCCGACTCGACGAACGCCTTGACGAAGGCCACGGCGTCCGCGTCGCCGCGCAGGGCGTCCGGGTTGGCCACGCCTCCGGGCAGGACCAGGGCGTCGTAGTCGTCGACCGAGGCATCCTTCACGAGGCCGTCCACCGGACGGGTCTCGGCCTTGTCGAGGTGGTCGTAGGTCTGCACGGTGCCGGACTCGGTGCTCAGCAGGGTGGCCGAGTGGCCGGCCTCGGTCACCGAGTCCCATGGGTCGGTGAGCTCGACTCGCTCGATGCCCTCGGGTGCGGTCAGGAATGCGATCTTCTTGGTCATGCCCTCCAGAAGATCACGTTGAGGGAGCGCCGACCACCTCCCTGAGGGTGGAATGCTTGCGACGAAGGAGCAAACTGAGCCTGACGACGTGAATGCCGTGATGCGCGCGTTTGCGACGAAGGAGCAACTGAGCGTGCATCGTGATGCTCGAGACTCCAACGTGCTACGTGATCGACGTGCGGCTACCAGGAGCCGCCGCCACCGCCTCCGCCGCCTCCGCCGGAGAACCCGCCGCCACCGGAGAAGCCTCCGCCGCCGAGCCCCGACCCACCCGACGACCCGGGCGTCGAGACGAACGTGCCAGCGGCCTGCGTCGAGAACGAGTCCATGCTCGTGGCGACGTGGCCGAAGTTCCAGCCGGTCATCGAGCCGACGTACCAGGTGGGCGCCCCGATGACGTGGCCCGCAGCAGCTGCGGCCGACGGCGACGTCCTCGAAGACGCGTGGCCCACCGGTCGGCGAGGCCGAAGACGATGGCGTAGGGCAGGAACTTGCTGAAGACGTCCTGCGCTTCCTCCCACTTGATCTGGTTGGCCTCGGCCGTGGCGATGTATTGCTCGAAGCCCTTGGACTGGGCCAGGACGGCGCTGCCCTCGGCCGTGCGTGAGGCCATCCGACGACCCAGCGCCTGGACGATGAGGCCGGCGACGATGAGGCCGATCCCGAAGACCCAGCCCATGCCGACGAGGCTGGCGCCGCCGAGTCCACCGAGGGCGGAGGTCAGGAAGAAGAGGGAGAGCCCACCGAGGACGAGCAGGAGGATCCCGAGACCGCTCCATGCCGAGCGCTGGGCGTCGGGTGAGCGGCGGAACCAGTGGCGCTGCACGGCTTCGGTGTACATCGTGGCCTGGACCCGCTTGAGAGTCCCGGCGAACGTGTTCTTGAGGGCCGACAGCCTGGTCTCGTTGCCCGAGGCGAACACACCGTCGAGGAGCTGCTGCTCGTAGGGCGCCAGCGCGACCGCACCGGCTGGCGGCGTGGTCCGGGTCAGGAGCCAGTCGTCACTGCGGAAGCGGCCGCGCTCCTCGTTGGTCAGGGTGAGGTGTCCACGGACGGCCAGGTCGATGAGCGTGGCGGTGACGTCGACGACGTCGGCCTTCTCGTCCATGATCGTGCCGACCATGCCGGGCTGGACTCCGGCGGGTGGCGTGAACTGCACCGCGATCGTGGGCGCACTCCCCCGCACGATCGGCGCGCTCTCGCCGGCGCCGGGCGTCAACCCTGGCGTCAACCCGGCATAGACCTCGTCACGCCCGCGGGTCCACACGAGCAGACCCATGAGACCACCGGCGAGCAGCGGGATGAGCACGCCGCCACCGGCGAGGGCCGCTCCGAGGTACTTCGACTGATCCGCACTGAGCGACGGGCCGGGGTCGCCGTAGCCGCCGCCGAACCCGCCGTCGGACTCGGTCTCGCGCAGGTCGGGGGTCAGGTCACCAAAGGCCGTGCGCGGCCACGAGACGACGATGGTCGCTCCCTGACCGGGCTCGATGTCGGGGATGGTGAACTTCGACGTTGCTCCCGCGGTGCCGGTGCAGGTCGTGTCCTCCTGCAGCGCGCCGTAGTAGCAGGCCACCTTGGTCGCGGCCACGGGCCCAGTGACGTCGGCACTGACGTTGCGGTAGACGTACTCGTTCGAGGGGTCGATGTGGTTGTAGTAGAGCTCTGCGGTCCCGTCACCGATGTCGTTGATGACGTTGCCGAGGGTGTAGGTGAGGACGTAGTCCTGCACGCCCTCGACCGTCTCGTCGGCGCTGCCGATGCGCACCTGCTCGTAGGCGCCGAAGTCCGAGATGTCGGTGTCGGTCGGCGCTCCCGTCGGTGAGGTCACCTTGACGTCGGACAGCTCATAGTGCCGGTACTGGGTCGTCGACTCCTGGTAGCCGGCGCGGGTCTGGATCGTGCGATAGATGCCGTGGCGCTCCTCCCCTTCGGGGAAGTCCCAGCGAATGCGCTGGGTGACCTTCATCGAACCGTCGGCCTGCACGGCATACGCGACGTTGAAACTGGCGGCGTCGTCGTCCATCGGGAGGAACCCGACCAGCGACGAAGGTGCGTCGGCAGCGGGTGACGCGACGGCCACCCCACCAGCGATACCGCCCAGGGCGATGGCCGCCATCGCCCCGACACCTGCCAGCCAGATCCGAAGCCGACCCGTCACGGACTACCCCCTGTTTGCGCCGAGCTCGCGCTCGGTCTCACGACGATCCTGACGCTCACGCAACGCGTGGCGCTTGTCGTACTCCTTCTTACCCTTGGCGATCGCGATCTCGACCTTGGCGCGCCCGTCCTTGAAGTACAGCTGCAGGGGGACGATCGTGTGGCCGCTCTCGCGGGTCTTGTGCATGATGCGGTCGAGCTCCTTGCGATTGAGCAGGAGCTTGCGACGGCGGCGCGGCGTGTGGTTGGTCCACGACCCCGACAGGTACTCGGGGATGTGGACGCCCTCGAGGAACAGCTCGTCACCGGTGAAGCTGGCCCAGCCGTCGACGAGGGTCGCGCGCCCCATCCGCAGGGCCTTGACCTCGGTGCCCATGAGCACGAGTCCGGCCTCGAAGGTGTCCTCGATGAGGTAGTCGTGGCGAGCCTTCTTGTTGCTGGCGATGAGCTTGCGCCCATCGTCTTCCTTCTTCTTTGCGGCCGCGGCCACGGCAGTCACCTCCTCGTCGGCATGAGTTCCACAGGCTACGTCAGCGTATGCCGTGTGCGCGCCTGCGTTTGCCCCGCACCGTTCTCGAGATCAGAGGTAGTTGCGCGGGTCGACGAAATGACCGTCTTCGTAGACCTCGAAGTGGATGTGGCAACCGTTGGAGTTGCCGGTCGTTCCTTCGTAGCCGAGGACGGTGCCCTTCCGGACTCGCCCGGAGCGGACCTTGATGCGCTCCATGTGGTTGTAGGTCGTCGTGAGGGCGACGCCGCCGATGACGCCGTGGTCGACGATCACCCGGTTGCCGTAGCCGGTGTTGTAGCCGGACTCGATGATGACACCGGCGGCCGCAGCATGGACGGGCGTGCCGCACGGAGCGGCGTAGTCACGTCCGCTGTGCAGGCGCCACACGTGCTGGATGGGGTGGAAGCGCATGCCGTACTCGGAGCTGATCCAGCCTGCGGTCGTGGGCGGGCTGAGCGGGCCACCGTTGGACGGCGGGTTCTTGGTGGAGCCGCCGCTGGACGGCCGGTTGTTCTTGGCGGCCCTGGCTGCGGCCGCTGCCTTGGCGCGGGCATTGGCTGCGGCGGCGATCTTCGCGGCCTTGAGGGCAGCAGCGGCTCGGGCCTGGATGACGGCGCTGAGTCGCTTGGACTCGGCCTGCATCTGGTTGAGCCGGGCCTGCTCGGCGATCGACTGCGCCTGGACGGACGCGGCCTGGCTGGCCTGCTGTCGCGCCAGTGCGTCGAGAGCGTTCTTGGCTGCCGTGGCCTTGTCGCGAGCGGCGTTGGCCGCGGCCAAGGACGCCTCGGCCTTGCGCTTGGCGGCCTCGGAGTCGGCGCGCAGGGCCGAGAGGTGGTCTTCCTGCGCGGTCTGACTGGCCTTGGCGGTGGCGAGCGCCACCATCGACTGGCCCTGAAGGTCCATGACGGTGCCGATGAGGGCGATCCGGTCAGCGAACTGCTGCGGGGTCGTCGACGTCATCGCCATGTCGAACTCGCCGAAGCCCTGCTCCTGGTAGATCTGCGCGGCGAACTGGGCGACCTCGCCGCGGCTCTCGCGGATGTGCTTGGTCGTGGCGGCCAACTCGTCCTCGGCCTTGGTCTCGTTGGCCTGGGCGACCTCGAGTTCCTGGGCGGCCATGGCGTTGGCGGTCTGGGCGCGAGCTGCTGCTCCCTGCGCCTGGACCAGCGCGGCCTGCGCGCCGGGCAGCTTGGCCTGCGTCCCCTGCAGCGCCGTGAACGCGGCTGCCAGGCTCGAGTTGGTCTCGCTGAGGTCCTCGCGGAGCTGGCCGATCTGGGAGTCGACCTTGCGCTTTTGCTGGTTCGGGTCCGGGTCAGCTCCTTGGAGAGCCGAGACCGGTGCCATCAACGCTAGTGAGCACGCGAGTGCAACCGAGATGCCGGCATAGCGGCGTACGGAAGCAGTTCGGGGCGCAGGGGTTCGCCACATAGTCACCATTGGTAACACGAGTCACTCCCAAATGGAACCTCCCGTGCCGGGAAGCTCTTGATTGTCAGTCACTCCCTTGCGGCAGCAAGGACCTAGCAGGGCTCACCATTCTCGCGCAAGGGCGGCCGTCGCGCAGGCGAATGGCAGGTCGTGGAACGCGTCAGACGCGCAGGTAGCGGCGCAGGGTCACGACACTCGTGAGCACGGCGATGACGATGACGCCCCCGAAGAGCCAAGGGGTGAAGTACCAGACGTCGCTCGCCCCGATGAGGGCCTTGTTGAGGACGACCTGGTTGAAGCCGAGGTTGAAGATGAGGCGCAGTCCGAGCCACAACATGCCCACGGCGAGCGCCACGCCGATCGTGGCGACGACGAGCATCTCGATGATGAACGGCATCCGGATGGTCCAGTTCGAGGCGCCCACGAGCCGCATGATCCCGATCTCGCGTCTTCGGATGAACGCCGCCTGGCGGATCGTCGTCGCCATGAGCAGGGTGGCGCAGATGACCATCAGGCCGGCGAGGAAGACGGAGAAGATGGTGATCCAGTTGATGATCTGGAAGAAACGCTTGAGGACCTTCTCCTGATCCTGGACACTCGCGACACCTGGGGCACGTTCGAACTGACTCGTGACGACGGCGAACTTCGTCGGGTCCTTGAGCTGGACGCGGAAGCTCTGCGGGATGTCACCCAGCTGGACGTTGCCGGTGATGGGGCTGTTGCGGAACTGCTCCTTGAAGCGCTCGAAGGCGTCGGCCTCCGACTCGTGGAAGACCTGCTTGACCTCCGGCATGGCCTTGAGCTGGTTCTCGATGCTCACCTGCTGCGCATCGGTCGCGGCCTGGCCCTGGCAGTTGGGCTGGGAGGAGTTCTCGGCACACAGGTAGATCGAGACCTGGATCCGGTCGTACCAGTAGCCCTTCATCGTGTCGGCCTGACGCTGCGCGAGCAGCCCCATCCCGAGAAGGAACATCGACACCATCGTCACGAGGATGACGGACAGGGCCATGGACAGGTTGCGGCGCAGGCCCGACCAGACCTCGCCTGCAATGAAGCCGGCCTTCACTTGTCCCCCTCCGGTGCGAGATAGGCGGCGTCCTCGGCATCACGCACGACGACTCCGTCTTCGAGCTGGACGACGCGGCGACGCATCTGGTTGACCGTGTCGGCGTCGTGGGTGGCGATGACGACGGTCGTGCCCGAACGGTTGATCCGGTCGAGCAGGTGGACGATGTCGAGGCTGATCTTGGGGTCGAGGTTTCCCGTGGGTTCGTCACACAGGAGGATCTGCGGCTTGTTGACGACTGCGCGGGCGATGGCGACGCGTTGCTGCTCACCACCGGAGAGCTGGTGCGGAAGCCGCTTGCCCTTGCCCTCGAGCCCGACCATCTCGAGGGTCTCGGGGACGAGCTGACGGATTGCCGAGGTGGGCTTGCCGATGACCTGCAGGGCGAACGCGACGTTCTGGTCGACGGTCTTGCCGGGCAGGAGGCGGAAGTCCTGGAAGACCGCCCCGATCCCCCGCCGGAAGCGCGGGACCTTGCGGGCCGACAGGGTGCCGAGGTCCAGGCCCGCGACGAGGACGGTGCCGGAGGTCGCCTTCTCCTCGCGCAGGGCGAGTCGGAGCATCGTGGACTTGCCGGACCCCGAGGGGCCGACGACGAAGACGAACTCGCCGCGCTCGACGTTGACGTTCACGTCGGTGAGCGCAGGTCGGGTCGACCTCGGATAGACCTTGGAGACGTTGTCGAAGCGAATCATGCGCTGGGGTCAGGCCTCACAGCTCGGGGGAAGGATGCCTGTCGAGCATAGGTTCCGCGGCTGTGGGCCGAGCGCAACCCCCGGTTGGACGGCGTGCCCGACACTCGTGCGTCCGGCACGGCGTTGGCCAGGCGTCACGTCGGACACCGCGGGGCAATCAAGTTGCTTGACGCAACCAACAGGGTGTTTAATAGTTGACATGGTCAAGCACTTGAACGATGACGCCTTCGAGGTGTTCAGCGCGAGCCTGTTCCGTCTCACGCGTTCGCTGCGTTCGACCTCCCACCTCTTCGTGCAGCTGCCGGGCAACCTCAAGCGCACCGACGTCACCATCCTCACGGTGCTCTCCGACCACGGGGACTGCCGCCCCGGCTTCATTGCGGACCAGCTCAACGTCGGTGCATCGGTGGTGAGCCGCCAGCTCGTCTCCCTGGCCGCCGACGGCCTCGTCATCCGACGCAAGGATCCCGACGACGGCCGAGCCGAGCGGATCACGCTCTCAGCGCAAGGCAAGGAGCGCCTCGTCGCCCTGCGCACGGCATACGTGCGGTCTCTGCGGGAGCAGTTCACCGACTGGGACGACGCCAAGGCCAACGAAGCCGCTGCCCTGCTCCACGACATCTCCAACCACATCGTTCCGGCGCCCAGCGGCCCGGATACCAGCCACGACAAGGACACCAAGGACACCCATGTCTGACGCCACCACGTTCAAGGAACCCGACCTCAGCCACAAGGAGATCCTGGAAGTCCTCGTCGGACTGCTCTCGATGCTCTTCGTGGCGATGGTCAGCTCCACCATCGTCAGCACCGCCCTCCCGACGATCATCGGCGACCTCAAGGGCAGCCAGACCTCCTACACGTGGGTCGTCACGACGACCCTGCTGGCGATGACGGTGACCAGCCCCATCTGGTCCAAGCTCTCAGACCTCTTCGACAAGAAGCTGCTCGTCCAGATCTCGGGCGTCATCTTCCTGTTCGGCGCTCTCGCAGCCGGCTTCGCGCAGAACGTGCCGCAACTCCTGGCCGCCCGTGGCCTCCAGGGCCTCGGCGTCGGCGGCCTGCTGGCCCTGTCGCAGGCCATCATGGGCTCGATCATCCCGCCGCGCGAGCGTGGTCGCTACACCGGCTACATGGCCGCGGTCATGGCTGTTGCCACCGTCTCCGGTCCGCTCCTCGGTGGCCTTCTGGTCGACAGCGTCGGCTGGCGCTGGTGCTTCTGGGCCGCCGTCCCCATCTCCCTCGCGGGCCTCGGCATGCTCCAGAAGTTCCTCCACCTCGAGCACGTCCGCCGCGAGGTCCGGATCGACTGGTGGGGCGCCATCCTCATCTCGGTCGCGGCCAGCCTGCCGCTCGTCTGGGTCTCGTTCGCCGGCAGTCGCTACGACTGGATCTCGCTCGAGACGGCGTACTTCCTCGTCCCCACGGCCGTGGCCGTCATTGCCCTGATCCTCGTCGAGCGCAGCCACCCCGACCCGCTCATCCCCGGCCGGATCCTCCTCGAGAGGACCACCAGCCTGGCCATCATCGGCAGCATCGGGGTCGGCATCGCGCAGTTCGGCACCTCGGTCTTCCTCAGCCAGTTCTTCCAGGTGGCGCAGGGCTTCTCCCCCACCGAGGCCGGGCTGCTCATGCTGCCGCTCATCCTCGGAAGCATGGTCGGCGCCACGGTGTCCGGCCAGCTCATCACCCGCACCGGCGTGTGGAAGCCCTACATGCTCGGCGGGACGGTCCTGCTCATCCTCGGCCTCGGCCTCATGGGCTTCACCGACCACACCACGGCCATCTGGCACCTGTCGATCTACATGGTCCTCATGGGCATCGGCCAGGGCACGCTCATGCAGAACCTCGTGCTCGTCGTCCAGAACACCGTCGACATCAACGAGATCGGCACCGCCAGTGGTGTCGTGAGCTTCTTCCGCTCACTCGGCGGCACCGTCGGCATCGCCGTGCTCGGCGCCATCCTCGCGACCCGCGTCGGCAACCACATCACGACGGGGATGCAGGAGCAGGGCATCCCCGTGCCCGCCGGCGGCAGTGGCGGCGGCACCCTCGACCTCGACAAGCTGCGTGAGCCCGTCCTGTCGATCGTGCGGCACGCCTATGGCGACAGCACCGGCTACATCTTCGTGATCGCCGCCGTCGTCACCGTGGCGACCCTGATCGCGGTCGCGCTCATGCCCCAGACGGAGCTGCGCACGACCGTCGCCAAGCACGACGAGAAGGACCCGCTCGGCCTCGAGCAGCCCATCGACTGACGACGCGGGTGCGACTTCGTGCCCTTCCCGGACGCGCGGGTGTGTCCAGGACGGGCACGAAGTCGTGTCGGCTCAGAGGGTGCAGGTGTTGAGCAGGTCTCCCGACGTGGGGCGCGGGACGGTCGCGTCGGCCGGTGGGGTCGTCCCCTCCTGCACCCAGGCCGTGAGCGCGGTGAAGCCGGCGCGGGCACAGGGCAGCAGCGGACGGAGCTTGTCCGGGAACGCCGGGACCAGCGCGTCGGTGTGGGTGCCGTCCTCGATGCGGTAGTAGCGGTGGCTCGCACCTGCTCCGGCGTCGTCGATGAGCTGGTCATAGACGTCGGAGTCCGTGGCGATCGGCAGCAGCGTGTCCATGTCGCCGTGCACCGTGATCATCGGCTTGCCGATCTTGCCCGTGAGCTCCACCGACCGCATCGCGTCCTTCACGGCAGCGGGCCGGCTCGCGTAGTCGTAGTCGGCGTCGCACTGCGGGGTTCCGCTGGCGCAGTAGGGGGTTCCCGCCTGGGTCGCGCCATCGAAGGTCGGGTCGAACTCCTCGCGATAGATGCGCTGCGTGAGATCCCAGTAGACCGTGTTGTGGAACGGCCAGAGGAACTCGCTGCCGGGTGCGAAGCCGGCCCCGATCATCGCCGCGTGGGCCTCGGGACTGCCGGTCGCGGCATACGCCGGGTAGTTCTTGAGCGCGGTCGGCAGGTAGGTGAGCAGGTTCGGGCCGTCCGCGCGCAGCAGCGTGCCTTCCCAGTCGAGGCCACCGTCATAGAGGTCGGGGCGGTTCTCGAGCTGCCAGCGGACGAGGTAGCCGCCGTTGGACAGGCCCGCCATCCAGGTGTGCTGCGGTGCCTTGGCGCGGACCTGCTTGACGACGCGCTTGGCGGCGAGGGTGAGCTGCGTGACGCGTGAATTCCATTCGCGCACACTGCCGCCCGGCTCGGAGCCGTCGTCGTAGAACTTCAGCCCGACGTTGCCCTTGTCGGTGCTGGCGAACGCATAGCCCTGTGCGAGAACCCAATCCGACCAGACGAAGTCATTGGCGTACTGGGTGCGGTTGCCCGGCGCGCCCGTGATGACGAGTCCGCCGTTCCAGTTGTCGGGGATGCGCAGGACGAACTGGCTGTCGTGGTTCCACCCGTTGTTGACGTTCGTCGTCGACGTGTCCGGGAAATACCCATCGACCTGTATGCCGGGTACTCCCGTCGGGTTGACCGTGCCGGGTGTGTGGAGGCCGGCGTAGTCAGCGGCCACGCTGTGGCCGGAGGGGACGGTGCCCGCGGTCGTGAGGTCGTCGAGGCAGGACACCTTCTGCTTCTCGGCGCCGGGGACGGCGATCTTGGACTGGCGGGCACAGTGCCCGCCGCCGGGCTTGTCAGCAGTGGCGGCGGGTGCGGCTGCCACGAGGGCGGCGGTGGCGGCGAGGGCGGTCAGGGTCGCGAGGACCGTGCGAGGAGACGTCATTGTCGGGCGCATGGCGTTGAGCATCCTCGCGGCCGGCGCCGTGGCCCATGTGCCGCGGACCCACTCCCCTGCGCCGGCTGTGTGCTGGCGAGTCGACTCAGACGGGCGCGAGGAGGAAGACGTCGCGCAGGGTGCGAGTCACCAGGTCCGCGGCCGCCTGAGCGTCGGACAGCGGTAGGTAGGCGCGCTCGGCGATGTCGTCCGGGAACCATCGAGTCCAGATGCGCGCCTCGACCGAGTCGTTGCCGGGGCGCCGCCAGCCGAGCGCAGCGATCCGCTCCTCCTCGTCGGGCGAGAGGAGGAAGTCGCCACCGAAGGCCTCGCTGCCGATCAACTCGGCGACGGCATGGTTCTCCTCGCGACGGACCCGCACCCACGGCGAGGTGTCCTCATGACTGGCCGGGATGAGCCCGAAGAACTTGCTCGGGCGGACCTCGTGGGGCCGGATGAGCGACGGGATCGTCACCTCAACAGATTCCTTCGGGCCCAGGGCGCGGACCCGGGCCGAGATGCCTGCCGACCACGCGGCCCAGTCCTCGGGTCCAGCGGCAGGCAACTCCACGGCATACGTCATCGTTTGTCTCGAATCTCAGTGTCCCGCAAAGGAACTCACTCAGCGGCCTTGCGCTCGGCGATCTGCCAGCGGATGCCGGCCTCGATGAAGCCGTCGATGTCGCCGTCGAAGACGGCGGTCGGGTTGCCGGTCTCGAACTCGGTGCGGAGGTCCTTGACCATCTGGTACGGGTTGAGGACGTAGGACCGCATCTGGTCGCCCCAGCTCGCCTTGACGTCGCCGGCCATCTCCTTCTTGACGGCGGCTTCCTCGGCGCGCTTGAGGAGCAGCAGTCGCGACTGCATGACGCGCAGTGCGGCGGCGCGGTTCTGGATCTGCGACTTCTCGTTCTGCATCGACACGACGGTGCCGGTGGGGAGGTGGGTCATGCGCACTGCGGAGTCGGTGGTGTTGACCGACTGACCACCCGGGCCCGAGGAGCGGAAGACGTCGATCTTGAGGTCGTTCTCGGGGATCTCGATGCTGTCGGTGCCCTCGATGAGCGGGATGACCTCGACGGCGACGAAGCTGGTCTGGCGGCGGCCCTGGTTGTCGAAGGGGCTGATCCGGACGAGGCGGTGGGTGCCGCCCTCGACGGAGAGGTTGCCGAACGCGTAGGGCACGTTGACCTCGAAGGTCGCGGACTTGATGCCGGCCTCCTCGGCGTAGGACGTGTCCATGACCTTGGTCGGGTAGCCGTGGCGCTCGGCCCAGCGCAGGTACATGCGCATGAGCATCTCGGCGAAGTCCGCGGCGTCGACGCCACCGGCGCCGGCGCGGATCGTGACGACGGCGGAGCGCTCGTCCCACTCGCCGCTGAGCAGGGTGCGGACCTCGAGCTCGCCGACGGCCTTGCGGACCGCCTTGAGTTCCTTCTCGGCCTCGAGGAGGGTCTCGGCGTCGTTCTCCTCCTGGCCCATCTCGACGAGGGCTTCGAGGTCGTCGACCTTGGTGTCCATGCCGGTGACGCGCTCGTACTCGGCCTTGGCGCGAGAGAGCAGCGAGGTCACGGCCTGCGCCTTCTCCTGGTCGTCCCAGAGGTCGGGCGCGGCCACCTGCTCCTCGAGGTCGGCGATCGTCGCCTCGAGTGCGGTCAGGTCGGTGACGTCACGCACGGACGTCATCGTCGTGCGGAGGTCTTTGATCTCTTGCTGGAAGTCGGTTGCCACAAGAACCAAGACTACGTGCCCGTATGCCGCCCGCTCACCGTGCGCTGACGGCTCGCCGCTCGCCTCGCGTCGTCGCGGGTTCCCGGGAGGCGCGGATCGAGCTTGATCGCGGCCCAGGTCAGGGCGAGAAGGAGGACGGCGACGGCGGCGCAGGCGAGCAGGGCCCGCGGGTAGCCGTGGAGGCCCACATCGAGGAACGGGTAGGGATACCAGTCGACGATCGCGCCGCGCACGAGCGTGTAGACGAGCCAGCCGATGGGATAGATGTACTGACCCGACAGGTTGATCAAGCGGGTGATGGGTGGCTTGTTCCGCAGGCGGTGTGGGGTCGGTGGTGGTTGTACTCGTGAAGCCATGCTGGCAGAGCTTGGCGTCGATCGGACTCTGAGGTGTAGCAGCGCGCGTACCCCCACCCGTCGGCCAAGGTGCGGTGGAAACGTTCGATCTTGCCGTTGGTCTGGGGCCGGTAGGGCCGGGTGCGGGAGTGCTTGATGCCCAGTTCGGCGCAGGTATCGCGCCACAGGAACGACCTGTAGGGCGAGCCGTTGTCCGACAGCACCCGTTGCGTGGTGATGCCGCGGGCCGCGAACCATGCCACGGCGCGGCGCAGGACCGCGGTGGCGGTCACGGCGGTCTCATCGTCGTGGATCTCGGCGTAGGCGACGCGGGAGTGGTCGTCGATGACCGTGTGGACCAGCGCGTGACCCATCTTCGGTTGGGAGCGTGCGTTCTTGGGCTTACCGGAAGTGGCCACGCGGTTCTTCCCGCCCTGGGCCCGGCCCACAAAGCGCCACCCGCCACCGTCGGGGATGTTGCCCAACTTCTTGACGTCGACGTGCAGCAGGTCGCCCGGGTGCTCGTGTTCGTAGCGGCGTACAGGCTCCCCGGTGGCTCGGTCCACGTGCCCGAGGCGGTTCAAGCGGCACCGGGTCAGCACCCGATGCGCCGTCGAGGGCGCGACCCCCACCTGTGCCGCGAGCTGGACAGGGCCCAACCGTTTGCGCAGCCGCAGCGACACGATCCGCTTCGTCGTCGCAGTCGAGGTCTTTGCCGGCATCGCGTGTGGCCGGCTCGAACGGTCAGTCATCGGTTCACCGGCTGCGTACCGGTCAGCCCACCGCTTCACCGTCGGCCAAGAGCACTGGAACCGAGCAGCGACCTCGCTGATCGGCACTCCCTGATCGACGACGAGTTGAGCGACCTTGAGCCGGTGACGAACCGTCAAAGCGGCATTAGCGTGGGACATGAGGGCCTCCTACGGGGGAAGTGGTGACTTGGCAGTTCCACTCCACCGCGGGAGGCCCTTCCCGCGCCACTGATCAGATCAGCGGATCGCAATCACTCAACCAACGTCCCGGGTCAGTACAGATAGATGAGGGAGGGCCAGAGCACGCTGCGGTCCGCGCGGCCGCGAGGTCCGAACACGGCCCAGCCGATGACGGCGAGGAGCGGTGCGACGACGTGGAGCAGTTTGTCGGCGACGTAGTCGCCACCGCTGAGGTTCATGAGCGGGCGGAGGAAGAACCAGTGGACGAGGCCGGTGACGGCGATGCCGACGATCGCGTTGAGGCGCAGCACCTTCCACCAGTGGCCCGTTGAGTCGTGGCGCAGGGCCAACGTCGTGGCCGTCGCGGCGACGAGGATGTTGGTGAGCACGGTGAAGTAGGAGATGAAGCGGATGAGGCGTGTCGCGAGCGGGACCGGTGCGGTCTCGTCGAGGACCACTCCCCCGCGAACGATGAGGATGAACTGGAAGATCAGGGCGGCCCAGACCACAACTGCAGTGACGATGTGCCAGGGGCGGGCAAATCGCTGGATGTCCACCCGCTCATCATGGCGCGCCGCAGGGACCCGTGCAGGGATGTGAGCCAGGTCAGGCTGTCGTGTTGCCATTGACACAATAGTTCGCCTGAGCGAATATATGTGTCATGGAGTTGACCGTGGCTCAAGTGGCCGAGCAGGCATCACGCACGGAGAGGTTCGTGCAGTTGGCCCTGCACGGTGGAGCTCTCGCTGGGCATCGCCGACACGGACGGATCGTGACGATCGATGATGTGGCGGCACGGGCGTGGAGCCGCTCCCTCGGTCGCGGTCGCACGTGGACAACCCGAACTCGCTCGGCTGCCCTGGACCTGTTGTCCGAAGGGCAGACGACCGAAGTGTCGGGCTCCGAACGTTCCCGGCTGCGGGCGAGACTGCGCACCATGTCGGCAGGTCAGATGGCGCACGCGGCGGGCGGCCTGGGTTCGTGGGCCCGTTATCGCGGCGCCGTCACCCACGACATGACCCGCCTCGGGCCGTCCGCGGCCGACACGGAATTGCTCGGAATGGTCGCTGGAGAGGACTGGCTGACTTTCGTCCAGACTGCCGACCTGGACGAGTGGGAGCTCGCCCACGACGTCGTCCTGGATGCCGACGGGAACCTCGGCGTCACAGAGCGCGATGTCGTGGACGAACGCGTCTCCCGCATCCTTTTGGACACCTACCTGCTGGGCGATGCCCGCCAGAGCGCTGCGGCCGCAGGAGAACTGGAACGGCGGGCGCGCAATGCCTGACGTCTTCGACCGACTCGACGAGATCGCTGGTGCACTTCCGGCGGAGCGTTGGGTGCTCGTTGGGGGGCTGATGGTGCACGTCCACGCTCAACTCGCCGGAATCCGCTATGCCCGACCAACGGACGATGCTGACATCGTCGTCGAGCTTCGAGCGGGAAGTTATTCCGATGCGGTCGCCACACTGGCGACCCTGGGATATCTCAGGCACGAGCCCCTCGATGAGCGAGCACCGTTGCACAGGTTCACGCGGCGCGGCACGGCGATCGTTGACCTCATGGCGCCGGAGGGCAGAACGGTGCGGTTCGGAGGTCGCGCGGTGCTTTCGGTACCGGGTTCACGATCTGCTTTGAATCGCACCATCACCTACGCGACGCCTGGCGGTGAGACCCTGCGGGTCCCCGATCTCGAGTCAGCCCTGTCCTTGAAGGGCGCTGCCTTTCATACGTCATCGGCGAATCGCCAGCGACACCTCCAGGACACGGTCAGCCTCCTCGCGTGCGCGAACGGGGGCACCTTGGACCTCTCGAAGTCCATGCGGAGCAACATCAACAACGCCCTCAACGCACTCCACGACCCCGAGGCCTGGGGCTTTGCCGACCCGATGACAAGACGACGAGCACTCCGCACGGCGCTGGCGCTCCGGCCCGACTGGGTCGTGCCCGAGTTCGTGCTCCCGAGGCGACCGAGGCCCTGAGTTGCGCCTCACTCGAGGTCGGCGCGCGCCCGTGACACGACATTGACGCGAACGCCGTCGCCGAGCATCCACCCGATGAAGGGCACCTCCGCGACGCAGGACATGTGGACGACGGCGAGTTCACCGTCCGGCGTACCTGTCTCGCCGCCCAGCCCCCACTGCGCCATCCCCGCAGGCATGGGGCGGCTCGCGACATAGGCACCTGCGGTCTCACGGACCGTGGCGTTGCTCAGCGGCACCGCCTCACCGACACCTCCTCCGTAGGCCGAGTCGTCGAGCGCGTTGGCCGCCGCCAGAGCCGCACCGTCAGCGACGTCGAGCAGCTTCATCCGCGACAGGTGGATGGACGTGACGGCGATGATTCCGGTGATGAGCAGGATGCAGATCATCGTGAACACGAGGATGAGCAGCATGACGCGACCGTCCTCGTCGCGCCGAGGAGGGCTGCGCCACAAACGAGTTCGCGCGAAGTTGGCTCGCCTGGTCATGGCGCGCCTCGGAAGCGGTCGACGGTGGAGAGGTGGCTCGCGGAGAGGGGGATCTCGAGAGGGACGACGTCGCGCGCGAAGGCCGGGATGAGCGGTAGGGGCACGGTGACCCGAGCCGTCGTCTCGATCCGCGCATCTGGTGTGAGGCACGGCGACGTTGAGCAGGAGACCTCGAGCGACCCCATCCCGCTGAAGCCCTGATCCGCGAAGGCGATGCCCGCTGCGGCATTGGCACGTCCATTGGCGTCCTGTCCGGTCGCCGTCGTCACGTAGGCCCGACCGGCTTCGCGCGCGGCAGTGGTCACGGCATACGAGCCCGCCTGGATCCTCGCGAGCGTCATGACGAGATAGATCAGGGGCACGAGCATGAGCACGCCGAGGAAGATGAACTCGATGATCGCGGTTCCCTCCTCGCCGCGGGATCGGGCCCAGCGCTCACGCCACCAGAGGCTGCTCATCCTGACCGCCCCCTCACTGTCGCTCCAGGAACGCGCGTCCGGTGACATCCAGCTGCCCGTCGGGGCCGAGGAGCCCGAGGACGGGGAACGGTGCGCGGACGTGGACCTCGACGACCTGCACTCCCCCGACGACTCCGGTCCCCACCGTCACGTTGTCTGCGTAGTCGTCGGCCAGCGACGACTCGATGAGCTCGCGCGTGCGGACGGCCCCCATGCCCGGGTCCGCATCGGCCCGCGCGCCGAGCCGCGCACCCTCGCTCGCGCAGGAGATGAGGGTGTTGCGAATGTGGAGGACGAGCCCGAGCTGGAAGACCGACATGAAGAGGAACACGACGAGCCCCGAGACCATGACGAACTCCGCCACGGCCGACCCGCGCTCGTCCCGACGGACGAGCGCGCTCATGTCAGCGGGACACGCTGTCCATGGCCCGCTGGAACAGGGTCTGGAGCTGGTCCTCTGCCACGGTCCAGAGAACGGCGACGAGACCCGCTGTCATGAGGGTGATGAGAACCCAACCGGGGACGTCACCTCGCTCGCGCCTTCGCCCAGCGTGGTCGGCGAGGTCCATGGCCGCGAGCTGTGCGCGGACGAGCGATCGTTGGATGGTCTGCATGGTGCTGCCTTTCAGTGGTGTCACATCGAGAAGTTGAGGAAGGAAAAGCCTGGATAGACAGCGAAGAGAACAGTGATGGGGAGCACCAGAAAGACGACCGGCACCATCATGGCGATCTCTTTCTTGCCCCCCGCCTCCATGACTGCGCGACGACCCTCTTCGCGCACGTCCTGAGCCTGGGCACGCAGGACATCTGCGAGGGGGGTGCCGCGTTCAACCGCAATGACGATGCCGTCGACGAAGCGGGTGAGGCTCATGAGGCCGGTCCGGTCGGCGAGGCCTTGAAGAGCGACTGGAAGGCTGGCCCCTGCACGGGCGTCGCCGAGGCAGCGACGCAGTTCATCGGAGAGTTCGCCACGGGACAACCGGCACACCCGCTCGAGGGCACCGACCGCACCCTCGCCTGCCCCCACGGCCAGGGCGAGGAGCTCCGCGACCGTGGGGAACTCGGCCAGCATCCTCTCCTCGCGCTTGTTGGCGCGGTGACTGAGGAACCAGTCGGCACTCACCATCCCCAACGCGACGCCGATCGTCGTGAGGAGGACGACGAGGATGGGGCTCGAGCCACGACTGACAGCCGACAGGGTGCCCAGGGCGAGCATGGTGAGCCCGCCCGCCACTCCCCAGATGACCTGCTGGGCCCGGAACTTGTCTATGTCCGGGGCAAGACCGGCCCGCAGCAGCCGGCGGCGAACGGAGGCCGCGCCCCCCATGATCCGCTCGACGTACCCCGAGAGTTCACCGACGACCGGGGCGAACAGTGTCCCGAAGACACCCTTGGTCTGCACGTCTGCGGCGAGGAGGTTCGAGGGGCGAGGGGTGTCCTTCAGGTAGGGCAGGACTCGATCCGCCAGGCCCGCCCGTCGATGACGCGGCAGGCCGAACCACGTCAAGAGCAGCCCGAGACCTGTCAGGAATCCGAGGATGGCACCGGAGCGCGCGAGGTCAGTCATCGCAGCACCCGCTCGTCCTCGGGAAGGCGACCGATCCGGACCATGATCCAGTAGGCGACTCCTGTCATTGCTGCCCCGAACAAGAGCACCAGGGCACCGGTCCCTGTGGAGTAGGCCTGCACCGACTGCGGTCGCGTCGAGAGCATCGCGAGGATGATCCACGGCGCTGCCACCGCGAGCCGGGCCGCGTTGACCGTCCAGGACTGGCGGGTCTCAAGCTCGGAGCGGGTCCGCGAGTCCTCGCGCAGGAACACGGACAACGTCCTCAGCAGCCGACCGAGGTCGCTCCCACCGACTTCGCGTGCGATGCGCAGCGACTCGATGAGCCGATCGGCGACGGGGTCGCTGAGCCGCTCCTTGAGTCGGTCGAGGCAGTCGTGGAATCGTCCGGTGATGCGATAGTCCTGCGCGAACGCCTGGAAGGCCGGACGCAGCTCCTCGGGACCCCGAAGGCCGAGCTGCGAGACCGCCTCCGGAAGGGACAGACCCGCGCGAACGGCGGAGGTGATGTTGTCGACGGCGTCGGGCCACAGGTCACGCAAACGGTTGCGACGCTTGCGCGCTCGCATGCGCACCAATGCGTAGGGACCCCAGGCGGCCATGAGGCCGAAGCAGAAGCCGATCGCTGGAACGCCGACAACGGCATACACGAACAGAAAGACAAGAAGGAAGGCTGCGCTGCACCCCACGAGAAGGGCGCGGGGCGTCACCGTGGGGTAACCGGCCTGCACCAGATCGTCCCGAAGGATCCTGATCAGCTTGGGCGACTCGGACACTCGGTCGGGGTCCTCGTCGCGCACCCAGAAGCTCCACCAGATGCAGAACAGCCCGGTGCCGAAGAGAAGTCCGAGGACGACCCCCGTCACGCTGGCTCCTGAGCGAGCAGGGCCGGAAGGTCGTATCCCGCCCGCTCGAAGCGGTCGCGGTGAGGCGGGTAGCCGTCAGCGCGCACCAGCTGGCCGCCCCTCTGGACGAAGAGGTCGGCGATCTCGATGATGTCGCCCTCGACCCGTCCTGGCACTGCGGCAATCTCGCGGATGCGGCGGGTGCCGTCACGTTCGAGGGCGGCATGGATGACGATGTCGATCGAGCCCGCGACGGTCGGCACCACGAAGCGACTGCCGACGTTCTCACCGGCCAGGAGGGGCAGCGTGCACATCTTGGTGATCGCCTCGCGCGCACTGTTGGCGTGGATGGTGCACATGCCCGGCAAGCCACTGTTGAGCGCGATGAGGAGGTCGAGGCTCTCGGCCTGGCGGACCTCGCCGACGATGATCCGTGACGGCCTCATGCGCAGCGCCTCCTTGACGAGTCGGCGCAGCGGCACCTCGCCCGTGCCTTCGAGCGACGGTTGGCGGCACTGCATCGAGGCCACGTCGCGCATCGGGATCTTCAGCTCGAAGACCTCTTCGCAGGTGACGACTCGCTCACGAGCAGGGATTGCCGAGGCAAGGCAGTTGAGCATGGTGGTCTTGCCAGCCTGAGTTCCGCCGGCGACCAGGACGTTCAGACCGGACGCCACGGCCGCGTCGAGGAAGGTCGCGGCCTGCCGCGTCACCGTCCCCAGGCGGACGAGGTCGTCGAGGCTGTCGGCCTTGACGATGAACTTTCGGATGTTGACGTGCCAGTGCTCACGGGTGATGTCAGGGATGACCACGTGGAGTCGCGAACCGTCGGGCAGGACGGCGTCGACGAACGGGCTGGAGAGGTCCACGCGCCGGCCCGATGACTTGAGCATTCGCTCGACGAGATCACGCACTTCGTCACCCGTGAGCAGCGTGGTCGTCAGTTCAGCGACACCGCCCCGGGCGATGAAGACGCGGGTCGGCTCGTTGATCCAGATCTCCTCGATGGTCGGGTCGTCGAAGTACTTCTGCAGCGGACCGAAGCCGGCGACGGTGTCCCACACCGACTTCTCGGCCTGCGCCACGTCCGCGAGGACCGGCATACCGCCGTGCATCGAACGCTGGTCGTAGTCGGCGACGGCGTCGCGAACCAGCCGCTGCACGGCCTTGGGCTCGCGCGCGGGGTCGAGCCCGGAGCGTCGAATGAGCTCTCGGACCTCGGTCTCAACAGTGCGCACTGCATCCATGTCGCCCTCCCCTCACCGCACGTCGACGGTGTGCGTTCTCGTTTCGTCAGCAGAGTGCGAATCAGCCCCGGCCGCCACCACCCATGGAAGCAAAGATCGTCATGTCGCCCGGCGAGTTGTCCACAGCCCCCAACGGCGTGACCACACAACAGTAACCAGAGAGGCCCCACGTGTCGCGCCGAGATCCCACGGCACCGGGGTCGGCTGCGGGCTTCCGCCTACGGAACGGCGGGGCGTGCCGGTGTGCGGAGCCAGGTGTCGAAGAAGGCGCCGAGGTCCTGCCCCGTCTCCTCCTCGAAGACTGCCTCGAAGTCCTCTGTCGTTCCCGTGCCGTCGTCGTAGCGCGTGAGCCACTCGCGGGTGCCGGCGAAGAAGGCGTCGTCACCGACCTGCAACCGGAGGGCATGCAGGGTCGCGGCACCACGGTCATAGATCGGACTCAGGAAGAGGTTCAGGGGCTTCGGGTCAGAGATGTCCAGTTGCCAGAAGTCGTCGTTCGCGGGGGTCTGCATCACGGCCTCGAAGCTGTCCTGAGCGCTGTCGCCACCGTCGTGCTCGGACCACAGCCACTCGCTGTAGGTCGCCCAACCCTCGTTGAGCCAGATGTCCTGCCAGCGCTCGGGACTCACGGCATTGCCGAACCACTGGTGGGCCAGCTCGTGCGCCACCGTGCCCTGTCGCGCGATCCGCGAGTAGACGGGCCGGGTCTGGGTCTCGAGCGCATAGCCGACGCTGTCGTCATCGACGATCGATCCGAACGCCACGAACGGATAGGGCGTGAACGTCTCCTCGAAGAAGGCGATCATCTCGGCCTGCCGGGCCAGGGTCGCGTTCGTCGCAGCGAGGTTGGCCGGCGGGAGTGCGTCGTCGACCGCGTCGATGATGGGGAGACCGCTGGAGGTCTCGGACGTGCGCAGGTCATAGTCGCCTACCGACGCGGTCGTGAGATAGCTTGCCTGCTCGTCCGGGGCATCCCAAGCCCACGTGGTCCACCCACCCGACGTGACCGGAGGACCCGCGGGCAGACCGTTGGCCACCGCCACTTTGCCCTCGGGAACGGTGATCTCGAACGAGTAGGTCGCCTTGTCCCTTGGAAGATCGCTCACCGGGTACCACGTCATCGATCCCTCGGGCTCACCCACGACCATGGCACCGTCACGGGTGGTGACCCAGCCGTACAGCGTGCCCTCGATGTCCGTGGGCCGGCCGGTCTCCCCGCCATAGGTGACGACGACCTGCGCCCGCTGGCCGGCCTTGAGCTTCGGCCGGGGTTGGATGGTGAGCTCCCAGGCGCGGTCCGCGTCGTTCTGCGTCTGCCAGTAGGCCGCCCCCGAGACTTCGACCCCCGGCGCAGGAGCAGGCACCTCGGCGGCCACCTTGCCGTTGACCTTGACCGCGCTCACGTCCAGACCACGCAGGTCGAGGTTGAAACGGTCGAGGTTGGCCGTGGCCACGAGATCGATGGTGGCGACGCCTCGCAACTGGCCCGTGAGCGGCGCGGGCGACGCCTGCGGCGGGGTGTAGGTGAGGTCGAGGTCGTAGTGGCTGACGTCGTACCCCCCGTTGCCCGCCATCGGGAAGTAGGCGTCCCCGCCGCCCGCAGCACCGGCGACGTAGCGCGGACCGGCAGCAGAGGCCTGCCCCATGCCCGCGAGGAGCAGGAGCGCAGACACGGCGGCGGTGACTGCGTGAATGGTTCGTGGTCGCGTCAACACTTCAGTGCACCTCAGTCCACGTCGGTTGTCACCGACGTGAGGTCCGGGAGGGGCCTGTGGTCGGCCGGGATGTCGAACCTTTCGACGTTAGCAGCGAGGGAGGGCGGCGTCGATAGCCCTGTGACAGGATCAGCGCGTGCTCAGAGTGATGGTGCGGGGTGGGGGCGTTCAGCCGACGGTGCTCGGTTCGGGCGAGACCCTCCTTGTGGGGCGCGCGCCGAGCGCCGAACTCGCCAACGCCGATGCGCGACGCCCAGCTGCGCACCACCGCCCTGGACCTGCCCGACGTCGCACCGCACGTCTCGCGCGTCGTGGCCGAGGTCGTCGTCGGTGAAGAGGTCGTGCGGCTGCGGTGGCACGGCTCGACCGAGGCCCAGCTGTCCAGCCTCTTCGACGCTCCCGGCGGTGCCCGTCGGGTGGCCCTGGGGACGGGCATGTCGGCCCTGCTCGATGAGGGCGAGAACCAACTGCTCGTCCTGCGCGGTCTGGCCGACCCCGCTGGAGGCTTCAGCGACCTGACCCTCGAGATCGACATCGCGCAGGTGGGCGATGAGGAGCAACCTCCTCCCCCGGCGCGTGTGCACGACCCGGACTCGACGGCCACTGCACCGGCACCGCGACTCGAACGATGGACCAAGGAATGGTTCGTCGCCCTCGCGCTCGCCGAACCATGGCTCACCGGACTCGACGACTACCCCCGCCCGCCCTCCAACCGCGAGATCTACGAACGCGTCCGCGAGTGGCACGGCTACGCCTGGAACCTCGAACGCCCACAACGCGTCGACGAGTCCATCCGCTCGGTTGCCGCGCTCGCCTTCGGAGCCGGGGACAACCCGTTCACCATCTCCGCCGGTCGGGTTCAGAACGTCCGGTATGCCGTCGGGTTGCGTGCCGCTGAGACCCGTCTCGTGACTGCCGCGGACCTGGCAGAGGTCAACGCGAAGGCGACCACACGGCATACGCCGAAGTAGTGAATGTGGTTGTGCCACAACGTTATTGAGCGTTGCTACTGAAACTGCCGATGAACTAGGTGGAAGTTTCCACCCCTCTGGCCGCAGACACCGACACCTTTCGCTGCCTACCTTCTCCATCAACACCACTTGGGGTGAAGGAGAGGGCAATGAACTACGACCGCAGCAAGTTCCACGGGATGGACCCGGACGAGGCCGAGCAGGGCTCGCGCCGGATGAACGAAGGCGCCGAGCAGGTGCGCGGCATCGTCGGCCAGGTGTCGGCACTGCTCGACTCCGTCGTCTGGGAGGGCGCTGACTCGCAGCGCTTCATGGGCGACTGGGACGGCAGCCTGCGACCCGAGCTCAACCGGGCCATGGACAACCTCCAGGGCAACGCCGACGAGCTCGGCCGCCGCGCCCAGATGCAGCGCCAGGCGAGCTCCTGATGTCCGGCTTCCAGGGCGCTGATGTCGACGGGCTCGACACCACTGCCAGCCGGATGCTCCAGGCCGCGCAGGCCTGCACGACCATCGCCACGGCTCTCGCGGCTCTCGCGACCGCCCTCGAGGCGATGTCATGGACCGGCTTCGCCGCAGCGTTCGCGGCCTACCTTCGCGGGGTCGTCATCCCGTGGGTGAAGGCGACCGGTGCTGCGCTCCAGGCGTTCGGCAAGCTGCTCGAGCTCACGAGCAGCGACCAGAAGACCGCCAGCGGCGACACCCCCGTCATCACCACCGGCAACGGCGGCTACACCTCCCGCAGATGCCGCGCGTCTCGTGCGGCGACGGCCCCCAGGTCGCGAGCATCGTCATCAACATCAACGGCGGCCAGATGGGTCAGGGGTCCGGGGTTCAGGTCGACCGGCCGGCGCTCCCGGGCTCGATCCCTGGTTCGGTCGTCAACCCCGGCGGCGGCTCCGTCGGGCGGCGGTGTAGGTGCACCTGTGCCGAACGCCCCCACTCCCACGCCGCTCCCGAGCCGGCTCCGGCTCGTCCAGTAGCGGGTCCGGGTCGGTCGTGGGGCCGGGCACCATCGGTGGGTCA
>CAWEDC010000022.1:0-83255 GCA_963807825.1 uncultured Actinomycetota bacterium
CGAGTTCGGCGAGGACGTCGTCGATGGCGTCGTAGGAGGCCTGCATGCCGCTCTCCATGCCGGAGTCGAGGACCATCTGGACGGTCTCGGGGGAGTCGTAGGTGATCGTGGCCCGCAACGTCGTCTTCCCCGCGTCTTCGGTGTACGTGGTGTCGATGACGGAGTAGGGGCTGTCGATGTTGTCGAAGCGCTCGGTGTGCACGAGGCGTCCCGGGCGGTCGATCTGCTTGTAGTGGCCCGAGAAGGACACCTCGTCGCCGGTGGATCCGGCGGTCTGGGCGAAGTGCCAGGCGCCGCCGACGCGAAGGTCGACCTCGCAGACGGTCATCGTGCCGTGGCCGGCGCCCCACCACTTGCGGATGTGCTCGGGGTTGGTCATGGCCTCGAAGACGAGTTCTGCGGTGCCGGGGAAGGTGCGGGTGATGACCATCTCCGATCCGTCGGTGGTGATGGTGGCGCGCTCGTGGGCGCCCGTGGCGGCTGTGTTCGGTGGACGTGCTCATGACGGGGTCTCCTTGCGTGATGTGCCCTCGTGCGAGGGCTGGTGGATGGTCGCGAGGTAGCTGCCGAGGTTGTCGAACTGCTCTTCCCAGTGCTGGCGATAGAGCTCGAGCCACGACGTCGCGTCCTTGAGGGGGGCGACCGAGATGCGGCAGTGGCGCCGCTGCCCATCTCGGCTCTTGGTGATGAGACCGGCGCGCTCAAGGACCGTGAGGTGCTTCGAGATCGCCGGCAATGACATGGCGAACGGAACAGCCAGCTCACCGACCGTGGCGTCGCCCGAGGAGAGGCGAGCCAGGATGGCCCGTCTCGTCGGGTCGGCCAGGGCGGCGAACGTGGTGCTGAGTGCGTCGGTCACGTTGTTAACCTAACGGATAATTAACCAAGTGGTCAAGTAGTTCATTCGGGTCATTTCCACGGGCTCGTGAAGAGCCACGGGAACCACGCGACGACCCAGCCACCAGACCAGGGGAGTAGAACCGCGCGATGCCCACGGAATCGTGACCATCTGTCCCTCGAACAGCCCGAGGACCCGCCGCGAAGGAGAGGGCGACGAGTTCCCAGGAAATCTCGAGGGAGCCTCACCGAGCAGGCCCCGTCGCAGGATCCGACACAGCCTGACAGCCCCCCCCCCAGGCCTCACGTGACCACACCGAGACGACGCCTGGCGTGCGGGGCCGATCCCACTGGCCATCCCCCCCCTCCCCCCCCCAGGGGCCCCCCCCCCCCCCGCCCCCCCCCAAAGAACCCCCCCCCCCCCCCACCCCCCCCCCGGAGCGCCCCGCAGCCCCCCACCCCCCCCACCCACCGAACCAACCCCATCCCCTCCGACCCCCCCTACCCCAATAATACAGTCCCCCTCTACGCGCCGAACCCCCCCCCCAACCGCCCCCCCCCCACCCCCCGAGCGGTCGCGAGTTGGGAGCGCCCGTCAGTCGAGGGGTCCGCCGGCCACGTAGATGACCTGGCCGGACACGAAGCCGGCCTCCTCGGAGCAGAGGAACGAGATCGTGGCCGCGATGTCCTCGGGCTGGCCGACGCGTTGCACCGGCGTCTGCGAGGCGGCGTGGGCCAGGAAGTCCTCGAACGAGACGCCCATACGCTCGGCCGTGGCCGCCGTCATGTCGGTCTGGATGAAGCCCGGCGCAACGGCGTTCGCGGTGACGCCGAACTTGCCCAGCTCGATGGCGAGGGTCTTGGTGAAGCCCTGGAGCCCGGCCTTGGCGGCGGAGTAGTTGGCCTGGCCCCGGTTGCCCTGAGCGGAGGACGACGAGAGGTTCACGATGCGCCCGAACTTCTCGGCGGTCATGTGGGCCTGGCAGGCCTTCGCCATGAGGAACGCGCCCCGCAGGTGGACGTTGATGACCGAGTCCCAGTCGGACTCGCTCATCTTGAAGAGCAGGTTGTCGCGGATGATGCCGGCGTTGTTGACGAGGACGACGGGTGCGCCGAGCTCGTCGGCGATCCGGGCCACCCCTGCAGCCACCTGCTCACCGTCGGTCACGTCGATGCCCACGCCCAGTGCCGAACCGCCGGCCTCGCGGATCGAGGCCGCAACCACCTCACACGCAGACTCGTCGAGGTCGACGACCGCGACGGCATACCCGTCCTTGGCGAGGCGGCGCGCGGTTGCCGCGCCGATCCCGCGAGCGGCTCCGGTGACGATGGCGGTGCGGGTGCTGCTCATGGTGGTCCTCCGGGGGTCGTGGAGTTCGGTAGGTTGGATCACTGCGCGAACCCTACCCAGCGGCGTCCTCGGACTGCTGCCGCTCGCGCCACGTAGGCCGCCGTTGTCCTGTGTGAGGAGTCATGACAGAAGACGTGAAGCGGAAGGCGGCCATGGAGATCTGGCCCGGAACGGCATACCCCCTCGGAGCAACGTATGACGGGAGCGGAGTCAACTTCGCCCTGTTCAGCGAGGTTGCCGACATCGTCGAGCTCTGTCTCATCGACGAGGACGACGGGGTCGAGACGCGCATCTCGGTGCCCGAGATCGACCACTTCGTGTGGCACTGCTACCTCCCGGGCTGCAGCCGGGGCAGCGCTACGGCTACCGCGTGCACGGTCCCTACGACCCCGACCAGGGGCATCGCTGCGACCCGTCCAAGCTGCTGCTCGACCCCTACGCGAAGGCGATCGAGGGGCAGGTCACGAACGACCAGGCCCTCTTCTCCTACGACTTCAAGGAGCCCGACGAGCGCAACACCGAGGACTCCCTCGGCAAGACGATGCTCAGCGTCGTCATCAACCCCTACTTCGACTGGGGTCACGACCGGCCGCCGCGCCACGAGTACCACGACGCCGTGATCTACGAGGCGCACGTCAAGGGTCTGACGATGACCCACCCGGACCTGCCCGAGGAGATCCGCGGGACGTATGCCGCCATCGGTCACCCGGTGATCATCGAGCACCTCAAGTCGCTCGGCATCAACGCCATCGAACTCATGCCGGTGCACCAGTTCGTGCAGGACACCTCGCTCCAGGCCAAGGGTCTGACGAACTACTGGGGCTACAACACCATCGGCTTCCTCGCGCCGCACAACTCCTACGCCCAGGGGCAACGGGGCCAGCAGGTCACCGAGTTCAAGGCGATGGTCAAGGCGCTGCACGAGGCCGACATCGAGGTCATCCTCGACGTCGTCTACAACCACACGGCCGAGGGCAACGAGTTCGGCCCGACGATCTGCTTCCGCGGCATCGACAACGCGAGCTACTACCGCCTCGTCGACGAGAACAAGCAGCACTACTACGACACGACCGGCACCGGCAACAGCCTGCTCATGCGCAACCCGCACGTGCTCCAGCTGATCATGGACTCGCTGCGCTACTGGGTCACCGAGATGCACGTCGACGGCTTCCGCTTCGACCTCGCGGCGACGCTTGCTCGCCAGTTCCACGAGGTCGACAAGCTCTCGGCCTTCTTCGACATCATCCAGCAGGACCCGGTGATCTCCCAGGTCAAGCTCATCGCCGAGCCGTGGGACGTCGGCGACGGCGGCTACCAGGTCGGCAACTTCCCGCCCCTGTGGACGGAGTGGAACGGCCAGTACCGCGACACCGTCCGCGACTTCTGGCGCGGCGTGCCAGCAACGTTGGGAGAGTTCGCTTCTCGCATCACCGGGTCGAGCGACCTCTACGAGCACAGCGGCCGCAAGCCCATCGCGTCGATCAACTTCATCACCGCCCACGACGGCTTCACGATGCGCGACGTCGTCTCCTACGACGAGAAGCACAACGAGGCCAACGGCGAGGACGGCAACGACGGCGAGAGCCACAACCGCTCGTGGAACCACGGCGTCGAAGGCCCGACGGAGGACCCCGAGATCCGGGCGCTCCGACTGCGCCAGCTCCGCAACTTCACCACCACGCTGCTGCTGTCCCAGGGCGTGCCGATGATCAGCCACGGCGACGAGATCGGGCGCACCCAGGACGGCAACAACAACGTCTACTGCCAGGACAACGAGCTGGCGTGGGTCGACTGGGAACTCGACGAGGACCAGCTCCAGCTCCTGGAGTTCACCAAGGCCGTCGTCAAGCTCCGGCGCACCCACCCGGTCTTCCGCCGCCGCCGCTTCTTCGCCGGCTCGGCCGACCACGGCGGGCAGTCGACGATGGGCGACATCTACTGGTTGCAGCCCTCGGGTGAGCCCATGGACGAGTTCGGCTGGGACGGCGACACCCTGCAGGTCGCGATGTGGCTCAACGGTGGTGCCATCCACGAGCCCGACACGCGCGGTCAGATGATCACCGACGACGACTTCCTCGTCTTCTTCAACGCCGACGCCGAGCAGGCGTCGTTCACCATCCCCGCGACCGAGTGGGGTGAGCGTTGGGTCACCGAGATCGACACGTGCGCTGATGTGGTCGACCCGGGCTGGCACGAGGCCGGCTCGCAGGTCATCGTCGGATCCCGCGCCGTCGTCGTCCTTCGCGCTCCGCGCGAGAAGGTCATCCACACGGTCGGAGCAGCCACCTCCGAGCGCCAGGCCTGATGCGTATGCCGTCCGCTCCGGTTGTCGTGCGCGACTCCCGTCGCGCTGTGCCGACCTCCACCTACCGACTCCAGATCCACGGTGGGTTCGGGTTCGACGCGGCAGCCGAGCAGACGGCATACATCGCGTCGTTGGGTGTCTCGCACCTCTATCTGTCGCCGATCCTGCAACCGGCGCCGGGGTCGACACACGGCTATGACGTCGTCGACCACACGGCGCTGAATGCCGAGGCGGGTGGGCGTGAGGCGTTCGACCGGCTCGTCGCGGCGGCGCACCGAGAGGGGCTCGGCATCATCGTCGACGTCGTCCCGAACCACATGACGGTGCCGCGAGCAGACCTGGCGCAACGCGCCGCTGTGGTCGCTGCTGCGCGAGGGGCGTGACTCGGAGTTCGCGCACTGGTTCGACGTCGAGTGGGAGGGCGCCAGTGCCGACGGTGAGCACGCACGCGTGCTCATGCCCGTGCTCGGAGGAACGCTCGAACAGGCCCTCGCCGCAGGCGAACTCGTCGTGGCGCCTCGACGGTGGAGCGGCTGGGGACGAGTACGGTGCTGCGCTACTACGACCATGAGTTCCCGGTGGCGGTGGGGACCGAGAGTCTGGCCCTGCCGGAACTCGTTGACGCCCAGAACTACGTCCTGACCCACTGGCGTGACGGTGGGTCGGACCTCAACTACCGACGCTTCTTCGACGTCACGACGCTCATCGCCGTGCGGGTGGAGGATCCGGACGTCTTCTACGCGACGCATCACCTGCTCCTTGACCTCCACCAGAAGGGCGCCATCGACGGGTTCCGGATCGACCACCCCGATGGGCTGGCGGACCCAGAGGGCTACTTCGCTCGCCTTGCCGACGCGAGCGGGGATGCGTGGGTGGTGGCCGAGAAGATCCTCGAGGGCGAGGAGCAGCTGCCGGAGCCGTGGCGGTGTGCGGGGACCACGGGCTACGACACCTTGTTGCGGATCCAGCAGGCGCTCACCTCGGGCGGCGGTGTCGAGGTGCTCGACCGCCTCTGGTCCGAGCACGCGCCGGGACGCGAGTCGCTCGACGACGTCGTCCTCGAGTCGAAGCAACTCGTTGTCGAGAGTGTCCAGGGCGCCGAGGTGAATCGCTTGCTGCGGCTGGCGCACCAGATCCATCCGGGGCTTCATCCCGATCTGCTCCGTGAGGCACTGGAAGCGTTGCTCGTGGCGATGGACCGCTATCGCGCCTACGTCGTCCCCGGCCGGCCCGTGGACGCCGAGTCGCTGGCCGTCCTCGACGCGGCGGGCGAACGTGCTCGGGCCGAGCTGCGGCCCGCCGCTCACGACAACCTCGATCGGCTGCTCGCTCTGGCCCGCGACGAGGTGCCGGCAGGCGCAGAACGTGCCCTCGTCGACGACTTCGTGGTGCGCTTCCAGCAGACGTGTGGGCCGGTCATGGCCAAGGGGATCGAGGACACCGCGTTCTATCGGTGGTCGCGGATGACCGGGGCCAACGAGGTCGGCGGCCACCCGGCGCACCTCTCGATCAACGCCGACGAGTTCCACGCCTTCGCGGAACAGCAGCAGGCCACGTGGCCGACGACGATGACGACCCTCACGACCCACGACACGAAGCGCTCCGAGGACGTCCGGGCCCGGCTCATGACGATCGCCGAGAGCGCCGACGACTGGTCGACGTGGGTGCAGGCGGCTTCGGACCTCGCTGCGGCACAGCGCGGACTCGCGAGTCGAGCCTGCGACGGAGTACCTCATCTGGCAGACCGTCCTCGGCACCTGGCCCATCACGCCGGACCGCATCGAGGGCTACGTCCTCAAGGCGATCCGCGAGGCCAAGGACCACACCGCGTGGGTCGACGGCGACGCCGACTACGAGGCGGCTGTCGTGGGCTTCGCGCGCTCCGTCGTCTCGGACCCTGCCGTCGCCGAGCACGTCGCAGACCTGGCTGTCGCTCCACGCAGCATCGGTGCGGGCCAACGTCCTGGCCCAGAAACTCCTCCAGCTGGTCACCGTCGGTGTGCCCGACGTCTACCAGGGAGCTGAGCTGCAGGCGCTCACCCTCGTGGACCCCGACAACCGCGGGGCGGTCGACTACTCCGACCGGGTGGCTCGTCTGGCCCGACTCGACGCAGGGGAGCGGGCGCGCGACCTCGACGACGAGAAGCTGCTCGTGACCGCGACGGCGCTGCGGCTCCGACGTGAGCACCCCGACTCGTTCATCGGCGAGGGTGCGACCTACTCGGGTCTCGCGGTCTCCACGGAGCACGCCCTGGCCCTCGTCCGCGGCGATGCAGTCGGGCGCGAACGTCGTCGCAGTCGTCGCACGCGAGGCCGACCGGCTCGCGGCGTCAGGTGGCTGGGGCGATGCAACCGTCGCCCTGCCGGAGGGCGAGTGGCGAAACCTGTTGTCCGACAGTGGAACTGACGCGTTCTTTGGCGATGCGCCCTTGGCTGATCTCCTCGCTCGACCTGCCGGTCGCCCTGTTGGTGAGGGCGTCATGATCGAGGTCTGGGCACCCGAAGCGACCAGCGTCGAGATCGACTTCGGCGCGCCTGGCGAAGCCCCGACCCGCGAACCCATGGTGCGTGGCGACGGGGGCTGGTGGCGCTGGGAAGGCGACCACACGGCATACGCCGCGTTTGACTATGCGTTCGTCCTCGACGGCGACGAGCCGGCTCTCCCGGACCCGCGCAGCTCCTGGCAGCCGCACGGCGTCGACGGACCGAGTCGCCTGTTCGATGCCGCCGCCCACGAGTGGGCCGACAGCGCCTGGCGCGGCCCTCGCAACGGTGCGGGCACCCTCGGCGGAGTCATCTACGAGTTGCACATCGGGACGTTCACCAGCGAGGGCACCTTCGACGCAGCCATCGAGCGGCTGGACCACCTTGTCGACCTCGGGGTTGATGTCGTCGAGGTGCTGCCCGTCGCGGCGATCCCGGGTCGATCGGGTTGGGGCTACGACGGGGTGGACCTGTATGCCGTCCACGACGCCCTCGGTGGGCCGGCCGGCTTCCAGCGGTTCGTCGATGCGTGCCACGGTCGCGGGCTCGGAGTCTGCCTTGACGTCGTCTACAACCACCTCGGACCGAGCGGGAACTACCTCGGCCGGTTCGGCCCCTACTTCACGCAGGCACACCTGACCCCGTGGGGACCAGCCGTCAATCTCGACGCCCCCGGGTCCGAAGAGGTCCGTGCGTTCATCATCGAGAACGCGCTGCGCTGGCTGCGTGACTTCCACGTCGACGCCCTGCGCCTTGACGCCGTCCACGCGCTCGTCGACGAGGGGGAGCGGCACCTGCTCGTCGAGCTCTCCGATTCCGTTGCGGCACTGGCCGATCAGCTCGGCCGACCGCTCGACCTGATCGCCGAGAGCGACCTCAACGACACGACGATGGTCACGCCCACAGCCGACGGTGGACTCGGGATGACGGCGCAGTGGGCCGATGACGTCCACCACGGGCTGCACGTTGCGCTGACCGGTGAGACGCAGGGCTACTACGAGGACTTCGGCGGCGGTACGCGCACACTGCCCGACGGCGGACCGCTCGACGTGCTCGCGCACGTCCTGTCGCGCGGCTTCCTGCACGACGGCAGCTGGTCGACCTTCCGCGACCGCGCTTGGGGCAAACCGGTCGACGTCGACGTGCTCGACGGGCGACGGCTCGTCACCTACCTGCAAACTCACGACCAGGTCGGCAACCGTGCGACTGGTGACCGGATCGGGGCCAGCATCACCCCCGGTCGGATCGCCATCGGTGCCGCGCTCTATCTGCTCGGCCCTGGCACGCCGATGGTCTTCATGGGAGAGGAGTTCGGGGCCTCATCGCCCTGGCAGTTCTTCACCGACTTCACCGACGAAGGCATGGCCGAGGCCGTGCGCGCCGGGCGACGGGCAGAGTTCGGGGGCCATGGCTGGTCGGCAGCCGACGTGCCTGACCCGCAGTCTCGGGCGACCCGCGACGTCAGCGTCCTGCGGTGGGACGAGCTCGTCCTCGCAGCCCCACGCCGCGCTGCTCGAGTGGTACCGCCAACTCATCCGCCTGCGCCGCGCGGTCCTCGGCGCGGAGGAGACCCGGTTTGCCGACGTCTCGTGCGCCATCGGCGACGGCGGCTCCACCTTCGAGATGCGACACCGAGGCATCACCGTCTCAGCCGACCTCGAAGGGGACACGGTCACCGTGTCTGCACCCGGCATACCCGATCTCGCCTTTCCCTGACGAGGCCAGGGGCACCGGTCAGCCGAGGTCGTCGCGGACGCGGAGCATGCCCTCCTGAGCCACCGATGCGACAAGGGTTCCGTCGGCGGCGAACATCCGACCCAGGCCCAGCCCTCGCCCGCCCTGCGCGGAAGGTGACTGCTGCGAATACAGCACCCACTCGTCGGCGCGAACCGGCCGGTGGAACCACATCGCGTGGTCGAGGCTGGCGACGTTGAGCCCGCCACCGACCCACTGCCGGCCGTGACGCCGCAGGACCGGCTCGAGGAGGGCGTAGTCCGACGCGTAGGCGAGGACCGCCGCGTGGAGCAGAGGGTCATTGGGCAGCTGTCCGATCGCTCGGATCCAGACGTTCTGGTGTGCGACCTCTTCCTCGCCCGGGGCCAGGAAGAGGTTGCCCTCGACGTGGCGCTGCTCGATGGGCCTGCCATCGACCATGTGCTTGGCGCCCGGGTGGTCGATTCCACCGAAGGTGTCGGCAAGGGACGCGATGCCGTCGGGTCCGGGCACCTCCGGCATGTCGTCCTGGTGGTCAAGCCCACCGGACGGCTCCTGGAAGGAGCAGCTCATCGACAGGATGGGTTTGCCGTTCTGGATGGCGTGCGCCCGGCGCGTGGAGAACGAGCGGCCATCGCGCATCTTCTCGACGGAGAAATGGATCGGCTGGGTGTCATCGCCCGGGCGCATGAAGTAGGCATGAAGCGAGTGGATCGGGCGCGGGGCCTCGCCCTCTGCCGGCCTGACCGTGCGACCACACGCCACCAGCCCCTGAGCAAGGACCTGCCCGCCGAAGACCCGTCCGTGGGGCATCTTCTGGCTCTGACCCAGGAAGAGCGTGGTCTCCTCGGCAAACACCGTGGGCACGGGGACGGTCCCGCCGCCACTCGTCTGGCTGCTCGTGACGGTGACGTCGGCAGTCCCGATCTCCTCGAGGTCGAGCACCTTCAGCAACTCGGCCAGCGCGGGCGGGGTCTGGTCCTTCACGGCATCACTCACAGGCGTCACCCTAACGAGGTTGGGCCACCCGCCGAGCCTCAGGCCACCAACGGGCCGTGGGGATGTTCGGCCCGCCCACGGCGGCCCATCGTGGTGCCTGCGGCGACGCGGCCCAGGGCCCGCTCGAGCCGCGCCACTGCCTCGACCAACTCGTCGGGGGAGAGGACGTAGGGCATCCGGATCCACCGGTCGAGGCCACCTGCTGCGGCGAAGCGCGGGCCGCTGGCGATGAGCAGGCCCTCGTCCTCGGCGGCGAGGGTCACTTCGGCCGCGATCGGGTCGGGCAGCTCGATCCACAGGGACAGGCCGCCGCTCGGCAGCACGAACCTGAGGTGCGGCAGTCGCTCACGCAGGGCGCCGGCCAGAGCATCACGACTGGACACGAGGTCCTGGCGACGCTCTGCGGTGATTCCGGCCGCCACCTGCATGAGCTGCAGGAGGACGAGCTGGTCGATGACGGGAGCGCCGATGTCGAACGGGACCCGGGCGGCCGTCAGACGCTCGAGCATCGACCCGGACGAGCGGATCCATCCGATGCGCAGCCCGCCCCAGTGCGACTTGGAGGCACTACCGATCGAGATCGTGTCGGGGTGGTGGGCCCCGAACGGCAGGGGCATCGGACCCTCGTGGTCCAGCGAGATCTCGACGACCGTCTCGTCGACGATCGCGGTGATTCGCTCTCGTGCCAACGCTTTTGCGACGACAGCGCGCTGATCGTCGGACATGAGGTTGCCGGTGGGGTTGTGGAAGTCGGGCAGCAGGATCGCGGCCCGTGCCCCCGAGGCGCGGATGGTCGAGGCCATCGTCGTGACGTCCCAACCGGTCGGCTCGACGGGGACGGCAGCGATCCTCGACCGCAGCTGGGTCAGCGTCGGGAAGATGTTGGGGTAGGTCGGCGTCTCCATGACGACCGCGTCGCCGGGGGAGAGGAGGGCCCGAGCCGCGATGGCCGTTCCGACGACGGCGCCGGTCGTCACGATGACCTCGTCGGCGCTCGTGGGCAGGCCGCGTTCGGTGTAGCGAGCCGCGATCGCCTCGCGCAGCTCGGGAACGCCGTTGAGCAGGTAGCCACTGCCGCTGAGGTAGCCGGGCGACGCCGCGATCGCGGCCTCCGCCGCCTGGGTCATCCCTGCCGGCGCACGCTGGGCCGCGCAGGTGAGGTCGATCGTGCCCGCGGGGACCTGGGCCGACATGTGCAACCCCGTGTCGCGCCGCATCGCCCCCGCCGGGAGGCTCGCCACGCTGCCGGAACCACGACGAGAGGTGAGATAACCGCGATCGCGCAACACGGCATACGCACTGCTCACCGTCGTGCGACTGAGTGCCAGCGCACTCGTGAGGTCGCGTTCGCTCGGAAGCCGCGTCCCCTGGGTGATCCGCCCGTCGGCGATGAGAAGTCGCAGTGCGTCGGCAACCACTTGGTATGCCGGCCCGTCACCTGACATGGGACCGATGAGTTCCGCGGTGCGGACGGCGGAGAGCACGGGAGAGGCCATGAGGCCACTGTCCCACAAGTGGCTATAGATGTAGAGGCCACTTGTGGAGCACGCTTGGCTGCATGAGCCCGATCCAGACCCTGCGCGCTGGCGCCCGTCGCCGCGTGGACCTCGTCCCGATGACTCCCATGCAGCAGCTGCGTGCCGGCCGCACGGTCCGCCGCGTCAGCCAGCTCATGGTCGGTCTGTGGCTGTATGGCACGGCGATGGCGATGTTCATCCGGGCGGAGCTGGGGCTGGATCCGTGGGACGTCTTCCACTACGGAGTGCAGCAGCACCTTGGCCTGAGCTTCGGGACCATCGTCGTCATCGTCGGTGGCTTCGTCCTGCTCCTGTGGATCCCGCTGAAACAGTGGCCCGGACTGGGGACGATCGCCAACGTCTTCGTCATCGGCATCGCCACGGACGTCATGCTCGCGGTGCTCGACGCGCCGTCCGAGCTCTGGCTGCGATGGGTGTTCCTGCTCGGCGGGATCGTCGTCAACGGCATCGGGGGAGCGATGTACATCGGCAGCCAATACGGCCCCGGTCCGCGTGACGGCCTCATGACCGGGCTGTCGCGGCGCACGGGTTTGTCGATCCGGTTGGTGCGCACCGCACTTGAGGTCTCGGTGCTGGCCGTCGGGTGGCTGCTAGGTGGCATCGTCGGGCTGGGGACCGTGCTCTATGCCCTGCTCATCGGGCCCGCAGTCCAGGCCTTCCTGCCGCTGCTCACGGTCCGGCTGCCGGTCCCGTCTGCGTCTGCGTCGCTGTCAGCGTTACCGGCGCAATCGAGCGCAGACGATCAGAAGGACTTGATCCGGGAGCCGTAAAGATCCTGCAGGACACGGTTGTGCTCGTCGCCGCCGGGGATGTTGGCCGAGAGGAAGACGGGCGGCACCTCGCCTGCCTCGACCATCTTGCTCACCACGCCGACGGTCAGAGCCTGGCCGATGAACGCCGCAGTGAGGGACGAGACAGCGCCGACCTTGATGCCGTCAGCGAGCTCGAGGGTGGCGTCGCCGAACGGCGCGAGGTTGTCGATCACGACATCCGCGATCTCCGACAGCCGCTTGCCGCTCGCGTGCTTGGGCTCGACCGCCTGCGTGTGCTCGAGGCTGGTGACGGCGATGACCTGGTGCCCGCGCTCCTTGAGTGCCAGGGCCATGCCGACGATCGAGGAGTTCACCCCGGAGTTGCTCGCAATGACGAAGACGTCTTGCGGGTGGATCTCGGTGTGCGCGAGGAGCTCCTCGACGACGGTGGGGTCACGTTCGAGCTCGGGCTTGAACAGCTCCTCGACGTCGCGACCGCCGACGAGGACGACTTCACGCAGGGTGATGCGTCGCGTCGGGATGAGCCCACCGGCTCGTCCGGCGATCTCCATCGAGAACCCCTCGGAGTGGCCGGTCCCGAACGCCTGGATCACGCCGTTGGAGCGCACGCACTGGGTCAGCAGGTCGATCGCCTCGTCCAGGCCGCCAGCCGCGACGAGCTCCTGAAGTCGGGTCAGCCGACTGTTGATCTCCCTCGCGAGATCGGCCTGGGCGGTGTGCGGAGTGCTGGCTGACATGGATGCGCTCTCTCGTCGTGGGGGCCTCTGCACACTGATGCTGCCATGGGCGCGCGAGGCGGCAAGATGAGGCCGTGATCCTTGTTGCCGTCGACGCCGGAGGCACCCGCACCCGGGCCTCCATCGTGCAGAACTCTCTCGAGTGCGCAGGTGTGGGTCTCGCGGGCAGGGGCAACCCTGTCTCGGCTGGCCCCGACGCGGCGTTCGCGGAGATCGCCGCCGCAATCGGCGGCGCTGCCGCTGCGGCGGGTGTTTCGCTCGGGGAGATCGACGCCGTCACCCTGGCCAGTGCTGGTGGGGCCGCGTTCGAGGACTCCTTCCTCAGCGGCGCCTTGGCCGGTATCGGGATCAAGGCCCCGTTCGCCAAGAAGGGCGATCTGGCGGCGCTGTTCTGCTCGGGTACCCATGAGACCTCCGGCTACAGCCTCGTTGCCGGGACCGGTGCCACGGCCGTGCGCGTGGTGGACAGCGCCGAAGTGCAGACGATCGACGGTCTCGGCTGGCTGCTCGGCGACACAGGGTCGGGCTTCTGGATCGGGCACCAGGTGGCCCGGGCCGTTGCGGCGGCGCTCGACGGCAGGACGTCGACCTCGATGGTCGGGCCGGCCCTTGAGGTGCTCGGGATCGAGTCGGACCTCGCCCTGCGGTCCGGACGTCCCGCTGCCAGCCACGAACTGATTCGGGTCGTCTACACGCAGTCGCCTTTTGTGCTGGCCGCGCTGGCGCCGGTGGCCTTCCTCGACGACGCCGACGAAGTCAGCTCCGGGATCGTCGAGGATGCGGCACGCGGCCTGGCCCAGTCCGTCATCGATGTCCACGACGATGCGGTGGCCGGGCCGCTCGTCCTCGGGGGTGGCGTGATGGCGGGCCAACCGCGCCTGCGAGAGCGCACATTGGCCGCATTGCGGGCCGCTGGACTGAGGTTGCCCGTGATCGATGCGGCAGATGGCCTGGTTGGGGCCTCGGTCCTCGGTCTGCGCGGCGCCGGTGTCACCGTTGATGCCACAGTCTTCGAGACCGTGAGATCGACGACGGCCGCACAACTGGCCCGCGCCAGAGAGATCTAGGTCAGCCGTCGACGGCCAACGCGAACGGCAGGACCGCTTCAGCACCTGCACGCCGCAGCGCCCGACTTGCCACGGTGAGCGTCCAGCGTGAACTGACGAGGTCATCGACGAGGAGCACCGGACCACGGATCTCTGCGAGGGTCTGCGCCAACTCGGGTCCGACGACGAGGCGATCCCAGACCCCGGCGAGCCGGAAGGCGCTGTTGCCGCCTGCCTCACCCGTGGGGCCGCCGTGGTCGAGATCGAGGGTGCCGAGAAGGGGCAGGCGCCCGATCTCGGCCAAACCCGCGGCGAGTGACTGCACGAGCTGAGGATGGCTGCGGGACGGCATCGCGACGATGCCAGCGGGACGCTGCGACCAGCCCCACTCGGCCAGGACGCCAACGCACGCGCGGAGCAGTTCCGGTGTGGCGGGGGCGTCCTCACGCATCACCTGACGCAGACGATTGCCCCAACCGAGGTCGCTCAGCCGGGCCAGCGCGCGGCCACCCGACATCGCCTCGTCCGGCGAGATCTTGCCCTTGACGGGCACGCCGAGCCGGTCCATGCCGGTCGGCCACTGCGCACGCGAGTCGAGGTCGACGCCCACCCGGGCCAGACGCTTGCGCGCGGCACCGATGACATTGTCGGGCACGTCGGTGGCGTACCAGGGGCCGGCGCAGCTGTCGCACTTGCCGCAGGGGACAGCCGTCTCGTCGTCGAGGGTCCGCTGGAGGAAGGCCATGCGGCACTCGGTCGTGAGCTCGTAGTCGAGCATGAGCTGCTGCTCGTCACTGCGGCTCTGTGCCACGCGGCCGTAACGCTCGGCGTCATAGGTCCACGGGACGCCCGTCGACGTCCAGCCACCCTGGACGCGCATCACGGCTCCGTCGACGTCGAGGACCTTGAGAAGCAGCTCGAGTCGGGTGCGTCGGACGTCGACGATCGTCTCGATCGCGGCTGTCGACAGAGGCCGTCCCGCTTCGGCGAGGGCAGTGAGCACGGCATCCGCCTGCTCCTGGCGAGGCATCGACACCGACGCGAAGTAGAGCCAGATGTCCTTGTCCTCCGGCCCGGGTAGGAGGAGCACGTCCGCCCGGTCGGTGGCGCGGCCAGCACGGCCCACCTGCTGGTAGTAGGCGACCGGTGACGACGGCGCCCCGAGGTGCACGACGAACCCGAGGTCGGGCTTGTCGAAGCCCATGCCGAGGGCGGAGGTGGCCACGAGTGCCTTGACCTGGTTGTCGCGCAACTGACCTTCGAGCCGCTCACGGTCAGCGGGGTCGGTGCGGCCGGTATAGGACGAGACGCGGTGGCCGGCCTCGGTCAGCGCCGCCGCCACCTCCTCGGCCGCAGCCACCGTCAACGCGTAGACGATGCCGCTGCCCGGCAGTTCATCGAGGTGCGCGAGGAGCCAGCCGAGTCGCTGCTCGGGCGACATCGAACTCAGCACACCGAGCCGGAGCGAATCACGAGCCAGTCCGCCACGCACGGTCAGGACATCGCGTCCACCCACACCCAGCTGCTCCACCACATCGGTGACGACTCGTGCGTTGGCGGTCGCCGTCGTCGCGAGCACCGGCACGTCGGCGGGCAGTTCGGTGAGCAGGTCGCGGATGCGCCGATAATCGGGGCGGAAGTCGTGGCCCCAGTCGGAGACGCAGTGCGCCTCGTCGACGACGAGCAGGCCGCAGCGGCGCGCGAGGTCGGGGAGCTGCTCGTCGCGAAAGCGCGGGTTGTTGAGCCGTTCGGGGCTGACGAGCAGGACGTCGACCGAGTCGGACGCCAACGCCTGACGCACCTCGTCCCAGTCCTGCGCGTTTGCGGAGTTCATCGTCACGGCGTGTATACCGGCCCGCTGGGCCGCCGCGATCTGGTCGCGCATGAGCGCCAGCAGGGGAGAGATGATCACGGTCGGTCCGGCACCCTGGGCCCGACGCAGCGCCGTGGCGACGAAGTAGACGGCCGACTTGCCCCACCCCGTCCGCTGGACGACGAGGACGCGCGACCGGTCGGCGACGAGGGCGGAGATGGCCTCGAGCTGACCGTCGCGGAAGTCGACGTCATCGCGACCGACGAGTCGACGCAGGGCCGTCGTCGCATCGGCGGCGAGCGTGGTGGTCTCAGATGCGTTCGTCATGGTCACCCCACCGTAGGCGGGTCTTACGACAACGACTCAACCGCTGTGGACAACCACCCGCCGCACAGTCGCTGTGGACAACGGCCCGGGCGGCAGCCCTGCCTTGATGGCTCAGGCCCACCCGTGCTCGTCGACCCCACCGGGCACGTCGGCCTCGGGGTCATAGGGAGTGCGGGTGAACCGGAACGTCGCGAGGTCGAGGTGCGACACCGACCCGTCCGCGCGACGCAGAACCCGCAGCGGTTCGCCGGTGTAGTAGCCGTCCAGACCCACCCACTCGTCCCAGCCATCACCCACCCGTTGGAATCGAGACCCGCGCCCGGCACCCGGAGCCCCGAGCACCAGGTGCTCGCCGACGAACCGTGCGGTCTCTGCCCCCGGTCCCCAATGCCACATCCCCGCGAGCTCGAGCCCCACCGACGAGCCGGAGGCGACCCACGGCGTGACGGCCGGCGACTCGAGCTCACGCATCGTGCGAAGGAGTTCGGCGTGCATGGGCTTCAGCCCCGCGCTCGCGGTCGTGTTGCTGAAGAGCACGACGCCATCACCGACCTCACCGGCAGGCCCGTCGCCCTCCTCGGCGTCCAACCGCACCCGCAGCGTCGCGAGGAAGCCGGGCATCGAGCCGCCGTGCCCGGCAGAGCGTGCGCCCGCCTCGTTCCACACCTGCCAGCCGAGTCCGTGCGCTGCGGTCCACGCCATCCCCGGCTCGTCGACGACGTGGTGCGGCTCGACCATTTCGGCCAGGGTCTCGGCGGACAGCAAACCCTCTGTCCGTCCACCAAGCAGGGCTGCCCACCTGGCGAGGTCGTTCACGGTCGTCCACAGCTGACCTGCGGGTGCCATCGCTCCGGCGTCGTGCTCGGGTTCGGCGAGCAGCACGTCCGCGAAGGGATGCACCGCCAGACCCTGCGCCGCCGCACCCGAGGGCCGCAACGTCGTCCGCGTCATGCCCAATGGCTCAAGAAGCTCATCGCGCACCACGTCGAACCAGGGGCGTTCCTGGACCACCTCGACAAGGCGACCGAGGGCGGCATACCCCGTGTTGGAGTAGTGAAAGCGGCGGCCGGAACGGAACCGCGTGCCGACGCCGGACGCGACCAGCGCGTCCCAGTCATTGCCCGGGGTGCGCTCCCACCATTCGCCCGACGACTCGGCCTGCACACCGCCGGCGTGGGTGAGGAGCTGCTCGATGGTGACGTCGTCGAGGGCGCTGCCGGGGACGTGCGCGCCGAAGCGGTCGGACAGGTCGAGCCGTCCCGCGTCGCGCAGCCTCAGGACCGCCACCGCGACGAAGGTCTTGGTGATCGACCCCATCCGGAACTGGGTGTCTGCATCGACGGCGGCGCCGTCCGCGCGACCGTCCACCGTGCCCACCGCGCCGGACCACACGAGCTCCCCGCCGCGCACGAGTCCGGCGGCGACAGAGGGCAACCGGTGCTTGCGCTGACCGGCGGCGAGGACATGATCGAGGCGTGCAGAAGTCGATGTTGAGAGAGGCATCCGACCACCCTAGGTGTGGGCTGCGAGACTGGTGTCATGGTCGATCCCGTTCCCGAAGCCAGCGAGCGTCCCTATCGCACCGAGGTTCCGCTCCGGTGGTCCGACATGGACGCCTACGGCCACGTCAACAACGTGCAATACCTGCGCCTCCTCGAGGACGCCCGCGTCATCGGCTTCCGCGAGTGGTTCGGTGAGGACCGCTCCCTCCTCGACGCCGGGGTCGTGGTGTCGCGCCACGAGATCGAGTACCTCGCACCGCTGACCTACCGTCCGCAGCCGATCGAGGTCGACATGTGGGTCACCAGCGTCCACGGTGCCGGATTCAACCTTGGGTATGCCGTCCGCGATCCCGAGTCTCTCGGCGAGACCGTGTATGCGCTCGCGGAAACCGGTCTGGTCCTCTATGACTTCAAGACGGCGAGTCCGCGCCGTCTCACCAAGGACGACCGGGCGATCCTCGCAACGCACGCCGGCGACGCCGTTGCCTTCCGTTGGTCGCGCCGGTGAGCGCTGTGGTCGCCCCCGAGCTCGTGCTCGCCGATGCTGAATCCCTCCAGGACCTTGGCCGGTATGCCGCCCGCGCCCGTGCGCTCGACAGCGACGGTGCCGTTCGGCTCCAGGCCGTCGGGCTCGTCCTCGCGTCGTGGGTCGGGGTGTTGCCCGGGTCGGGTCTGCTCAGTACCGGAGTGACGATCGGGCTGCGGACGTCCTCGTTGGCTGAGCCGGCCCAGCTCGATGTGTTGGTCCCGCTCGCGTCGGTCAGCGACCGGGTCGCACGGCCGGGGGAGCGGGCCGTACTGCCCGTCCCGCCGATGACGGTCTCGGCTGCGTGGGCGGCGGTGTCGCCCCCGCGTTCGGGATGGCAGCCGCTGGGTGTGATCGACTCAGAAGCGTTGCAGCAGAGCGCATCTGACGGCATTGCTGAGGTCGCCGATGGGACTCCCTCCGGTGCCGGGGCGCCTGCGCTGGCTGCGTTGCGTGAGCAGGTCTGGCGCCGCCCCATCGCTGGCACGACGGACGAAGCGCCGGTTCCAGCGGCCCTGGCGTTCGCGGCCTACGCCCTCGGCTTCCTCACTCCTGGTGCCGAGGCGACAGTCGCCACGAGTGGACGTTGGACCCGCCTCACCACGCCCGCCGGGCACGCCCTGACCCGCTCCTGAGGCTCGGGGACCTCCGGGTTTCTGCACTGGTCGCGTGGTTATGCGGCCCCGGTCGTGGCTGTGGCCCCGACGCGTTTGGGGCGTCGGGGTGTGGGGCTGGGTCATTGTCGGTGCCAGATGTCGGGGTCGCCGGAGGCGCGTTGGTGGTCGTGGTCGGCATGGTTGGTTGCACCCGGTGGTCCACCTCGACCTTGGCCTGAGTCGAGTCGTGCGAGGGCGTGGTCGTAGGCGCCGTGGGTGCGGTCCCACACGACGTGTCTGCGTCCGTGTTCGTCGGGTTCGATCCAGCCGTGGTAGCGCTGGGTGTGCACGATCGTGTGGTGTCTTTGGCAGAGCAGGGCGGCGTTGTTCAGGTCGGACGCGCCGCCGTCGGCCCAGTGGATCAGGTGATGCGCGTCGGTCCAGCTCGCGGGGGCGTCGCAGCCGGGGTAGGTGCAGTGCCGGTCGCGCAGCCAGAGGCGTTTGATTTGGGCGGGGGTGAAGAAGCGTTGCGCGCGGCCGAGGTCGACGGCTTCGCCGCAGGAGTTGAGGATGGTGGGGATGATCGTGGCGTCGCAGGCCCAGCGGCGCACGGTGTCGGGGGTGACGAGTTCGCCGGTGGTCAGTGCGCCGAGCAGTGACCCGGCTCCGGCGCTGTTCTGGAGGTCTTGCAGGGTGATCTGGACGAAGATCTGCGCTTTGGTCGAGGACCAGGTGGTGTCTCCGGCTTTTTGGGCGCGGCCGATGAGGGCGAGCAGGGCGTGGGCGCGGCGTAGGTCGTGGGGTCGTAGGTCGGGTTCGGCGGGTCCGTGCTCATCAGCCGGGGTCGGGGCGGGTGCGGACAGGGGTCCGATCGCGGCTTCGAGGGCGGCTCGTCCTTCGCGCGACAGGCGCAGGACGTACTCCCACAGTCCGGGTGCGATCTCTTTGCCCAGGGTCAGGGACTCGCCCTTTTTCGCGCGGTTCTCGGTGTCGTCGAACTCGCCGTCGAGGCCGTGACGGGCCAGGAGTTCTTCGCGCAGGCGGCGCACGGTGCGGTGGTCGTGTTGTTGACCCAGGGTCATGAGCGCGTGCCAGATGGTGTCGACAGCGTCGGGGTTCAGGTGTGGTTTGAGCAGCCGCATCTCTTTGAGGATGACTGCCGCAGTGGAGATGCTGACCCGCCCGGACACGACGGCGTCGCGAAGGATGGCGTGACGGGGATCGCGGCACGCCTGCGCGACGGTGGCGAGTTGTCCGGCTCCGGCTTGGGCGTAGCGGCGGTGGTGCAGGGCAACCCATTCGCGCGCGTTCACGGGCGGGTTGGAGGTGGCGGGTTCACCACGCTCGATCGCGTCGATGGTGATCGCAGCTTCGGCGCCTTCGGCCACGGCGGACAGTTCACCCAACACTTCAAGACCTTGCGCGAGCTCGGCCCCGGTGGCCTGGAACACGAGCGAGGGCAGCGCGGCTGCGGCTTCTTGGGCAGCACGCAACCGGTCCACGCAGTCCGCGTAGGTCAGCTCCGGTGCTGTGCTCATGAAAGGAACGTTACGGACCACCACTGACAGCCATCGAGGACTGAATACGGCTCCGCTGCAACACTATTCACGCATTGCATGCCCATTCACACCCGGGTGAACCTTCTGTCACACGGGTCACGTGGGTTGCGCCTCGCCCGGGAAAAGTCGCACCAAAACTGGATAGAAATTCATCGGACCCCGCTGGGTCAGGTGCGGATGCGGCGGCCGGCGACGATGACGAGCGTGGCAACGACGGCGGTGCCGAGCCACATCACGACGAAGGCGGGCACGTCCTCGCCCGCTCGCGTGTGCAAGGCAGCGAACACGGCACCCGTGGCGGCGATGCCGATCACCGAGCCGAGCACGTCCGACAGTTGCAGGTTCGACGACGCCGACCCGTGGTCCGACGGGGCGGTCAGTGACAGAGCGAGGACCGACAGGCTCGCGGTGCCCATCCCCATCCCCATGCCCGCGACGGCCAGCGGGGCAGCGATGAACCACGGCCACCAGCCCGCCCAGGTCACCACGACGACCCCGAGCAGCCCAGCAGCAAGCGCCGCACCGCCCAGGCTCACGAGCCGGTCGCGCACACCGGAGAAGCGATCACGTCCTTGGATCCACGACCCCAGCGACCAGCCGATCGAACCGATTGCCAGCACCGAACCGGCCTGGGCCAAGGACAGTCCGCGTTCCCCGGTGAGCATGAGCGGGATGTAGGTGATCGTGCCGAAGAACGCGCACGGCAGGAAGAAGCGACTGATCATCACCGACGACAGCCCGCGCCGCATCGTGAACGTTCCCGCGGGCAGCAGCAACGGCGCGCAGACGAACACACCCACAAGCCCGACGAGCGCCGCAACCGTCTGGACCGACCACGTCAGCTCGAGCTCGTGCGTGCCCCACTGCATGACACCGGCAGAGACGGCGATGCCGAGCCCGAGCCAGGCCGCTCGCACGTGCGATCCGTGGTCGCGGCTCGAGGCATCGACGCTGGAGTCGGAGGCGCGGATCTGGCCGCGCCGCACCAACAACACGACGAGGGCAGCGGCAACCGGTGCGATGACCATCCAGAAGACCCAGCGCCACGACCACGTGCTCGTCACCCACCCGGCGATGACCGGGCCGATCAGCGATGGCAGGACCCACGCAGCGCTGATGACGCTGAACACCTTGGGCCGCAACGCTTCGGGATACGTACGACCGATGAGGACGAAGCCCGCCACGAACGTCAACCCGGCCCCGAGCCCCGCCACAGCACGCCCGACCAGGAATGGCTCGAAGTCCGTCGATGCGCCGCAGATCCCGCAGCCCAACGCAAAGAGCCCTTGACCCGTCAACAACGACGGCAGCGACCCCGATCGATCGCACCACACGCCAGCCAGCACGATGCCGAGCAACTGGGTCGTGAGCATGACCGAGAACGCCAACCCATACGAACGAACCGCATCGAGCTCGAGAGCAACCTCGGGCATGGCGGTCGAGACAGCCATGCCTTCGAAGGCGATGACCGAGATGAGCGACACGATCGCCAGAGTCAGCGCGGCATACTCCGGTCCGAACACGCCTCCGCGGCTGGGTGATTCGACCTCTGCTCCTGCGTTCCCCCGTGACCTCACCCAGTCACGCTACGTGATGCCACAAGGGCATCAGGAGACCGGCGTGAGCGGGTGTCCACGCTCGGCCAGGACGTCGCGCAGTCGGGCGATGTGGTCCGTGACGATGCCATCGACACCCATGTCGAGAAGGCGGTGCATCTCGGTCGTCGACTCATCGCTCCACGAGTGGAACCACACATGCACCTGCTTCCCCAAGCGATGGGCAACGGACACCAACTGCGGGGTCACGAGCGTGATCTCGCGTCCGCGCATGCGGTGAGCCACCGGGATCTGCAGCACCGGCGCGGGTGTGTGGAGCCACCGGGACAACGGCCCGGGGGCATACCGCAGCGCACCCGTCCCGACCTGTCCCGCGGCCGTCGCCAAGGAGTGTCCGAGCGCCCGACGAGCGGCGCGGACCCGCAGCTCACTGAACGACGCGATGCACACACGGTCGATGGCCTTGTGCCGCCGGATCGTGCTGATCGTCGGGTCCAGGGCCGCGTCGGCCTTGATGTCGATGTTGAGCCGCGTCGTCGGGAACTCCTCGAGCAGCTCCGTCAGCAAGGGCACCGCATCGGTGCCGTTGATCCGCGCCTCGCGCACCGCGGCATACGGGAGGTCGATGATGGCTCCCTCCCCATCGGTGACCCGGTCGAGGTGTGTGTCATGGAAGGCGACGAGCTCGCCGTCGGCGGTTGCGTGCACGTCCGTCTCGAGGTAGCGATACCCCATGGCCACCGCCCGACGGAACGCTCCCATCGTGTTCTCGAGACCGACATTCGGCCCGTATGCCGCGCCGCCACGATGTGCCATCCCGATCGGTCCGTCGTGGTCGAAGTAGGCGAACTCCGATGCCCGCGCCATGGCGTCAGATCCTCGCCCAGACGGCGACGTCGGTCGGAACGTGCCCCTCATCGGTGAGGTCGCCGGAATGGTGCGTCACGACGGCACCAGCTGGCAGGGCCACTGGCTCCGCACCGAAGTTGACGAGAACGAGGGTGCGGCGCGAGTCATCGGCGGTCGCGTTGACGAACGCCATGACATCGCCACCCGAGAGCTCGTGCCACGACGCCGAACCCAGCCCGAGACGAGCCTCTCGGCGTGCCGCCAGCATCGAGCGATAGAGCTCGAGCGTGGAGCCGGCGACGCCGGCCTGCTGGTCCACGGCATACGCGCCGTAGGACTCGGGCTGCGGCAGCCACGTCTTGTCGCTCGGTCCGAAACCGAGACTGGGCGCATCGCGCACCCACGGGATCGGCACCCGGCAACCGTCGCGCCCGATCTCCTTGCCCTCGGTGCGGTGGAACGTCGGGTCCTGGCGGAACTCGTCCGGCATGTCCGTCGACTCGGGGAGCCCGAGCTCCTCGCCCTGGTAGACGTAGGCGCTGCCGGGCAGCCCGAGCATCAACATCGTGGCGGCACGCGCCCGGCGCAGACCCAACTCGGCGTCGGGCTGCGCCTGGTCGGCGGCGATGCCGTTGGGCCGTGGCAGGGACTGGTCGAGGCCGAGCCGGGAAGCGTGCCTGACCACGTCGTGGTTGGACAGCACCCACGTCGTCGGGGCGCCGACGGCGTCGTTCTCGGCGAAGGAGCTCGCGATGACGTTGCGGAAGCGTTCGGCACTCCAGTGGGTGTCGAGGAAGTCGAAGTTGAAGGCTTGGTGCATCTCGTCGCTGCGGACGTAGCGGGCCAGCTGGCTCTCCGGCTTCACCCATGCCTCGGCGCACAGAATCCGCTGGGGAGAGGGCTGTTCGTCGAGCACTGAACGCCAACGGCGATAGATCTCGTGCACGCCCTCCTGGTCCCACATCGGCGGCTTGGCACCGGGGCCGGCCTCGTGGATGCGGATCGGCTCGTCCTCACCGGAGGGCGGCGCCGCATCGGAGTTGTCGAGCATCTGGAGCGGGCCGTCCCAGTCGGGCAGGCCTTCCTCCTTGACGAGCCCGTGGGCAACGTCGACACGAAAACCATCAACGCCACGGTCGCACCAGAACTCCAGGATGGACGCGAACTCGTCGCCGACCTCGGGGTTGGTCCAGTCGTAGTCGGGCTGGGTCGTGTCGAAGATGTGGAGGTACCACTGACCGGGCGTCCCATCGGCCTCGGTGACGCGGGTCCACCCGTTGCCACCGAACACCGACGGCCAGTTGTTGGGCGGCTCCTCGCCGTTCTCACCCTTGCCCTCGCGGAAGATGTAGCGGCCCCGCTCGGCGCTGCCGGGCTCGGCGGCCAGCGCCGCCTGGAACCACTCGTGCGCGCTCGACGAGTGGTTGGGCACGAGGTCCACGATGACCTTGAGACCGAGGTCGTGCGCGCCGGCGATGAGCGCGTCGGCGTCGTCGAGCGAGCCGAAGATCGGGTCGATGTTGCGGTAGTCCGCGACGTCGTAGCCCGCGTCGTGCATCGGCGAGACGTAGAACGGCGACAGCCAGATCGCGTCGACGCCGAGGTCGCGCAGGTAGGGGAGTCGGGCCGTGATGCCCGGGCAGGTCGCCGATGCCGTCGCCGTCGGAGTCGGCCCACGACCGCGGATAGATCTGGTAGATCACGGCGTCGTGCCACCACGGCGCATCGGCAGGGTCGGCAGCGTGCAGGGGGGCGGCGTCGGTTGTGTTCTGGGTCACCCACCCCATGCTTCCGTATGCCGTCCGCCCGCGACATCCCCGCCCCTCACCCAGGTGCCCCGAGGTTCAGGGGTGGACCAGTTCGCGGTGGTCCTCGGCGCGACCGTGGAGCGGGCAGGGCTGCCGGGGCTCGCGTGGGCACAGGACCCAGACCTGGCTGGCCCGAGCGCGATACAGCCGGTACGGGCGACTCGCCGGTGACGTCCTCGAGGGTCATCACGCTGCCGCCGCGTGACGGCGGACCCGGGTAGACGCGCAACCCGTGCTCCAGCTCACTCTCGTCGACCACGGCAGCGGTGCCCACGGCATACAGGGCTCGCCCGTGGTACGCCGGGACGGTCGAGTCGAAGACGACGAGGCTCACCTCGGGGTGAGCCTCGACGTTGACCGAATGGAGGGAGGCCTGGTTCGACACCCAGTAGAAGTCGGTGAGTCCATCGGCTGCCATGTAGATCGGGGAGGTCCACGGCTGGCCGTCTGCGCCGATCGTGCTGAGCGTCAGGTAGGCGTTGCGCTCGAGCAAGGCCTTCGCGTGGTCCGGGAGGGGTGCGTGGAGCGACTCATCCGTCATGCCTCCAGTCCTACCCCATGGCGGCGACCTGTCGCGGGGAGCGCAGTCGGGGAGTCACCCGACGGCCGACGAAGGCGCCGAGACCGAGTCCCAGGGCCCCGAGACCGACGGCGAGCCACCACGGGGCGCCCGATTGCGATGCCGGGGTCTGCGCCACGGTCGGGTCAGCGGCCGTCTGCGCCACCGTCCCGACGCCCGTCGTGGCAGCGCCGCCCGCGGAGGTCCCGGCCCCCACGACCCCCAGCGTCGTGAGGACCTTGGTGAGATCGGCTCCGCGGGCGGGCTGGTACGAGACGGGTGTGGCTGCGTACGGGTCCGTGCCTGAGGTGCTGACATAGGTCTCGACCCACACAGTCGAACCGTCGACGTGGACGTTGTCGATCCGCCAGGGGCTGGTGTCGTGGATCAGCCACACGAGTTTGACGGTGGCGTCAGAGTCCTTGACTGCGCTCGGTGGGGCACTGCTCTTGGCGGGACGGCTCTCGTCGCCGAGGATCGCCTGGAGGTCGGCGTAGGCGGAGCTGCCCGTGAGAGCGGCAGCGGAACGGCCGGTCTCGTAGTTGACGAGGAGGACCGAGGTCGGCCCACCCGCGACTGCCGACGGGACGTTGACGACGAAGAGGCCCGCGGCCAGGGCGAGTGACGACCGACAGGATCCTGCGCATGGTGTGCCTCCGGAGCTGAGTTCGGGTGATGCGTGGGATACACCGCCGTCGCCGATCCCGTTCACCAGCAGCACACTCGCCCGGAATCAGGGCACGGTCTTCGCGATCGCCATGGCCGCGTCGAGGGTGGTCGGGCCCTCGAGGCGATAGGTGATCTCGTTGTCGCCACCGATCCCACCTGCATCACCCACATCACCGACCCAGACGAGGGTGGGGCCGGCCACGCGCGGGGGAGACGACTCGGTCCGACCCGAACGGTCGGTCCACTCGATGAGGTGGGCGTCGGCGAACCACACAGCGTCCTGGCCCGAGACCTGGGTCGGGCGTGACGGCGTGCCAGACGCTCTTGAGGTAGCCGAACGACAGGCTCCCCTTGAAGACGTCGAGTCGGGTCGAGGTCGGCCCTGTGCCCCACGTCAGCTCGACCACTCGTCCTTCCCGGGCCACCGCGATGCTCGTGGGCGTCGCCGAGCTGCGGCGGCGCCGCCACCTCGAACCCGACCCGACGGGAGGCTTCTGCGAGGGAGCCGACGACGACGGAACCAGAAGCAGTCGTCTCGGCCGTCCCCGTCGGAGCACCCACGCCTGAGGGCGCCGGCACCTCGCGCACCGTCACCCCACCGATGCGGAAGAACTCGAGGACGGCGGCACGCACCGGTGGCACGAGGACGACGACGAGCAACGCGGCGATCGCCGCCACGGCGGCCCGCCGCCACGGCGCGCCCAGCCCACCCAGCCAAGATCGCGAAGGCGAAGCCGACTCGCGAAGGCTCGCGGGCGGCATACGCACCGTCTGTCACGGCGATCCGCGCGAGGACGAGGTCCGCGAGATCCGCCGAGGGCGGGTCGACCACGAGGGTGCGGCCAAGGGCGATGAGCTCCGCCTCGAGCGGATCGAACACAGAGGTGTCAGGCATCGGAGAGCTCCTCTCGTAGTCGGGCCAGACCTCGGCTGAGTCTGGACTTCACGGTTCCGTTGGGGATGGCGAGCGATTCGGCGGTCTCGGTCTCGGACAGCTCGAGCAGGTAGCGGCAGGTGACGACCTCACGCAGGTCGGTGGGCAACGTCTCGATCGCGGCGAGCAGGGTCTCCCGGCGGTCTGCGCCCACAGCCACCTCGGCCGGATCGACCACGGCGTCGAGCCGAACGCTCGCGCGGACGACCCGGAGTTCCCGATCGACCCGACGGGAGCGGCCCCGGTGCAGGTTGCGGGTCTCGTTGACGACGATCCGCAGCAGCCACGGTCGGAAGTCGGCGCCGTCCCGGAAGGTCGACAGTGCCCGATACGCCTTGACGAACGCCTCCTGCACGACGTCGTCCGCGTCGGAGCCCGCTCCCGAGAGCACCGCCAGGCGTTTCGCCATCGGGGCGTGCCGGGTCACCAGCTCTGCGTATGCCGCCGTGTCCCCGGCGCGCACGCGAGCCAGCACCATTGCCTCGTCGGCCGTCTCGATCGGTCCTCCCCTCGCCACTGGTTTCGGGTGTCACCAGTCCTACACCGCGCAGGGCGATCGCGTTCGCTCAGAGGGTTGGGCGTCCTTCGGGGTCGACGGGGGAGGAGGGAGGGCCACCAGCCGATGACGGCGCTGGCGCGTCCTCGGTGTTGACGAGCATGTGCGCCGCGCGCATGAAGTAGTCGCGCATCGCCTCGGAGTGGGCCTCGGGCAGGTCCAACGTCTCCATCGCCGAGATCATGTGTCGCATCCACCGGTCGCGCATGTCGAGCGTCACCGGGTAGGGCGCGTGCCGCATGCGCAACCGCGGGTGGCCGCGCTCCTGGCTGTAGGCGTTGGGTCCGCCGAAGTACTGCTCGAGGAACATCCGCAGCCGCCGCTCGGCCGGAGCGAGGTCCTCCTCGGGATAGAGCGCGCGCAGCTCGGGGTCGGCCGCGACGCCGACGTAGAACGCGTGGACGAGGCGCTCGAACGTCGCAGCGCCGCCGACCTCTTCGTAGAAGCTCACGGTCGGGGTCCTCCGAAGGGGTTCATCGGCGGCGCCTTGACGCCGGCGACGTCGAGGGCCGACTTGATGCGCTGTCGCAGCTCGCGCTGGATGTCGACCTTGTCGCCGGGGGAGGCCTCGGCCAGGATCCGCAGGGTCATGGTCTGGCCGACGATCGACTCGATGCCGGCGACCTTGGGGGTGTCGAGCAGTCGCCCGTCCCACGTCTTGTCAGCAGCCATGGCCTCAGCTGCCTCGCGGATGACCGCAGTGACGTGGGCGACATCCTCGTCATAGGCGACGGGCACGTCGACGATCGCCGTGGCCCGGTGCTGGCTGAGGTTGCCGATCCGGATGATCTCGCCGTTGCGGATGTACCAGGTGACCCCGTTGGCGTCGCGCAGGCGAGTCACCCGCAGCGACACCTCCTCGACGGTCCCGATCGCCTCACCGGTGTCGATGACGTCGCCGACGCCGTACTGGTCCTCGAGGATCATGAACACCCCGGACAGGAAGTCCTTGACGAGGCTCTGGGCACCGAACCCGAGCGCCACACCACCCACGCCAGCCGACGCGAGCAAGCGGCCCGAGCGGAATGCCGACGAGTGCCATCACCGTCAGCATCGCGACGAGCCCGACGACAAACGTCACGCTGCTCCGAAGCAACGACCCGAGGGTCGCCGTCCGCTGCTGGTGGCGCGCCCGTGCCGTCGCCGAAGCCTCGGCGAAGAACCGGCCGGGCAGGGAGCGATCGCGCCCGTCATCGTCCCGGGCGCTCGTCTTGGACGTCATCGTCTTCACGACGCGCGCAATGAGCCGGTGGAGCAACCACCGCACGACGACGGCGAGGACCAGCGTGAGCAGGATCCGCAGACCGTCGGTGAGCAGCCACTCCTGGATCCGGTCAGCGGTCACCAGGGTCTGGGCGAGGTCGACTTGCGTCATGCCTGGGCGTCACGCTCCTGCGCCGCGAGGGCGCGCGTCATGGGGTCGCGGTTCTCGGCGACGATCCGGCGCAGTGCATCGGGGGCGTCGGTGTTGGCGTCGAGCCAGGCCTGCGTGGCATCACGCAACTCGACCGAGGCCAGGCCGCGCGGATAGAAGCCCACGACGATCGACTCCACGAGCGCCATGGAACCCTTGTCCGGCAACGACTTCAGCACCTCGTGGTAGCGACCGACGAACGGCTGCAGCGCGCTCACGTCGCCCGTGCGACCGAAGCCGAGACCGTAGGCGTCGACCATCGAGTTCGACAGACCGTCGTCCTCGATGGCGGCCTTCCACGCCGCTTCCTTGGCTTCGGGCGTCGGCACCGAAGCGCGTGCGCGGGCGGCCCGCTCACGACCGGTGGCCGTGGCGTCGCGCGCCAGCTCGGCGTCGATCTCGCCGTCCTCGAGGGCGTTCGCGCCCGCGAGTCCGGTGAGCAGCGTCCACCGCATGTCCGTGTCGAGCGTGAGCCCCTCGAGGGTCTCGGTGCCCGCGAGCAGACCACGCAGGTATGCCGTGTCGTCACCGGTCGTCGTGAAGCCGGCTGCCGTGGTGACGAGTTGGAGCTGCGCGTCGCTGCTCGGCGTGGCCGTCTTCGCGGCGTCCCAGAGCTGGGCGAGCGTCGAGCGACGGGTCTCGTCACGGTTCTCGGGAGCCACATAGAGGTTGACTGCGGTCGAGAGCTGGGCGACCAAGGTGCGGATGAGGGTCGAGTCCGACTCTCCGGGCAGCACCGCGAGAACGAGCTCGGCGAACGTCCGGGCACTCATCTCGGCGTCGCGCGTCATGTCCCAGGCCGAAGCGAGGACAAGGGATTTCGGGAGCGAGCTCTCGAAGCCGCGCACGTGCTCGATGGCCGTCGAGAGGGACCGCTCGTCGAGCCGGATCTTGGCGTAGGTGAGGTCGTCGTCGTTGACGAGGACCAGGTCGGGCTGCTTGCGACCGATGAGCTCGGGGACCTCGGTGCGCTCGCCGACGAGGTCGAGCTCGAGACGGTCAGTGCGCACGAGACGGGCGCCGCCCGCGCCACCCAGCTCCACGGCATACAGGCCGATGGCAAGGCGGTGGGGGCGGATCGTCTCGAAGCCCTTGGCAAAGGTCTGCTCGATGACGGCACCCGAGATCAGGCCACGGTCGTCGACCTCGATGACCGGTCGCAGCGTGTTGACGCCGGCGGTCTCGAGCCAGGCCTTGCTCCAGGTGCGCAGGTCGCGGCCCGACGTCGCCTCGAGCTCGTCGAGGAGGTCGTCCAGGGTGGTGTTGCTCCACTTGTGCTTGGCGAAGTAGGCGCGCAGCCCGTCACGGAACGGCTCGCGCCCCACGTAGGCGACGAGCTGCTTGAGGACGGAGGCGCCCTTGGCGTAGGTGATGCCGTCGAAGTTGACCTCGACGTCCTCGAGGTCGCGGATCGGCGCGACGATCGGGTGGGTCGAGGACAGCTGGTCCTGGCGGTAGGCCCAGTCCTTCTCGTGCGTGCCGAACGTCGTCCACGCCTCGGTCCACTGCGTGGCCTCGGACTGCGCGGTCGTCGACGCCCACTCGGCGAACGACTCGTTGAGCCAGAGGTCGTTCCACCACTTCATCGTCACGAGGTTGCCGAACCACATGTGGGCCAGCTCGTGCAGCAGGGTGAGGGCCCGGCGCTCGACGATCGCCTCGCTGACCTTGGACCGGAAGACGTACATCTCGTTGAAGGTGACGCACGCGGCGTTCTCCATCGCACCCATGTTGTATTCGGGCGTGAAGATCTGGTCGTACTTCTCGAACGGGTACGGCTGGTCGAACTCCGCCTCGAAGAACTCGAACCCGCGCTTGGTGAGATCGAAGAGGTTGTCGGCGTCGAGGAACTGCGTGAGCGACTTGCGGCAGAAGATGCCGAGGGGGATCTCGCCATTGCGGCTCGTCAGGCTGTCGCGCACGACGTCGTAGGGACCGGCGACGAGCGCGGTGATGTAGCTCGAGATCGGCCCGGTCGGCGTGAACGCCCACGTCGCGACACCGTCGCGGTCGGTCGGCGTCGAGTCCGGCGTGGGGGAGTTGGACAGCACCTGCCAGTGGCTCGGCGCCGTGACCGTGAAGGTGAACCGCGCCTTGAGGTCGGGCTGCTCGAAGACGGGATACATGCGGCGGCTGTCGGGGACCTCGAACTGGCTGTAGAGGTAGACCTCGTCATCGACCGGGTCGACGAAGCGGTGCAGGCCCTCGCCCGTGTTCATGTACTTGCCCGTGGCCTCGATGCGCAGCTCGTTCTGCGCGGCCAGGCCGCTGATGGCAAGACGGGATCCGTCGTATGCCGGCTCGACCGCCTCCCCGTTGAGCGTCACCTTGTCGATCGACTCACCGAGGAAGTCGACGAAGGTCGCGGCCCCTTCGGTCGACGTGAAGGTGATGGTGCTCGTGGTCGCGAACGTCGTCTCCGACGTCGTGAGGTCGAGCTCGACGGCATACGCCTGCACCGAGACGAGCGCGGCGCGCTCCTCGGCCTCGACGCGGGTGAGGTTCTTGCCGGGCACGGCGGATCTCCTGGTGTGCAAGACGAATGAATGGAATGCTGAGTCAATGGCAATCCTCGCACGCGGACTCGGCGTTCGAAGGCGGCCGGGGGAGTGGCACGATGAGTCCCATGAGCGATCGAGCAGCGCCACAGTGCAGAGTTCTGGTTCGACCCGCTGTGCCCCTGGGCCTGGATGACGTCCCGCTGGATGGACTGAGGTGCGAGCAGATCCGCCCCGTCGACGTGACGTGGCACCCCTTCAGCCTCTCGGTCCTCAACGAGGGCAGGGATCTCCCTGCCGAGTACCGCGAGTTCCTCGACCGAGGCTGGGGCCCGGCTCGCGTGGTCACCGCTGCCCGCGAACTGCACGGCCAAGAGGTCGTCAAGCCCCTCTACGACGCCCTCGGCACCCAGTTCCACCCCGGCGGGAGTCGGGACTATCGACGCCGCGATCGCCATCAGCGCTCGCTGAGGTCGGGCTCCCCGCGGACCTCGCGAAGTTCGCTGCCACGGACGAGTACGACCCGCAGATGCGCGCCTCGACCCAGAAGGCTCTCGACCTCGTCGGGGACGACGTCGGCACCCCTGTCATCTCCGTCGACGGCGTCTCCTTCTTCGGGCCCGTCGTCACCCCGATCCCCAGGGGTGAGGCCGCCGGCAAGCTCTGGGACGGCACGGTGCTCGTCGCCGGCACGCCCGGCTTCTTCGAGATCAAGCGCAGCCGCACCGCCGGTCCGCAGTTCGACTGATCCGCACCAGCCTTCACCACCTCGACCACTGACGTTCGACACAGGAGCACGACGAGACATGCGCGTACACATCGGCGGCGACCACGCGGCATACGACCTGCAGCAGGACCTCATCGCCTTCCTCGAGGGCGAGGGTCACGAGGTGACCAACCACGGTCCCTTCGAGGTCGACCCGCTCGATGACTACCCCGTCTTCGTCCTGCGTGCGGCGCAGGCCGTTGCCGCCGACCCCGACTCGCTCGGTGTCGTCCTCGGCGGCTCCGGCAACGGCGAGCAGATGGCGGCCAACAAGGTCGCCGGCGTGCGGGCAGCGCTCTGCTACAACGACGAACTGGCCCAGCTTTCGCGCGAGCACAACAACGCCCAGGTCATCTCGATCGGTGGTCGCATGAACACCGTCGAGGAGGCGCGCTCCATGGTGCGCACCTTCCTGGCGACGCCGTTCTCCGGCGAGGAGCGACACCAGCGTCGGATCGACATGGTCAGTGCCTACGAGGACACGAAAACCCTGCCTGATCTGCCCTGACGCACTTTCTCCCGACTCCTTTCGCAGGTGGCTACCCGTGGGTTACTGTGAGCCGCACGCAGTCCACGACAGGAGTAAAGCTGGTGGCTACGGACGTCAGTGTTCTCGCACGCAGGGCTCCGACGACGCTCACGCGTCGCCTTGGCGGCACCGTCGCGGCAGCGGGCCCGCGTCGTGACCGCATCGTCTTCGCGATCCTCGCCCTCATCGCCCTGACCCTCGTCGTGCTCGTCATGAGCTGGCCGACCAGGGTTCCGATCGCGACGCTCGCGCCCCTGATCCTGCTCAGCGGGCTCTACCTCCCGCACCGGCACCTCGTTGGCCTCTACGTCGTCATCGGGCTGGCGATCGCGGCGACCATCCCCCGGCTGTCCGGTTCCGCAATGGCCAGGACCCTCATCATCTCGTCGATGTTCGCGATCATGGCCATGATGGTCATCGTCGCCTCCTCCCGGGTCCGGGTCGGGTCCACGGGCTTCCACGGCGAGAACCTGTTCGTCGAGCTGCGCGACCGCATCGCCCGCTCGGCCCGGCTTCCCGGACTGCCGGACGGGTGGACGGCGGAGTCGGCCGTGAGGTCGGCCAACGGTGAGCGCTTCTCGGGCGACTTCATGGTCGCCGAGCGGACCCACGGCGGCCACCACCTCGAGGTCGCCCTCGTCGACGTCAGTGGCAAGGGTCGCGAGGCCGGGACCCGTTCCCTCCTGCTCTCGGGTGCCCTGGGCGCCCTCCTTGGCTCGCTGACCCCCTGCACCTTCCTCAACGAGGCCAACCGCTATCTCGTGCGCCAAGGATGGGAAGAGGGCTTCGCGACCGCGGTGCACCTCGACATCAATCTCGACACCGGCGAATTCTCGGTCGGCAACGCGGGACACCCCGCTCCCGTCCGCTTCGCCTTCGGCACGGGCACCTGGGAGATCCTCGAGGGTGGTCGCGGACCGGTGCTCGGCATCATGCCGGGAGTGACCTTCGCCCGCACCCACGGCAGGTTGTCGATGGGCGATGCGCTGATGATCTACTCGGACGGCATCATCGAGTCCCGCGGACACGATCTCTCCGAGGGCACCGACCGCATGCTCGGCGCCGCTTCCGAGGCGATGATTCGGCGCGGTGACTCCGTCGCCGACGCCGTGGTCTCCTCCGCACGCTCCGGCGAGGCCGACGACCGCGCGGTCTTCGTCATCGTCCGCTCCTGACCAGCGCCGCCGGCGGAGAGCCCGCCCCTCAGTAGTGCGAGGCAGGGGCGGACTCGCGTCCGCCGATGATCTGGTCGAGGGCGTATTCGGTCACGCGGACCAGCGCCGCCTTGGCCGACTCACGGTCGCGTGCGTCGATCGCGAGGACCGGGATGCTGGCCGGAAGCGCCAACGCCTCACGCACCTCCTCGACGGGGAAGCGTTGCGCACCGTCGAACTCGTTGACGGCGACGATGAACGGCAGCCCCTTGGCCTCGAAGTAGTCGACGGCCGCGAACGCCTCGTCCAACCGCTGGGTGTCGACCAGGACAACGGCGCCGATGGCCCCGCGCACCAGGTCGTCCCACATGAACCAGAAGCGCCGCTGCCCGGGGGTGCCGAACAGGTAGAGCACGAGGTCGTCACCGAGCGTGATGCGACCGAAGTCCATGGCCACGGTGGTCGTCGACTTCAGCGGCGTCGAGGCGAGGTCATCCACCCCGCTGGACGCGTTGGTCACGAGGGCCTCGGTGCGCAGCGGCACGATCTCGGACACGGCACCGACGAGCGTGGTCTTGCCGACCCCGAATCCGCCTGCCACGACGATCTTGGTCGAGGCTGCGCCCGCCGTTGAGCTAGATGGCCCGAAGTCCACGGAGGGTCCTTTCGATGAGGTCCTTGCGCTCGCTGAGAGTGGACGAGTCCGTGAGGGTGACGGCCGCCGTCGCCAGGTAGCCGTCCTCGATGAGGTCGCCCAGCAGGACCCGGACGACGCCGAGGGGGAGGCCGACCTTGGCGGCGATCTCGGCGACCGACGCGCGCTCCTCGCAGGCCATGACGATCCGGTCGAGCTGGTCGTGCCCGGCCCACTCTCGCTGGCGGGCGCGGGGGAGTTGCTGGACCAGCGCCTCGACGGGCAGGTGCACCGACGACTGCGTCCGTCCCGAGGTCAGCGCATAGGGACGCACGATGCCGGCAGTGGGCACGTGCTCGTCCTCGTCGCTGTGGTGGTGGGCCATCTCAGATCCTCGTCAGTTCGCTTGCGTCGTTCGATCAGTCAGTAGGTACGGGTGCCGCGGGCCTCGGCCTGGATCATCGGTCCGACCCGCTGCACCAGAAGGGCCATCTCGTAGCCGATCTGGCCGATGTCGGCGGTCCCGGAGGTGAGGACGGCAAGGTTGGACCCGTCGCCCACGCTCATGAGCAGGAGGTAGCCCTGCTCCATCTCGATGACCGTCTGGAGCACGGTTCCGCCTTCGAAGAGTTGAGCCGCTCCCGTGGCGAGGCTCGCGAGCCCCGACGAGACAGCCGCCATCTGCTCGGCACGATCGGCGGGGAGCCGGGCGCTGCCGGCGACGAGCAGTCCGTCTGCGGAGACGAGGATCGCGTGCGTGGCGCCGGCGACGTCGTCGACGAACTTGGACACGACCCAGTCGAGGTTGCGTCGCGGTGCTCCGGGGGTGGAGTCGCTCATGTTCGGTCCATCTCCTCATCCAGCATGGTTGATCCGGAGTTGCCCGCGGACCGGGATTCGTTCGTGCCTGCGGTGTCGCCAGTGCCCGTGCTGGCGCGCCCACGCCGCACTCCGGCGAGGTGGCGGTTGAGGTGAGCTCGGATCGCCTCGGGGTCGCGGGCCGCGACACCGTTGCCACCGCTGACCGGCCTGACCCGGGACCAGCGTCGAGCCGGGGCGCCGCATGGGCAGACCGGATCGCGACCGACCGACCGATTCACCTGCGGCGGCTCGCTCGGCCGCCTGCCACCCCTGGTCGATCTCCTCGGAAGCCCAGGGCAGGTCGGCGCTGTCGCTGTCCGAGAGCCAGCTCGTCTGGAGCTGCCGGAAGATCGGCGTCTCGGCAACCGGCGCCGGGGCGAGGTCGCGGATGGACGGGGGCTCGCTGACGCGGACCGGTTCGTCGATCGGCTCGTGCTGCCCTGCAGGGCTGTGGGACTCGACCGGGGGCGCCGGTGTCTGCGCCGAGGTCGACTCGGATGGCAGGTCACCGGATGACGTGTCACCGGGGGCGCTGGCCGCGCTGGGTGCGGAGGCGCTGGGCGTGGTGTCGCTCTGAGAGGCGGCGTTGGCCCACGCGGGTCGAGGAGGGGTGGACCCCGGCCCGCCGGCGGCGCCCGGCTGGCGTCGAGGCAGCCCGGATCCGGTCGTGCGCGGCTCCTGCGACGCCACGGGAGGAACCACGCTCATGTGCGGGAGGGTCGTCGGGGTCGTGGTGGACGCGGCCCCACCCAGACCACCCTGCTGGGATTCCATGGCGGAACTGAGGCTTGGCACGGCGGTCAGGTTGCCGAGCCGTGGCCGTGTGACCCTCGCCGGGCGTCGTGGACGCCGACGAATCTGCGTATGCCGCGTCCGTCGCGGAGGCCGTCGTGGCCCCCTCCGACTGGGCTGCGGGGCCGCCCTGCCGTCGCCCCTCGACCGGAGGCGAGGAGGGCGGCAGGGAGGAACACCGACACGATGGTCCCCGTGGACTCCGGGTTGGGGCGGATCCGGACGGTGACCTCGTGGCGGATGGCCAGCTGGCCGACGACGTACAGACCCATGCGGCGGGCCGTTTCGGTCGTGACCTCGCCGCCGGAGACGAGTGACTCGTTGGCGCTCGCGACTGCCTCGGGAGTCATGCCCAGGCCGTCGTCGCTGACCTCGACGAGGGTGCCGCCATCCACGCCGCGCACGCTGGCGACGGTGACGGTGCTGTCCGGGGGTGAGTAGGACAGGGCGTTGTCGATGAGTTCCGCGAAGAGGTGGATGAGGTTGGGAGCGGCACCCGCCTGGATGACGAGGTCACTCACGGCCAGGCGGACACGCTGGTAGTCCTGCACCTCGGACACGGCCGCCCGCACGACGTCGCCGAGCGGGAGGTCCCGCCCTGCGCCGCTGCGGGGAGCTGCCCCGGCCAGGACGAGCAGACTCTCGCCGTTGCGTCGGATCCGGGCGGCGAGGTGGTCGAGTCGGAAGAGGTTCTCGAGGCGACGCGGGTCGTCCTCGTCGCGTTCGAGGTTCTCGATGAGTCCGAGCTGCTGGTTGATGAGCGAGGTGCTGCGGCGGGAGAGCGTCTCGAACATGGCGCTCACCTGCTCACGCAGTCGAGCCTGGCCCGTCGCGAGGTGGATCGCCTCGAAGTGCAGGTCATCGACAGCGCGCGCGAGCTGGCCCATCTCCTCGTGGGTGTGCACGGGGAGCGGTTGAGTCGCTGGCGGCTCCTCTCCGGCCCGGATCTTCTCCAGAGCCGTGGGGAGGTGCTCCCTGGCAATGGCCAAGGTCCCCACCCGCACGCGGCGAATGGGATCGAGCAGCATGCGGGCGACAGCGAGGGCGAGAGTGATCGCGATCAGCAGGAGGCCGACGGTGAGCAGGGCGTCGCGCACGGCGGTCGCGCGAGCATCGGCAGCCTTGTCGCGCATCGTGTTGACGATCTGGTCATTGATGCGGTTGGCGAGCACCGTGTAGAGGCTGAGCGACTCCTGCGCGCGGGGCAGTTGCGTCGTCCCCTTCGCGACGGCCGGAGCCGTCGTCAGGCGTTCGGTGTTGCGCGACAGGAGGGCCTCGACGGACGTGTTGGTGGCCCCGAGGTTGCTGGCGATGGCCGTGATGGCCGTCGCCTCCTTGCCGATGGCGCCGCCCAGTGCCAGCTGGTCGATGGCTGACGTCGGGGTCGACCGGATCGTGAGGATGCGTTGCTCGTTGAGCGCCACCTGACCGAAGAGGATGTCGCGGATCGTCGTGAGTCGCGTGTCGGAGGTTGCCCCGGTGAAGTCGTTGAGGAGCACGTTCACGTGCCCCGCGACCTCGGCGAACTGGCCCGACACGGTGGCCGGCGGTGTGCTGGCCGGGGAGTCGCGCAGGGGCTGAGCGGCCGCCAGTGCCTGGTCGAGACGCGACACCTGCTCGTTGGTGAGTTCGGAGGTTCTCATCGCGTCACGGAGCGTCTGCGCTGCCCCGTCGAAGGCGGCACGGGCTCGTTGGATCGCAGCCTGGTCCGAGGATCGGCCTGCGACGGCCATTGCCGACGCGCTGTCGACCATCCGGACGGCCGGCTTCAACACCGCGATGCGGGTCTCGAGGCGCGAGAAGGACTGCGCCTCGCTCGTGGCGTTGACCACGCGCATTCCGCCGAAGGTCGCTGCCAGGAGGACCGGGATCGCCAGGGCCAATGCGAGCTTGCGCCGCAGCGACCACTCGTCGATGGCGTACCAGGGGATGTCGTGTGGCGGAGTCTCCTGCGCCGTCACCGGCTCGCTCACGGGGCTTCCCTTCTGAGGCTGACTGGCTCCGCGCCGGGTGAGGATGACCATGACGCGGAGCGACCCTGACGCGGCACGTCACGCCGGGCGCACGAGGGCATGGCAAAGTTCTTGGTGGATAGCACACCCATCCGGGGACGGTAGCAGCACCACGCGGGCGAAATCAGCCAAATGATTTGTTCGTGGCGGAGGCCTGGATCACCCCGCGTTAACCTCGACGGGTGTCTCCCACCCGTTCGACCCTCGATCACACGCCCCGTGAGGGCGTCCGCTCCTACACCCCCAGGTGGCGCAGCACGCCCCTGACCACGGAGCGCATGGAGCGCCTCCTGCCCTCGCACGAGATCCCGGCGGAGGGGCCACTGGACCCGCAGGTCTGGTTCGGCCGTACCGCACCCGTCGTGCTGGAGGTCGGTTCCGGTTACGGCGCCGCGGCGGTCGCCTATGCCTCGGCCCACCCCGAGCACGACCTCATCGCTGCCGAGGTCCACGTGCCCGGAGTCGCCCGCATGCTCTCCGAGGCAGAGCCGCTCGACCTCACGAACCTCTGGGTCGAGGTCGACGACGCCATGGAGCTCCTCAAGAACCGAATCCCCAGCGGTTCCCTGGCTGGCGTCCACCTCTTCTTCCCCGACCCGTGGCCCAAGGGCAAGCACGCCAAGCGCCGGTTCGTCCAGCAGCACACGCTCACCCTCGTCGCCGACCGGCTCTCGCCTGGGGGCGTGCTGCGCATCGCCACGGACCACGAGGTGTATGCCGCCCACGTCCGTCAGCAGGTCGCTCACCACGGTGGGTGGCAGGTCGCCGAGGGGGAGCGGCCGCCATGGCGACCCCGGCACGGCTTCGAGGCCAAGGGCCTTCGGGCCGGCCGCAGCATCCACGAGTTCACCCTCACCAAGGCCTGAACCCGAGCGGGCCAACAGCAGGAAACCCCGAACCCGTGAGGGTTCGGGGTTTGCCGATGTCGTGAGACATCACAAAAGTCGGGCTGACAGGATTTGAACCTGCGACATCTTCGTCCCAAACGAAGCGCGCTACCAAGCTGCGCTACAGCCCGTTCGTCCGCACTGTATCGGACGCCGGAGGCAAGCCCTCGACACGACGAAGCGCCGGCCGATTTCGGATCCCGCGGACGAGGCCATTAGTCTTGTGCCTGCTCCGAACCAGTCGATCCAGGTCGACGGCTGACGAGCACGCGGGCGTAGCTCAATGGTAGAGCCCCAGTCTTCCAAACTGACTACGCGAGTTCGATTCTCGTCGCCCGCTCCACACAAAAGGTATGCCGCCCACTCGGAAGAGCGGGCGGCATACCTTTTCTTGTTTCTGGGTTCTTCTGGACGTCAGGCGCGGAAGGCGAGCCAGGCGTCACTCATGCGCTCGGCCTGCCCCTTCGTGAACATGTTCATGCACGAGTCCTGCGAGTAGTCCATGAAGTTGTGGATCGGGTCGAGGCCCGGAGCCGTGCACGTGTCGGCGCCAATCGGGCAGTTGAACTGCGGCTGCGCCTCGCGGGGGGTGTCGGCCACGCCGTCGCCGGCGGCCGAGCAGCCCTTGTTGAAGGTGTGGTCGAGCATCATCCAGTGACCGACCTCGTGGGTGAGGGTGTCGCCGAGGGAGTACTTGCCGGCGGTGCCGCCGGGCATGGACTCGTCGAGCATGACGACGCCGTCGATGAAGTCGCGACCGTTGTTGTAGCCCTTGGGGAAGTACGCCCAGCCGAGCAGTCCGTCACCGATGTCGGCGACGTAGACGTTGAGGGTCTTGGAGTCACCTTCGTAGAGCGCCTTCTTCATGTCGCGCTCGACCTTGCCGGGGGTGACGGTGTTCCAGACGGGGTTGACCGTCCACGTCGTCTTCGTGAGGTCGAAGCGGAAGGCGGTGTTGGCCGCGTCCGGAGCGGTGGCGCCGGAGTACGCGTCGTTGAGGACCTGGACCTGGTCGGAGATCATCTTCGTCATCCGGGCCTCGCCGGCCGCGTCGAGCTTCGCCTTGGAGACCACGTGGAAGATCGTCGGGACCGTCACGGAGCCGGCCGCCATCGTGGGGCTGTCCTTGATGACGCCGTAGGCGTTGGCCTCGTTCTTGCTGTAGAGCTCGGGCTCCTTGACGCCGGCGGGGGCGTCGTCGCGCACGCGGGCGGCCGAGGTGGCGGCGGCCGGGTCGCACTCGGCAACGGCGGGAGAGGGGGCCGAGGCTGCGCTCACGGTGGCGGGAGCAGAGACGGCGAAGGTGGACGCTGCGAGCGCGATGACGCCGAGCGCAGGACGGATGAGACGTCGTGACATGGGAGTTCTCCTCAGGGATGCAGGCCCGTTCGGACCGCTCCGGGGGCGCTACTCCCGCGATCCGCCGTTGTGGGCGCGAACGAGGAGACGATTCGGCCCACGTGGCGCGTGCCGTTAGCATGTTCGCGAGTTTGATTTCTTTTCGGTATGCCGTGTGCTCACCGCCCGCTGTCTGCGGGCAGATGCCTGCCACGGGCTCTGCCGATCCTGATCTCACCCGCGAGGCGCGCCTCGCAAATCATCCAGTGATCCCAACACCCTTGTGGAGTGCCTGAAGTGAAGAGTGCCGTCGAGACCCTCAGCCCGACCCGGGTGAAGCTCATCGTCGAGGTGCCGTTCGACGAGTTGAAGCCTGACCTCGACGCGGCGTACCAGACGATCGGATCCCAGATCCAGATCCCCGGTTTCCGCAAGGGCAAGGTTCCCGCTCGCATCATCGACCAGCGCGTCGGCCGTGGCGCCGTCGTGCAGGAGGCCGTCAACGAGGCCCTCCCGCGTTTCTTCGCCGAGGCCGTCGACGCCGAGGGCATCAAGGCCATCGGCTCGCCCGACGTCGACGTCACCGCCGTGCCCCTCGAGGACGGCCAGGACCTCGAGTTCACCGTCGAGACCGACGTTCGCCCCGAGATCGAGCTCCCCGAGCTCGACGGGATCGCCGTTGAGGTCGACGAGGTCAAGGCGACCGACGAGGACATCGAGGAGCGCCTCACCGCGCTCCGTCAGCGCTTCGGCACTCTCACGGCCGTCGAGCGCGCCGTCGAGACCGGCGACGTCCTCTCGATCGACCTCAAGGCCGTCATCGACGGTGAGGACATCGACAGCGTCGAGGGCGTCACCTACGAGGTCGGCTCGGGCAACATGCTCGAGGGTCTCGACGACGCCGTGCTCGGCGCCAGCGCCGGCGACACCAAGACCTTCACCGCTCCGCTCGCCGGTGGCGACAACGAGGGCCAGGACGCCGACTGCACCGTCACCGTCCAGTCCGTCAAGGTCCGCGAGCTCCCCGAGCTCGACGACGACTTCGCACAGCTCGCCTCGCAGTTCGACACGCTCGAGGAGCTGCGCGCCGACATCGTCACGCAGGCCGAGCAGGCCAAGAAGTTCGAGCAGGGCGTCCAGGCCCGCGACAAGGTCCTCGAGCACCTGCTCGAGATCACCGAGGTCGCCGTGCCCGAGGGCATCGTCGAGGCCGAGGTCAACAGCCACCTCGAGGGCGAGGGCCGTCTCGAGGACGACACCCACCGCGCCGAGGTCGACGAGAGCACCCGCAAGGCGCTCAAGGGTCAGTTCCTCCTTGACGCCCTCGCCGAGAAGCTCGAGATCGAGGTCGAGCAGCCCGAGCTCATCGAGTACCTCATCATGAGCGCGCAGCAGTACGGCATGGACCCGAACCAGTTCGCCCAGGCCATCGACCAGCAGGGCCAGGTTCCGGCCATGGTCCAGGAGGTCTCCCGCCGCAAGGCGCTGGCCGCCGTGCTCGAGAAGGCTGTCGTCACCGACACGGCAGGCAAGACGATCGACCTCAACGAGCTCGTGCCCCAGGCCGACGTCGTCGAGCCCGAGCTCGAGGACGAGGCTGAGGTCGAGGAGCTCTCCGACGAGGCCGCCCCGACCGAGACCGAAGAGCCCGCCAAGGCCTGACGCCTCACCCCAAGAACAACGGCGTATGCCGGGTGCTCACCGCGAGGTGAGCACCCGGCATACGCCGTTTTCGCAGGTCAGGGTTTGCTTCTGGGCGCGATCCGTGATGAGGGTGGAGGCATGAGCAAAGACACGCAGATCACTGTTTCGCGCACGATCGACGCGCCTGCCCAGGCGATCTTCGACGTGCTCAGCAACCCGGAGCGACACCCAGCCCTTGATGGTTCGGGCTTCGTCCGGTCCGTCGCACAGGCCGACCGCATCCAGAAGGTCGGTGACGTGTTCACCATGAACATGACCGGCGACCACATGGGCGGTGACTACCAGACCGACAACCACGTGACCGGCTACGACGAGAACTCCCTGCTGGCATGGCAGAGCACCCCGGCCGGCACGGAGCCGTTCGGCTGGGAGTGGGTCTGGCGTCTGGAGCAGCAGGGTCCCGACCAGACTCTCGTGACCCACACCTACGACTGGTCGAAGGTCACCGACAAGGAGATCCTGCAGAAGGTGAAGTTCCCGCTCGTCTCGCAGGCTCAGCTCGACGACACGCTCGCCAAGTTGGCGGAGACCTCAGCCGGGTCCTGACGTCGTGTCACCGACGCGGAGCGAGACTGCAAAGGCCTCGCTCCGCGGTGACTCGACCCGCGAGTGCTCGTCGGGTGAGGTCGCCGAGGACGCGGCCCTTGGCCTCTCCGGGCTGATCGATCGTCGTCAGGCGGTGGTCCAGCCAGGGGAGGTCGACGCCGTCGAAGCCCGTGACCGAGACGTCCTGGGGGACGCGCAGTCCCAGGCTCTCGGCCGCGCGAATCACGCCTGCTGCCAACAGATCCGACTGCGCAACGATCCCCGTGGGGCGTGCCTCGGAGGGAACATCGAGGAGGAGCCGGCCGGCCACTTCGCCTGCGGCGACATCGGGCTGCTCCGCCTCGACGAGTGGGCTGGCCGGGTCGGCGACATCGAGGAAGCCTCGCGCCCGTTCCCGCGCATCCGGGTATGCCGCGTGCTCCAGCTCCGCGACCGCGATGCGGTGCGTGGGTCGGCCGGGACCGATCGGCATGAGGACGTGGGCCAGTCGCGTGTGGCCGAGGTCGACGAGGTGACGGGTGGCCGCGGCGGAGGCACCGCGTTCGTCGACGAGGACGTGGGTGACCCCGTCATGCAGGGGAGCCCCGGCCCCGATCATCGGGATGTGGCGGGCGAGCAGGTGGCTGACGAGGGGGCTGTCGGTGCGGCCGCAGAGGGGGAAGATCGCGGCGTCGATGGCGTGGGCGGCAAGGGGGTGAGCCTGGGCGTCGCCGTGGTCGGCGATCAACAGCATGCTCGTGCCCATGGCGTCGAGCTCCTGGGCGAGTCCGTCGAGCACGGCGAGGGCAAAGGGGTCCCGGAAGGCGTGGAGCAGGCGGTCCTCGACGATGACGGCGACGGTGCCCGCGCGGCCCTGGCGCAGCGAACTCGCGAGGGGGTCGGGCCCGGCGTAGGCGAGTTGGGTGGCGGCGGCCTGCACGCGTTCGGCGGTGGACGAGGCCACTGGCCCCTTGCCGCTGAAGACGAGGGAGGCGGTGCTGATCGACACCCCGGCCAGCTCGGCGACGTCACGCAGCGTCACCTTGCGGGTTTGACGGGAGGGGCTCATGGGGACCAGACTATCGAATCGATTCGATTCGCTCCACTTCGTGCCCCGCACGGACACACCTCACTGCGTTCGTTGTCCGCGCGGGGCACGAAGAGGAGCAGCCGTCAGCACACAGAGAGAGCCTCAGCCCGTGACCAGCCCCGCCGCCCTGCCTCGCGAACGCGTCGTCAGCGCCCGCACCGCCGTCTTCATCGTCTTCGCCCTGGCGGGTGTCGCCTTCGCGAGCTGGGCCTCGCGCATCGCCGACGCCAAGGCCGGGTTGGACCTGTCGGCCGGGCAGCTGGGCGCGACGCTCTTCGCGATGTCCGCCGGCTCGATGCTCGCCATGCCCTCGACCGGGCGGATCGTGAACCGATTCGGCATCGCGCCCGCGATCCGCGTGGGCATGATCATCGGCGTCGCCGGGTTCGCCGTCGTCGGTGCGGGTGTCGACCTCGCCGAGTCCAGGCTCGTCGTCGGCATCGGTCTCTTCCTCATCGGCTCGGGCATCGGCGTGTGGGACGTCGCGATGAACCTCGAGGGCGCCTCCGTCGAGCGTCTGCTCGGCCAGACCGTCATGCCCAAGTTCCACGCCGCCTTCAGCGGTGGCACCGTCGTGTCCGCGCTCGTCGGATCCGCCATGTCGTGGGCATCCATCCCCCTGCTGCCACACCTGCTCGGCTCGGCGCTGTTCGTGACCGTCGTCGGATTCTGGGCGATGCGCGCGTTCCTGCCGCGAGACCTCGAGGAGCAGGAGGCCGCAGCCTCTGACGCGGCAGCTTCGGCTGCTGCGCAGGACTCCGATGGCGCCGACGTTGGTGCTGCCCCGAAGGCGCGGTCGGCCTGGCTCGAGCCGCGCACCCTGCTCATCGGGCTCGTCACCCTCGTCGCGGCCTTCACCGAGGGCACCGCGAACGACTGGCTCGCCGTCGCCTTCGTCGAGGGCCACGAACTGCCCGCGTGGGCCGGAGTCCTGGCCTTCGCCACGTTCCTGTCGTTCATGACCCTCGGCAGGTTGCTCGGCACCCGGTGGCTCGACACCTACGGACGCATCCCGGTCCTGCGGGCCACCTTCGCCCTGGCCGTCGTCGGCTCCATCCTCGTGATCTTCGGGAACGCCTGGATGGCCTTCCTCGGTGCCGCGATCTGGGGCGTCGGCGTCTCGCTCGGCTTCCCCGTGGGGATGAGCGCCAGCGCCGACGACCCGGCACGGGCAGGTGCCCGCATGTCCGTCGTGGCCACGATCGGCTACCTCGCCTTCATCGCCGGACCTCCAGCGCTCGGGTTCCTCGGCGACCACGTCGGGGTCCTGCGCAGCCTCCTGGCCGTCGGCACCATGGCGCTGCTCGTCCAGGTCATCCTCGAGAGCGTGCGCGAGCCCGCTCGCGACACGACCAACGCAGAACCGGCGCCGGCACGCGAAGCGAGCTGAGCGGCATACGCCGCAAGGTTTTGTGCTCAGGGCGAACACGGGCCGGGACCGGGAGTGCGGGGGAGGACCCGCGCGTTAAGGTCTGCGAAAGGCAAGACCCCCCACATCACGGCAGGAGCAGATCAGCGTGAGCAGCAACGAGATCGTCGCAGCCGGACCGGGCGAGAAGCTCGGGCTCGACGACAGCATCTACAACCGCCTCCTCAAGGAGCGGATCATCTTCCTCGGTTCCGAGGTGCGCGATGACAACGCCAATGCGATCTGCGCGCAGATGCTCCTGCTCGCCGCGGAGGACTCCGAGAAGGACATCTGGCTCTACATCAACAGCCCCGGTGGATCCGTGACCGCCGGCATGGCGATCTTCGACACCATGCAGTGGGTGCCCAATGACGTCGCCACGGTCGCGATGGGCATGGCCGCATCGATGGGCCAGTTCCTCCTGTCGGCCGGCACGCCGGGCAAGCGCCACGCGACCCCGCACGCCCGCGTCATGATGCACCAGCCCTCGGGCGGCATCGGCGGCACCGCGTCCGACATCAAGATCCAGGCCGAGCAGCTCCTGCACATCAAGAAGCAGATGGCCGAGCTCATCGCCGAGCACACCGGTCAGACGCCGGAGCAGATCGAGGAGGACTCCGACCGTGACCGCTGGTTCACGGCCTCGGAGGCGAAGGAGTACGGCTTCGTCGACCACGTGTTCTCGCGTGCGGACCAGGCTGCCAACACCGACAACCCGGTCACCGACTGACCCGGCGACCAGGAGACTCAGAGATATGAACGCGAACTACCCGACCCGCCCGAGCGCCCTGAGCGTCCCGGCCCCGTCGAGCCGCTACATCCTTCCGCAGTTCGAGGAGCGCACCTCCTACGGCATGAAGCGGACCGACCCCTACACCAAGCTCTTCGAGGACCGCATCATCTTCCTCGGCGTGCAGGTCGACGACGCGTCTGCTGACGACGTCATCGCCCAGCTCATCGTGCTCGAGTCCCAGGACCCGGACCGCGACATCCTCATGTACATCAACAGCCCCGGTGGCTCGTTCACGGCGATGACCGCGATCTACGACACGATGCAGTACATCCGCCCCGACGTGCAGACGTTCGTCATCGGTCAGGCGGCCTCGGCTGCTGCGGTGCTGCTCGGCGCGGGTGCTCCCGGCAAGCGTTATGCGCTGCCCAACGCACGCGTCCTCATCCACCAGCCGGCGATCGAGGGCACGGGCGGTATGGCCTCCGACCTCGAGATCCAGGCCAACGAGGTGCTGCGCATGCGTGGCTGGCTCGAGGACACCATCGCCTCCCACTCGGGTCGCGACGTCGAGCTCGTCCGCAAGGACATCGAGCGCGACAAGATCCTCTCCGCCGCCCAGGCCAAGGAGTACGGCCTGATCGACGAGGTCCTCGCCTCGCGCAAGGCCACCAACGAGGTCTGACCCACCCGACCACAGACACAGGTATGCCGCGTCCGGAAGTTTGGACGCGGCATACCTGTGTCTGTGGCCGGCCCGAGGCGCCATCCATGCCGTTCCCGCTGGTCCATGGCGCCCTGAGGGCATGGCTCAGCGGGAACGACATGGACCAGCGGGACATGCAGGTCTCGCTGATCGTGTGGGCCAGGGGGGGTGTGGATATCTCGGCTGCGCGTCGCGGGATTCCTGTCAGGCTCGGCCTCATGCTCGGTGCCGCTGCTTCCCTCCCGTTCGACCCGGGTGCCCTCCGCCTGGCGTCGGACCTGCGTCGCAGCGGCATCGAGCCCTCTCGCGGTCAGTGGCACCACGTTCGGCGGGGTGTGTGGATCGATGCCGTGGTCTGGGGCGAGCTCGACGCCGACCCAGAAGCATGCGGCGTTCGTCCACGCGACGGTCCTCCTGCGCCGCCTTGATGACCCGATCGTCTGCGCGGTCGAGGCCGCGGCGGCCGTGTGGGGCCTGCCCCGGATCGAGGTCTGGCCGCGCCACGTCCGGCATCTCGTGGGCGATCGGCAGGTGCGCGGTTCGAGCCTGGTGCGTCCACATCTGGGTGCCGAGGTCGAGCCGGTTGAGCACCAGGGCCTCCTCGTGACACCCGTGGCCAGAACCGTGGTCGACCTGGCCCGGTCGGGGTCCATCTTCACGGCCGTGGCCGCCGCAGACCACGCCCTGCGCCACGAAATGTGCAGTGCTGAGGAGCTCACGACCGAAGTCGACCTCATCCCTGCAGGGGCGCCCGGGCGGGTTCGCGCGACCCTCGTGTGCGACTTGGCCGACCCACTGTCCATGTCACCCGGAGAGAGCCTGTCGCGTGTGCAGATGTTTCGGCTCAACCTCCCCAAGCCGGAGTTGCAGCATGAGGTGCACGACGAGGATGGTCTCGTCGGTGTCGTGGACTTCTGGTGGGAGGGCGTTGCGGGGGAGTTCGACGGGAAGCTGAAGTACCGCGTTCCCGAGGGCGCGAGTCCGGAGGAGGCGGCGGAGATCGTCTGGCGCGAGAAGAAGCGTGAAGACCGACTTCGCCGCAAGGCTGGGGTGGGCCGGTGGATCTACCGCGACGCCATGGAGCCAGCGCGGTTGAGCCGGATCCTCGCGCAGGTGGGGATCCGGCCCGTGGCGCGCCCGCGCTGGTTCGACCTCGGTGGTGCGGGCAAGGCCAGCTGATCGGCGGGAGGTTCGGGGATCTGCTGGCCCATCCATGTCATTCCCGCTGATCCATGGCGCCCTGTGGGCATGGACCAGCGGGAACGCCATGGACCAGCGAGGTCGGCAGGTTTCGCGCCCCATGGGGCGCGCGGCGAGCACGGAGGACCCGTTCTGCCCTGAGCGGACAAGGGCGACTCGCACCGTGTCGGGGGCGTTCAATGGGTGGTGTCGGCGTTGCTGCGAGGTAGCGTCGGTCGCGATCGCCCCAGGGTCACTGGCTCACCACCACGCCGCTGATGTGGAGCGAAACACCACCGTCTTGATGAAGGGACCGAAGCCAAGTGGCACGAGTCGGAGAAACCAGCGATCTGCTGAAGTGCTCTTTCTGTGGCAAGTCCCAGAAGCAGGTCAAGAAGCTCATCGCCGGGCCGGCGGTCTACATCTGCGACGAGTGCATCGAGCTCTGCAACGAGATCATCGAAGAGGAGCTGGCGGAGTCCTCCGACCTCGGTGGCCTCGACGAGCTCCCCAAGCCCAAAGAGATCTTCGACTTCCTGCAGCAATACATCATCGGTCAGGACGTCGCCAAGCGATCGCTCGCCGTGGCCGTCTACAACCACTACAAGCGCATCCAGTCGGGTGAGGGTGTCGGCAAGAAGGACGCCGACCACGTCGACATCGCCAAGTCCAACATCCTGCTCATCGGGCCGACGGGGTGTGGCAAGACCTACCTCGCGCAGACGCTGGCCAAGATGCTCAACGTCCCGTTCGCCATCGCCGATGCGACCGCGCTGACCGAGGCCGGCTACGTCGGCGAGGACGTCGAGAACATCCTCCTCAAGCTCATCCAGGCCGCGGACTACGACGTCAAGAAGGCCGAGACGGGCATCATCTACATCGACGAGGTCGACAAGATCGCCCGCAAGAGCGAGAACCCGTCGATCACCCGCGACGTCTCCGGCGAAGGTGTGCAGCAGGCCCTGCTCAAGATCCTCGAGGGCACGACCGCGAGCGTCCCGCCGCAGGGTGGTCGCAAGCACCCGCACCAGGAGTTCATCCAGATCGACACCACCAACGTGCTCTTCATCGTGGGCGGCGCGTTCGCCGGCCTCGAGAAGCTCATCGAGTCGCGCAGCGGCAAGAAGGGCCTCGGCTTCGGCTCCGAGCTGCACAACCCCAAGGACCTCGCCGAGTCGATCCACGAGGTCATGCCCGAGGACCTGATGAAGTTCGGTCTCATCCCCGAGTTCATCGGTCGCCTGCCGGTCATCACGACGGTCTCGCCGCTCGACATCCCGGCCCTCACCGAGATCCTCACCGAGCCGCGCAACGCCCTCGTGAAGCAGTACCAGAAGATGTTCCGCATCGACGGTGTCGAGCTGGAGTTCACCGACGAGGCCGTCGTCGCCATCGCCGAGCAGGCCCAGGCGCGCGGCACCGGCGCCCGTGGACTGCGCGCGATCATGGAGGAGGTCCTCCTCCCCGTCATGTTCGACGTGCCCAGCGATGACGAGATCACCAAGGTGGTCGTCACCGACGAGGTCGTCCGCAAGAACGTCCTGCCGACGATCGTGCGTCGCGAGGCCGGTCCCAAGCGTCGCAAGCGCACGGCCTGAGCGACACCCCGCACGACGCCGACCGGGACCGCACTCTGGCCTGGTCGGCTGAGTTGCGCGCGGTCCACGGTCGCCTGCGTCGGGCGTTGGACCTGTCCCGCGAGGCGATCGACTCGGGCGCCGACACCGGCCCGATCGCAGCGGACCTGCTCATCTACTGCCACGGATTCTGCGCGGCCCTCGACGGTCACCACCGCAGCGAGGATGCCGGGCTGTTCCCGCAGATCGCAGCCAGTCGCCCCGACCTCGCTCCCGTCCTGGCCAAGCTGAGCCAGGACCACAGCATGATGGCCCACCTCATCGGGGGCCTCGAGAAGGCGCTCACGCTCCGGCGCCGACCGAGACCACCCTCCACGGCCACCTCGACGGGATCGGCGCCATCATGGAGAGCCACTTCCGCTACGAGGAGCGCTCACTGCTCACCGTGCTCGACGGCCTACCGCTCACCCTCGGGCGACGCGACGCCTTCGGCGCCATCGTCGACTGACTCAGACCTGCGGCGTATGCCGCCCGCCCACCTGGGGCGGCTCGGTCACCGAGGTCTCTGGTCGGGTGCCGACGGAGCCGGGCCCTTGGGCTGTGTTTGGACCTGCGTCAGCCAGAAGGCGAGAGCGAGGATCGCGAGGGAGGCGACGGCGGCATACGTGATGACGGGGACCGCCGGAGCGGAACTGGCGCTCTGGCCGATGAGAAGCGCCCACAACGGGACGGAGAGGCCGACGACCGTGAGGCCACGACGAACCCACCGGATCAGGCTTGCCCGGGGGATGGGTGCGGCGTCCGGGAGGGCGGTCGCGAGAGCGGCGGCAAGGTGGATGGTCAGCAGGACCACGGCCGCGATGATGGTGAGTACCCAGTCGCGCATCTGGGTCGGGAACACGGTGCTCGACAACCAGTTCACTGCGTGCAGCCCGAGGAGCAACGTCGTGAGCCGTGTCGCCGGGTCCAGGGCGACGAACGCAGTGGGGATCAGGAGCACAGCGGCTGCGACGAGCGAGCCCTGGGGAGTGCCCAGGGCGGTGAGAAGCGCCAGACCCACCGACGCCGCCGCGATGATGACTCGCAGCGCCTTCTGCGAGGGGGAGAGGGTCATCGCGTCACCATCCGGGGAGAGCGTCGCTGGCGACCGATGTCGCGCAGAACGAGGTCGAGGGTGCCGGGTCCCACCCACGTGACGATGGGGACGCCGCTGAGCCGGGTGCGGTTCATCTCGCGGGACCGCTCCAGCAGGCGCAGACGCCAGGCCAGTTGGGCTCCGGTCGAGATCTCGCGTTCGGGCACGAGTCCGCCGAGCTCCTCGTCGCTGAGCTGGGCGGCGGCCATGGAAGCCGGCAGGGTGTCGACGACCACCGTCGACGTGCCTCGGCGAGCGAGTGCGCTGGCATGGGCCAGGACCTCGACGGAGATGGCGGGGGTGAGGAACACGACGAGCGTGCCGACGGACACCGGATGGCGAAGCTGGCCCTGGAGCCGCTTCTCGTCGATGACACCGCCGTCGGCGACGCGCACTCGGGCGAGCACGTCGAGGAGCCGGCGCAACTGGTTGCTGCCGAGCCCCGGCGAGAGTCGTGGGCTCTGGTGCGCCCCGAGAACCTGCATCCCGACGCGGTCACCCGCGCGCAGGTAGTGCTCGGCCACCGCCGCAGCGGCGCGCACGCCGTTGTCGAGGCTGCTGTGCTCGCCCTCGAAGCCGGTGCTGCTCCCCAGGTCCTGCATCGCGTCGACGAGGATGAGGATCTCGCTGTCCTCGTCCGCATGGGTCGTCGTCACGTGGAGTTCACCCGTGCGGACCGACACCGGCCAGTGGATTCGGCGCAGTCTGTCACCGAAGCGGAAGGCCCTGACTTCGGCGATCTCCGTGCCGTCCCCCGAGCGTCGAGATCGGCTCCGACCGACGAGACCGTCAGGGTCCGGGGCCGTTGACCGGGCCGAAAACGCCTCTGGCAGAGGGACGGTCGGCACTGGGGGAGCCTGGACAGCCCTGGGCTCCCAGCTGAAGGCGCCAAACGCGCTGCCCACCGCGCACGTCGCTGGACCGAGCGGGCGCAGGCCCCATCGGGTGCTCTGGCAGAGCACGTCGAGTTGGCGCGCAGACGGTCCCGAAGCGCCGACCTCGCCGCTCGTGTCGCACCCACGGCATCCGCGTCATCCACCTTGCCCACGTCGCCGACCGCCACCGACAGGCTCGTGGGCGTGTAGCGGGTGAACGCCGTCTCGGTGATCGCCATCCCGATGTCCTCGACGCCGGGGCCGGGCGCCACCGTCAGCGTCCAGGCCGTCGTCTGTCCCTCACGAAGCACGGTGTGGCGCAACCAGCAGTGGGCGACGGGTGTCGCCGCCGGGCGTCGCAGTATCGACCACGCCGCGACGATGACGAGTGGGCCACCGATGGCGACAGCGTCGGGGCGACCCAGGACCATGCCGATCCCGACGATGGTCAGGCCGAGCACCACCGAGCGTACGAGGGACGACGTCGGGCGCCAGCGTGCCGCGAGCTGGCTCCCCTCGGGCGGCTCCGCCGAGGTCGCGGCCTGACTCACGCCCAACCCGGTCGAACCCGGCGAGCCCGACGGACTCGGCGACGGAGTCGGGATGCTCGACAGGATCGAGGAGATGACGCTCCCAGCGGTGACGTCGTTGATCCAGAGTTCCGGGCGCACCGTCACGCGGTGGTCGAGCGCGGCGTGCGCGACGGCCTTGACGTCCTCGGGGGTGACGTAGTCGCGACCGCGAATCACGGCATACGCCCGGCTCGTCAGCATGAGCGCGAGCGAGCCGCGCGGCGAAGCGCCCAGGACGAGGTTCGAGTGAGCGCGCGTCGCAGCCGCGAGCCGCACGCAATAGCGCCCGATTCCCTCATCGACGGTGACGGTCTCGACGGCGCGCTGCATCGCGAGGAGGCCACTGGCATCGGTGACGGCCGCAACGGTCTGTGCTTCCTGCTGTCGTTCGATGCGGCGGCGCAGGACCTCCCACTCCTCGCCGGCAGCGGGATAGCCGAACGAGACGCGCAGCAGGAATCGGTCGAGCTGCGCCTCGGGCAGCGGGTAGGTGCCTTCGTACTCCACCGGGTTGGCCGTGGCGAGCACGTGGAAGGGCGTCCCAGGGCGAAGGTCTCGCCCTCGACGGTGATCTGCCCCTCCTGCATGGCCTCGAGCAGGGCCGACTGGGTCTTGGGTGGCGTGCGGTTGATCTCGTCGGCGAGGAGCAGTTCGGTGAACAGCGGCCCACGGCGAAAGACGAACTCATGACTGCGTTGGTCGAAGATGAACGCGCCGGTCAGGTCGCTCGGCAGCAGGTCAGGGGTGAATTGCGCCCGGGCGAAGTCGAGGCCGAGGGCCTGGGCGAAGGAGCGTGCGGCGAGGGTCTTGCCGAGGCCCGGGAAGTCCTCCATGAGGACGTGTCCCCCCGACAGCACGCCCGCCAGCACGATTTCGAGTCCGGAGCGCTTGCCCACGACGGCCCCCTCGACGGCGCGGAGGATTCGTGCGGAGAGGTCGGAGACCTCGGGAAGGGTCAGGGTGTCGGTCACTCAGTGCTCCTCGAGTGTGTTGATGAACGATGTGAGCTCGTGGGCGCTGACGCGCTGTGGGGTCGGGGAGGTCAGGTATGCCGTGAGCTCGGGTCCCAGCGCCGCCTCTCGGCTTCGTCGTCGCCGTGGTGCCGGTGGTGATGTCCCTTCACCTCGCGCCGGGCGACGGTGCGCGCTCCGTCGACGAGGTGTGCGTCAGCAACGGACAGCATCGTTGCCCGGAGATCTGCGGCCGCATCCGGGTCGCCTTCGATCGAGCCGTCAATGGTGCGGGCGAGCCAGGTCACCCGATGGTCGTGGCCACGCGGAGCGGGCCTCGCGTCCGGCAACGGTCGCCCAGTCGACGCTGGCGGTGTCACGGACGAACCAGACCCAGACGGCGACGAGGGCGAGGATCATCGCGATGACGGCGAGGAGCAGGGACAGCCGGTCAGCGCGGGCGCGACAGGCCCAGGCCCGAGCAGCGCGGCGGCGGCCGCCGCGCTGGGCGGGGTCGACCGCGCAGGAGTTCGACCGCACGTGCCCTCATCGGTTCTCGCTCCCCACCCGGGGCCCGTCGCAAAGTGGACGCTCGAGGTCGTCACGGATCCGTTGCAGGGCCACGCGGGCTGTTTCTCGCTGCGCCTCGCCGATGGGATGCACGGAGAAGCGGGCCTCCCGATAGACGCTCGGCGAGTCGCTCGAGCGACTCCCGGTCGACGTCATAGTTCTCCAGGACGGTGGTGACGAGCTCCGCCGGCGTGCGCGAGGTGTCGTCCTCGATCCCGACCACCCTTGCCGTGTCCTCGAGTCTGAGCCAGGCGTTGATGACCGCCTCCCCAGCCTGCCACGTTCAAGCTCCGCGCTGCTGCGGGCAGACGCCGGCGCTGAGGACTTCGGGCAGGAGGTCGCCGCTGACGTCGTCCTTCGGGGCGACGACGGGGCGCCTCGAAGCCGGCGGATGAGGTTGCGGACGAGCAGGAAGATCACCAGGACCACCAGGGCCACGACGAGGGCCAGCAGCGATCCGGCTCGTCCAGATGATGAGGCCGTTATCACGTCGCTGTCCCCGAGCTTGTCCAGGTGCGGCCGGGCAGCACGTTGTCGTCCTGGCCCACCTCGAAATCGACGGCCGAAGGCCCGGGGGCCGATTGCCCCTGTCCGGCGAGATTGCCGAGGGCAGGGTCGGACCCGCGCTCGAAACCCAGGCGGCCAAGGACAGGGTGATGCACGGTCCCCACCGCCCAGGCGCCACTTCCTCGCCCCATGCGCCGAGGGTATGTCGGTTCGAGTTGTGGGCCGGCGAAACCGGGCAGGCTCACGTCATCCACCATCGGTCGACCGGTGGCCAGCCAGCCGGCTGCGCGACGGCAATGGTGGTGGCGCGAAGGGCAGGCGAGCGACAGGATGGCCATGTGGCCACGGCATACCGACTTCGCGCTGGTGACACGGGCCCGGTGCAGCAGTCCCCGGTGACGTGTGGCTCTGCTTGTCTGACCGTGGCGCGCATGCTCGTCGACTCCGTCTTTGCCAGCTGGGTGCGCACGGGCGCCCCGCATCTGCCGGGGTCGCCGGAGGGCGACACCGAAGCCGAGCGCTTCGCGGCCTACGAACGCGTGGTCATGCGTCGCACCAACGGCCTCTTCGCGGGGCCCAAGCGCCTCAATGCCCCGTGGCCCCGCGCCCTGGGCACCCCGCCGTGGGGTGCGAAGCGCGAGCTCGAGTACGGCGCTGCCACCACTGGCACCCGCTACGACGTCATGGCGCTGCGTCAGCTCTCCGACGAGAGCCTGAGGGACGCCTTCGACCACCTCGTCGACGTCGTCGCGGAGGGCGAGCCGGGCCTGCTCTATGTCGGCTCGGCCCACCTGCCGCGCCACGTCGTCCTCGTGTTGCCCGGTGACGGTGACCGCGTCCTTGACGTCTACGACCCCGGCACCGGGCGGGTCGGCCATCTGCGTCGCGACACCGTCGTCGAGCGACGGTTGGGGCTCAGCGGCTGGCAGGTCCCGTGGTTCGTCGTCCAGCCCACGGGACACCGACGCATGCGGGCCTTCGCAGCTGTCCCGTCGCGCGGTGGTGTGCGCGCGACCTCAGGCGCGTGACGCGAGCCGCCGCATGACCCCGAGGGTGAGGAGCAGGATCGCAGCGAGGTAGGTCGCCATGATCCAGAACCCGGGCAGGGGCACGTCCACGGAGGGCACGAACTCGCCCACTGCGATGAGCCCGTCGGAGATCAGGAAGAGTGCCGCCGCCGAATCCTGCCAATCGGTGAATACCGGCTGACAGCAACGCCATCAGCGCCAGCGCCGCGGCATACACGGCGATGCCGACGGTCAGTGCACCGGCGCGTGGCGCGCACACGACCACCATCACGACCGCCAACGCCGCATAGCCCCACGCCCAACGGCTCCCCAGCAGTGACTCCCGACGCCACGGCCAGAACCCGGCGATGAACAGGACATGCGCCACGAGGAACGAGCCCATGAGCGCGATGAACGCGACCGAGCTCGGGCACGAAGTCCGGCAGCGTGTCGCCGATCCACGAGAACAGCAGCCCACCTGCCGTGAAGCGAGCCAGTCGCGACCGCAACCCGGTCTGGGCTGACGAGCGCGAGGAACAGCCACGGCACGGCGACCCACTGCGTGGCGTTCGCGAGCGGCTCGGCACCGGTCAGGTGCGCACCGAGGTGCACGACAACGACGACGGCGTATGCCGTCAGCGCACCTCCCGCTCCGGGCGTCAGTCGGGTGCCCGGAGCGGTGCCCGTCGGGATGACCGGGACCGGTGACGCGGCATTCACGACTGGGGCTTGGGCTTCTCCACCGGAATGAGCTCGACGTCGCTCGCGCCCCAGGTGTCGGCGGCGACGAGGTCGAGGGAGCCGGTGATCTTGCCCGCCGACCGGAGGTCCTGCTCACCGGCGCGAACGTGGTGCAGGAGCGACTCGGGGCCACCGAGCACGATGCGAGCCACTTCGGCGCGCATCGACAGCTTGGCCTCGGACTTGCTCTTGCGCACGGTCGCCAGCGCGGCGCCGACGGCTCCGAGCATTGCCGGGTCCACGGCCTCGCCGGAGACGGCGGCCTCGTCGGGCGTCGGCCACGTCGTGACGTGGACCGAACCCTCGTGCCACCACGACCACACCTCTTCGGTGACGTAGGGGAGGAACGGCGCGAGCAGGCGCAGCAGGACGTCGAGGGCGATGCGCAGCGTGGCCCGGGCCGAGGCCGCCTCGGCGTCACCCTGCGCGCCGTAGGCGCGGTCCTTGACGAGCTCGAGGTAGTCGTCGCAGAAGGTCCAGAAGAACGTCTCCGTGACCTCGAGCGAGCGGGTGTAGTCCCACGACTCGAAGCCGGCAGTCGCCTTCTCGACGACCTCGCGCAGCCCGGCGAGCAGCGCCCGGTCGAGCGGGTTGGTGACCTGGTCGGCCAGCGCGCCGGCGCCCTCGACCTCTCCGAACGACAGAGCGAACTTCGACGCGTTGAGCACCTTGATCGCGAGGCGACGGCCGACCTTCATCTGGCCGACGTCGTAGGCCGCGTCCGCGCCGAGACGACCCGAGGCCGCCCAGTAGCGCACGGCGTCAGCGCTGTGCTCGCGCAGCACGTCCTCGGGCGTGACGACGTTGCCCTTGGACTTGCTCATCTTCTTGCGGTCGGGGTCGAGGATCCAGCCGCTGATCGCGGCGTTGGTCCACGGCACCGTGCCGTGCTCGAAGTGCGAACGCACGACCGTGGCGAAGAGCCAGGTGCGGATGATGTCGTGGGCCTGCGGGCGCACGTCCATCGGGAAGACCTTGTCGAACACCGGATCGGTTGTGACAGAACCGGATTCGTCCACCCGGCGCCAGCCGGCCGCGATCTGCGGAGACAGCGAGGACGTGGCCCAGGTGTCGAGCACGTCGGCGTCGCCGATGAAGCCGCCGGGCTGGTCGCGCTGCGACTCGTCGTAGCCCTCGGGCGCCTGCGCGGCCGGGTCGACCGGCAGCGAGGCCTCGGAAGGCACGATCACCTTGTCCCACAGGGGATCGCCATCGGCGTCGAGCGGGTACCAGACCGGGATCGGCACACCGAAGAAGCGCTGGCGCGACACCAGCCAGTCGCCGTTGAGGCCGCTGACCCAGTTCTTGTAGCGGGCGCTCATGAAGTCGGGGTGGAAGTCGACCTCGTCGCCACGGGCGACCAGCGCCGCGTTGAGCTCGGCGTCGCGGCCACCGTTGCGGATGTACCACTGGCGCGAGGTGACGATCTCGAGCGGCTTCTCGCCGCGCTCGTAGAAGTTGGCCTTGCGCTGCGTCGCCTTGGGCTCACCGTCGAGGTCGCCGGCCTCGCGAAGCGCCGCCACGACCACCTCGCGGGCCGAGTGCACGGTCTTGCCCGACAGCTCGGCGAACAGCTCGGCACCGGCTCCACCGGCGAGCCACTCCGGCGTCTCGGCCTGGATGCGGCCCTGACGGGTGATGATCGAGCGGGTCGGCAGCTGCAGCTCACGCCACCAGATGACGTCGGTGAGGTCACCGAACGTGCAGCACATGAGGATGCCGGAGCCCTTGTCGATCTCGGCCAAGGGGTGCGCCACGACGGGCACCTCGACACCGAACAACGGTGAGCGTGACCGTGGAACCGAACAGGCCGGCATACCGCTCGTCGTCCGGGTGCGCGATGAGCGCGACGACCGAGGGGATGAGCTCGGGACGCGTCGTCTCGATGTAGATGCGGGCCATCAGCAGAGTGGAAGGCCACGCGGTGGTAGGCGCCCGGGTAGTCGCGCGCCTCGAGCTCGGCCTGGGCCACCGCGGTCTGGAACGTCACGTCCCACAGCCCGGGGGCCTCGGCCTGGTAGGCCTCGTCGCGAGCAAGGTTGCGCAGGAACGCCTGCTGCGCCGTCGCGCGCGAGTGGTCATCGATCGTGCGGTAGGAGATGTCCCAGTCGAAGGACTGCCCGAGACGACGGAAGAGCGACTCGAACGCCTTCTCGTCCTCGACGGTCAGCTCGTCGCACAGCTCGATGAAGTTCTGGCGCGAGATCGGCATGGCGTCGCCGGCGCGCAGGCTCTTGGCGTCGCCGCGGTGCGGCGGCTCGAACGCGGGGTCGTGGGGGAGCGAGGCGTCACCGCGCACGCCGTAGAAGTTCTGGACCCGCTTCTCGGTCGGCAGGCCGTTGTCGTCCCAGCCGATCGGGTAGAAGACGTTGAAGCCGGCCATCCGCTTGTAGCGCGCCATGCAGTCGGTGTGCGTGTACGAAAAGATGTGGCCCATGTGCAGGCTGCCCGACGCGGTCGGCGGGGGAGTGTCGATCGAGAAGACCTGCGACCGGTCGCCGGCCAGCGCGGCGTCACGGTCGAAGGCGTAGGTCTGCTGCTCGGTCCATACCTGTCCCCACTTGTCCTCGAGGCCGTCCAGCGAGGGGCGCTCCGGAATGATGGCAGCGCGAGATGGCGTGAGGTCAGCAGACATGGGCGTGATTCTCCCAGAACGTCACCCGTGCTCCCAACCGGGTTCCTTTGCGGCGTATGCCGCCCGCCCGCCCCCGCGACCGGCGCACCTTGTGAGCGTCGACGTCGGCAGGGTCAGGCGTGCGTGGACTTGCGCAGCATCCGGGCCATGGCGAGGCCGCGGTCACGGTCCTGGTGGACCGGCTCCGAGGCGTTCATCCTCGTGGACGACTACGACCTCGTCGTCACCTCGGCAGGCTCACCGTTGCGTCCGCTCATCCCGCTGCTCGCGCAGGCCGCCGACGTCGGTCTCCACCTCGTGGTCACCCGTCGTGCCGGTGGTGCGTCGCGGGCGAGCTATGAGCCGGTCCTGCAGGCCATGCGTGACCTCGCCAGCCCCGGCATCATGCTCAGCACACCGCCCGACGAAGGCGCACTGGTCGGCAACCTCAAGGGCTCGCTCCAGCCGCCCGGACGTGGCCGCCTGGTGACGCGCGACCAGGGCAACCAGGTCGTCCAGTTGGCGTGGCTCCCGGCCCAGCACTCCTGAGCCGCAGCAACCTACGGGGCCGTAGGCTAGGCGGCATGGAACCCGTCTACACCCCGGTCATCTCCACCGCCCGAGTCCTGTTTGCGGCCCAAGGGCTGAAGTTCAGGATCGAGGGTGCGCACAACGTCCCGCGGACCGGGGGCGCCGTCATGGCGATCAACCACACGGGTTACTTCGACTTCACGTATGCCGGTCTCGCGGCCCTGGATTCGAAGCGTCTCGTCCGCTTCATGGCCAAGCAGTCGATCTTCTCCCACCGCGTGGCCGGGCCGCTCATGCGCGGGATGAAGCACATCCCGGTCGACCGCAAGGATGGTCGAGGTTCGTTCAACCGCGCCGTGCAGTCGCTCAAGGACGGCGAGATCGTCGGCGTCTTCCCCGAGGCGACGATGTCGCGCTCCTTCGAGCTCAAGGAGTTCAAGCCGGGCGCGGTCCGCATGGCCCAGGAGGCCGGCGTCCCCATCCTCCCGACGACCCTCTGGGGCTCGCAGCGCGTCTGGAGCAAGAACACCCCCAAGCACCTGAAGCGCAGCAAGATCCCGATCTTCATCACCGTCGGTGAGCCGATCCACCTCGACCCGACCGAGAACCGCGTCGAGGCCACCGCTCGCCTCCAGGCCGTCATGAACGCCCAGCTCGCGGTCCAGCAGGCCGCCTACCCGCCCATGACCGGCGACGACCTGATCTTCCTTCCGGCTCGACTCGGCGGCAAGGCCCCCACGCCCGAAGAGGCCAAGGCCGAGGACGACTACGACATGACCCGCACGGTCGACAAGTTCAACAAGAAGCCGCAAGGCCTGACTCGCGTTGTGGCCGACTGCGGTGAGCTCTCGCCGCGCGCGTCCTACGGGCCGGTGACTCAACGCAGAGCGACGAAAATGCCCGTTCGCCGCTGGCTGGCCATGCCGGGAGCACTGCGCGCGCTGAGCGCGCTGGAGCTGCCGCCAGGCCCAGCCAGCGGCGAACGGGCGTTTTCGGCGCTTGCCGAGCGAGTCGCCTTTCTCGGGTGACCGGCTCAGACAGGGTGGCCCGAGGTGGGCCAGGGCTTGGCGGAGGAGGACTCCGTGGCCGCGTTCCATTTCTGCGAGGACTCCCGGGGCGAGGGCTTCGTCGGGGGTGAGCCAGGCCAGGTCGAGGGCGTCCTGCTGGGGGGCGCAGTCGCCGGTGACGGGGACGACGAAGGCCAGGGAGACGGCGTGCTGGCGGGGGTCGTGGAAGGGCGTGACGCCGGGGGTGGGGAAGTACTCGGCGACGGTGAAGGGCACGGGGGAGGTGGGGACCTGCGGGAGGGCCATGGGGCCGAGGTCCTTCTCGAGGTTGCGGAGGAGGGCGTCGCGGACGCGCTCGTGATAGAGCACGCGGCCGGAGACGAGCTCGCGCTGGATGTCCCCGTCGCTGGAGGCGCGCAGCAGGAGGCCGACGGCCGACACGGCTCCGCGCTCGTCCACGCGCACGGGTACGGCGTCGACGTAGAGGATGGGCAGGCGCTCACGCGCGTTGTCGAGCTCTTCGCGGCTCAGCCAGGCGGGCGTGCTGTCGACTTCGAGGGGACCCATGGTCGCGATTGTGCCAAAGGGCGCCGAAGGTCAGTGAACGGGTGTCCGGTGCGTCGGGATGGGGTGCGGTGAACTCGACGGGTGCCTCGAAGGCTGCCTTGCGGGCCGCGCGGCGCAGGGTTCGCAGGACGACGCTTCCGGTGAGGCTGACGAGAACGATGTTGGTGACGGCGCGGCCGATGTCCCAGCCGAGCGAGGTCGCGAACGAGTAGACGAGGAACCGGTGGAGGTTGTCGACCACGGAGGCGCCGGCGACGAAGGAGAGGTCGCTGTCGAGGCCGGTCGTGAACGGCCAGAACATGAGGTTGAGGGCGACGCCGTAGAGGAGTCCGGAGACTGCGCCGTAGGCCGCGAGGAGGGCGATCTCCGCCTTGCCCTTGAGCGGTGGCAGCAGTCCCGCGCCGAGGCCCACCCAGGCCGCGCCGAGCATCTGGAAGGGCAGCCAGGGTCCGACGCCACCGGTGATGAGCGACGAGGCGAAGAGGGTCGTCGCGCCGAGCACGAAACCGAACCCGGCACCGAAGACCCGGCCGCCGAGGATGAGCAGGAAGAAGACGGTCTCGAGACCGGCGGTCCCCGCACCGACGGGCCGCAGTGCCGCGCCGACCGCGGAGAGGACGCCGAGCATCGCGATGGCCTTGACGTCGAGCCCGCCCTCGGAGATCTCGGCCAGGACGACGGCGAGCAGCAGCGGCATGAGCAGCGAGAAGAGCAAGGGCGCATCGGTCGAGTGTCCGAAGGCTGTCCCCGGGTCGACGATGAGAGGCCATCCGAACGCGACGACACCGGCGAGGCTCACAGCAGCGATCGCAGCAATTGACCTGGGCCGCAACCGAATTGCGCGCGTCCGAGTCGCCGGGGCAACCTGCGTCTCCGGTTGCGGGGGAGTGGCGAGCGCGGTCACGAGGGCTCCCCGACGGCATACCGGACGTCGTCGACGGTGAGCCACGGCTGAGGTGCGGTGATCTTCGCGACCTGTGGGGCGAAGGCCGGGCTCGAGACGACGACGTCGGCGGTCGGGCCGTCGGCGACGATCTCGCCGGCGGCCAGGACGACGACGCGGTCGGCGGTCTCGGCGACGAACTCGACGTCATGGGTGGACACGACGACGCAGCGCCCTCGGGACGTGAGGTCGTGCAGGGCGCGCCGCAGCGCTGCCTTGCCGGAGTAGTCGAGCCCGCGGGTCGGCTCGTCGAGGAGCAGGACGGGCGGGTCGGCGGTGAGCTGGACGGCGAGGACGACGGCGAGCCGCTGTCCTTCGGACAGGTCACGAGGGTGACGTTCATCGGGTATGCCGGGTGCCAGGTTGTCGAGCAGGCTGCGGCAGGTGCCGGGCGGGCGTTCGCTCTCGCGATCGGCCTGGTGGCATTCGGCGCCGACCGAGTCGAGATAGAGGAGGTCTGCGGCTGACTGGGGGACGAGGCCGATGTGGCGTCGGCGCTCGGCGGCGTCGAGCTGGTGCACGTCGACCATGTCGCTTGCGAGTTGACGTGGACGCTGCCGGAACGGAGTGCGCCGGAACCCTGGAGGCCCCAGAGGAGCGAGGACTTGCCCGCGCCGTTGCGACCCATGAGGGCGGTGATCTCGCCACCGCGCAGGGTCAGGTCGACGCCGGCGACGGCGACCACGGCGTCGTGCTGGATGACGACGTGCTTCGCGGTGACGAGGACAGGGCCATCGGTGTGGGGCGTGGGTCGGGGCGTGACGGGGAGGGAGCGCCATTCCTTGGCGCGTCGACGGGCATCGCGGACGGACAGGGGCAGGGGCGACCAGCCAGCCCAACGGCCGAGCTCAACCACGGGCGGGGCGACGTCGGCGCTGAGCATCATCTGCGCCGGATCTCCCTGTGAGACAACGCCATCGAGTCCGACGTGGACGACGGAGTCGGCGTACTGGAGGACGCGTTCGATGCGGTGCTCGGCCACGATGACCGTCACGGCGAGGTCGTGGACGAGGCGGGTGATCGTCGCGAGGACGTCCTCAGCACCAGTGGGGTCCAGGGCCGATGTCGGCTCGTCGAGGACGATGACCTTGGGGTGGGCGGTGAGGACCGAGCCAATGGCGACGCGCTGTTGCTGCCCACCCGACAGCTCGCGCAGGGCGGCGCCGCGCAGGTCGGCGATGCCCAGGACGTCGAGCGTCTCCTCGACCCGCTTGCGCATCGTCGATCCCGACAGGCCGAGCTGCTCCATGCCGTAGGCGAGCTCCTCCTCGACGGTGTCCGTGACGAACCCGGCGAGCGGGTCCTGGCCGACGACACCGACGAGGTCGGCGAGGTCGCGCGGTCGATGGTCACGGGTGTCGCGCCCATGGATGCGGACGTGCCCGGCGAGGGTGCCGCCGGTGAAGTGTGGGACGTGACCCGTGATCGTCCCGAGCAGGGTGGACTTGCCCGAGCCGGTCCGGCCGACGACGAGGACGAGCTCGCCCTCTTCGATGGTCAGCGTGACGTCGCGCAGGGCAGGCGTCAGGGCGCCGTCGAACGTCACCGATACGCGATCGAGCTCGATCACGACGTGCACCCCTGCTCACAGCCTCTTGCCACGGCGCTCGGACGCTGGCCGCGGCGTGGCGGGGGCAGGGGGCGCGGGGGTGAGGAAGGCAGGGAGGGCCGCCACGAGGAAGCCAGCCACAGCCATCAGGGGGAGGGCGGGCACCGTGAGGGGGGCGAGCGGCATACCCAAGGATGCGGCGTCGCCGCGAGCGACGAGGTGCACTGCCAGGGCGGCTGCGAAGCCCGATGCGACGGTGAGCCACTCGGGCCAGCGCCACGGGTCGGGACGATAGGTCGAGCGGGCGTTGGCGCGGCCTCCGAGCCAGATACCGCTGAGCGACAACGCAATTCCCACGGAGAGGGCGGGAGCGCCGAGCCAGTCCGGGGTCGATGCGTCGAGGATTCCGTAGATGCCGACCGCACTCGCCAGGAGCCCGCCGAGCGTGCAGGCGGCGGTGAGGAGGCGGAGCGAAGGGGCGACCTCACGGCGACGTCCGTAGCCGCGCGAGTCCATGGCGGAGGCAAGGAGCAGCGACCGGTCGAGGGTGTCCTCGAGGACGGGCAGGGCGATGCGGGGGAGGGCGCGGATGCCGCGGGCCGTGTCGCCACGCAGAGCGCGCGCCCGCATGACGCGCTGGACGCTCTCGGCGAGCTGCGGGGCGACGGTGATGGTGACCACCACCGCGGACCCGATCTCGCTCAGGGCTCCGGGCAGGCTGCGCAACAGTCGCTTGGGGTTGGCCAAGGCGTTGGCTGCCCCGATGCAGGCGATCATGACGGCGAGGCGCAGACCGTCGGTGATCGCGCCGAGCAGGCCCTCCAGGCGGACATCGCCGAGGATGTTGATCCCTGCGGCCCACGACGGGAGGGTCACCTCTGGCAGCGGCAGAACGACCGTGTCGCCGTACTTCAGGCCGACGAGGACGTGGAGCAGGGCGCGGACCGCGACGATGAAGGCGCCGAGCCAGAGGTAGAGGCGGAACGACTTCGCCCAGGGTGAGGTCCCTCGGCGTGCGGTGACGACGAGGGCGGCGACCCCCAGCGCGGTGAAGAGCAGGAACGGATTGGTCACCGTGCTCACTGCGACGGCGAGCCCGATGGCCCATCCCCACCACGCCGCGGGGTGCACGGCGCGGGGGAGGAGTGGGCTCATCGGCACGTCATCAGCGGGAGGTCACGGAGTCGGCGTGTCCGTGGGCGCAGCGGACCCGGCAGCAGCTGCGGCCTGACGACGCCGCAGGGCCACGGCTCCGACAGCAGTGGCGAGGGCGAGGAGCAGGACTCCACCGCCGACGAGTCGACCGGAGCTGCCCGAGCCCGTGCTGGGCGGCTTTTGAGGACTCGCGGTGTCACTGGCCGTCGCGGAGGGGCTCGGGGTCGGGGTCGCCGACTCGGGGCCCTGCGAGGACGCGCCCGGGCGCGGCGATGCACTGAACGTGGGTGAACCGTTGACGTCGGGCTTGGCCGTTCCTGAATACGTGGGCTGCACCGTGGATCCGCCGGTCGGGCTGGCCCCGGGACCGGTCGTGTCCCGTGGTGCGACAGTCGTCGGACGAGGTATGGCCGTCGTGGGCTTGGGCGCAGCGGTCGTCGGCTTCGGCTTGGCCGTGGTCGGCTTCGGCGCAGGCGCGGGAGCAGCAGGGGCGACCGACGGCGCCGTTGCTGCCCGAGCCGAAACGGAAGCCGACCGACGAACCCGGCTTGGGGTTGTAGCTGCCGGCGCCGACTCTGGCGTAGTTCCACGAGCCCCCGGCTGGTCCGTGGAAGAAGGCCCAGATAGGCATCAGTGGAGGTGGCGCACGCAGGTGGTCCGGGTAGCCGTTGATGCGGCAGATGAAGCCGGGCTGGTTGCGGCCTGGAAGGATCGGTGGCCCGAATTGCGCTGAAGGCGGCCAAGCGCCGAGGACGGGTCGCCGCTGGCGCAGCGACGTCGATGTGCCCGCCAGAGCGACTGGACGACGACGGTCACGCCGTTGCTGCCGGAGCACGCCGCCGCCTGCGCCGGGGCGGCTGCCCCGACGACGCCAGCGGCCGCGATGGTCAGGCTCCCCGCGAAGGCGAGGAACCGGTGGGTGAGGTGGCTCAGGATCACTGGTGAGTACCCCGACGGCGCGAGACGAGGATCGTCGCAGCGCCGGCGAGGAGGAGGAGCACTGCGATGGTGAGCGGCATGAGCGGCGACGCACCCGTGTAGGCCAGACCCGGGCCGGCGGGCGTCGACGGACCTGCGGTCGTGGGGGACCCCGTCGTCGGCGTGCTGGAACCGGTGCCCGTGCCGGTCGGCGTGGACGTGCCCGTGGACGTCGGGGTTGAGGTCGTGGTGGTCGGCGCTGCGCAGGGCTGAGCGGTGGTCGTCGCGACCATGCCGTCGCTGTCGACAGTCGGGAGGGCGCCGGCGACGAGGCCGAGCACGGCCTGCGGGGTCGCGCGGATGGCCTGCTCGACATTGCTCGTGTTGATGGTGCGGTTGGCGCTCGTGAAGGCGATGCCGCCGCGGTACGGGGCCGCGACCTCGCACTTCCACTGGAGGCTCTCGATGAAGTCGGCAGCCTTGAGGTAGGGGATGTCGCGTCCACCGAGGGCGAAGGCCTGGGCCGCAACACCAGTGGTGTTGGCGTTGGCGCCCTCTCCGCTGGCGTTGGTCAGGGCGCCGTCGGCACGCTGCCGAGACACGAGGTAGTCCAGAGCCTTGGTGGCCCGGGCGGTGTCACCGAGCGCGAGGAAGGCCTGCGCCGCGAATGCGGTGGCGTCAGGGTCACTCGCGCAGGTCGTGGCATCGAGCCCACCGCGCACGCCGCCGTCCGTGCACTGTTGCGCGCCCAGGAAGGCGATGCTGGCGTCGGGCACGGCAATCCCGGCCTTCTGCAGGCCGATCATCGGGAGGATCTGGTTGATGGTGACGCCGTAGTCGTTGTTGGCCGTGCCGAAGCGACCCTGCGCGGTGACGAGTTTCTGCAGCTCGGCCACCAGGTCGAAGCCGCCGAAGGCGTGGGGGTCACGGCCCTGGGCCGCCGCGAGGATGAGCGTCTTGCCCGTTCCGCCGCTGCTCACCGGGCTGCCCGGGTAGGCGATGTACTCCCCGACGTTCTTCTCGACCCAGGCCGTCGCGGCCGCGGCCGCCGTGCCACCGGTGTCGGTCGCGTCGAGGGCGAGGATCGCGTCGATCGTGTTGCCGGTGTCCGCGAAGGTGCCGAACTCAGAGACGGGGAAGTTGAGGTGGTCGCCCGTCGCCTTGAGCTGCTGGGCGAGGAAGTGCGCGGCGTAGCGACCCTGCTGCTGCTCGTAGTTGCCGATCGGGACCACGGTGAACGTCGGGTCCGGAGCCGCCTGGGCCGTCAACTTGGGCGCCACGGGCGTCTGCGATGCCGTCGCGGTGGCGCGGGGGCTTGCCGTGGCTGGGGCCGTGGGGGTGGCGCTGGGCGTCGCCGTCTCGGTGGCGGACTCCGTGGCGCTCACCGACGGGGTCGGGGTGCTGCTCGCGGAGGTGGTCGGGCTGGGAGTCGGCGTGGTCTCGGCAACCGCGACGGACGGCATACCCAGGGTGAGCGCAGCCAGCGCGAAGGGCGCGGCGACGCGCACGCGAAGAGCGGTGCGGAGCATGTGGGGTACAGCCTTCCTCAGCGGTTCGTGACGATCGCCCGAACCCGGCCAATGAGGCTGTTCGGGCTCCGTCCCGTGACCTCGACGGGTGATGTGGAGCCGCTCGCGCCTACGAGGAGGTCCGGCTCGCCACCCTCACGGGGGGCCTACGGTTGCGGGTCAGCGCCGGACTTGGACCGGCTTTCCCCCGCGGACGCGGTTGGTGTCACCGATGGCTCGGCAACGGGCCGAGTCTAGCGCGCTCCGGGACGCCCCCCAACTGCCGTTAGACTGGGCTCACAGGCGTTCGAGCCGTCATCAGCGGCGAGCCTTCCGGAAGAACGGCGTCCCTCCCGGGTCGCTCACTAGAACCGGACGTCAGGGTCACGTCACGACTGTGGACAAGAGCGGTTGTATGCCGGGTGGTGCAGTTGGGCACTCGGGTGCGGCAAGCGGGGTGGTACCGCGGTGCCGCCGGGATCGATCCCGGTGACGTCGTCCTCGATCAGCAGGAGCGCAGTCAGTGCAGGCGGCGCAGCGATCGAGTAGAGGACGAGACGACGATGGCCTACCCCCAGGTCTCCACCAGCGGCGACCAGCCGGAGCAGTCGGGCACCCCCAAGGTGCCCTCGAGCCCGCGCTTCCCGCAGATCGAGGAGGCCGTCCTCGCCTACTGGGACGCGGACGGAACCTTCCAGGCCTCGATCGACCAACGCGACGCCGGCGAGAACGGTGACAACGAGTTCGTCTTCTACGACGGCCCTCCCTTCGCCAACGGTCTGCCGCACTACGGCCACCTGCTCACGGGCTACGTCAAGGACCTCGTGCCGCGCTTCCAGACGATGCGCGGCCGCCGGGTCGAGCGCCGCTTCGGCTGGGACACCCACGGCCTGCCCGCCGAGCTCGAGGCGATGAGCCAGCTCGGTATCAAGACCAAGGACGAGATCCTCGAGCTCGGCATCGAGAAGTTCAACGACGCCTGCCGCTCGTCGGTCCTCAAGTACACCGACGAGTGGCAGGAGTACGTCACCCGCCAGGCGCGTTGGGTCGACTTCGACAACGACTACAAGACGCTCAACGCGCCCTACATGGAGTCGGTCATGTGGGCGTTCAAGTCGCTCTATGACAAGGGCCTTGTCTATGAGGGCTTCCGCGTCCTGCCCTACTGCTGGAACGACCAGACGCCGCTGTCCAACCACGAGCTCCGCATGGACGACGAGGTCTACCAGCAGCGCCAGGACCCGGCCGTCACCGTCGGATTGCGCCTAGAGACAGGCGAACTCGCGCTCATCTGGACGACGACGCCGTGGACCCTGCCGAGCAACCTCGCGATCATGGTCGGACCTGACATCGACTACGTCGTCGTGGAGTCCGACTTCACGGGCACGACGGAACGCTACGTTCTCGCGGAAGGCCGGCTCGCGGCATACGCCAAGGATCTCGGTCTTGACGCTGGATCGCTCGACGACGCGGTCGTCGAGCGGGTCAAGGGTGCGGACCTCCTCGGTCGCAGCTACACCCCGCCGTTCTCCTACTACGTCGGTCACGAGAACGCCTTCCGCGTCGTCGAGGCCGACTTCGTGACGACCACCGACGGCACCGGGCTCGTGCACAGCGCCGGCGCCTTCGGTGAGGACGACAAGATCGTCACCGACCGCGAGAACATCGAGCCGGTCATGCCCGTCGGCGCCGATGGTGCCTTCACCTTCCCCGTGTCGGAGTACGAAGGCCTGCTCGTCTTCGACGCCAACGCGCCGATCATCGACCACCTCAAGGCGGCCACGAAGGGCGAGGGGGAGCACGGCTCGGTGACCGCTGGCACGGTGCTGCTGCGTCGCGAGACCTACGACCACTCCTACCCCCACTGCTGGCGCTGCCGTCAGCCGCTCATCTACAAGGGTGTGTCGTCCTGGTTCGTCGAGGTGACGAAGTTCAAGGACCGCATGGTCGAGCTCAACCAGCAGATCGAGTGGGTGCCCGAGCACGTCAAGGACGGTCAGTTCGGCCGCTGGCTCGAGAACGCCCGCGACTGGTCGATCACGCGAAATCGCTTCTGGGGCAGCCCTGTTCCCGTGTGGCAGTCCGACGACCCGGCCTACCCGCGCATCGACGTCTACGGCTCCTTCGAGGAGATCGAGCGCGACTTCGGGCGACTGCCGCTCAATGCCGCGGGCGAGCCCGACCTGCACCGCCCGTTCGTCGACTCGCTCACCCGGCCCAACCCCGACGACCCCACCGGTCGCTCGACCATGCGCCGGGTCGAGGACGTGCTCGACGTCTGGTTCGACTCCGGGTCGATGAGCTATGCCCAGGTGCACTACCCGTTCGAGAACGCCGAGTGGTTCGAGCACCACTTCCCGGCCGACTTCATCGTCGAGTACATCGGGCAGACCCGCGGCTGGTTCTACATGCTGCACATCCTGTCGACGGCCCTGTTCGACCGCCCGGCGTTCAGCTCGGTGATCTCGCACGGCATCGTCCTGGGCTCCGACGGCCAGAAGATGTCGAAGTCGCTGAAGAACTACCCCGACGTGCGCGAGGTCTTCGACCGCGACGGCGCCGACGCCATGCGCTGGTTCCTCATGGCCTCGCCGATCCTGCGTGGTGGCAACCTCATCGTCACCGAGGAGGCCATCCGCGAGGGCGTGCGCCAGGTGCAGATCCCGCTGTGGAGCACGTGGTACTTCTTCTCCCTCTACGCCAACGCCTACGGCGCCGGCAATGGTTCGGACGGAGCGGGGTATGCCGCACAGTCGTCGACCGCTTCGACGGCACCTTTGGACCGCTACTTGTTGGCGAAGCTGCGCCAACTCGTCGAGACGACCACGGCCCAGCTCGACGGTCTCGACGTGGCCGGTGCATGTGACTCGGTCCGCGGGTTCGTCGACGTGCTGACCAACTGGTACATCCGTCGTTCGCGAGAACGCTTCTGGGACACCGCTTCTGGCGACTCCGCAAATGGATCGGACGCTGACACGCGCGCTGCGTTCGACACGCTCTACACGACGCTCGAGGTGCTGACTCGAGTGACCGCGCCGCTGCTGCCGCTCGTCTCCGAGGAGATCTGGCGCGGGCTCACCGGCGAGCGCTCGGTGCACCTCACCGACTGGCCGTCGGTTGACGAGCTGCCCGCCGATGACGAGCTCGTCGCGAGGATGGACCAGGCCCGCATCATCTGCTCGGTGGCCTCGTCGCTGCGCAAGTCCGAGAAGCTGCGCGTGCGCCTGCCACTGCGCGACCTCACGGTCGTCGTGCCCGGTGCCGCAGACCTGCAGGACTTCGCGGCGATCATCGCCGACGAGGTCAATGTTCGTCAGGTGTCGCTGCTCGATCTGGATGCTGCTGGCGACAGTGACTTCGGCGTCACGCAGAAGCTCACCGTGAACGCCCGCGCCGCTGGACCGCGTCTCGGCCGTGAGGTTCAGACCGCGATCAAGGGCTCCAAGTCCGGCGACTGGTCGGTGGCCGAGGACGGCACCCTCACCAGTGGTGGGCTGGAGCTCGTCGAGGGCGAGTACTCGCTCGAGACCGTCGTCGAGGGCGGCGGCGAGGCTCGCGGGCGACCGCGGTCCTGCCCGGTGGTGGCTTCGTCGTGCTCGACACCGAGGTCACGCCCGAGCTGGCGGCCGAGGGTCTGGCCCGCGACGTCATCCGTGCCGTGCAGCAGGCTCGCCGCGAGGCCGGTCTCGACGTCAGCGACCGGATCTCCCTGACCGTCACGGGTTCGCAGGTCGTGTGGGAGGCGACGGTGGCGCACCAGGCGCTCATCGTCGACGAGACCCTCGCGACCCAGTTCGGTTCGGCGCCGCAACTCGACGCCATCCCGGCAGGCAACGGCGCCACCGACGCCACGGTCGGTGACGGCGAAGCGGTCCGGATCCTCGTCACGAAACTGAGCTGACCGGCATACCCGAAACCGTTTTCCGGGGGCGGCGGGAAACGGGTCCGGAGCAAGGGAACTGTTCCCTTGCTCCGGACCCCTTTTCCGGGGGCGGCGGGAAAGGGGAGGCGTGTGGTCTGGGTTACGGCGCCGAAGCCTACGGGCGAGTAACTTGGCGCCATGGACAGCCCGTGGGAGATCATCAGCAACCCGTTCCACGACCCGGTGACGTTTGCGATCCCGTTCTTCGCGCTGTTCATCGTGCTCGAGCTCCTCGCGCTGAAGTACCTCGACGATCACGACGACGAGCTGGGCGAGAACCCCAAGAAGGGCTACTCCTCGCCCGACACGGCCTCCAACCTCGGCAGCGCTGTGGGCTCGGTCATCATCAACCTCGGGGCGCGGTTCGCGGCGCTCTTCCTCTACTTCGCGCTGTGGAACATCGCGCCGTGGCACATGGACGCGAGCAACCCGTGGACCTGGGTCTTCACGCTGCTCGCCGTCGACCTGCTCTGGTACAGCTACCACCGCGCGAGCCACCGGATCCGCATCCTGTGGGCCGCGCACCAGGCGCACCACTCGTCGGTCTACTTCAACTACTCGGTGGCCCTGCGACAGAAGTGGAACCCGTGGGGCGAGCTGCTCTTCTGGACGCCGCTCCCGTTGCTCGGTGTGCCGCCGTGGATGATCTTCTTCGCCTTCTCGCTCAACCTGATCTACCAGTTCTGGGTGCACACCGAGACGATCCCGAAGCTGTGGGGGCCGTTCGAGTTCATCTTCAACACCCCGAGCCACCACCGGGTGCACCACGCCAGCCAGAAGCAGTACCTCGACAAGAACTACGCCGGCATCCTCATCATCTGGGACCGCATCTTCGGCACCTACGCCGAGGAGGAGGACATCCCCATCTATGGGCTCACCGTGCCCGTGACGACGCACAACCCGTTCCGCCTGCAGTACGGCGAGTTCCTTGCGGCCGTGCGCGACGTGCGTGGCGCCCGGTCCTGGCGCGACCGCGCGGGCTACCTCTTCGCCCCTCCCGGGTGGAAGCCGGGGGAGCCGACGCTGCCGCCGGAGTCCGAGGTCGTCCACCGCTGAACCTCTCCCGGTGCGACGCCGCGCGGGGCATACTCGGGAACGTGTCAGGCTGCTGTGACCCTCGAGGGTGCGACCAGGTGTTCGGGCCGAAATTCGCCCGGCACGTCGCGTCGCGATACCGCAAGCGAGGTCTCGACAGGACCGCGCAACGAATGGTCGATTGGCTTGTCGCGCAGGGGATCCAGGGTTCTACGGTCCTCGAGATCGGCGGGGGAGTGGGCGAGATCCAGCTCGAGCTGCTGCGCCACGGTGCCGCACGCACGACGAACCTCGAGCTGAGCACGCGCGTATGACGACGAGGCCGCGGCCCTCGCCAAGGAAGCCGGTGTCGCCGATCGCACTGACCGACGGATCGGGGACGTTGCCGCCGACGGTGCGGTCGCGGACTCCGCTGACGTCGTCCTGATGCACCGGGTCATCTGCTGCTACCCGGACGCAGACCGGCTGCTCGGTGCCGCCGCTGACCACGCGCGCGCAATGGTCGTCCTCAGCCATCCGCCGGGCAACGTCGTCGCGCGCGCCGTCTCCGCGGTGGAGAACATCGCGATGCGGGTCATGCGGCGGGAGTACCGATCCTTCGTCCACCCACCCGCAGACCTGATCGCCGCCCTGCGGGAGCACGGGTTCACGGCGCAGCACCTCCACCGGGGTCTCGTCTGGCACGTCATCGTGGCAACTCGGTGACCCGTCGCGTTCCGGGTGACGTTCTCGTCCACCTGCGTCGGGCACGGGACCACATCGACCGCCACTTCGCAGAGGAACTCGACCTCGACGAGCTCGCGGCCCTCGCCCGGCTGAGCAAGTTCCACTTCCTCCGGTCCTTCGCGAAGGTCTACGGCCGCACCCCGCTCGCCTACCTCGGGGAGCGGCGGGTCGAACGCGCGCAGGACCTGCTGCGGACGACGAACCTCACCGTCACCGAGGTCTGCCACGCCGTCGGCTACTCGAGTCTTGGGTCGTTCAGCAGTCGGTTCCGCGAGATCGTCGGCGAGACTCCCAGCGCCTTTCAGAGCCGGTATGCCGTGAGCGGCGCCCCGCGCATTCCTGGCTGCTGGGTCTTCATGACCGGCCTCGTCGAGAAGCGCGCCGACTCCGAAAGGGGAGCGGACGGCATACGCAGCAATTCGGGAGAAGCACCGCACTGACTGCGCCGCATACCGTCGATCCCATGATCACCAACGTGTCCCTCGTGTCCGTCTGGGTGAAGGATCTCGATGAGTCCCTCGCCTTCTACACCGACGTCCTCGGCTTCGCTGCCGGCGACGACATCGTCCTCGGGGAGGACTTCCGCTGGGTCACCGTGACCCACCCGTCGCAGCCCGAGCTGTCCCTGCACCTCACGACCCCGAGCAAGCCCCTGTCCGACGACCTCATCGCGGCGATGCAGCGCGCGCAGCTCGAAGGCGGGCTGCCGGGTGTCGGTCTGCACGTCGACGACTGCCGCAAGACGGTCGAGACGCTCAAGGCCAAGGGCGTCGAGTTCCTCCAGGAGGCCGAGGACCGGCCCTACGGCGTCGAGGCGCTCATGCGCGACAACTCCGGCAACTGGATGGTGCTCGTCGAGCCGCGGGAGTACACCCCCGAGGACTTCGAGGGCGTCTCCTTCGACTGAGGGACGGGCCGGTGCCATCTGGCTGAGAGAATGGGTGGCATGGCACCGGCTCCCGACTCTTCCCAGCGCGAAGCAGCGCGCACCCTCGAGATCATGCAGCGGCTGCGTGAGGTCGAGGAGTCGATCCTCGCTCGCGCACCCGAGCACGACCTCGAACCCTCCCTCGACCGCATCCAGGCCGTCATGGAACTCGCCGGCGATCCCCAGCGGACCTACCCGGTCATCCACCTCACGGGCACCAACGGCAAGACGACGACGGCTCGCGTGGTCGAGTCGATCCTGCGCGAGATGGGCCTGACGACAGGGCGATTCACCTCCCCGCACCTGCACAGCATGCTCGAGCGGATCGCCATCGGTGGGCGCCCGATCGAGGCCGAGAAGTTCCTGCGTTCCTACGCCGAGGTCATCCCGCTCATCGATCTCGTGGACGCCAGGTCGGCGGAGAACGACGAGCCGCGGATGACCTACTTCGAGGTGCTCGTCGCGATCGCCTATGCGGCCTTCGCTGACGCCCCGGTGGACGTCGCGATCATCGAGGTGGGCATGGGCGGCAGCTGGGACGCCACCAACGTCGCCGACGGTGTCGTCTCCGTCATCACCCCCATCGCCCTGGACCACCAGCACTTCCTCGGCAATCGGGTGACCGACATCGCCCTGGAGAAGTCCGGGATCATCAAGGCCGGAGGCATTGCCATCTCGGCCGACCAGGGCGACCCGGCGGTCACGGCGATCCTGGCCGAGCGAGCCGAAGAAGTCGGCGCCCAGATCGCCGTCGAGGGAGAACAGTTCGGCCTCGAGGGTGCCGATGTCGCCCTCGGTGGTCAGGCCCTGACGGTCCGTGGCCTGTCGACGACTTATGGCGACCTGTTCCTGCCGTTCCACGGGGCGCACATGGCGCAGAACGCCACGCTCGCCATCGCCGCCGTCGAGGCGTTCCTCGGTGGGGGAGAGCAGGAGCTCGACCTCGACGTCCTCAAGGCCGGTCTCGCTGCAGCGACGTCGCCGGGTCGGCTCGAGGTCGTGCGACGCAGCCCCACCGTCCTCGTCGACGCCGCGCACAACCCGGCCGGTGCCGTCGCCCTGCGCGACGGACTGCAGGAGGCCTTCACCTTCACCAAGCTCGTCGGCGTCGTCGCGATCCTCAAGGACAAGGACGCCTCCGAGATGCTCGAGATCCTCGAGCCGGTCCTCGACGAGGTCATCATCACCCGCACCACGTCGGCCCGGGCCATGCGACCCAACGACCTCGGCGAGATCGCCAAGGGCATCTTCGGTGAGGCTCGCGTGACCGTGGTCGACGACCTGCCCGACGCCCTCGACCGTGCTGCAGGCATCGCCGACGAGAGCGGCGTCGGTGGGGGAGTCCTCGCAACCGGCTCGGTCATCACGGCCGCCGAGGTCCGCATGCTGCTCGGCGTCACCGACGTCTGACCGGCATGGCCGCTGCGCGCGAAGGGCCACGTTGATCTCGCAGCCGTGCGGTCGCATTGCGCCATGCCCCGGCGAGATCGACATGCCGGGCCGAGGAGGACCCGACGATGAGGCAGTTGGGAGGGCGCCCGAACGCCCGAACGCCGCAAAAATGTCAGTCGAGGGGTTCGCCGGCGAGGGCCTTGGCGGCGAGGTGCTCTTCGCTCGCGACCTCCCAGACTTCGGCGGCGGCGTGCAGCCCGATCGCGACGATGACGAGACCGAGCACGAGGTCGGGCCAGCCTGACCCCGTCAAGGCGGTCACCAAGGCCATGGCGATGATCGCGAGATTGACGAGGACGTCGTTGCGAGCAGACAGGTATGCCGCCCGCGACAGGCTGCCGCCAGACGTGCCGGACCCGCGTCGAGGAGCCACGCGCAGAACCCGTTGACCAAGGCCGCCGAGCCGGCGGTCACCACCAGCCAGCCCACATCCGGCGGCACCGGATCGCCCCACTTCGCCACCGCCTGCCACACCGCGGCCGCGGCCGGCACGAGCAGGATCCCGGCCATGACCTTGCCGGCAATCGCGCGGTGACGCGCGCCCCATCCGAGTGCCATCGCGATCAGCAGGTTGATCGACGTGTCCTCGAGAAAGTCGACACTGTCGGCAAACAGGGCGACCGACCCGATCGCCAGGGCCACGGCCGCCTCGACCCAGAACCACGCGAAGTTCAGACCAGCGACCGTGAGCACCACCTGCCGCAGGCGCACAGGGGAGGGTGGCGGAGGTAAGGGTGACGACGCTGGGACAGGCACCCGTCCATCCAACCAGTGCACGCGGCATACCCTCTTGGCATGCATCCGCTCACCAAACTGGTCCTCATCATCGCCGTCGCGGCGCTGGTGTTCTGGCTCGTGACCAAGTTCCGAGACAACACGCGCGGCGACAGGGTCAGCTTCCGGCCGGTCGAGGACCTGCCCCTCGAGGTGCAGCAGTCCATCGACCTCGCCCTCGCCAAGGACAAGAAGATCACCGCGATCAAGCTCTACCGGCAGGCCACCAAGGCGCCGCTCGACGCGGCCAAGGCGGCGATCGACGTGCGCGAGTGGAAGCGCGGATGACCCGCCTTCCCCTCGTCGGCCGAACCGGCAAGATGACGTGGCGGATGCTCGCCAGCGTGCTCGGCAGCCAGGCTCTCGTGATCCTGCTGGGCGCCCTGCTCGCCCGTGGCACGGCCATCGCCGACGGCGCCGACAACGCCAGGACGCTCCTGTGGGCCGGCTGCGGCCTGGCCGTCCTCTCCTTCCTCGCTGCTGGCCTCCTGCGTGGCCCGCTCGGGCTGCCGCTGGGCTGGCTCGTGCAGCTGCTCACCTGGCTGAGCGCCTCCCTCGTCCCCGCGATGATCGGTGTCGGCCTCGTCTTCACCGGGCTCTGGGTGCTCTGCCTCGTCAAGGGCCAGCAGATCGACGTGATGATGGCGGCCCGCGAACGCGACGCCGAGACCGCTCGCTAGGCTGACCGCGTGACCATCGAACGCTCGCTCGTCCTCGTCAAGCCTGACGGCTACGCCCGCGGCCTCTCCGGGGAGGTGCTGCGTCGGATCGAAGCCAAGGGCTACACCCTCGCCGCCCTCGCGGTGACGTCCCCGACCCGCGAGATGCTCGCCGCGCACTACGCCGAGCACGAGGGCAAGCCGTTCTACGAGCCGCTCCTCGAGTTCATGTCGTCCGGCCCGGTGACCGCTGCGGTCATCGAGGGTCAGGGCTGCATCCCCGGCTTCCGCTCCCTCGCCGGTGCGACGAACCCGACCGAGGCCGCGCCCGGAAGCATCCGAGGCGACCTCGGCCGCGACTGGGGCGAGAAGGTCCAGAAGAACATCGTCCACGGCTCGGACTCCCCGGAGTCGGCCGAGCGCGAGATCGCGATCTGGTTCCCCGAGCTCTGAGCGGCGCCGCGGTGGCCTCCTCCGCGCCGGACCCCGCCGCTCCAGTGGGTTGACTTCGTGAGGGTCAAACTCGGCAGTAGCGCTCTAGGTTGAGTTTCGCGACCAAAGTGGGTCGCGTCCCTTGAGCGAAGGAGCGGGCATGAGGATCACTCGAGTCGGACCGGGGATGGTGGCCGCGACTGCGCTGGCCCTCGCCGGCCTGGCAGGTGGCGGAGTCGCTGCAGCGGCACCACAACCCAACGCGCAGGACGACAAGGTTCAGATCGTCCACGTCCATGCCGTCACCCAGGCGGAACGATCGGCCGTCAACGCCCTCGGGCTGGACACCACCGAGCACGCTGACACGACCGGCGTCGACGTCGTCCTCCACGGTCGCGCCGACGTCAACCGGCTCCGCGCAGCGGGGCACAAGTGGACCGTCAAGGTCGCCGACCTCGCGGCCACCGAGCGGGCGAACGCCGCTGCTGACAAGGCGTATGCCGCGAGCGTGGCCGAGTCCGAGCTGCCCAGCGGGCGCACGGGCTACCGCGACCTGGCCGACTACAACTCCGAGATGGCCGCCCTCGCCGCCGAGTACCCGACGAAGGTCAAGCCGATCACGTTGGCGAACCCGAGTGTCCTCGGCAAGCCCATCAAGGGCATCGAGATCACCGACAACGCCGCCAACGTCAACGACGGCAAGCCGGTCTTCCTCATCATGGGCGCGCACCACGCACGTGAGTGGCCGTCCTCCGAGCACTCGATGGAGTTCGCCTACGACCTCCTCAAGAGTGGCGACGCCCGCAACACCGGCCTGCTCAAGGGCATGCGCACGATCGTCGTCCCGGTCGTCAACGTCGACGGGTTCGAGATCTCTCGCGAGGCCACGCCGATCGGCAACTTCGGCACGTTCGACTACGAGATGAAGCGCAAGAACTGCACCATCAGTGTGAACACGGCGCCGCAGGACGTCCCGGGCACCTGCGACAACAACCTCGCCGGACGCCTGCGTGGCACCGACCCCAACCGCAACTACCCCGGATTCTGGGGAGGCCCCGGCGCCGACACCTACTGGAAGAGCGACACCTACCGCGGTGACGCCCCCGGCGACACTCCCGAGGTCGACGCGGTGCGCAAGCTCATCAGCAGCCGTCAGGTGACGACGCTCATCACCAACCACACCTACAGCAACCTCGTGCTGCGTCCGCCGTCGCTCGCCTCCACGGGCTTCAGCCCCGACGAGGTCCAGTACCGCGCACTCGGTGCCGACTTCGTTGCGCACAACGACTACGCCAACATCCCCGCGTTCGGGCTCTACGACACGTCAGGCTCGGTCGAGGACTGGAGCTACTGGAACACCGGTGGCTACGGGTTCACCTTCGAGATCGGCACGCAGGGCTTCCACCCGCCGTACCAGGACGGTGTCGTCGCGGAGTATGCCGGTCTCGCACCCGCCGCTGGCGCCGGCCTCGGTGGCAACCGGGAGGCCTACTACCGGGCCGCCGCCGCCGCGATGGACAAGTCGATGCACTCGACCCTCACGGGCACGGCTCCGGCCAACACCACCCTCACGGTTCGCAAGACCTACGTCGGCACGACGTCACCGGTGATCCAGCCCGATGGCACGACGGGCGACCCGATTCCCTACACCGACGTGCTCACCTCGTCGTTGGCGGGCAAGGGCGGGGCGTTCTCGTGGGCGGTCAACCCGTCGACGCGTCCGCTCGTCGTGGGCCGCTACGGTCGTGACCCGCTGGGCCCGCCCCAGCCGAGCTCGGCGATCCCCAACCCCGCTGGGATCCCTGCCGTGAATGGCTCGGAGTTCACCGACGTGACCATCCAGGGCATGCCCACCTACGACAACGGCAAGGTCTTCTTCACCTTCGGCTGGAACGGCCCCAACCCCGACCCGAACACGGACTGGGACTTCTACATCTACGACTCCGCGGGCAACCAGGTGGCGTCGGCCGCAACCCTGGACAACCCCGAGGTCGCAGCTGCCCTTGACCCGGTCCCCGGTGGCTACCGCATCGAGGCGATCAACTACGACAACGGTGCGGCCGCCGACTGGACCGGCACGATGTCCTTCGCCTCACCCGACCCGGCGATCGTCACCGGAACCAAGGAGGTCTGGAACCTCACCTGCACCAACAAGCAGGGCAAGGCCCTCGGCACCCGGAGTGTCGTCGTCGACCGCGGCCAGTCCGTGGACGTCGGCAACCCCTGCAACCGCAAGAAGTGACCTCTCGCCTTCGGTGAGAACACGCTGACGGTATGCCGTCCGCCCAGTGGGCGGACGGCATACCTGCGTCTGTGGCCTTGCAGCTCGCCACCCTGGTGGCCGGGTCGTCGAATCGCAGGACGCAAGGAGGCCGGAGGCGCGTGTTGGGCCGCGTGACGTGCGAGCAGCCCGCGTAGCATCGCGAACGTGGCTGGACTGGACCGATGGGTGCGCGCGAGAGACCTCGCGATCGACCTCGGGACCGCCAACACGGTCATCTACGAGCGGGGTCGCGGCGTCGTCCTCGACGAGCCGTCGGTCGTCGCGGTGCGTGCGGGGACGACCCAGCTGCTCGCCGCCGGTCACCGGGCCAAAGAGATGCTGGGCCGCACGCCCGACTCCGTGAGCGCGATCCGCCCGTTGCGTGATGGTGTCATTTCTGACGCCGACGTCACCGAGCGGATGCTGCGCTGGTTCGTCGACCAGGTCGCGCCGTCGCGGATCTTCCGGCCCCGCATCGTCGTGTGCGTGCCGAGCGACATCACGAGCGTCGAGCGTCGCGCGCTCGAGGACTCGACCCTGCGTGCCGGTGCCCGACGCGTTCACGTCATCGAGGAGCCGATGGCGGCCGCCATCGGTGCAGGCCTGCCCATCGAGGAGACCAACGCCTCGATGGTCGTCGACCTCGGTGGCGGCACCACCAACGTCGCTGTCATCAGCCTCGGCGGCATCGTCACTTCACGCTCGATCCGGATCGGCGGTGACGAGATCGACGAGGCGATCATCGCCCACGTGAAGTCGGAGTACTCCCTGCTCATGGGGGAGCGCAGCGCCGAACAGATCAAGGTCGCGGTCGGCTCGGCCTTCCCGATGCGCCAGGAGCTGAGCGAGCGGGTGCGTGGCCGGGACCTGGTCTCCGGCCTGCCCAAGACCGTGTCGATCTCGTCCGCAGAGGTCCGTCGCGCCATCGAGGCACCGGTCCTCCAGATGGTCGAGCTGGCCCGAGCCGTCCTCGACGTCTGCCCGCCGGAGCTCGCCGGTGACATCCTCGATCGCGGCATCACTCTCACCGGGGGTGGCGCCCTGCTGCGCGGCCTCGCCGAACGGATGCACCATGAGCTCGGTGTCCCCGTGGTCGTCGCTGACGATCCGCTGCGTGCCGTCGCGCGAGGCGCCGGGAAGTGTGTCGAGGAGTTCGACACGCTGCACCGTGTCCTCGTCGACAACCGTCGGCCGTGAGGGGCGACGCGTCCGACCGTCGACGCCGTCGGTTCGTCGCCGTCGCGGTGCTCGTCACCCTGGTCCTCGTGCTCGTGGACCTCGTCGGTGGACCGGGTCCGGGAGTCCTGCGCCGCGGTGCGGCCACGGTGCTCGGTCCGCTCGAGCGCGTTCTTGCTCCCGGTGGCCGTCCCACTGAGGAGCAGCTGCGCCGTGACAACGATCGGTTGGCGAGTGAGCTGCGCGAGTCCCAGCTGGCCGGAGCCGATGCCGCCGCTCTGACGGCTCTGCTCGCGGCGCCGTCGACGGCTGGTGCCCGCGTCGTCCCTGCCCGCGTCGTCGGCGTCGGTGCCCCGGGTCCACAGGGAGTCGTCCGCATCACGATCGATGTGGGGAGCCGCGATGGCATCACCGCAGACCGCACGGTCGTGTCGGGCGACGGGCTGGTCGGTCGAGTCGCGTCGGTCGCCCCGTGGACGAGCGACGTCCTCGTCATCGGCGGGCCCGACGTGTCCGTGGGCGTGCGCGTGGGAGCGGTCGGCGCCCTGGCCACCGTCGGGGGATCGTCCGCGTCGGCCGCCGAGCGTCGGACGGGCGAGCTGGGGCTCACCCTCGTCCAGGCCGGCGCACTGCGCATCGGCGACGAGGTTCGCACCCTCGGCAGTGTCGACGGTCGCCCCTTCCTCCCTGGCGTTCTCGTCGGGACAGTCAGCGCCGTGGAGCCGCAACGTGGCCGGCTCGCGCCGTCGGGCACGGTGCGTCCTGCGGTCGACGTCGGCGCACTGTCCGTCGTCGGAGTGCTCCTCACCGCACCGCGGACGGCACCGAGGGCCGCGGTGACCGGGGGAGCGCCGTGACCCCCGCAGGTGTGGTGGTGCGCGGTGCCCTGTTGCTCGTCGGTGCAGTGCTCACGGTGACCCTCGGTGCTCGTCACCTCGCGCCCCTGCCCGACCTCGTACTCGTCGTCGTGGCCTCCGCTGCCCTGCGCTCGGGCCCGCGGATCGGACTCGCGACCGGACTGGTCGGTGGCTGGCTCCTCGACCTCCTGCCCCCGGGTTCGCCGGTGCTCGGAACCCAGGCCCTCCTGTATGCCGTGTGCGGACTCCTCGTCGGCCTCGCCCGCCGCCCCGGTCACGTGTCGCTCGTGTGGGTCGTGGCCGTCGTCGCCGGCGCCGGGATCGGGCTCGAGGCGGTGCGCGCGCTGATCGCCCTGGCTCAGGGAGTTCCGGTGGACGTGGCGTCGTCGCTGGGGCGGGTCCTCGCCACCGCGACCGTTGCCCTGGTCGTCGTGCCACTGGTGACCGCCGTGGAGCGGCACGCCGAGCAGCGACGGTTCGCGTGACGAACATCGGGATCCGCCCTCGCGACGGGTCGGCCCACCAGGGCCGGTTCCTTGCCGCAGGGGCGGTGGTCGCCCTGCTCTTCGTCGTCCTCTTCGGTCGCCTCGGGCAGGTGCAGCTCACCGACCACGCGGACTATGCAGCGGCCGCCACCACGCTCAACACTCGAGAGATCGTCGTCCCGGCAGTGCGTGGGCGCATCCTCGATCGCACGGGAAAGCCGTTGGCGGACAACACCTCCGTCACCGTGGTGACGCTCGAGCGCCGAGTGGTCGCCGAGAGTGATGACAGGGCTCGCGCCCTGCTGACGCGAGTGGCCACGACCCTGCAACGTCCCGTGGAGGACCTCCTCGCGCGTACCCACCTCTGTGGCGAGGCCGGGGCGTCACCGGCCCCGGCGTGCTGGGCGGGCTCGCCGCAGGTGCCGATCCCGGTCGCGAGCGGTGTCGACCCGCAGCGGGCACTCAGCCTCGTAGAACGTCCGGACCTCTATCCCGGGGTGGCCGTCGAGGCGGTGCCCGTGCGCCGCTACCCAGCGCCGCTCGGGCTCAACGCGGCGCACCTCCTCGGCTACCTCGGTCGCGCCACCGACAAGGAGGTCGGCGCCTCGGACGGTCGAGTCACGGGCGATGACCTCGTCGGCCGGGCCGGGCTGGAGCAGCAGTACGACGCGGCGCTGCGGGGGACGCCCGGTCGCACGACGGTCTCGGTCGACCCGCGTGGGCTCGTGACCGGGGTGGTGTCGCAGACCGACCCCGTCCCCGGCAAGGACCTCGTGACGAGCATCGACGCCACCATCCAGGCGGCCACCGAGAGGGCCTTGGCCCGCGAGATGGCGGCGGCTCGCAAGCGCGGGCAACCGGCGGACTCCGGCGGCGCCGTCGTCCTCGACGTCACGAACGGGCAGGTGGTGGCGTCGGCGAGCGCCCCGACCTACGACCCCAACGTCTGGACGGGCGGCATCTCGGCCAAGGAGTACGCCGCCCTGACGTCGCCCAAGGCCGGGACCCCACTGCTCTCGCGCACCACCGGGTCGGCGATGGCCCCGGCATCGACCCTCAAGGCGTTGAGCGTGCCGGCAGCAGTGGCGGCGGGCAATGCGCTGACGGGGACCTATGAGTGCGGTTCGAGCTATCGGATCGGGAACCGCTACTTCAAGAACTTCGAGTCGCGCGGTTATGGGCCGATCACGTTCCACCGGGCCCTCGAGGTCTCGTGCGACACCGTCTTCTATGACGTCGCCTACCGGTCCTGGCTGGCGCTCGGTGGTCTCAGGGGCGCCGACGCCAAGGACCCCTTCATCGCCACGGTGCGGGACTTCGGGCTGGGCCGACGCACCGGCATCGACCTGCCCGGCGAGAGCGCTGGTCGCATCCCCGACCGGGCGTGGAAGCGCGCGGTCTGGGAGTCGACGAAGGCCGAGACGTGCAAGCGAGCGAAGTCCGGGTATCCGGAGGTGGGCAAGACCGATCCTGCCCGGGCGGCATACCTGCTGTCGTTGGCCAAGGAGAACTGTGCGACGGGCGCTCAGTTCCGCGCAGGCGACGCGGCCAACTTCGCCATTGGTCAGGGAGATGTCGCGACGACGCCGCTGCAGATGGGAGTTGCGTATGCCGCCATCGCCAGTGGGGGAGTCGTGCGGACTCCGCGCGTGGGAGTGAAGACCGTCGACCCGGTCTCCGGTGTCGCACAGGCGGTTCCGGCTGGCCCGACACACAACGCGGCGCTCCCGAAGGACGTCGCGGCATACGTCCAGGACGCCCTTCGGGCCGTCGTCGTTTCGGGTACCGGGGCAGTGACGTTTGCGGGAATGCCGGCCGACTGGCCGGTCTCGGGGAAGTCGGGGACGGCGGAGGTCTTCGGGAAGTCGGACACCTCGTGGTTCGAGTCCTACGCACCGACGAACGCGCCGCGGTATGCCGTGTCCGTCGCCGTGAGCCAGGGCGGCCACGGAGCCGACACCGCCGCGCCGATCTCGCGCTCGATCCACGAAGCCCTGCGACTGCTACCCCGCTGAGCAACCCCTCCAAAGGGATACACCATCAAGGTGTATTGTTGGTGTATGACGCGGACCAACATCGAGATCGACGACGACCTGGTCGCTGAGGTCATTCGCAAGTACGCCCTGTCGTCCAAGAGGGAGGCCGTCGACCTCGCTCTGCGCAAGGCGGCAGGTTCGGCGATCACCCCTGACTTCGCGTGGAGACTCAAGGGCATCGGCTGGGAGGGCGACCTCGACGAGCTGCGAGGGGCGGAGGCAGCAGCGCCCGACCAGGCACAGCGGCGGTGAACGAGCTGTTCGACACCTCTGTGTGGATCGAGTTCCTGCGAGGGACCGAGTCGAGCGCCTGCCGCTACGTCGAGTCACGTCTGGTGGCCGACCCCTCGACGATCGTGACCACCGAGATGGTGGGAATGGAACTGCTGGCCGGGCCCACCGACGAGCTGGCGCTGGCCAAGGTCACCCAGCTCGTCGACAACCTCACTCTCGTCAGGGTCGTCCCGGCCCTCGATTTCCCCGCGGCCGCCGCCCTTCACCGCGTGGCCCGACAGAGCGG
>CAWEDC010000023.1:0-20561 GCA_963807825.1 uncultured Actinomycetota bacterium
AGCAGTGGGCGACGGGTGTCGCCGCCGGGCGTCGCAGTATCGACCACGCCGCGACGATGACGAGTGGGCCACCGATGGCGACAGCGTCGGGGCGACCCAGGACCATGCCGATCCCGACGATGGTCAGGCCGAGCACCACCGAGCGTACGAGAGACGACGTCGGGCGCCAGCGTGCCGCGAGCTGGCTCCCCTCGGGCGGCTCCGCCGAGGTCGCGGCCTGACTCACGCCCAACCCGGCGAACCCGGCGAGCCCGACGGACTCGGCGACGGAGTCGGGATGCTCGACAGGATCGAGGAGATGACGCTCCCAGCGGTGACGTCGTTGATCCAGAGTTCCGGGCGCACCGTCACGCGGTGGTCGAGCGCGGCGTGCGCGACGGCCTTGACGTCTTCGGGGGTGACGTAGTCGCGACCGCGAATCACGGCATACGCCCGGCTCGTCAGCATGAGCGCGAGCGAGCCGCGCGGCGAAGCGCCCAGGACGAGGTTCGAGTGAGCGCGCGTCGCAGCCGCGAGCCGCACGCAATAGCGCCCGATTCCCTCATCGACGGTGACGGTCTCGACGGCGCGCTGCATCGCGAGGAGGCCACTGGCATCGGTGACGGCCGCAACGGTCTGCGCTTCCTGCTGTCGTTCGATGCGGCGACGCAGGACCTCCCACTCCTCGCCGGCAGCGGGATAGCCGAACGAGACGCGCAGCAGAAATCGGTCGAGCTGCGCCTCGGGCAGCGGGTAGGTGCCTTCGTACTCCACCGGGTTGGCCGTGGCGAGCACGTGGAACGGGCGTCCCAGGGCGAAGGTCTCGCCCTCGACGGTGATCTGCCCCTCCTGCATGGCCTCGAGCAGGGCCGACTGGGTCTTGGGTGGCGTGCGGTTGATCTCGTCGGCGAGGAGCAGTTCGGTGAACAGCGGCCCACGGCGAAAGACGAACTCATGACTGCGTTGGTCGAAGATGAACGCGCCGGTCAGGTCGCTCGGCAGCAGATCAGGGGTGAATTGCGCCCGGGCGAAGTCGAGGCCGAGGGCCTGGGCGAAGGAGCGTGCGGCGAGGGTCTTGCCGAGGCCCGGGAAGTCCTCCATGAGGACGTGTCCCCCCGACAGCACCCCCGCCAGCACGATTTCGAGTCCGGAGCGCTTGCCCACCACGGCCCCCTCGACGGCGCGGAGGATTCGTGCGGAGAGGTCGGAGACCTCGGGAAGGGTCAGGGTGTCGGTCACTCAGTTCTCCTCGAGTGTGTTGATGAACGATGTGAGCTCGTGGGCGCTCACGCGCTGTGGGGTCAGGGAGGTCAGGTATGCCGTGAGCTCGGGCCCCAGGGCCGCCGTCACCTCTTCGAGGTGGTCGCCGGGGTCGCCGTGGTCGCCGGGCTGGTGATCGTGCCCTTCACCTCGCGCCAGGGCGACGGATGCAGCGCCCCGTCGGACGAGGTGTGCGTCAGCAACGGACAGCATCGTTGCCCGGAGATCTGCGGCCGCATCCGGGTCGCCTTCGATCGCGCCGTCAATGGTGCGGGCGAGCCAGGTCACCCGATGGTCGTGGCCACGCGGACGGGCCTCGCGTCCGGCAACGGTCGCCCAGTCGACGCTGACGCTGTCACGGACGAACCAGACCCAGACGGCGACGAGGGCGAGGATCATCGCGATGACGGCGAGGAGCAGGGACAGCCGGCTCAGCAGGGGCGCGATCAGGCCCAGGGCGCCGAGCAGCACCGCGGTGGCCGCCGCGGTGGGCAGGGGTCGACCACGCAGGAGTTCGACCGCACGTGCCCTCATCGGTTCTCGCTCCCCACACCGGGGCCCGTCGCCAAGAGTGGACGCTCGAGGTCGTCACGGATCCGTTGCAGGGCCACACGGGCAGTTTCTCGCTGCGCCTCGCCGATGGGATGCACGGAGAAGCGGGCCTCCCGATAGACCTCGGCGAGTCGCTCGAGCGACTCCCGTTCGACGTCATAGTTCTCCAGGACGGTGCTCACCAGCTCCGCCGGAGTGCGCGAGGTGTCGTCCTCGATCCCGACCACCCTTGCCGTGTCCTCGAGTCTCAGCCAGGCGTTGATGACTGCCTCCCCAGCCTCACCGCGTTCAAGCTCCGCGCTGCTGCGGGCGACACCGGCCCTGAGGACTTCGGGCAGGAGGTCACCGCTGACGTCGTCCTTCGGGGCGACGACAGCGCCTCGAAGCCGGCGGATGAGGTTGCGGACGAGCAGGAAGATCACCAGGACCACCAGGGCCCCGGCCAGGGCCAGCACGATCCGGCTCGCCCAGATGATGAGGCCGTTCATCACGTCGCTGTCCCCGAGCTTGTCCAGATGCAGGCCGGGCAGCACCCTGTCGTCCTGCCCCACCTCGAAATCGACGGGCGGGCCCGGGGGCCGATTGCCCCTGTCCGGCGAGATTGCCGAGGGCAGGGTCGGACCCGCGCTCGAAGCCCACGCGGCCAAGGACAGGGTGATCACGGTCCCCACCGCCCAGGCGCCATTTCCTCGACCCATGCCCCGAGGGTATGTCGGTTCGAGTTGTGGGCCAGCGAAACCGGGCAGGCTCACGTCATCCACCATCGGTCGACCTGTGGCCAGCCGCCGGCCCAGGCATCATGGTGGTGGCGCGAAGGGCAGCCGCGCGACAGGATGGTCATGTGGCCACGGCATACCGACTTCGCGCTGGTGACACGGGCCCGGTGCAGCAGTCCCCGGTGACGTGTGGCTCTGCTTGTCTGACCGTGGCGCGGATGCTCGTCGACTCCGTCTTTGCCAGCTGGGTGCGCACGGGCGCCCCGCATCTGCCGGGGTCGCCAGAGGGGGACACCGAAGCCGAGCGCTTTGCGGCCTACGAACGCGTGGTCATGCGTCGCACCAACGGCCTCTTCGCGGGGCCCAAGCGCCTCAATGCTCCGTGGCCCCGCGCCCTGGGAACCCCGCCGTGGGGTGCGAAGCGCGAGCTCGAGTACGGCGCTGCCACCACTGGCACCCGCTACGACGTCATGGCGCTGCGTCAGCTCTCCGACGAGAGCCTGAGGGACGCGTTCGACCACCTCGTCGACGTCGTCGCGGAGGGCGAGCCGGGCCTGCTCTATGTCGGCTCGGCCCACCTGCCGCGCCACGTCGTCCTCGTGTTGCCCGGTGACGGTGACCGCGTCCTTGACGTCTACGACCCCGGCACCGGGCGAGTCGGCCATCTGCGTCGCGACACCGTCGTGGAGCGACGGTTGGGGCTCAGCGGCTGGCAGGTGCCGTGGTTCGTCGTCCAGCCCACGGGACACCGACGCATGCGGGCCTTCGCCGCTGTCCCGTCGCGCGGTGGTGTGCGCGCAGCCTCAGGCGCCTGACCCGACGCGCCGCATGACCCCGAGCGTGAGGAGCAGGATGGCTGCGAGGTACGTCGCCATGATCCAGAAACCGGGCAGGGGAACCTCCACGGAGGGCACGAACTCGCCCAGTGCGATGAGCCCGTCCGAGATCAGGAAAAGTGCCCCGCCGAATCCTGCCAATCGGTGAATACCGGCTGACAGCAACGCCATCAGTGCCAGAGCCGCGGCATACACGCCGATGCCGATGGTCAGTGCACCGGCGCGTGGCGCGCACACGACCACCATCACGACCGCCAACGCCGCATAGCCCCACGCCCAACGGCTCCCCAGGAGTGACTCCCGACGCCACGGCCAGAACCCGGCGATGAACAGGACATGCGCCACGAGGAACGAGCCCATGAGGGCGACGAACGCGACCGAGTCGGGCACGAAGTCCGGCAGCGTGTCGCCGATCCACGAGAACAGCAGCCCACCTGCCGTGAAGCGAGCCAGTCGCGACCGCAACCCGGTCTGGCTGACGAGCGCGAGGAACAGCCACGGCACAGCGACCCACTGCGTTGCGTTGGCGAGCGGCTCGGCCCCGGTCAGGTGCGCACCGAGGTGCACGACAACGACGACGGCGTATGCCGTCAGCGCACCTCCCGCTCCGGGCGTCAGTCGGGTGCCCGGAGCGGTGCCCGTCGGGATGACCGGGACCGATGACGCGGAATTCACGACTGGGGCTTGGGCTTCTCCACCGGAATGAGCTCGACGTCGCTCGCGCTCCAGGTGTCGGCAGCGACGAGGTCGAGTGAGCCGGTGATCTTGCCCGCCGAACGGAGGTCCTGCTCACCGGCGCGAACGTGGTGCAGGAGCGCCTCGGGGCCACCGAGCACGATGTGAGCCACTTCGGCGCGCATCGACAGCTTGGCCTCGGACTTGCTCTTGCGGACGGTCGCCAGGGCGGCGCCAACGGCACCGAGCATCGCCGGGTCCACGGCCTCGCCAGAGACGGCGGCCTCGTCAGGAGTCGGCCACGTCGTGACGTGCACCGAGCCGTCGTGCCACCACGACCACACCTCTTCGGTGACGTAGGGGAGGAACGGCGCGAGCAGCCGCAGCAGGACATCAAGGGCGATGCGCAGCGTGGCGCGGGCCGAGGCCGCCTCGGCGTCGCCCTGCGCGCCGTAGGCGCGGTCCTTGACGAGCTCGAGATAGTCGTCGCAGAAGGTCCAGAAGAACGTCTCCGTGACCTCGAGCGAGCGGGTGTAGTCCCACGACTCGAAGCCGGCGGTCGCCTTCTCGACGACCTCGCGCAGCCCGGCGAGCAGCGCCCGGTCGAGCGGGTTGGTGACCTGGTCGGCCAGCGCGCCGGCGCCGTCGACCTCTCCGAACGACAAAGCGAACTTCGACGCGTTGAGCACCTTGATGGCGAGGCGACGGCCGACCTTCATCTGGCCGACGTCGTAGGCCGCGTCGGCGCCGAGACGACCAGAGGCCGCCCAGTAGCGCACGGCGTCAGCGCTGTGCTCGCGCAGCACGTCCTCGGGCGTCACGACGTTGCCCTTGGACTTGCTCATCTTCTTGCGGTCGGGGTCGAGGATCCAGCCGCTGATCGCGGCGTTGGTCCACGGCACCGTGCCGTGCTCGAAGTGCGAACGCACGACCGTGGCAAAGAGCCAGGTGCGGATGATGTCGTGAGCCTGCGGGCGCACGTCCATCGGGAAGACCTTGTCGAACACCGGATCGGTTGTGACAGAACCGGATTCGTCCACCCGGCGCCAACCGGCCGCGATCTGCGGAGACAGCGAGGACGTGGCCCAGGTGTCGAGCACGTCGGCGTCCCCGATGAAACCGCCGGGCTGGTCACGCTGCGACTCCTCGTAGCCCTCGGGCGCCTGCGCGGCCGGGTCCACCGGCAGCGAGGCCTCGGAAGGCACGATCACCTTGTCCCACAGGGGATCACCATCGGCGTCGAGCGGGTACCAGACCGGGATCGGCACACCGAAGAAGCGCTGGCGCGACACGAGCCAGTCACCGTTGAGGCCGCTGACCCAGTTCTTGTAGCGGGCGCTCATGAAGTCGGGGTGGAAGTCGACCTCGTCGCCACGGGCGACCAGGGCGGCGTTGAGTTCGGCGTCGCGGCCACCGTTGCGGATGTACCACTGGCGTGAGGTGACGATCTCGAGTGGCTTCTCGCCGCGCTCGTAGAAGTTGGCCTTGCGCTGGGTCGCCTTGGGCTCACCGTCGAGGTCGCCGGCCTCGCGAAGCGCTGCCACGACCACCTCACGGGCCGAGTGCACGGTCTTGCCCGACAGCTCGGTGAACAGCTCGGCACCAGCACCACCGGCCAGCCACTCCGGCGTCTCGGCCTGGATGCGGCCCTGACGGGTGATGATCGAGCGGGTCGGCAGCTGCAGCTCACGCCACCAGATGACGTCGGTGAGGTCACCGAACGTGCAGCACATGGCGATGCCTGCGCCCTTGTCCTTCTCGGCCATGGGGTGCGCCACGACGGGCACCTCGACACCGAACAACGGTGACGTGACCGTGGAACCGAACAGGCCGGCATACCGCTCGTCGTCCGGGTGTGCGATGAGCGCCACGACCGAAGGGATGAGCTCGGGACGCGTCGTCTCGATGTAGATGGGGCCATCAGCAGAGTGGAAGGCCACACGGTGGTACGCACCCGGGTAGTCACGCGCCTCGAGCTCGGCCTGGGCCACGGCGGTCTGGAACGTCACGTCCCACAGCCCGGGGGCCTCGGCCTGGTAGGCCTCGTCGCGGGCAAGGTTGCGCAGGAACGCCTGCTGCGCCGTGGCGCGCGAGTGGTCATCGATCGTGCGGTAGGAGATGTCCCAGTCGAAGGACTGCCCGAGGCGCCGGAAGAGCGACTCGAACGCCTTCTCGTCCTCGACCGTCAGCTCGTCGCACAGCTCGATGAAGTTCTGGCGCGAGATCGGCAGGGCATCACCGGCCCGCAGGCTCTTGGCGTCCCCGCGGTGCGGCGGCTCGAACGCGGGGTCGTGGTGGAGCGAGGCGTCGCCGCGCACGCCGTAGTAGTTCTGGACCCGCTTCTCGGTCGGCAGGCCGTTGTCGTCCCAACCGATCGGGTAGAAGACGTTGAAGCCAGCCATGCGCTTGTAGCGCGCCATGCAGTCCGTGTGCGTGTACGAAAAGATGTGGCCCATGTGCAGGCTGCCCGACGCCGTCGGCGGGGGAGTGTCGATCGAGAAGACCTGCGACCGGTCGCCCGCCAGGGCTGCGTCACGGTCGAAGGCGTAGGTCTGCTGCTCGGTCCATACCTGCCCCCACTTGTCCTCGAGGCCGTCCAGCGAGGGGCGCTCCGGGATGATGGCAGCGCGAGATGACGTGAGGTCAGCAGACATGGGCGTGATTCTCCCAGAACGTCACCCGTGCTCCCAACCGGGTTGTTCAGGCGTGCGTGGACTTGCGCAGCATCCGGGCCATGGCCAGGCCGAGGACGGAGGCGCCGACACCGAGAAGGAGCCACTGGACCGCGCTGCGGTCGGGGGCCCGGGGGTCCGGCGCAGGGGTGAGGTCGAGGGCCGAGACCTGGGGGCGTGGAGTGGCCCGTGGTGTCCCACCGGGCGGCACGGGGCCGGCCACGCTGTTGTCGAGCTCGGCAGTCATCGCCTCGTAGGGCTGCACGACGCCCCATCCGGACACGTCGTCGCGGACCGTTCGCGAGCCTCGGGAGGCCGTGGCCGTGAGGCGGTAGCCGATCTGGTCGGGGGACGCGGTGGGGAACTGCTCACGCAGCAGGGCGGCCGCCCCGCTGACGTAGGCGGTGGCGTAGCTGCTCGACTGCTGCTGCTCCGAGAAGGCACAGTCGCCCCAGCTCCGGAAGGTTGTGACGACGTTGTCGCCGGGCGCGGCGAGGTCGACCTGAGGACCGTGGATGGAATTCTCCCCAACGACGTCACCCGTCGTCGTCGCCGCGACCCCGAGGACCCCGGGGTACGCAGCGGGGTAACGCAGGCCGTCCTTGACGTCGGCACCCTGCTCACGGTTGCCTCCGGAGGCAACCACGATGACTCCGGCCCGCACGGCTGCGGCGATGGCCGCCCGGATGTCGTCACGATTGCCCGTCGTCGAGAGCGAGAGGTTGATGACATCGGCCTTGGCCGCGACGGCATACGCAATGCCCGCAGCGAGATTCGCGGAGCGTTGCTGCTCCGGGTCGCCACTCTCACCACCGGTGATCTTCACGGGGAGGATCTGGGCGTCCTTGGCGACTCCGACGACGCCGGACTTCTCACCGATGTCGCGGGCGGCGATGATGCCGGCCAGGGCCGTGCCGTGGCCGCTCTCGTCCGTCGTCGCAGCCCCGCCGACGAAGCTCCTGCCGGGAAGGACCGAACCCGCAGGGAAGTGGACGTTGTTCGCCGAGACGCCGGAGTCGACGATCGCGACGACCACGCCCTTGCCCGTCGAGAGGGTCCAGGACTGCGTGGCGCCCAGCCGAGCCAGCGCAGGCGGAACCTCGGTGATGAAGCGGGTCTGTCCCTCGGTGCACTGCCGGGGTTCGGCGTGAGCGACCGGAGTCGCCCCCGGGACGGCGAGACCACTCGCCACGACGGCGAGGGCGCCGAACAACGCTGCAGCACCCATCCGACGACGGGTCACGACGCGGCGGCCACGGTCGTCTGGGCGGCCTTGACGCTGAGGACCGGCCCGGTGTGGAAGAGCTCGGCCCAGGCCTGGGGCACCGGTGCGACATCGACGGGTTCGTAGCCCAGACGTTGCAGGAGGTCCGGGGTCGAGCCGTCGATGGCGTAGGACGTGCCGGTCTGGTCGATGGCCAGCAGGGGCCCGGCGTTCAGTGACCCGGCGCCGACGGCACGCACCAGGGACCCGGTCCCCAGGTCGACCGAGACCTTGGTGACCCCGGGGTCGGTCCTGACCGAGTCAGAGGTCGACAGGGCGACCTCGGGACGCTGCCCGCGGGCCGTGGTGAGGGTTGCGCACGGTGCCTCTGTGACCAGGGTCGGAAGGGCGTCCGGCCAGGCGTTGGGTGCCACGCGCTGGGGCTGGACCTTGAGCTGGGTCACCTGCGCCGGCGTCACGGGCAGGTCGTCCTTGGGGTTCGTGCTCCCCGAGCCGAGGCCATAGAGCGCGTGGGCGAGGTCCGGCAGCGGCTCGAGATCGCCCGCGGTGTTGACGAGGTAGCGGCGGGCAGCCTGCCCGCTGTTGGCGACGGCGAGAACGGAGCCGACGGTCGCGCCCGGCGGCAGGCCGGGCGCGGCCTTGCCGAAGCCGGAGATGCTCAGTGGTCCCATCTCCGGTCCCAGAGCGAAGAGGTTGGTCCACACGGCTGGGGCCTGTCGCGGCGGTTGCCCGTCGAGGCCGAGGGTCAGCGAGACGAGGGAGAGGTTGGCTGCCGACACGGGGTATCGCATCCCGCCGGCGATGACGAAGGCCTGCCGACCGGTCAACACCACTGAGGCACCGGATCCCGTCGGGGTGCTCTTGGCGGACGCCCCCACGGCGGTCGCGACGCCGCCCTCGGTGCCGAGGCACGAAACCCAGCCGCTGTTGGTCAGGGACTTGGGCGGAGTGAGCGAGTCCGGCGCTCCGAGGATGCCGATCGTGCTGCCGCGCTTCTTCGTGGCGAGCTTGTCATCGGCCACGGTGATGACCTCAAAGCTCTTGGCCGGGATGAGCAGGCGGGCGCTCGTCGTGTTGAGGACGGGGTGCAGGGTCTCCTTGATCGAGACGTAGCGGGCGCCGCTGGTCTTCGCGATGACGAGCTTGTTGTTGCCCCAGTTCTCCGGCAACGACCCCCGGAGCCAGCCGAAGGCAAGGCTGCCGAGGACGAGGACGACCGTGAGCGCCAGACCGCCGATGACGGCCTTCATCGGCCGGTGCGGCTCGACCTCGCGCCCGCCCGGAGCACCGCTCACGAACGCCGTCGTGAGGCGACGCTTGCTGAAGGATTGGGCCTCGACGAGGTCCTTCTTGGTTGCCATCCCGCCGCCTCAGAGGAGCCCGACGGCAAAAGCCGCCAGGGGCACGAGAGCGACGAGCGCGAGGCCCTCGACGGCGTCGGCGATCCGACCCAACTGCACCCGCGTGCGGGGGAGGACCAGAGCCATCCCCACGACGAGGGCGGCGGCCACGGCCAGCGCGAGCGCGAGGATCGGTCGCCAGTCGGGGTGGGTCTGAGCTGCCGTCACCGCTGCAACGGCGACGCCCGCAACCCCCGCGATCATCGCGATGAGCACCGTGGTGCGGGTGCGGCTGTGGCGAGTGCGCAGGAGGGTGGCGATGAACCCGACGAAGGTCAGCAACGCGCCCGGCACGCCGAAGCTGACGAGCTGGGGGGTGCACAGGACCATGACGCCGGCGCTCGCGACTCCGAGGGCGACCATGAGTTCGTGACCCGCGGCGACCTGACTGCGCACCCGTTCACGTTCCACCTCGGGCGTGTCGGCGTAGATCTCGAGGTCGGACTTGGGTGGGTGCGTCGTGAGGCGGCTCGAGGAGATGCCGACCCAGGGCAGGACGTTGCCGGCGACAGCCGCGACGACGAACACGACGGCAGCGATCGCGGTCAGGCCCCAGCCCGCGAAGTGGTTGAGGGCGCCGAGTGCAGCCATGGCCACGCCGACGACCGCGGTGGTCGCAACGAGGAGCCGGTGGCGCGTGACGGCCACGGCACCGAGGACACCGACGACGATGACGCCGGCCCCGGCATACACCAGGCCTTCGCCCCACAAGCGGGCGTCGGGCACGGCCGCGTAACCCGACACGCCGGCATACGCCACTGCCGTCAGCGCGAGCGCAACGGCAGCGGACGGCTGATTGCGGACGTGCGTGAGGACGGCAGCAGCTCCGACGAGGAGCAGCGCGCACACCCCGGAGAGTGCCGCGATGAGGATGCCGCTGTCGCGTGCGGTGAACAGTGCGTATGCCGCGGCAAGGAAGAGGACGACCGACGCACCGACCGCTGTGCCGGCGCTGTGCGCCGGGGTCCACGGCGTGAACTGGGTCTCGACGAGGTCGGCAACTGCTTCGACGACGTCGTCGTAGACCTTCTCGTCGTCGGGGCGGTTGGGCTCGAGGGCCAGGACGGCTCCGTCCTCGATCCCCTGTGCCGCAAGGCTTCTGTCGCTCTCGACGACCTGTCCGTCGGCGCGCACGAGCCGGTATCCCATGCTGGCGGAGTGCGCGTCGAGGACGCCCAGCTCGCGCGCGAGATCAGGGATGACCTCTGCGACGGGAATGGAGCCGGGGATGCCGAGATCAGCCCGTCGCGTCCCCGATGTGACGGACAGCCTGACGAGTGACGTCGCCGTGCTCTGACTCACGAGTGTGATCCTCCCCGATCATGCCTGCTGTGGTTCGCTCCGCCGCAGCGGAGATCGCACCCGAGCATAGACGGGGAGTTCTCCCCATTGGCGGGTGCGCCATCCGCCCGTATGGTCTTCCTTGTCAGGACTTCGGGGGAACAGCAAGCCGGGGTCCAACCACCATGAGTGGTCGGTAGGACCACCGAGGTCCTTAAGGGACCAATTGAGAGAGAGGAAGTGGCATGGGCAACACGACACACAGCGTCGGCGCTGGAGCAATCGCCAAGAGTGCGGGGATTGTCGACCAGGCGAGGACCGACCTCAAGACCAAGCTGGGCACGCTTCAGGGGCAGATGGAAGAGGTGAAGGCGCACTGGCAGGGTGCAGGTGCCGGCGCCTTCCAGAACGTCCAGAACGCGTGGACCGTTCAGGCCAAGGACCTCGTCGACATCCTCGACAACTTCCGCGAGAACCTCGTGGCCAACGACAAGCAGTACACCGCCGATGACCAGGGCGCGTCCGACATGCTCAGCAAGTACACGTCGCAGATGGGTGGTAAGTGATGAGTGGCCAGAACATCAAGGTTGCCGGTGGCGGGATTGACACCCTCATCGACGCAATGGTCAAGGGTGTCAACGACCTGAAGAGCAAGGTCACCGACATGGAAAACGACATGAAGCCCCACATGGGCGAGTGGGAAGCCGGCGCCAAGCAGGCGTTCGAGGACGTCAAGCGCAAGTGGAACGGTGAGGTCGAAGACCTCAACCAGCTCCTGCTTGACATCAAGACGGCTGTCCAGACGTCCAAGGAGAACTACCTCGCGGGCGAGCTCAAGAACAAGAACAGCTGGAGCTGACCTTCCGGTCATGAGCAGGTGAGTCCGTGCCGACATCCCGATATCGGGGGTGTCGGCACGGACTGCGTCCCGGCGACGCACAGTAGGAAGCGCAAGGACGAAGTGATGCAGGACTTGATGCAGATTCAGGGGAGGCAGCCATGGGCGACGAAGACATCCATTACCCGACCGCGCACATGAGGTCCGTCGCGAGCAAGGCACGCACGGACTGGGAGAAGGACGCGCACTCGACGCACTCGACGATCAAGGACTCGTACGCCGCCAAGGACTCGTTCGGGGACATCCCCGCGCTTGCCCAGTACGGCGCGGTCTTCGACCAGGTCAAGGGGATCTACGTCAAGGCGATGGAAGGGGTGAAGACCGACCTCGTTGCCGTCGCTGAGGGGATCACGACCTCGGCCCAGCACACGTCCGACAAGGACGACGAGGCCGAAGCAGCCCTCGTGACGCTCTGGCAGAAGTGGGACCGCGGGCCGCTCGAGAGCGAACGCCAGCGCGACGAGGCCGCGGCGACGCCCGAGGCTCAGGCTGCTGCGGCGGCGACGGACCAGGCCGAGGTGGCCACAGGTACATCGCCCGACTCGGAGACGCCGGCCGCAGAACCCGCAGCCAACCCAGACACCCGCACAGAAGGTGCCGTGCCGACCGGGACGGGGCCTGGGCTCGAACCGCCCACGCCGTGACCATGTCCACTCCTCGACTCCTCGCACGGTGCACCGGCGCTGCCCTCACGGCAGCAGCTGCTGCCGTCGCGGTGACTCTCGGTGCGGCATCCGCCGGGGCCGATCCACTGACGGACGGCCAATGGTGGAGCACGGCAATGGGGGTCGACGAGCTGCACCGCTCCGGTGAAGGCCAGGGGATCACCGTGGCCCTGATCGATGGTCCGATCGACCCGAGCGTCCCCGAGCTCAAGGGACGGGTCGCGTCCTCGAAGACGGAATGCCTCACCGCTGACGGAAGCCCTCAGAAGTCCACCGTGGCGGGCGTCACCGCAGACCACGCGACCATGATGGCTTCGCTCCTCGTGGGGAGCGGCAAGGGCACCGCCTCTGGTGGTCGAGGAGTGGCCGGCATCGCTCCCGAGGCCACCCTGCGTCATTACGCGGTGGCTTTCGGGACCAACGCAGAGCCCGAGAAGCTCCGCTGCCAGCTCAAGGGCGGGGTGAGCGACAAGGTCGACGACGCCACCGCTCGGGCAATCCGGCAAGCGGTCAAGGACGGTGCGCGCATCATCAGCATCAGCCTGACGACCGACTACACCACCGAATACACGGCTGCCCTGCTCGACGCCTACCGAGCGGGTGCAATTGTCGTCTCCTCCACGGACAACCGCAACGGCAAGGTCTACTGGCCGGCCATCGGCAACGGCGTCGTCACCGTGACGCACGTCGACGCCAAGGGCAATCTCGACACGAGCGCGTCGCGTGGTAGTTCCCTCGTCGACTTCGCCGCACCTGGCACGAAGGTGGCGGCCGGTCGGTGGACTGCCTCGGGTTGGCGCAGTGACGTCATCTCGGACGGCGCTTCGCAGGCCACGGCGATCACGGCCGGAGGCCTTGCGGCCGTGTGGTCAGCGCATCCGACGGCCAGCGGCAACCAGGTCCTCCAAGCGGCCAAGGAGGGGATTGGTCTGCGAGCGGAGAACGGCAAGTACCTCACGTGGTTCCGACGGGTCGGCACCAACCTCCCCGAGGCGACGGGCAAGACCGAGTCCTACGGTTTCGGCATCTTCTCGCCAGCCGACGCGGTCAAGCTTGACGTCGAGAAGTTGCCGACGACGAACCCGATGGTCACCGACAGGGGGACGGAGGACCCGTCCGCCGCCGACATCGCCGCGGCAACGACGCCCTCTGCGTCAACGTCTGCCACGGCGACACCGAGCGCGTCGTCGTCGGCGTCGAACCCGGCCACGGACGCGCAGAAGGAACCGGCCACCAAGGCAGCTGACCCGTCCGACAACTCCTGGCTTCCCTGGCTCGGCGCAGGAGTCCTCGGACTCCTCGTCGTGGGGGGAGTGTTCCTCGTCGCACGACGACGATCCACGACACACCACAACGCTGACGACGACCCGAAGGCAGCGGCGGATGGGGCCGCTGCCACGACGAAGGAGAACACGCATGCGTGACCCCGACGCACCAGCACCCGATCCGGTGCTCAACGCCAAGGCAAAGCACTACGAGCGCCAGCTCCACAAGATCTTCGCGGTCGACACCGCATCGATCTGGCTCACGTGGAACGACTGGAAGACGGCCGAGACCCAGGTGACTGACCTGGCCAAGGCGGTGCGCACCACGAAGTCGTCGTTGCAGGCGCCAACCGGCGACAAGCCGTGGTCCGGCCCAGCGGCCGACGCGGCATACACCGGCCTGGACCGTCTCAGCACGTCGCTCGATGAGCGTTCCCGCGAGCTCGGCGACGTCAAGGCGAGCCTCGACACGATCTACAAGGCCGTCAACCTCGCCAAGGAGGAGTTCAGCTCCAAGGTCAACAGCATCTCGACCTACGTCGATCCTGCGGCTCACCAGAAGCTCCCGGCGGGTGCCCCGAAGCCGGACATCGACCTCTACGGCGTCCCTGACGACGCGGCCATTGCTGCTGCCGAGGACGCGAAGTGGGAGGAGCGCAACCAGGCAGCCAAGGTGGTTCTGGACTCCTTGGGCGCTGACACCGAGACGGCCTCGGCGAAGATGCCCATCGATGCGACCAGCTCATCGGAGACGCCCTACAGCAACAACGGCCCGGCGGCGAGCAACACCTCGTCAGGGACGGCTTCGCAGTCGTCCACCTCGGGTGGCTTCCTTTCCGGCGGTCACGCGGTGGTCACCGGACAGGGAAACCCGGTCGACACCGGCGACGACGACGAAACCGTCATCACGCAGCCTCCTACCGAGGAACCGGTGGACCCGGTCGTGCAGATCTGCACGGGATACCCGCACATGGAGGACCCGGTTCTGGATCCGATCAGCTCGGACGGGCCCGTCACGGGTTCCACGGGAGTTCCGACCGGGACGGGCCCGGGTGGGTCCACGGGCACCTTCCCGACCGGCGGGACCGGTGGTGGGGGCGTCAGTGGAGGCGGGATCGCGGCCGGAGGTCTCGGTGGTGTCGGTGGTCTGGCAGGGATGCTGGGCAACCGTGGCGGCGGCGGCATGTTCTCATCCGGTGGCGCGGCCCGAGGTGGGGCCGGCGGCAACGGTGCACGCGGCTCGGCGATGCGGGCTGGCGCTGTGGGGCGTCCCGGTGGGGCGCAGGTGGTCCCCGGTGGCGGTGGAGCATCCGCACGAGGCGGAGCCTCGGGCCGCGGCAGCGCGGTCAAGGGAGCAACCGGTTCGGGTCGCTACGGCGTCCCGAAGCTGGGCAACAACGGTGCGGTTGCCGGTGGCGGCGGGCAGGCAGGCAAGGGCTCGGGTGCCGGCAAGGGTGCAGGCACCGGCAAGGCCGGGGCACGTGGCGGCGGCCGCAGTGGCGCTGCCATGGGAGCAGGGGGTTCTGGCGGAGGCCGCAAGGGTGACAAGAAGGGTCAGGCGGAGGACGTCGACAAGCTGACCCACGAGGACGAAGAGAAGTGGTTCGAGGGCACGGAGGAGTCCAGCCCCCAGGTCTGGGAGTGACTCGAATCCAACTGAAGATCCAGCATTGAGCTGACGGTGTCAGCGACTCATCCGGCGGATGGCCTCAACCCGAGGTCATCCGCCGGAATGCTTCCACCCCGCCGGCGGCCACGATGCCCAGGGGCAGGCAGAAGGCGACGGTCATCGTCTCGATGGAGTCAGCGAACCGGGACATGCGGGTCGAGCGGTAGCCCTGCACGATGGCGGACGCGCTGACGACGCTGATCCAGGCGATGCCCGTCCCGACGAGGAAGACCACGACCGTCGCTCCTGACCAGCCCGTGGCGAGCAGGGCGACGGCTGCGGCCAGCAGCAGGGAGCCGCACGCGGCGAGCATGCTGTAGCGGGGCAGCCGGTCGCGCACGGACCGGGACTGGTAGCCGCAGGCGAGCGCCGCGACGACGAGGACGGCCACAGACCCCCAGCGAGTCACTGCGTCACGGGCCGGTGTGGTCACGAGCAGCCATCCACTCACGGCCGTCGACAGCGAGAGGTATGCCGTGCCGATCGCCACGATCTCTCGGGCGGCGTCGAACCGGGCTCGCATGTCGCCACGCGTGATCCGCTGACGGCGACCGGCACCACGCTCGCGCACGGACCAGATCGTGGTGGAGAGCCGCTCCGTGTCGACCAGTTGGTTGGAGTCGACCGTGAGGCTTGTCGTGGGCAGCAGACGCATGAGCAGCGGACCAAGGCCGGTCACGACTGCCGCAATCGAGGGGCCGGACCAGTCGAGCGCCGTGCCCAGTCCGACGAGCAGCCCCAGACCGCCGATCGACGACATCACGGTCCGGTCGCCGGGTGAGTCGACGTCCACCCGGGTTCGCGTGATGGCGAGAGCAAGCACCGCCACGGCGCATCCGGCGACGACGGCGACGGAGGCGCGCCCGGGGGACTGGGGCAGCGGGAGGGTCAGACCGGCCGCGAGCCCGAGCGCGGGCGCCGTTGCAGCGGCGGCGAACTGGTGGGATCGCTGGGTGCTGAGGGCTGCGAGTCCGATGGCGCCGCCAGCGAGGAGCGCCGCGGCGACCGTGGGCATCCAGGCGGTGGTGGTGCCCCAGAAGGTCGGGGCCGTGGAGGGGGCGACGCTGCCGTGGGTCAGGCTCCAAGCGGCCACGAGACTGATGACCGCACCGAAGGCCGCCGCCAACCAGATGAGCTGAGCAGCGGTCGAGGGCAACGGTGCTGGTGCCGACGGGGCAGTCCGGCGGCCGGGCTCTGCGGCTCGGTGCACAGGCCGGACGGGGCGAGGGCCGGCCAGGCTCGACCGAGGAGCAGTGACGTCGGAAACTTCGGAGGAGGAAGGGGAGTCGGAGACAGGGGCCTCGCCGCGCCGGCGGGTCGACTCGTCGACGTCCGGACGGCGGGGTGCTTCGACGACTTCGCGATGCCGTCCACCCGAACCGGCGGGGGCACTGGCCCGGGCACCACTGGCGCTGCGACCACGGTCGAGGTTGAGGATGTCGCGGGTGACGGCGTGCGTCGTCACGGGCACGACGGTGAGGACCGAACCCGTCGGCACCGACTCATCGAACGTGTCGTGCGGTCCGAGCACCCGTCCGCTCGGGGTCGCGATGGCGTGGGGGTTGGCGCGTGAGGCGATCCCGAGGACCGACAACACCTCGGTGACCTGCGCACCCATGGGCACGACGAGGTCGTAGCGACGTCCGCCGGCCGTGAGGCTGATCTGGAGCCCCGCGCTCGCGTCCGTACCCGGCATACTCAACCCCTCCTCGTCCACACGGCCCCGGCCTCATCGAAGGATAGGCGTCCGAGGCGATTCATGGTGCGGCGCCCTCCACCGTCTCGAGGGTCTCGGGATAAGTTGACCCGGTACCAGTACTCGGGGAGGAAAGCGTGACCGCGACAGTCGGAGGGACACGACAAGAAGCACCGTCGGTCCCGACGGGACGTATCGTCCTGCAGCCACCGCCGGAGATCACACCGGCAGAGGGGCTCAGCAACGCCCTCATGCAGGCGGTCCCGATGCTCGGGAGCATGGGCTCGATGGGCTTCGTGGCTCTCTCGTCGCCCAACGCGAAAGGCATCGTGGGTGCCGGCATGTTCCTCGTGGCGTCTCTCGGGTTCGTCTTCTCGAGTGGCTTCCGCACGCGCCAGCAGCACACCACCGAGGTCATTGCGAACCGGCGGGAGTACCTCGCCTACCTCGCCGAGGTCCGTGGCACGGTCCGTGACGCCGCGGCCAAGCAGCGCGAGGCCGGACTCTGGAACTACCCCGCGCCAGCCTCGCTCGCCCTGCTCGCGGAGGAGAAGAGCCGCGTCTGGGAGCGACTGCCCAAGGACGACGACTTCCTCCACGTGCGCATGGGCACGACGTCCCAGCCGCTGTGCCTGACCCTGGAACCTGCCGAGACTCCGCCGCTCGCCCAGCTCGACCCGGTTGCTGCGTCCGGCCTGCACCGTCTGCTCACGACCCACCGCGTGCAGCACGGCCTGCCGGCGTCGGTCTCGATGTCGGCCTGGTCGCGGATCCAGGTCACCGGCGAGGCTGGGCCGGCCCGTGCCCTCGCGCGTTCGCTCGTGGTCAACGCGGCGATCATGCACTCGCCGGACTCCCTCATCGTTGCCGCACTGACCAGCCCGGACTCGCGTGACGAGTGGGACTGGCTCAAGTGGCTGCCGCACGCCCTCAGCCCGCGTGAGCGCGACGCCATCGGACCGATGCGCCTCGTGGCCGAGTCGATCGACGAACTGCTCGAGCTGCTGCCCGACGACATCACCGACCGGCCGCGTTTCGGACCGGGTGGCCAGCCGCCCACTCCTCACGTGCTCGTCATCGTCGATGGGGCCCGGCTGCCGCGCCACAACCCGCTCGTCACCGATGACGGTGTCCTCGGTGTCACGGTCCTGGACCTCCCCGAGCAGTGGGGTGAGCTCGACTCGACCACCACCTTGCGTCTCGCTGTCGATCCGGCACGGCAGGGTATGCCGGCCGGTCAGGTTCCGTTCGAAATCCTCAGCCTCAGCCGTGGTGCCGCCAGGGGTCTCGCCGACCAGATGAGCGTGACGCAGGCCGAGGCCGCAGCCCGACGTCTCGCCCCGATGTTCGTCAGCGGTGAGGTCGAGGTGCGTGACGCGCTCACCTCGAGCACCGAGCTCGTCGACCTGCTGGGCCTGGGCGACGTGCGCGACTTCGACCCGACCACGGCCTGGCGACCCCGCCTGCAGCGCGACCGGCTCCGCGTGCCGATCGGCGTCGGCGGCAGTGGCCAGGTCGTCGCCCTCGACATCAAGGAGTCCGCCCAGCAGGGCATGGGCCCGCACGGGCTCGTCATCGGCGCCACCGGTTCCGGAAAGTCCGAGCTCCTGCGCACCCTCGTCCTCGCCCTCGCGATGACCCACTCCTCGGAGCAGCTCAACTTCGTCCTCGTCGACTTCAAGGGTGGTGCGACGTTCGCGGGCATGGCCGACATGCCCCACGTCTCGGCCGTCATCACGAACCTCGGCCAGGAGCTCACCCTCGTCGAGCGCATGCAGGACGCGCTCCAGGGTGAGATGACCCGTCGCCAGGAGCTGCTGCGCTCGGCCGGCAACTTCTCCAACGTCACCGACTACGAGAAGGCGCGCGCCGGTGGGGCGGACCTCGAGCCGCTGCCAGCGCTGCTCATCGTGGCCGACGAGTTCTCCGAATTGCTGTCTGCCAAGCCGGAGTTCGCCGACCTCTTCGTCGCCATCGGTCGACTCGGTCGATCCCTGTCGATGCACCTGCTGCTCTCGTCGCAGCGCCTCGAGGAGGGGCGCCTGCGCGGGTTGGAGTCGCACCTGTCCTACCGGATCGGCCTGCGCACCTTCTCCGCCGGCGAGTCCCGCACCGTCATCGGAGTGCCTGACGCCTATGAGCTACCGCCCATCCCCGGCCTGGGTTACCTCAAGCCGGACCAGACCACGCTGCTGAAGTTCAAGGCGGCATACGTCTCCGGACCGCCCAAGGGGCGCGGTCGGCGCACGGCTGCCGGTGGCACGGGTTCCAACATGCAGGTGTTGCCCTTCACGACCGCCAAGGCCGTCTCTGCGGTGTCACGGGTCGAGGAGGAGCCGCAGGCCCTCAACGAGCCCGACGAGACCCGGGCCGTGTTCGACATCGCCGTCGCACGGATGAAGGGTCACGGTCGACCTGCCCACCAGGTGTGGCTGCCGCCGCTCGACGTCCCCAACTCCATGGACCAGCTCCTCGGCGACCTCGCGCCGGACCCGGCGCTGGGTCTGGTGAGCAAGCGGTGGCGCGCCCAGGGCTCCTATGTCATCCCGATGGGCATCGTCGACCGTCCACTCGAACAGCGTCGTGAGCTCTTCGTCCTGCGTCTCGGCGGCGCTGCCGGTCACGTGGCCGTCGTCGGCGGACCGCGCACCGGGCGCAGCACGTTCGCCCGCACCCTGGTCAGCTCCCTGGCCCTCACGACCACGCCACTCGAGACGCAGATCTATGTCCTCGACTTCGGTGGCGGCACGTTCACGCCCTTCGCCGGGCTGGCGCACGTAGCCGGTGTCGCGAACCGCAACGAGCCCGACGTCGTCCGTCGCACCGTCGCCGAGATCACCGGCATCATCGACAAGCGCGAGGCCTACTTCCGCGCCAACGGCATCGACTCGATCGAGACCTACCGCAGCCGTCGGGCCGAGGGTCGCGTCGATGACGGCTACGGCGACGTCTTCCTCGTCGTCGACGGCTGGCCGACGATCCGGGCGGAGTTCGACGAGCTCGAGCAGACGATCAGTGGGATCGCCGGACGCGGCCTCACCTTCGGCATCCACGTCGTCATCACGACGTCGCGCTGGATGGACTTCCGGATGCAGATCCGCGACGTCCTCGGCACCAAGGTCGAACTCGGTCTGGGTGACCCCGGTGACTCCGAGATCGACCGCAAGGTCTCCGCGAACGTGCCCAAGGGTCGCCCCGGGCGAGGCATCACGACGACCAAGCACCACTTCCTCGCCGGCATCCCGCGCATCGACAACTCCGGCAGCGTCGAAGACCTGGGTGACGGAGTCGAGGACCTCGTCGCCAAGGTGACCGCCGCCTGGAAGGGTGCGCGCCCGCCGAAGCTCCGCCTCCTCCCCGAAGAGATCTCCCTCGAGGCGATTCGTGCGCAGGCCGGCGCAGGGGACAAGCGCGTGCTCCTCGGCATCAACGAGAGCAACCTCGAACCGGTCGGCGTCAACGTGGCGGAGGAGTCCCACCTCTACCTCTACGGCGACAGCGACTCGGGCAAATCGGCGATGCTGCGCAGCTATGCCAGCGAGATCGCCCGGCTCTACACGCCCGACGAGGCCAAGCTGTTCGTCGTCGACTACCGCCGAGCCCTCCTGGGTGAACTGCCCAACGAGCACCTCGCCGAATACATGACGACCGAGGAGCAGGTGACGGCCGAGATCGAGGGCCTGACCGCGTTCCTGCGCACCCGCCTCCCCGGACCCGACGTCACTCCGGAGCAGTTGCGCTCGCGCTCCTGGTGGACCGGCTCCGAGGCGTT
>CAWEDC010000024.1:0-103763 GCA_963807825.1 uncultured Actinomycetota bacterium
TGGACTGAATCCCCCCGCCGACCCACTGTGCCGCCGGTCACGTGACTGTGGAAGCGTTGACCCCGTGGACACTGGCGCAGTACTCGACCTCATGAAGCAGGTGGCCGCCGAGGTCATCACCCCCCGATTTCGGTCCTTGGCCGACGGCGAGGTGATCGAGAAGAACCCCGGTGACCTCGTCACCGTCGCCGACCGCGAGGCCGAGGTGCTCATCACCAAGGTGCTCAACGCGGCATACCCCGATGCTGTTGTCCTCGGCGAGGAGGCGCACTCCGCCGACGGAAGCATCCTCGAGCGCTACGCCGCGGCCGAGCACGCGTTCACCGTCGACCCGGTCGATGGCACCAAGAACTTCGTCCACGGCAACCCCGACCACGCCGTGATGATCGCCGAAACCGTTGCGGGACAGACGATCCGCGGTTGGATCTGGCAGCCCGAGCACGAGATCGCCTGGGTCGCCGAACGCGGCGCCGGCGTCGAGCGCAACGGCGAACGCATCACCCGCCAGTCCGTCGGCCCCGACGACGACCCCCGCGGCGCGACATCGATCTGGTCGCTGCGCGGTCACGCCCTCGCGGATCTGCCTGCGCTGCAACCCTCTTGGGTCTGCTGCGGCGTCGACTACCCCAACCTCATCGAGGGCGAGATCGACTACATCCTCTACAGCCGGTCCAACGCCTGGGACCACGCGCCCGGCTCGCTCATGGTCACCGAGTCCGGCGGCTTCGTCGGTCACCTCGACGGCGTCGAATACGGCCCTCGCTCAACCGTTCCCGGTCTCATCGTCGCGGCAGACAAGACGACGTATGCCGCCGTCGCCCGCCGTATGCCGCAGGACATCACCTCGCGCTGACTTCCGGATCCCTGCCGCCCGGGACACTGGGACCGATACCGTCGAAGGATGACGACGGCGACGCGTCTCGGGCGTCCCGGTGCGTTTGCACTGGTGGTGCTCACCGCCGTGCTCTTCCTCGCCGGTGTGGCCTTCGCGGTGTCGTCATCGGCCCCGGAGCCCGCGCTCGCGACCTTGCCCCCGGGGTGGACCGCGGCGGGTCTCATACAGGCCGCGGGTTCGGTGCCGATCACGTGGGTGCGGGCCTATTTCCTCCTGCTTCAACTGCTCCCCGCGACAGCTGGCCTCATCGCCGGGGTGCTGGTGCTCCGTGGGGCGGACAGTTGGTTTCGCTGTTACACCGCAGTGGCCCTTGCGTTGTTCGGAACGATGAGCGGGGCCATCCCTGCCCTCCTCGATCACGGCGTCGGCGGCGCGACCGGTGATGCCCTGGGGCTGCTGGTGGGCTTCGCCTGGGTGGGCCTGTTCCCGCTCGCCTACCTCTTCCCTGATGGTCGTGCCGTGCCGCCTTGGACGCGCTGGTGCATCGTGGCGTGGGTCCTCGTCATCCCTTACACCGGAGTCGCCGAGGTCCTGGGTTGGGGTGGCCCGGACGACCCCGCACAGACCCTCCCCCTCCTCGTGCTGTTCGGCACCGCCGCATATGCCGCCGTCCATCGCTACCGCAGGGTGTCGACCGTCCTTCAGCGGGCTCAGACCCGCGGGGTCGTCGCGGCCCTTCTCCTGTGGTTCCTCTTCCTCCTCGGCTTGGCGCTCACCCCTCTGGGCAGCCTGCGGGACGACCACAGCTCGCGTGGGCTCGTCGCGGGTGCCCTGTCGGTCGGAATCAGCTACGGCATCGTCACCCTCATCCCGGTGGCCGTCACAGTCGGCGTGCTGCGGCACCGGCTCTACGAGGTCGACATCTGGGTCAATCGCGCGCTCGTCTACGCCAGCCTTACGGCGGTCGTGGGCCTGGCCTACGCGATGGTCACGCTGCTCGGGACGTGGTGGTGGCGGGACAACGAGCTCGTCGGGCCGATGGTGCTTGCCGTCCTGCTCGGTGTGGCATTCCAACCGCTGCGCCAACGCGTCCAACGGTCCGTGGACCGGTTCGTCTACGGACGACGCAAGGAGCCGTATGCCGTCCTCAGCGATCTTGGACGCCAGCTCTCGACCGTGCGTCCCCCGGATGAGGTGCTCGAGACTCTGGTCCGGCAGGTCTGCGTCGCCCTCAACCTCCCGTATGCCGCCGTGACCCTGTCCGATTCTGAACTCACCGTGTCGTGGCCCGCGAATACCGTTGCGCCCGAGCGGGGTTCGCGCGAGAGCTTCGCGCTGGCGTGGCAGGGCCAGGAACTCGGCCAACTGCTCGCCGTGACGTCACCGGGTGACGACCTCGGACCCGGGGACCGGGACCTGCTCGACGAGCTGGCCCGCCATGCGGGCTCGGCCGTGCGGGCCGCGCGGCTCAACGACGACCTGCGTCGTTCTCGCGTACGGATACTCGGGACGCGCGAGGACGAGCGACGCCGACTGCAGCGGGACCTTCACGACGGGCTCATGCCGACACTGGCCAGCCTGTACCAACGCGTCGAGGTGGCACGCACCGTCCTCACCGAGGATCCCGTCGAGGCGGACCGGATCCTCGCGGAGGTGGGCGAGAGGAGCAAGGGCATGGTTTCGGAGATGCGCGCTCTCGTTCGGGGGCTTCGTCCGCCCGAGCTCGACCTCGGCCTGGCTTCGGCTCTGGAGAATCACGCCCACAATCTCAACGGGCTTGAGGTTTCCGTGTCAGCGGACGACTTGCCGGCGATACCCCCGGCAATTGAAACGGCGGCATACCGAATTGCCGTGGAAGGCCTGACCAACGCCGCGCGTCACTCACGCGCGACCCGCGCAACCGTGGACCTCACGGTCAGCGACGACGCCCTCCGGATCAGGGTGGCCGACGACGGCCAAGGTCTCCCGGAGGGATTCGCAGCGGGAACCGGAGTCCTGTCCATGCGCGAGCGAGCGGACGAGGTGGGTGGGACGTTTGAACTCGCCGGCCGACCGGGTGGGGGCACCCACATGATTGCGACGCTGCCCCTGGGCGGAGGTGAGCGATGAGTTCCCTTCGCGTCCTGGTCGTGGACGACCACATCTTCTACCGCGAGGGTCTCAAGTCGATGCTGGGAGCCCGCGCCGACGAGGTTGGAATCGTGGTCGTCGGCGAGGCCGCCACCGGCGAGGAAGCGCTGGCCCTCGTCCCCGAGCTCCGCCCGGACGTGGTGTTGATGGACCTGCAGATGCCGGGAATGGGCGGGATCGAGGCCACGCGACACTTGGCGCAGACGCATCCGGGGGTTGCGGTCCTCATGCTGACGATGCACGACGACGACTCCGTCGTGGCGGCCCTGCGGGCGGGTGCCCGGGGCTACCTGCTCAAGGACGCCAGCGTTGCCGAACTCGAACGGGCCATCGCCTCGGTGGCGGCCGGCAGCTCGGTGTTGGCTCCGCAGGCGGCGGCGCGGGTCAAGGAGCACATCCTCCACCCGCCGTCGAGGCCGGACCGGCCGTTCCCGAACCTCACTGATCGCGAGCACGACCTCCTCGCCGAGCTCTTGAGGGGCAAGTCGAACGACGAGATTGCGCACGCTCTCGGCTTGTCGGCCAAGACCGTGCGCAACTACCTCTCGAACATCCTGGCCAAGCTCCACGCGCGGGACCGGACGCAGCTCATGGCCTTAGCCCGGGATGCGTCCTATCCCGAGAGCTGATCTGCCGGGTCGCGATGACGGAGGAGGACTCCGCCGAGGATGGCCCAAAGGATGGGCAGGATCATCGGCGGAAGCCCGACGGTCTGGTGCAACGTGGCTTCCCCCACGAGGGCTGGCAGGTAGACCACGACCTCGAAGATCGTGAGCAGGGCCGACAGGGGGCCGATGACCGTTGCGGTGCGCCGCGCCGGTCCCTTGCGAGCCAGCCACAAACACGTGACGACGGCGGCAACGTCCACGGCCCACCAGCCGAGCAGGCTCAGCAGGATGGACGCGGCATACGTCGTGGTGCCGCCGAGTTTCTGATCCTGGTCCATGCCGAGTACGGCACTCTGGACGACGACGTGTCCGACCAACAAGGCCACGCCCACGGCGGAGAGGATCCGCACACGGCGCCCCGCGACGCCCCCTGAGGCCAGGCGCCGGAAGGCGAATGCCGCCAGCACCACCGGCAGGACCCACAGGATGGCCACGAGGACCCACGCGAAGGCCCGGTCGCGCGCCTGGCCCGCGGTCATGCCACCGGCAGTCGGCCCCTCCACCGTGAGGTGGGCCGTGGCCATGAAGGCAACGAGAGGAATCATGGCGAGCAGCAACAGCCGCCCGGAGAAGGTGGTGTCTGAATCGGTCTGAGCAAGTCGAGTGTCGACGTCGATCACGATGGTGCTCCTTCACTGAGTAGGTGCCCCACAGCGTCTTGCGCCCCGCCTCCCGGGCGGCAGGGTCACGCGGCCCCAGTGCCCGGGATCCTCCCCGCCGGGGTCACCTCGCGCTGACCGCGCGGCCACGTGGACCCCATCGATGCGTCCGGCTCGTCAGGAGCTATGCGGTGGCGGTGACCAGATGGGCGTGCATGGGCAGAACCAACGCACCGTCATCCACGAACTGGCCAAGACGGCCTGCTAGTTCGACTCGAAGCTCGTCCATGACGTGTTGTTGGTCGATTCGATCCAGCCGCCGAAGGGCTGGTGCCCGGGCAGGGTCGAACCCGAGCTCGAACTCGACGATCTCCTGGACGTTCGGGAAGTACGACGTGAGTGACTTGTGGAGAACCCGGACGTGGTGGAAGCCAGCGTCCTGCACCAGTGCGCAAAGCTGGTCCGGGTTCCCAAGAGAGAAGACCGATGCCACCGTCGATATGCCGAGCCTCGCCAGGGTGGTCTCGTGCAAAGTCTGGTGAAAGGGATGGCGATCAAGGTCGTGCCAGGTGCTGAGCACGAGTCGGCCACGGGCGTTCAGGACGCGGCGCATTTCCCGCAAGGCCGCCGACCGGTCCGAGAAGAACATGAGCCCGAACTGGCACACCACCAGGTCGAAGCTGGCCTGCGCGAATGGCAGTTCCTCCGCGCGACCCGTATGCCAGGAGATGGTCAGGTGCTCTTGCTCGGCAACCCGGCGGGCGACGGCAACGTTGGATTCGTCCAGATCCAGCCCACTGACCGTGCCGAGTGACGACACCTTTGACGCCGCTGCACGTGCCACAACGCCAGTACCGCACGCGACGTCGAGCAGCCTCTCGCCTTGCTGCGGCTGGGCGACGTCAAGGAAAACCGACGCCCACGGAGAGAACAGGCTCGGAACCAAGAAGCGCTCGTAGAACTCAGCGGCTGACCTCATGGTGGGCTCCTTCGCTGCTGTGTACCCACATCGTCCCCCGCCCGACGTCCCGGGCGGCAGGGTCACCACCCTCCCTCCCAAGCATCTTCCCGCCCCCTACCGTCAGGGACGTGCGGCAGTCGCCGTCCAGACCTCGAGGGAGAGGGGCACGAGTCCGTCCGGACGCTGCTCGAGGAGTCGGTCGTCCTCGGCCACGAAGGCATCACTGACCTGACGAATTTCGCTGGCGCCCAGCGCATCCAGCTCCTTGGTGCCCTCGGCGGCCAGCAGCACGAGCCGCCCGCCCTTGGCCGTCACAGCCGCATCGATCGTGGCCACCGTGGTCGCAAGGCGCGCCGGGTCCTGCTGCAGGGTCCTCGTCGTCGACAGCGCCGGATGACCACATTGCCCGCGCACGATCTGCGGCCACTCGTTGGCCGCCCTCGAGTCGACGGCGAGGACGACGTCTCCGTCCTTGAGTGAGGCGCACACGCCCTCCACGGCCGCGAGCTCCCCCAACTCCACGCGCTCACCCTTGTGCGGCCAGGTCGCGAAGGCCGTCGGGACGATGGTCGCCGCGACGAGAGCCACGCCTGCGCCGATGGCGACGGCAACGGGAGCCTTGCGCGAGAGGTGGCGGACGGCATACGCCGCTGCTGCGATGCACAGGAGGATGACGAACGGCAGGACGATGACGAGCCGCCGCTCGGCCCACGGGTGGTCGGGCGTGATGCCGGGGCGCCAGAGCGTGAGGACAGTGGAACCGGCTCCGACCAGAAGCGGGCCGGTCCACGCCGGCAGCGACTCCCCCGCAGTCCACTTGCTCGCGACCACGCGCACGGCCCAGGCGAGCGTCACCAGCGCGATGATGAGCGCCGGGATGCCGACCCACCAGGACAGCCACGTGACGGACTGCTCGGCGTAGGTGCGACCACCGTCGACCGTCAGCCCCTGGCGAAGTTGAAGGCCGGCGACGACGCGCGAGCCCGGGTCGTCAGGCGACTGGCGGACGGTCTGCCAGAGCGGTCGACTCGCGAGGAAGAGACCGAGCACAGCAACACCGACACCCAGAACATTGGGCAGAAGGCGCGAAAACGCCTGTGGCACAGCACCTCCACGCCGTTGCCACCAGAGCATCCCGGCAGTGAGCAGCCCCATCAACAATCCGAGACCGACGAGCGGGACGAGGCTGGCGGCGATCGTGCCGAGGTACTGGTTCGACAACCACAGGGCCGCGAGACCCGCCAGCAAGGTCGAGACCCCCGCCCCGATCAGCGTCAGGCGCGGCCACTTCTGACCCTGGGCGAGCGCGAGCGCGGCGACCGGGATGAGCAGGATGGTCTCGCGCAGCCCGTCGATGCGGACGAACGCCGTCCCACCGATGAGGACGCCAGCGAGCAACGCGGCTCGACCGACCTCACCGCGGGCGCCTTGACGGGCGGCGATGACGAGGGCGAGCAGTCCGCCGCCGAGCGTCACCATCGCCAAAGGTTCGGAGTAGGTCGCGCGAGCCGTGTGCAGCACGGGGAAGAGCAGCGCCACGCCCGCCGCAGCCAGCGGTGACCAGCGAGGCGCACCGATGCGGGCGGTGAGCAGTCCGAGGCCCAGGATCCCGAACGCCGACAGGAGCGCAGGCAGCAGCAGCGCACCCGCAGGGCCGCCCAGCCACACCCCGAGCGAATAGATCGCCCCCGGTCCCATCACGAACTGCGGCTGGATCGCCGGGTCCGCGTCGCTGCCAATCTCGTAGAAGGCGGGACTCGCGAGAGTGATGCCCTCGATCGCGAGGACGTCGGGACCGCCGACCGAGGACGCGTCCACCGGCACGACTCGATGGTGCGTCTCGGCCATGGAGATCGCAGCCTGGAGATAGCTTCCGGAGTCGCGCCTGGGCAGGATCTGCTCCGAATGCGTTGTGGCAGTCCAGATTCCGGCACCGATGCTGACAACGACCAGGAGCGCTGCGGTCCAGACAGGCAACGACCGAGCGGGTATGCCGTGTGCCCACCACCCGCTCGCCGCCGCGACGACCAGCGCGAGAGGCAGGACGAGCCACGGGAACCACACGCCCACCCCGGCCAGAATCACGGCAAGCACGGACATGGTGACAATCCAGATCGCAGCCCCGAGAACGATCGTCTGCAGCCACCGACCCCCAGCCCGCTCGAACGGTGAGGAAGGCAGGTCCTCGTCAGCGATCGGCAGCGAGCGGCTCATGGGCGCCAACGCTATCCGCTCATGGGCACCCAACCCGGTGGTGGGCAGCGCGTCCGGGAGTGATGTTGATTGGGGGCGTCCAAACGCCACATGTCCGATCAGTCATCCTCATCGGGCTCATCGAGCCACAGGTCCCTCGGATGGTCGCGAGTCAGCATCCGACCTGAGGCCACGCGCGGCACGAGCGGCGCCAATTCCGGGTGGGACGTCAGCCAGGTGAACGTCCGACTTTCGGCATCATCCGGGTGGCTCACAGTCCCGCAGAGGACGGACCACGTCTCGTCGGCGTGGTGGATGAGCATCCGTACCGGCTCGGTACCGTCCAACACTCGACGGCTGACGATCACGTTCGGTTGGACAAAGACGTGTTCATGCACGGTTGATCACCCTCTCTACTGCCACCGGGCCTCGATGCTAGTTGTGGAGCACACTCCGGTTCGCGACCTGGCATCTTCCCCGTGATGGTGGGGCGGTCAGCCACGGACGTTGGCCAGCGCGCGGTCGAGTCCATCCAGGCCGGCTCGTCGCTCTCGAATGTCGAGGGACTCGGCGAGGTCCAAGGCCGCCAGCACGAGGCTGCGTTCCGAAATGCCCCGCACGACCTCTAGATCCATGGTCGTGGCGCGAAGAGTGGCACGGCCACCATCGTCCTGCAGCAGGCCGAACTTGCGCACAACACCCGGTAGTTCCTTGACAGAGAGATAGCCGTCGATGCTGTCAGGTCCGGCGAGACCGAGACCGGCCTGGGCCGGGTGCACGAGCACCTTGAGGAGGTGCTGCCCAGCGCTGGTGTGCGCCGCATAGCGCGTCACCTTCGCCCGATCCCGCGTCCGCTCGACCAGCTCCCCGGAAGTGAGGGCACGCAGTCGAGAACGCAAGCGGGACCGCTGCGTACTGCCGATCCATTCGGCAACACCCCCCGACAGCAGTGCGACGGCGGCCCAAGCGGTACTCCCGGACCATGCTCGCGTGTGCGATGTGCCTCGCACTGCGAGCAGACACTCAACGGACGTGGAATCCACAATTCCCCGGGCCACTTGGCGCAGGTCACCCTGGGCGACGAGGTGCTGAACCTGTCGCGTGGACACCCCGAGTCGCTCAGCGGCTTCGGATACACCAAGAAGGGCCATGACAGATAGATTCGCATTCACGAAACTGTCTGTCAATCACCTAACGGTCGCGACAGCATGTTGACCTCGTCCACCTGATCGGCTCCTAGGCTGGCGGCGTGACCCGACCCGCCGATGTCCTGCAGCAGATGCTCCGCTCCGACTCCGCGAAGCCGCGGATCACGACCTACGACGACACCGACGGACCCACCAAGGGCGAGCGGATCGAACTCTCCGCCCGCGTCCTCGGCAACTGGGTCAACAAGGCCGCCAACGCCCTCCAGGACGAGTTCGACATCGCCCCGGGCTCCGTCGTCCGCCTCGACCTGCCGCCGCACTGGCGCACGTCCTACTGGGCCCTCGCCACCTGGTCGGTGGGCGGCACCGTCAGCGTCGACGACACCGACAGCGCTCCAGACCTGCTCGTCACCACCGACCCGGACGCCGCCGGAGCCAGTGACTCCCCCGCCGTCCTCGTCACCCTCGCAGGCCTCGCCCGCGCCGCCGCCACCGCGGTCCCCCAGGGAGTCATGGATGAGGCCAAGGAGCTCAGCACCCACGGCGACCAGTTCGCCGCGTACGAAGAACCCGACGACAGCGACACCGCACTGATCGCGGGAGGCGAGCGGACGGCATACGCCGATCTTGTTGTCCCACAGACGAACTCAGCAGAACGCCGGCACCTCACGACAACTGATACGGCCGACTTCCTCCGCGCCTGCCTTGCCCTGTGGGCGGCAGACGGATCGGTCGTGCTCAGTCGCGGCGAGGCGCCGGCGAACGTTCTTGCGGAGCGTTCCCGGGCCGAAGGCGCCACCAGCGCCTGACCCGGGAGCGCATCACATCTGCTTCTCGATGGCCTTCCAGGTGAGGGTCGCGACCACACCAGTGGAGGCGAGCTTGGCGCGGGTCTGCGCGGCCTTGACCGCGGTCTCGGTGCCCGGACCGAAGGTTCCGTCCGCCGCGATGCGCAGCGCCTTCTGGAGGGCAACGACGTTCGCGCCGGTCGAGCCACGCTTGGCGACGGTGTTCCAGTAGGGCAGGAGCGGGTGCACCTTGAGTTCGACCTTGTTCCAGGTCGCAGTGTCCGCGACACCCGTGCCCGGCAGGCCCACCGACTTCTGGAACGCGATGACACGAGCAGCAGTGGCCTGACCGAAGGATCCGTCGACGGCGATCCCGCCCAGACCGGCCTGCAGAACCTTGACCGCTGTGCCCTTGGCACCGCTGCGCAGGACCGTCGACTTGTAGGGCGTGAACTCGGTGGACGTCGACGTCGTGGGCGGCGGCGTGGTCGTGCCCGTCGTGGACTGTCCGATGAGGGCCTTCCACGTCTCCGAGGCGACGACGCCAGTTGGTGAGATGCGCTTGGAGGTCTGGTACGCCTTCACCCTGGTCTCCGTCCCGGGCCCGAAGGTGCCGTCGGCCGTGATGGCCAACGCCTTCTGGAGCGCGACGACGGCGGGGCCGGTGGAGCCACGCCTGAGGACGAGGCTGGCGTAGGCCGACAGGGGCGACGTCGTCGGCGTGGTCGTGGTGATTCCCATGAGCGCCTTCCACGTCGAAGAGGCCACCACGCCGGTCGGTGAGATGCGCTTGGAGGTCTGGTACGCCTTCACCTTGGTCTCCGTGCCCGGACCGAAGTTGCCGTCCGCGGCGATGCCGAGGGCCTTCTGCAGTGCGACAACGGCGGCACCCTTGGAGCCGCGCTGGATGACCGTGTTGACGTAGGCCGAGAGCGGGTTCGTCGTGCCGGTGGTGGTGCGGGCCGGGACGAGTTTCAGCTGGACCAACTTGGTCCACGTCGCGTTGTCGAGCTGCTTGGTGACAGCGATCCCATCGCGCGACTGGAACGACGCGACCGCCGCCTCGGTGCCGGGACCGAACTGTCCGTCCTTGCTCAGGCCGAGGGCGCCCTGGGCGATCATCAGGTCCTTGTGGGTGTCCCCTCGCTTGAGCAGCGGGTAGCCGGAGGCCGTCAGCGGCGGCGTGGTGACCACGGGCGAGCTCGGTCCCGAGATCGGCCCGGTGAGCTGGACCTCCATGAGGGCCTTGCCGGTCCACCACGACGTGCGCTGGTAGGCGCCGTCCCACGTGAACGAGATGTGGATGTGGTCCGTGTGCGGGGAGACGCCGGAGTAGGGCGCCCAGCCACGACCGGGGTCGTAGGCGCGCCACATCTGGCGGTTCCAGATGATGTAGTTGATGCCGAATCGGCGGGCCATGGCGCCGGGGCGACCCTGGGCGTCGGGCGCAGCGAGCCAGCGGGTGATCGCGTTGCCGAGCGCGAGTCCGTCGGCGGTGTAGGCGTTGTTCATCCAGTCGAGGGCGCGGCCTTCGCCGTGCTCGGCGGCGCACGTGCGGTTGATCCCGTAGACGTGCTTGCCGTAGTTGGCGTTGAGGAGCTGAGCAAAAGCCGTCGGACCGGGCAGGTCACCGCTGAGGCAGCGGAAGCCCTCCTGGTACTTCGGGGCGATGTCGAGCTCGCTCGGCAACGGCTTCGTCGGGGGTGGTGGAATGCTCGACGCCAGCGCGGCAGAGGCGGACCCGCCCGCGAGGGAGAGACCCAGTGGGATCGACAGAAGAGAGACGGTGACGGCACCGAGGGCGCGAACCGGTCCTCGGGTCGACGTGGCAGGCAGGGTGGCGCGCGTCAACGAAAGCTCCTCAGGGGCGACGGAGGTGAAGCGATGTCATGCCCCATGCGCCGTCACAGACGTCACACCAGACACTTTGGCAAGGTCAGTTGTCCCACCTGTCACACTGGTTACGCAAGTGGAACGGGGTAATTACACGCATGTACTTCGTCCGACCCCCTTCCTGGCGATGGAATTTCCTGTTGATCGCCTCATACTCAGGAAAATCTCCCGACCGTGTCGCCGCCCCATGACCGCTCCCCGGCTCTGGCCCCCCACCACATCGAGACCCTTTCCCTCGGTGACTAGAGTCACCGCCATGGACAAGGTCGTCACCTCTGCAGCCGCAGCCCTCGAGGACGTCCGCGACGGTGCCAGCCTGGCCGTCGGCGGGTTCGGACTCTGCGGCATACCCAGCGTTCTCATCGCCGAGCTGCACGCCAAGGGGGTGCGTGACCTCGAGGTCTTCTCCAACAACTGCGGCGTGGACGACTGGGGCCTGGGCATCCTGCTCGGCGCGAAACAGATCCGGCGCATGGTCTCCTCCTACGTCGGCGAGAACAAGGAGTTCGCCCGCCAGTACCTCGAGGGCGAGCTCGAGGTCGAGCTCACCCCGCAGGGCACCCTGGCCGAGCGCCTGCGCGCCGGCGGGGCCGGCATCGCGGCCTTCTTCACTCCGACCGGTGTCGGCAGCCAGGTCGCCGATGGTGGACTGCCCTGGAGGTATGCCGCTGACGGGACTGTCGCTCTCGCCTCACCTCCCAAGGAGACCAGGACGTTCGGACTCGGCGGCGAGGAACGCACCTTCGTGCTCGAGGAGGGCATCGCCGCGGACTTCGGCCTCGTGCGCGCCTGGAAGGGCGACCGTCACGGCAACCTGATCTTCAACAAGTCCTCACGCAACTTCAACCCGCTCTGCGCCATGTCGGGTCGCGTCACCATCGCCGAGGTCGAGGAGCTCGTCGAGCCCGGCGAGCTCGATCCCGACGAGGTCCACCTGCCGGGGATCTATGTCCAGCGGGTGGTTCCGCTGACACCAGAGCAGGCTCAGGACAAGCGAATTGAGAAGCGAACGGTGACGGGGCACCACGGGAGCGCCCAACGAAGGAGGCCTGACATGGCACTCACCCGCGACGAGATGGCGGCCCGCGCGGCCAGCGAACTCACCGACGGTTCCTACGTCAACCTCGGCATCGGCCTCCCGACGCTCGTTCCCAACTTCGTGCCGGACGACGTCGAGCTCGTCCTCCAGTCCGAGAACGGCATCCTCGGTGTCGGCGCCTACCCGGCCGAGGACGCGGTCGACCCCGACCTCATCAACGCGGGCAAGGAGACGGTGACGACCCGACGCGGCGCGAGCTACTTCGACTCGGCCACCAGCTTCGGGATGATCCGCGGCGGCAAGGTCGATGCAGCAATCCTCGGCGCGATGCAGGTGAGCGCCAAGGGCGACATCGCCAACTGGATGATCCCCGGCAAGATGGTCAAGGGCATGGGTGGCGCGATGGACCTCGTCCACGGCGCCAAGAAGGTCATCGTCCTCATGGAGCACGTCGCCAAGGACGGCACCCACAAGATCGTCGACGAGTGCGACCTGCCCATCACGGGCCTGGGCGTCGTGCAGCGGATCATCACCGACCTCGCGGTCATCGACGTGACCTCGGAGGGCCTCGTCGTGCGCGAGCTCGCCCCCGGAGTCACCGAGGACGAGCTGCGCGAGAAGACCGGACCCGACCTGACCTTCGCCACCTGATCGACCCATCATCCACCTCCGCCAACCGAGGGCCATTAGGGTTGTCCGGCATGACCCCGGAGCCCCGCCCCTGTCCCGCCTGCAGCTCCGCGCGACAGCGGCGCACCTTCCCCGTCGCGGAGATGATGTTCGGGAAGGGTGAGTCCTTCACCTACGCGGAGTGCGAGGACTGCCGATCGGTCCACCTCGTCGACGTGCCCGATGACCTCGGGTCCTACTACCCGACCGACTACTACTCCATCGACACCGACCCGGAGCAGGCGCTCGGTCGCACGCCTCGTCGCCAGTTCGCCACGATCATGGGGCGGTCCGCCCTGTTCGGCCGGGCTCGCCTCGTGGGGTTGGCCAAGCGCGTCATCTCGATGCGTCAGTTCCACACGCTCATGGCCCTGCTCGATGCCGTCTCACGCTCTGGCGGCCGGACTCGCGAGGTCCGCGTCCTCGACGTCGGCTGCGGCTCGGGCGCGTTGGTCTACACCTTGGCCCTCGCCGGTATCCGTGACGTCACCGGTGTCGACCCGTTCGCACCGAAGGACCGGACGTTCGACAACGGTGCACGGATCGTGCGGGCCGGGCTCGACGACCTCGAGTCGACGTACGACCTCGTCATGTTCAACCACAGCTTCGAGCACGTTCCGGATCCCCGAGCCTCGCTGAGCTCAGCGAAGTCCAGACTCGCGCCCGACGGCAGGATCCTCATCCGCATGCCCACGGTGTCGAGCGATGCCTTCGACGCGTACGACAAGGACTGGGTCCAGCTGGACGCACCCCGACACCTCACGATCTTCTCCCGTGAGGGCATGGAGATCCTGGCCGGCGAGCTCGGCCTGGTGGTCGATGAGACCTGGGACGACTCCACGGGGTTCCAGTTCTGGGGAAGCGAGCAGGTGCGGTCGGGTGTGGCCCTCGATGGACCCCACCTCCCTCATGCTCACCCAGGACAGTCCGCACTTCTCCAAGGCCCAGCTCGCCGAGTGGCAGGGAGCCTCCGAGGGACTCAACGCCCGCCACCGGGGAGACCAGGCCGTCTGGGTCCTGAGGGCGTCCTCCGACACCTGATCAGACTCGTTGCCTCCGCCGGTTAGCCTGAGCCGCATGACATCCGCCGCGTCGACCGCGAATCTGCAATCGGTCACCGGTCGCCGCGTCGCGTGCATCGTTCTGGGGCTCGGGGTGTTGGCTGCAGTGTTCGTCATGCTGCACGTCATCGCCACCCCGTGGGCCGACATGCTGCGCTACGGCGGCTACGTGGGGCTCCTCGTCGCCCTGCCCGGGACACTCGTCCACAAAGCCCTTCGTGGCACCGTGGGCAGCTGGTTGGGCGATGTGTCCTTGGGCACGGCTCTGGGTTTCGTGCTGCAGCTCGCGGCGTGGGCGGTGACCAGCATGCTCGACGTGCGAGGGTGGCTCTGGATGTGGCCCGTTCTCACCGTGCCTCTGCTCCTCGTCGGAGCGACACGGCGACGCATCGCACAGCGGCCCACCGAACCGTGGCCCCTCATTCCCCTCTTCGTGGTCATCGGTTCGGCGTTCCTCGGGTTCGTCCTCATCTTCCGCAACTACGCCGTCCCCAACCGCCTCCCGCCGAGCGGCGCCGAGATCTATCCGGACCTGCTCTGGCACATGGGACTGGCCGCTGAAGCCCGCCGCTCCTTCCCCCTCCTGACACCTCAGGTGTTCGGTGACGGCCCGCTGCACTACCACTGGTTCTCGCATGCCCACGTGGCCGGCTCATCGATGATCAGCGGGGTCGACCAGACGATGATCTGGTTCAGGTTGTGGTGGGTTCCCGTGGTCATGGTGGGAGTGCTCCTCACGGCCGAACTCGGGCGCCGACTGAGCGGATCCGCCGGCGCTGGCGCGTTCGCCGCGCTGCTGGGATCCAGCACGGTCGGCTGGTTGTTCTGGCCCGATATCCTCGAGCAGAACGGGACGATCAGCGCCAACTCGCCCTCGCAGCTCTTCTCCATCCCGGTGTCGCTGCTCGCGATGTGCGCCCTGGTGGACGTCGTGCGACGCACTGAGGGAGTCCACTGGGGCGCGCTCGCCCTCGCCGCACTGGGTATGGCCGGAAGCGCCGGATCCAAAGCATCGACCCTCCCCATCATCGTGGGCGGCATCGGGGTCGCGTTCCTGGCTGCCCTCGTCCTGCGCCGTCAGCGCCTCCTGCTCCTGGGCATCGGCGCGTTCTCCTTCGTCCTCATGGTCGGAGGCCTACTCGCAGTCTCAGGTGGAGGTTCGGGGCAGCGACCTGTGGTGGGTCACGTCCTCACTCGACTGCAGCCCTACCGGGTGCTCATCGAGGGCCCCATCAGTTACGACAATGCCTTCATCGACGGGCTGTGGAACGCGCCGGGGGTCGGCCCGGTCCTCCTCGTGGGACTCCTGCTCGCCTCAGCCCTGATGATCATCCGCAATCTTGCCTTCGTCCTCCCCCTGTTCCATCGCGCCATGCGCATCGACCTGGGTGCGTGGCTCCTCGCGGGATCCTGCCTCGCGTCCGTGCTCGTGTACTTCACGCTGGCCCATGGTGGCTACAGCGAGCTGTACTTCGCGTATGGCGCCATTCCCGTTCGGGTCCGCGTTGTGGGCCTGGGCACTGCATGAGCAGATCCGCGGCGATCGAGGCCGTCAGGTGGTCACGGCGATCACTGCCGGCGTCGTCGCCGTGGCTTCGACGTGGGCCTTCTTCGCGACCCAGGGTCGACCGCTCACCACGGAGCCTGCCCCCATACTCGCGAACCTCAAGGCCTTCGTGACCGCGGCCGTGGTCCTGTTGGCGGTCCTGGGCGTCGTGACGCTTGCAGCCGTCTTCGGACGGCGCTTCCGGGCCTTGTCGATCCTTCTGCCGGTGGCGTCAGTTGTCCTTGTCACGCCGCACGCAACGGGAGCCGTCGTTCCCACCGTGTATCGCGCCCTGCATCCGCCCGCCGCACCCGCGCCGAACGTCGACCGGCAGGACGAGGCAGCGGCCGGCCTGTGGATCGCCAAGCACGTCCCGGAGTACGCCCTCATGTCCACCAACATCCACTGCCTCAAGGGCACCACGTTGAAGTGCGACTCGCGCAAGTGGTGGATCTCCGGTCTGGGCGGTCGCAGGGTCCTCGTCGAGGCCTGGAACTACACACCGCGAAGCGTGGGCAAGGGTTACTACGACCCGGCCCTGTTGACCTCAACCAGGCCGCCTTCATCACGCCCACGAGCGCGAAGCGTGAAGGCACTCAAGGACCGAGGCGTCACCTGGATGGTGGCCGACACCCAGGTTGGGTACCATGCGGCGTCACCCAATCTGTCCGACTTCGGGACGATCCGATACAAGAATTCGACTGTCACGATCTATGAACTCAATCGCTGAGAACCACGCGCGCCCTGTCACGCGAGTCGTGATCGTGGTCGCCGCCGTCGCCACTGTTCTCATCGCCCTCCACCAGATCGACACACCGTGGAGCGACCTGGCCAGGCACACGGCATACACCGTTCTGGCCATCACCGCTGCCCGGCACCCTCGTGCACAAGGCCCTTCGCGGGACGATGGGCAGCTGGCTCGCCGACCTCTCCCTCGGCGCCGGGCTCGGCCTGTGCCTGGAACTCGGCGCGTGGATGCTCGCCAGCATCCTGGACGTGCGTGGCGCACTGTGGGCCTGGCCCATCCTGACCCTCGCCGTCCTGGCCGTCCCGTCGATGCGGCGGCGCGTCCTTCAACGGCCGGACCGCCCGTGGCCGGTTCTTCCGTTCCTCGGTGTCGCTGCCTCGGCGCTGACCGCCTTCTGGCTGATCCTCACGAACTACGCCACCACCTACCCGCTCGCACCCACGGGGGTGCGCTACTACGTCGACCTGCTGTGGCACATGGGCCTGTCGGCCGAGGCCAAGCGAGCCTTCCCCCTCGGAACGCCTCAGGTCGTCGGCGACGGCACACTGCACTACCACTGGTTCTCCAACGCCCACGTCGCCGCGGCCTCCCTCATCAGCGGCAGCGAGCTCAACGTGCTCTGGCTCCGCCTCTGGTGGGCGCCCGTGGTCATGCTCGGAATCATCCTCACGGCTGTGCTCACGCAGCGGCTGAGCGGCTCGGCCTGGGCCGGCGCGCTGGCAGCTGCCCTCGCGGCGAGCATCACCGGGTGGCCGTTCTGGCCCGATGTCATCGGCTCGTTCAGCAACATCAGCGCTTTGTCGCCTTCGCAGCTCTTCTCCGTGCCGCTGTCCCTGGTCACCATGCACGCCCTCGTCGACCTGTTGCGTCGCGAGCGTGCCATCGAGTGGGGCGCTGCCGCAGTGGCGCTGATCAGCGTTCTGGGCAGCTCCGGCGCCAAGGCCTCGACACTGCCCGTGCTGACCGGCGGGATCGCCATCGCCTTCCTCGCTGCCCTCTGCCTGCGTCGCCAACGGGTCCTGCTCCTGGCCGTCGGCGCGATCGTGTCAGCCTGCACCCTGGGTGGCCTGCTGGCCGTCTCTGGCGGCGGAAGCGGATCGGGCGCGATGCTCGGTCACAACCTCACGATCCTGCAGCCCTACCGCCTGCTCGTGAAGAAGCCGCTCGACTACTCACAGGTCGTCGCGGATGGCCTGTGGAATGCACCGGGCGTGGGCAAGGTCCTGCTCGTGGGGCTGCTCCTGTCCATGGGCTTTTCGATGGTGCGCGGGCTCGCCCTGTTCCTGCCCTTCTTCCAGCGGGCGCTGCGCAAGGATCTCGGTGCGTGGCTGCTGGCCGGGTCCTGCTTCGCCTCGTTCATCCCCTTCTTCCTGCTGGCCCACAGGGGTTACAGCGAGTACTACTTCATCTACGGGACCATTCCGTTCGGCGCCGCTCTGTGGGCGTGGTCGCTCAGTGACCTGCTGCGCGGGAACCGTGCGCGCATCATCGTTGCCGGCGTGACCGCCGTGGTCATGGGCGGATTGACCGCCTGGGTGTGGTGGAAGAACACCACTCGAACGCCCATCACCGAGTTCGCTCCCATGCTGAAGAACCTCCAGTCCTTCGTCACGGTGTCCGTCATCCTTCTGGCCGCGCTCCTCGTCGTGACCATCGTCGCGGTCGCCTCGAAGGGCCGAGCCCTCTCAGCCCTGCTGCCCGTCGCCACGGTCACCCTGCTGACGCCCTTCGTCGTGGGGGCGTTCGTTCCCAACGTCCATCGCACCCTCCACCCGCCGGCACCGCCCGCCGTGAGTGCGGACGTGCTGCAGGAGAGCGAAGCAGGTGTCTGGATCCGCGACCACGTTCCCGAGTTCGACCTCATGGCCACCAACATCCACTGCGTGCACGCGGCAGGGCCTGAACTGCTACTCGCGCAAGTGGTGGATCTCCGGCATCGGTGAGAGGCGCGTGCTGATCGAGAGCTGGGGCTACACGCCCCGCGGCGCCGTGTCCGGCTACTACGACCGACCGCTGTACGACCTCAACGACCGTGCCTTCACCGACCCCACCCCTGCCACGTTGAAGGAGCTCGGCGACAAGGGTGTGAAGTGGCTCGTTGCCGACCACCAGCCGGGCTACGCCCAGCCGTCACCGCGGCTCGACGACCTGGCGACTCGGCGCTACTCGAACGAGACCATCACGATCTACGAGCTCAAGCGCTGACGTCGCCCTGCTGCATGCGCAGACCGCAGGTCCTGCAACGTGCTGGCCACCCCGGCCGGGAAGGGCGTCAGCGCCCGCTGATCCAGATCGGGCCACACGACCGAACGCATCGACAGGTCATGTGCCTGCAGGGCCGAGGTCGGTGAGGCGCCCGAGGATGATCGTCGACTTGCTCCGGAAGACGCGGCGCAGTTCGCCGAGAATGGCGCCGATGGACAGGGCACGCTGACTTCCGAGAAGTTTCAGCACGGTCTCCCCTTCGCTGCCCACCTCACGCAGTCGAGCGAGGCAGTCAAGCACCAGCGCGGCGCAGTCCGGGGCGTAGATGTAGTCGCGCACGCGTGTCGAGCGAGACCCAGATCGTCATGCGGTCGCCGGCTCAGGTGGGCCGCGCAGAGCTGCGAGATCAGGCCCTGGGGCTTGGCGAGGTTCTGGCCCGGGCCGTAGAGGTTGGCGATGCCGCCCGACGAGGCCGCGCTGCCGGTTCGCCGCCGACCCAGGCCCGCGACGATCTCCTCGGCCCGCAGCTTGGCGCGGCCGTAGTCCGCCAACGGCTCCACCCGCGAGCGTCTCGGTGTAGGGCGGCTCCCCGACACCGGCATACACACCGCCCGACCGAGGACGCGAGGAAGAACGCGCCCGTGCCGGGAGCGGCCGCCGCGAGGCCGTCGAGGCAGGCTTCCAAGCGCGGCGAGCTCGTCGTCGAGGTCCTCCCGGCTCGTCCCTGTCACGCCCGCCCCGGCGCACCAGACGACCTGCCACGGGCCGGCACCGGCCTCGCGGACAAGGCGAGCGGCGGTGTCGCGCAACGTCTCTGCGCGCAGCCTCGGGATCGGCCCACGGGATGCGCGCCCCGCCGAACACGCGGCAGCTCCGCCCTGCGCCCGGGCCACGACGTGGTGTCCCAGCAGGCCGCCTGCACCGACCACCCACGTCAGAGGTGCAGGCGACGCGCTCTGATCAGGCGTCACCGGGTCCCCTGCGGCGACCCAGCGGGCCGGCCGCCGGGTCGCTGACGATGAGGTAGGGCGGCTTGCCCATGGCCATGCTGACGGCGACGCCGACGTACTCGGCGATCACTCCGAGGGCGAAGAGGATCGCGCCGGTGCTGAGCAGGACCACGACCATGGTCGACGTCCAGCCCTGCGGGCGTCTGCGCGTCGACCGAGTTCGCGGCGATGAGAGGTAGACCGCGACGCCGAGCCCAGGATCGCGAAGAGCACGCCGAGCCAGCTCACGATGCGCAGTCCGCGGGTGCCGCTGGACAGGACGAGGCGCCAGAAGTGCGACAGCAGCCGGCGCATGGTGTAGCCGGACCGACGGTCGCCCTCGTCGCGCAGCTCGACGTCGCACGTGGGCGATCCGGTCGACGACCCAGCCCAGCGCGACATCGAGGTAGACCCCGGATCCGGCATAGGCGGCGACACTGCGCCCGAGCTCGCCGAGGATCAGCCGATAGCTCTGGAACGTCTGCACGGCGCCACCGGCGAGGAAGGTGGCGAACACCCACTTGGCCGACTTCGACAGGCTGTTGCGCACGAATCCGTGCGGCGCCTCGTTGGTGGGGTTGGCATAGACGAGCTGGGCGTTCGTCGCGAGCGCGGTGTCGAGGAAGCAGGCCGATGTCGGCGGGGTCGTGCTGGCCGTCCTCGTCGAGGGTGACGATCCAGTCGCCGCTGCTCGAGGCCATGCCCGCGAGCGTCGCGGGGTGCTGGCCGTAGTTGCGGCTGAGCCAGACCGGGCGCACGAACGTCGTGCTCGCTGCGCGAGCTCGGCGATGACGTCGGCCGAGTGGTCGGGGCCGTTGTCGTGGACGAGCAGCCACTCGACGACGACGAACCTGTGGCCGTCCGGGGTGACGCTGGGCTCGTCGAGCGCGGCGATCTCCTCGCGCCAGGCCGGGAGGGACTTCGCCGCCCTGGTAGACGGGCATGACGATCGAGATCCGGTGCACGGTGTCGGGAGTTCGGACCCACCCGAGCAGACTAGCCGGTCGAGGCGTCGCGCCCGATCCGAGGCTGCGAGGGCGCGCGCCGAGCGTCGCGCTCAGATCACGGCATGCTGGGCCTTGGTGTCGACGTGCATCTTGCGCCCGAGCCAGATGTAGGCCAGACGGCGGACGTAGGCCATGCCACGGGCCAGGGTGTTGCCGCGGGTGAGCTCGACGCGGCTGAGCAGTCCCGGGTTGGCGCGCGGCGAGGCGCTGGTGGAAGGCGACGACCTGATCGGCCTGCTGGCGGGCCAGGTTGACGCTCCACTGCGACGCGCTCATCCGAAAGCTCGCCAGCGTTCTCGGGGACGCGCATAGAAGTCGCCGCTGCATGAGGACGTTGCAGAAGGTCTGCTGGTCGATGACGTAGGGCTCGGTGTCGGCCCAGCCGCCAGCCGCCTCGAGGGCGTCACGGCGCATGAGGACGCAGCCCGGCTCGCCGAAGATGTTGGTTCCGGCCATCACGGCCCGTCGGGCGGCTTCCCGGCCGGGCACCCGTCCGGAGAGCCCGGCCAGGCCCGCGCGCCTTCGTGACTGGTTGCCACGCGCATCGATGAGGTCGCGCATGCAGGAGACCAGCACGATGCCGGGGGCCGAGTCCATCGCCGCGACCTCTTCGGCGAGGCAGTCGGGGGTGATGAGGTCGTCGCCGCAGACCAGCTTGACCAGCTCGCCGCTGGCCTCGTCGGTGACGCGCTTCCAGTTCGCCGGAGCCCCGCCGCCCGGCCGGAGTCGTGAGGAGCCGCACCCGGGCGTCCGCGCGAACGGCTGAAGCCGATCCCAGGTGTCGTCGGTGCTGGAGTGGTCGGCGACGACACCTCGAAGTCGGTGAACGTCTGGGCGAGGATCGAAGTCCATGGTGGCCTCGATGAACTCCGCGTTGTTGTAGGCGGGGACGACGATCGAGACGCGAGGGTTGGTCACAGTCACTCCTGGTCGAGGTCCGCCACCGGATCGCGGCGGAACGAATAGTTGCGGTGCCCGAACCAGCTCAACGTGGTCGAGATGAAGACAAAGCTCAACTGCGAGATCACGGCGTTAAGCCCCACCACTTCACGAGCACCGTCATCGCCACGAGGTTGAGGACGAAGGTCGTGAGATAGACGCTGCTGAATCGCCTGAGGTCCCGCAGGAGGTGCCCGCTCACGCGGAAGACGAGCTTGCGATAGAGCACGAACGCGCACAGGATCGCCGCCACATAGGTGATGACGAGGGCGATGTAGTGGCCCGCCCAGCCGAAGCGGTGCCCGAGCAGGAAGTCGAAGATGACGAACCAGATGGTGCCGATCACCGTGTTGGCCGCGCCGACCGCGAGGAACGCGATCTTGGGGTTCTTCAGCAGGCTCAGCAGGGGCCCGGGGGGTCCACCGACGCCGGGAGGGACGTCGGCGACTTCGGATTCGGACACCCCGGGAGTCTAATCGCCGCGCGGTGTCTGCTCGTCCACCGCGCGGGAGAGGGCGGGCGCGAGCCCTTCGGTGGTCACGGCCGGCGCTCAGGAAGTGGTCGAGCAGGTCGCGCTGATCGGTGCTCAGGGCACCCTCGAGCACCGCGGTCTCGGGCATCGTGACCCGCACGGCCGGCACGCCCATCAAAGCGGCGAGGTTGAGCAGCGCCGTGCTGTTGGAGGCGACGACGACGGCAGCCGTGGTGACGTAGCGGTCGACTTCGACGGGGCGGGTCTGCATCCGGACGTCGAACTCGGCGTAGTGCGACACGTCGTCGGCGGGGTGCGGATGGACGATGAGGTTCAGCCCGAGCGGCCTCGCAGGCCGACCGCACCTCCCCCAGGTGCCGCACGTAGTTGCCGACGGACATGACCCCGAGTGCGGGCCAGGGCTGGGTCAGGTAGACGGCCGTTCGGGGCGGCGCCGGCTCCCCGTCCAGGTGCCGCGCGAACTCTGCCGCCACGGCCGCGTTGACCTCCCACTCGGACGACTGAAGTGTCCTTTCGCCGGTAGGTCGTCCAGCGCTGGCTCGTGAGAAGCCGGTGTCCACCGGCCACGGACGCGGCACGCACCACCGGCCACGGCCCGCGCCCTCCCGCTCGGCGATAGGCCGCCAGACGCGTGTGGACGTCGCCGTAGGAGCCGATGCCCTCATCAACCACCACGACCCTCGGACGCCGTCGCAAACGTCGGGTGAGCTCAGCGAACATTCTCAGTCCCGGCGCGCCCACACAGAGCAAGGTCAGCATCGCTGACGAAACCTTCGGCGTATGCCGTGTGCGCACCCGACGTGATGCGCAGCCGTTCGTCCTCGGGCAGGTAGGTCGCGGATGTCGTCGGCCGTCACCGCGGCCCGCCCGAAGAACGTCCCGGGCTCGCGGACCGTGAGGTCGATCTCGACGCCGGCGTCCAGCTGCGCGCACGCAGCCACGACGCGGCATACAGGAGGTGGGTCACGCTGCTCACGCCGGTGAGGACGACCGGCACCCTCGGGGCGCTCACCTCACACGACCGGTGGACGACCGGCGCGCGTCAGTCGGAGCACGGTGCGCCACTTCATCGGTCGCCGGGGACCGGCGTCGGTGCGAATGCCCTCGACGCAGCCCGCGGAACCAGGTGCGCAGGTCCGCGCGGTTGCGCTCCCGCAACAGGGTGATGCCCGACCCAGTCGAGCACGTAGATCGGCCGACAACGGATGAGGGAGGTTGCGCTTGGCCACCCAGACCCGGTTGCGGGCGTTCATGCGATAGAAGACCGCGTGGCGCGTCGGGCTGGTCGCCGGATGGTGCACGACCACGTCGGGGCAGTAGCGCAGCCGCCAGCCCGCGTCGACCAGGCGGAAGGCAAGGTCGATGCCCTCGTGGCCGTACCAGAAGTGCCCGGGCCAGCCTTCGACCTGGTCGAAGGCTTCGCGGCGAATGGTGCACACGCCCTCCCAGAAGACGACCACCTCACCACCCACGTCGGCCCCACCGTCGCCCGTCCGCAGGCGCGGCACCCAGCGACGAGGCGCGGGAAGACCGTCGGGGTCTGCGCCGCGCGGTTGAGCCACGGCCAGGGACGGGTCGGCCCCGAACTCTGCGGCCAGCCGCGACAGCACGTCGGGACTCGGGAGGACCGCGTCGTCGTCGTAGAAGAAGAGGATGCTCGCCGAGCGCCTCGCCCGCGCCGATGTTGCGTCCCTCGGGGATCCCGACGTTCTCGGGGAGGTGGACGGTCCGCACACCTGCAGGCAGCCCCACGGGCTCCCAGCCGTTGCCGACGAGGACCACATCGAGATCGACCCCGACCTGGGCGAGCAGGGAGTCCAGGGCCAGGGCCAGCTCGTTCGGCCGGTTGCCCATGCTGAGGACGACAGCACCCACGCTGGGAGTCCCCGGCATGCTTCACACTCCTCGGTCCATGTCAGTGGGACGGCTCGGTCGCCATGACATCGCCCGCATCAGCCGCGCGGCTAGTCTAGGTGACGCCCTCGCCCGTGCGTCCTGCCGGGAAAGGACGACAGTCGATGAGAGGACCCACGTTGGCAGCCACCCCCGAGTCGGAGCGCGCGCGCGACAACGTCACCGGAGCCAACATCCTGACGGGTGAGATGCTCGTCTGGTCCGACCTCGGACGCGTCGCCGCACCGCTCGCGGTCCGAGGTGCTCCTCGCCGAAGTGGTGCGCTCCAGGGCCCCCAAGAAGGTGCTCCTGGCGGGCCCCCGTGCGGCCCTGCTCGTCGAGACCCTTCCCGACGACCGCCAAGATCGATATCCTGCTGAGGTCCATCCCCGACTCCCGGGTCGTGAGCGACGCCGCCGGCCTTCATGACCGCGCCTCGCTCCACATCGGCGGGCTCGACGCCTATGACAACGAGGCCGGCTTCGACCTCGTCGTCGGTCTCGGAGGCCCCACGCGACTCCTGGGTCCGGACTCGACCGGAATGGGTGAGGCAGAGGTCTTCGCCAAGCTCGCCAGCCTCGCTCGCCCCCGGCGGGACCCTCGTCGTCGACGTCGCCAACGAACTCGGCCTCCATGAGCTGCTTGCGGCGCAGCCCCAGCTCGACGTCGACTCCGACGACGCCTGGCACGTCGGTGGGGACGGGTTCAACCACCGACGCCTGCACCTCGCCGAGCTCGAGGACGCGGGACAGGACCTGGGCCTGACCCCCGACGCACTGTTCGGCGCGTACCCGACACCCGACACGCACCACCTCCTCGTCGACGGCGCGGCACTCGTGGCCGGCGAACCCGGCCTCACGGCCGCAGCCCGACTCCACAGCTGCCGTGCGGCCGAACGCCACTTCCGCGACATCCCGGCACTGCGCGACCCCCGCAGCACGGTGGAGCGCCTCGTGGACGGCGGCGTCGTGACGCAGCTGGCACCCGCCTGGGTGCTCGTCGCCCACCTCGGCGAGGCCGCCCCGCCCCTCGACCTGCCCGCCGTCATCGACGCCGAGACCTGGGTCGACCCGGCCTGGGCCCGCGTCAACACGGTCGACCACGCCGGAGCGTCGACGGCGCGAGTGGGCGAGCGGGAGCACCGACGCTGAGGTGAACATCGCCTCGATCACCCGCGACCTCGCCCCCCAGACCTCGGCCAACGGCCGCATCCTCGAGATGGAGCTGCGCGACGCCTGCGCTCGCCGCTCTCACCGCGACATCCGCTCCCTCGTCGGCGCAGTACCACGCGCTGGCTGCGCGACCCGAGCGTCTGGACCCCGACACGGCCGAACGCCGCGGTTTTGCGACGATCGACAACGTCGTGATCGGGGACGACGGCGCCCTGAGCGTGATGGACTCGTCGCTGGCGCCGGGCGGGGATCATCGGCGGCGATGACATGTTCGTGCTGGCCCTGCGCCAGTTCGCCATCCGGTTGATGGCGTCAGCGGCCCCACACCCGTGGAAGACGAGCACGACTCCCGATGAGCTCACCGCGTCGCTTGGGCGCCATGGTCGGAACCGTCGTCACCCACGACGTCGTGCGGCGCGTGGTGCGGGCTCAGAGCGAGATTGCCTCGGTCGTCACGCCCAGCGAACTCACGCTGGCTGAGATCATCGAAACCAGTCTTGAGCTGGGCGCGCTCCCCCGCAACCTTCCGTCGGCGACCTCGACGGGCTTCCGCGAACTCCTCGCGCATGACCGCATGCGTTCACGCCGAATGCGCGAGCACGATGGTCAGGTCGCCTGGCTCGAAGGGACACTTGCGTCATCGCGATCGCTACATCCGTGATCTCGAGCGCATCATCGAACGCTACGAAGAGACCCTCACCTGGAAGACGGTGCAGGCGATCCGGGCACCGCGACGCATCGCCACCGAGAAGGCCGTCTCGACCGCGAAGGCCACCGCCAATGAGGTGCTTCCTCCCGACTTCATGAGCAAGGCTCGCCGCCTCGCTCGACGCGCCGTCAAGTAGTTCGACGGAAGGTGACACAAGGTCCGCACGTCACACCGTCAGGATGCCGAAGGCGACCACGAGGTCGCCCTCGGGCCTGACGGCATACGTCACGGTTTGGCTGGCGCGCGTCACGGGGCTGCTGCCGACCGGTGACCGCGCGGCCAGGACGACGATCGGGACCTCCCAGAGCTTGGCGCAGACCTCGGAGGCGCACCACGCGGCCCAGAAACTGGCATGGGCGTCCCAGAGTCCTCGCCATCGCACCTCGAGATGAGGCGGGACCGGCTGCGACGCAATCTCGGCGTCCACGGCATACGCCTCGTCGTTCCCTCGCGGAGGGGACCAGCAGACGACGCGACCGTCGGCCACGCGCGAGTGTGTCCCACGCGTGCACGCGTGGTCGGCGGCGCGCTCGATCACCAGCGGGGTGCGCATGGCCGCCGCGAGGCGTGCGCTCGCGGCGGTCGTCATGTCCTCAGATGCCGCCGCCACCGTCAATGGTGATGACCTGGCCGTTGATGTTGGTGTCTTCGAACAAGAGCGTGTGCACGATGGGCACGATGTTGGACGGTTCGACGAGCCGGCCGGAGGGCGTGCGGCGAGTGATCGTGTCGAGCTGGGTCTGACCCAGCACCGACGACATCTCGGAGGCGAAGAAGCCCGGCGCGACGCTGTTGACCAGGGCGCGTCCATGCATCTCGCGCGCCAGCGTGCGCATGGCGCTGTCCAGACCGCCCTTGGTGGCCGAATAGGCGACGAGTCCCGAGTAGCCGCGCTGGGCGCAGATCGAGGTCACCATGACGATGCGACCGCGGTTGCCCTTGGCCATGATGCGGCGGAGCACCAGACGCGTCAGGAGCAGCGGGGCGGTGAGGTTGGTGTCGATGATCCGCGCGATGTTCTCGGGCGAGGTGTGGACGTGCAGGCTGTCCTGGCCGGCCGCGGCGTTGTTGACGAGGGCGTCGATGGGACCCAGGGTCGCCTCCGCCAGCTTGAGGAAGTCCGACACTGCCTTGTTGTCAGTGGTGTCCACCGCCCCGGCGACGACCGACTCGGGGTTGTCCTTGGCGAGCTGCTCGAGCTCGGGCGTCACGGTCCGGGCGAAGGCCGCAACCTTGGCGCCCTGGGCGAGGATGTCCTCGACGATCGCGAGTCCGAGACCGCGCGAGCCCCCGGAGACGACGACGACCGAGGCGGGTCCGATGGGAGTGGTGGTGTCAGACATCGCTCTTCAGAGTCTCCTTGATGGGAATGGTGTCGAGGAAGCGGATGCGCCGCGGGACGGAGTAGTCGGGGAGTCGCTCTGCGCACCAGCGGGTGAGATCGGAGTCGGTCGCCGGACCGTCGAGGACGACCTCGGCCGTGACCATGCTGCCGACGATGGGGGCCTTGCGTCCACGCACCGAGGCCCAGGCCACGGACGGGTGGGACTGCAGGACGTTGCGGACGGCCGACGCCGAGACCTTGGCCCCGCCGACGTTGATCTCGTCGCTGGCGAGTCGGCCGGTGATGACCACGCGTCCGTCGGCGATCTCGACCCGGTCGCCGGTGCGGAGGCGGGCGTCGATGCCTTCGGCGCGCTTGGACGAGCTGATGATGAGTTCGTCGTCCTCGACGCTGAGGGTGGCCCGACCTGGAGCCTCTCGATCAAGCCACTCCACCGGGAACCCGGCGCGGCCGTCGTGCACGGCGATGGTGGCACCGGCCTCGGAGGAGGCATAGATCCACGACACTCGCGCCTGCGGGAACATCTCGGTCAGCCTGGTGAGGATCGCCTGGTCGACCGGCTCGCCGCCAAGGGTGACCTGCTCCAGCGGCAGCGCCGCCACGCTCTCGGGATCGCGATAGAGCGCCTGTCGCCAGAAGGTCGGCGTGCCCGAGGCGGCCGTGACACCGGCAGCCAGGGCCTGCCCCGGCCAACTGTCGAGCTCGCTCGGCTCCACGAAGAGGATGTGCTGCTCCGGCTGGGTCAGACCCAGCGTGACGATCTGCCACCACGCGTAGGCGCCATGGGCATAGGGGCACAGCCACGTGCGAGCAGGCTGCTGTCCGCCCACGGTCGTGAGCGACTCAAGGGTGTGGGCGACGCGCTTGGGCCGGCCGGTGCTGCCGCTCGTGAGCAGCCAGATGCGACCAGGGCTGAGCGGGCGCTCCGTCGTCGCGGGCAGCACCGTGTCGCCGTCCACGACCGAGAGTCCGGACGCACGCAGGTCGTCGACCAGCTCAGGGGTCATGCGGGTGCGGGAAGCGATGAGCAGCTCACCGTCACCGCGCTCCAGAGCCGTCTTGACGGCACGGGCGGCCTCGAGGTTGTCGCCGACCATGACCGCCGCCGCGGCGGGCAGGTCCAGGGGCTCAAGGTCGGCCCAGGTCTGCGTGAGGGCGCTCGTGACGATCCGGTTGGCAGCGCCAGCCGGACCCGAGCCGCCGGGCGTCACGCTGCTTGCAGCTGCTCGAGGAAGTCGAGCACGTCGGAGATGGTGCGGATCTGTCGCAGCTCGGGAGCGTCGAAGTTGAGCTCCTCGCCGATCTCGTCCTCGACGCGCAGTGCCAGCTCCGAGAAGTCGAGCGACCGGAAGCCAATCTCCTCGAGAACTGCCGTGTCCTCGGCCGGGATGGTCTTGCCCTGTGCAGACAGGACATCGGCCATCATGCTCCGGAGGTCGTCCCGGCTCAGTGCACCCATGAATCCACCTAGAAGTCGTGAAGTTGGTTTCGGATAGTCTACCCACCACGATGGTGCGCCCAGACCTGAGTGCCGCACCGCCCGACCCCGCAAGGAGCACGATGCTGCGTCCTGCCACGGATGCCGACAGCGCCAACGTTCTGCAGTGGCGCAACCATCCCGAGGTTCGCGCAGTCTCCTTGACCCAGCACGAGATCTCCGCCGAGGAGCACGCCCGCTGGTGGGACGCGACGGCGACGTCCGACTCTCGCGAGGTCTACATCTTCGAGCGTCACGACGTGCCCTCCGGAGTCGTCACCTTCTTCGACATCGACCGGGACAACCGGTCTGCCTGGTGGGGCTACTACCTCGACAATGCCGGGCTGAGCGAGCGCGGTGAGTTGCTCCCCGCGTGGATCGAAATACAACGGCAGGCCAAGCGGTTTGCCTTTGGGCAACTGGACCTGGACACGCTCGAGGGCGAGGTCCTCGAAGCGAACGATGCCGTCCGACGCTTCAACAAGCGCAATGGCTTTGCGGAGATCGGCTCATCGGTGCGCGACGTCGATGGCACTGCCACCACCGTGATCCACGTGCGCGCGACGCGCGACTGACCCCACTTCTGAGACGAGACCGCCGTGACTGACTCGACCCCCACCCCCACCGACCCCGGTGCATCGCGACCCACCACGACGTCGCTCACGATCGGGCCCCACGAGGTCGGACCCGACGCTCCTCCCTTCATCATTGCCGAGATGTCGGGCAACCACGATGGCTCCCTCGACAAGGCCCTCGAGATCGTTCGGATGGCTGCCGATTCGGGCGCGCACGCCATCAAGCTGCAGACCTACACCGCCGACACCATCACCATCGACGTCGACGCCCCCGCCTTCCGACTCTCCTCCGGCCACGAGCTGTGGGGGTCGCGCCGGCTCTACGAGCTCTACCAGGAGGCGCACACGCCGTGGGAGTGGCACGAGCCGATCTTCGAGCTCGCCCGTGAGCTCGGCATCCTCGCCTTCTCCTCCCCCTTCGACCCGACCGCGGTCGAGTTCCTCAACGACCTTGAGGTTCCGGCCTTCAAGATCGCGTCGTCCGAGATCGTCGACCTCCCCCTGATCCGTCACGCAGCGTCCAAGGGCAAGCCGCTGATCATCTCGACGGGCATGGCGTCGGTGGGCGAGATCGCGGCGGCCCTCACGGCCGCTCACAGCACCGGCAACGACCAGGTCATGCTGCTCAGCTGCACCGTGAGCTACCCGGCGGACCCGGCGGCCTCCAACCTGCGCGGCATCCCGGTGATGCGCGAGGCCTTCGGGGTGCCGGTTGGCCTGTCCGACCACACCATGGGCATCGGCGCGGCAGTCGCCTCGATCGCCTTCGGATCGTGTCTCGTCGAGAAGCACGTCACGATGTCGCGCGAGGGCGGAGGCGTCGACTCGGCGTTCTCGCTCGAGCCCGACGAGCTGGCCTCCCTGCGCCGCGAGACCGAGGTCGCCTGGCAGGCCCTGGGGCAGCCGCGCATCGGTGCACGGGCTGCCGAACGCGAGGGTCTGCGCTTCCGACGTTCGCTCTTCGTCGTCGAGGACGTGCGCGCTGGGGATCCGGTCACGCCGGCCAACGTTCGGTCCATCCGACCGGCCGGCGGACTTGCACCCGACGACTTCGGTCAGCTCGAGGGCCGCGTCTTCCAGAAGGACGCAGCCAAGGGCACACCGATGAGTTGGGACCTCGTCTGAGCGCACCCGCGGTGCGGTCACGCGGTGCGGTCCCGACTGCGGTGCGGTCCAACCGCGGGCCGAGGGCACTCGGCTGAGTGCTCAGCCCTCGGTGCTGGGCGCCAGCGCGGAGGCCGACGTCGTGGGTGCCACCACATCGGCGGCGACGCTCGGCGCGGGGACGTCGTCGACGTTCACCGTGTCACCGGGCTCGTCCGCCCGTGATGAGCCACGCGTCTCGTCGCCGCGATCACGGTCCGAGCTCCGGTCCTTGTCGTCGCCCTCCGACGGCTTGCGGTCATCCGCGCCGCCGTCGGCATCGTCGTCGGGGCCTTCGAGCCAGGAGGACTTCTCGACCATCTCCTTCTCAGCACCCGCCGGCCCGGCATGGCTGTTGGCTCGCGACCTGCGCCTGCGCGTGAAGAAGCCCTCGGGAAATTCGATCGAAGGCCCGGGCGGCGGCGGGCTGGGTCGCGGGCCCATGGCCTTGGTCCAGCCGAACGCCTCAATGACCTCTTCGGGGTGGAGCACGTCGAGCGCGCCCAGTTCCTCGTCGGCCACGGACCTGGCGTAGTCCATGGGAATCGACACCTGGTGCATCTCGGGCCACATGCGGCGCGGCTTGCCGACCCCACCCAGGATCGCGTGGTCCGCCTCCAGCGCCATCGGGTTGCCATAGATGCCGGCCTCGATGCCCGCGGCGGATGCGTACATGATCGCGCTGCTCATCCGGTTGGACACCACCCGCTTGTGGCGGCGCATCTCGGCAAGCTGCCGATAGAGGAAGGCCACGTCGGTGTCCTTCCAGAGGTAGCCACGCTCACCGTGCGTGATGACCCTGACTCCTGCGTCTTCGTACTCGCTGCGCACCTTGGGGTTGTCGAACTCATTCCAGTGCAGGCACACCGTGATCGGCACGTCACCTTCGGTGCGCTTGATCTCTTCGATGTATGCCGCGTGGTTGCCGACGACCTGCTGCCCCTCCCAGCCGTGGAAGGGATAGACGATGGTGCCCTGGCGCTCGTCCGGCCGGTTGCCCGGCTGCGTGAGCCAACGCTCCTGCTCCTCCATCCGAAGGAGGTAGAGCCAGGGAGCGGCCACGATCCGGTAGTCACGCAGCCCTGCGGCCCAGCCGCGCCGGGCGCAGGCCTGGGACCACACGAGCTTGGGGTAGGCAGGGGCGAACACGGTGCCCACTGCAAACCCGTCGTGCATGTTCCAGCCGTGCTGGAGGTAACCCCAGATGCGAAGAGGCTCTTCGAGACCGACGTAGCGCGCCATGATGTGCGCGTGGCCGTAGAAGTGGTTGGCGTGGTGCATGTCAGCCCTGCACTGCGCGGTGGACGGCCTCGATGACCCGGTCCAGGTCGCTGTCCGTGAGCCCCACGAACATCGGCAGCGAGATCTCCTCGCTGTAGAACTTCTCCGCGACGGGGAACTGCCCGCGCTGGTAGCCCGAGGTCCTCGAAGACGGGGTGCCAGTGGGCCGGCAGGTAGTTGACCTGGACTCCGACCCCGTCGGCGCGCAGAGCATCGAAGACTCGCGTCGGCGACCGTCGAGCACTCGCAACGGATACAGGTGCCAGATCGGGTCGACGTGCGCTCGCTGGGTGGGCAGGCGGACTCCCTCCAGGCCCTGGAGTCCCTCCTCGATAGCGGGCGAAGATCTCGGCACGTCGCGTCTTGAAGGCGTCGAGCCGGCGCAGCTGCGACAGACCCAGGGCGCACAGGACGTCGGGCAGCCGGTAGTTCAGGCCCCACTCGTGCACCTCTTGGTGCCACGGACCCTCATCGGGGTAGCGCATGCGCGGCGGGGTCCCGCACGAGCCCGATGTTGTGGAACTCGTGAGCTCGCTCGACCCAGCTCGGCATCGAGGGTTGCGACCGCGCCGCCCTCGGCGCTGGTCATGTTCTTCGTGGGGAAGAACGAGAAGGTGGTGATGTCGGACAAGGACCCGACCGGACGCCCCTTGTAGGTCGATCCGATCGAGTGGGCAGCGTCCTCCAGCGAGGAGCGTGCCCGTCCGCTGCGTGATCGCCGTGAGCTCGTCGAACTCGATGGGGTGCCCGGCGAAGTCGACACCTGCCACGACCTTGGTGCGGTCCGTGATCGCGTCCTCGACGAGTGCCGGATCGATGTTGAGCGGTGTCGTCCTCGACGTCGGCGAAACGAATGGTGGCACCGAGCGCCATGGCGGACGAGGCAGTCGCCACGAACGTCATGGGGGTGGTGACGACCTCGTCGCCGGCGGCCACGCCGGCAGCGGCATAACCGATGTGCAGCGCCGCAGTCCCGCTGGTGACACGTGACGGCGCGCGTCGCGCCGGACAGTTCCTCAAGGGCGCGTCTCGAAGGCCGTGACCGTGGGGCCGGTGGTCAGCCAGTCACTGCGCAGCACCTCGACGACGGCTGCGATGTCCGACTCGTCGATCGACTGCCGACCATAGGGGATCACGAATCAGCTCCTCGTCTCGAGGATGGCGACCATCTCCTCGCCGGAGAACCACAGGTCGTTGTTGTCGGAGGTGTAGTGGAAGCCCTCGGCCACCGGCTCGCCGTCCTTGGGCGCGGTGTAGCCCCACGATGCGAGGTCGGGCTGGAGCACGTAGCGGTCGCCGAAGAGCAGCGCGCGGCGGCTGTCTTCGGCCGAGATCATCTCCTCGTGCAGCTTCTCGCCGGGGCGCAGCCCGATCTCGTGCATCTTGGCGCCCGGCGCGACGGCCTGGGCCAGGTCGATGATCCGCATCGACGGGATGCGCGGCACGTAGAGCTCGCCGCCCTGCATCTGCTCGAACGAGTCGATCACGAACTTGACCGCCTGCGGCAGCGTGATGCAGAACCGCGTCATCCGCAGGTCGGTGATCGGCAGGGACTCGCCGGCCTCGGCCAGACGCCGGAAGAACGGGATGACCGAGCCGCGGCTGCCCATGACGTTGCCGTAGCGGACGACGCAGAACGTGTGTCGTAGGCGGCGGCGTAGTGGTTGCCGGTGATGAACAGCTTGTCGGCGGTCAGCTTGGTCGCGCCGTAGAGGTTGATCGGCGAGGACGCCTTGTCGGTCGAGAGAGCCACGACCTTCTTGACGCCGGCGTCGATGCAGGCCTCGATGACGTTCTGCGAGCCGACGATGTTGGTCTGGACGAACTCCCACGGGTTGTATTCGGCCGTGTCGACCTGCTTGAGCGCGGCCGCGTGCACGACGTAGTCGACACCGTGCATCGCGCGGTTGAGACGGTGCTGGTCGCGGATGTCACCGATGAACCAGCGCAGGCGGGGGTCGTCGCCGAACAGTTGGCGGCACTCGTACTGCTTGAGCTCATCGCGGCTGAAGATGACGACGCGCTTGGGGTTGTGATTGGCCAGAAGCTCGGCGATGAAGGCCTTGCCGAAAGAGCCAGTCCCGCCCGTCACCAGAATTGACGCACCCTCGAGCATGCTCACGAACAAACCTCCACAGCTTGATGACCTCGACATCCACCATGGCGGGGTCCGCCGGCGGTCAACTCCTCGTCATGGCAGCCGCTGACGCGACCGGCTCGACATCGCCTGACGAGACTGACGCGAGCGAGGATCAGGCTAACATCCACGTGATGCCAGTCCCTTCGCCAACACCCCCGGGCCATCGGTTGCGCCGCCTGCCACAGGTGCGCGTCGGACTGCGGTGTGACGCGTCTTCGTCACGAGGTGTCGGTCACTTGGCTCGCTGCCTGGCGTTGGCCGACGAGTTGCGTTCGCGGGCCGTCGAAGTCACGGTGATCGGTCGCATCGACAACGCTCCCTGGCTGACCGAGGCAGTGGCGACCCGAGGCATCGACGTGATTCCCGCTCCTGACGAGGCGGCCGCCCTGGCAGCCCTGTGCCACCGACGTGGACTCGACGCGGTCGTTCTCGACGGCTACGACATCGCGCCCGAGACCGGACGTGTGCTGCGTGAGGCGGGCCTCACCGTCCTGGCCCTTCGCGACGGTCCGCACGGGAGTGCTCAGTCCGCCGACATCCACCTCGACCAGAACCTGGGCGCAGCGACGGTGGAGGGCCTCCCCCGCGGCGACGTGTCGCTCGCTGGTGTGGAGTTCTGCTTGCTGCGCGACGACATCCTGAGTCACCGCAAGGACCTCACGACACCAGCGGCGGAGGGTGCCACGCACAGGGTGCTGGCCTTCTTCGGTGGAACCGATGCGGCGGGAGCCGCGCCGACCTTGGCGCCCCTGCTCCTCGCCACCGGACTGCCACTCGACCTCACCATCGTCGCGGCCACGGCAGACATTGCCGACCAGCTCGCCCGAGTTGCTGTCGGCGACCACCAGCGGCTGAACATCATCGCCCCCACCCCCGTCATCGCAGCTCACGCCGCGAGCGCCGACCTCGTCGTCACGGCGGCGGGTTCGTCCGTGTGGGAGCTGCTGGCGATCGGCGCCCCCACCGCAGTCACGACCGTGGCTGACAACCAGCTGGTCGGCTACGGCATGCTCGCCGAGCACCGCGTCGTGTCTCCCCTGGGTCCGCTCACAGCCCTGCGCGCTGACGGTGGACCGGCCGCGACCTCACTCCTGCGCGACCTCCTGACCGACCCCGCCGCCTGCCTCGACCTCGCCCGCAGAGGTCGTGCTCTCGTCGACGGCCGTGGCCGCGAGCGCGTCGCCGACGCGCTGCTCGCCGCCGTCGAGGCCGGAGCCACCCCATGACCCGTCACACCGAACCCGGAGGACCCGTGCGCCGCACTCGTGTCGTCATCCAGTCCCGCCTCAACTCGTCTCGGCTTCCCGGCAAGGCGATGCTGACCCTGGGGGGTATGCCGCTCGTCGAGCTCGTGGCCCGGCGTGCGTCCCGCAGCGGCCACGAAGTCGTGGTCGCCACGAGCGTCGAGGACTACGACGGCCAGATCGCCACCCACCTCGAGTCGGTGGGCATCACCGTGGTGCGCGGATCCCTCGATGACGTTCTCGGTCGGTTCGTCGTCGCGTGCGAGGGACTGGCCGACGAGGACTTCGTCGTTCGGCTCACCGGGGACAACCCCGTCGCTGACGCCGACCTCGTCGACGAGCTGATCGAGGCCACGCTTGCCTCGGGGCACGTCTATGGGCGCGTCGACATGGAGGTGGTCCCCGAGGGTCTGGGCGCCGAGGTCTTCACCGCCGCCGCGTTGCGCGAGGCAGCGGTTCAGGCCAGCGACGCCTACGACCGCGAACACGTGACGCCGTGGCTGCGTCGGACCCTGGGCGAGCACCTGTTCGCCCCCGAAGGAGCACCCACCGACATCCACGCCTATCGAGCCACGGTGGACTCACTCAGCGACTACGTCCGGGTGTCTCGGCTCTTTGGCCACATCGTGGATGCTGTCACCGTTCCCTGGCGCTCCCTCATGGCCGACCTGGGGCGCGAGGTGGAGGGGCGCGGCGACCTCGTCCCCCGCAAGGACGCCTCCCTGGGCGGGCAGTCGGGCCTCGTCCTCAGCGCCCGCACCTTCGCGGCGGGTGGCCAGCCCGGGCAGAGTTCGAGCCAGCGCGCCGCCCACCTGCGTGCGCTTCTGGCGCGTGCCGTCGACCTGGGCGTGAGCCACGTCGACGTGGCCGCTACTGACCCCGGAGCCGCCGAAGCCCTCATTGGTGCCACGGAGCCCGCGCTGACGCGTCGGCTCAAGACCATCCTGCACGTCGACGCCTCGACCACGGATCTGCCGTATGCCGTGGAGCGCGCCTTCTCGGCGCTCGGGAGACGCTCGGCGGCCTTCCTCGTGATTCCCTCGTCGGCCGCCCTGCAGCAGACCTGGGACCTCGCCCACGCCTACGTCGCTGACGGTTCCGTTGACCGAATCGGGGTGGCCGTCTCCACACCGGCCGAGCTGATGGCCGCGTCCGCACTGAGCGACCTGGGCTACCTCGAGGTCCGAGGCACCGACGGCGCGGCGTGGACTCGCGATCTCGAGGCCGACTTGACTCGCTTGGCCGGGACCGGGGTCGTCATCAGCGTCGGGCTCGGCGAAGCGGACGAAGCGCTGGCGGCCGACCCGCGCGCCATCCTCGACCGTCCCTGGGTGACGTCCGTGGTGATCGCCTGCGACAACGAGGAGCAGTTGGTCTCCGCCGTCGCCTCCCTCAACTGAGCGGGACTGAACGCATCAGCGCAAGGCGAGCGGGCGGCATACCCGATCCGGTCTGTCAGCCCCTCAGGGCTTCGCTGTGTTGTCGGCCCGGTAGTCGTTGAGGATCTCGTCCATGGGGCCATCTGCCACGAGTTGGCCCGAGCGCAGGTAGAGGCCACGCGTGCAGAACCGCTGCAGATCCTTCTCGCTGTGCGACACCAGGAAGAGCGTGCGCCCCTGCGCGAGAAGCGACTCCATGCGGCCGTAGCACTGCTCACGGAAGGCCATGTCTCCCACGGCCAGGACCTCGTCGACAAGGATGATGGGCTCGTCAAGCGTCGTGATGACCGAGAACCCGAGGCGCACCTGCATGCCCGAGGAGAAGTGCCGGAAGGGCATGTCGAGCCCGGCCTTCACCTGTGGCCCGGCGAACGCGACGATGTCGTCGAACCTGTCGTCCACGTCCTCCTTGCTCAATCCGTGAAGGCCGGCCGTCAGGTAGACGTTCTCGCGGGCGGAGAGCTCACCGAGGAAACCACCGGTGAGTTCGATGAGCGGAGCCACCCCGCCGTTGACGCTGGCCTGACCGGTGTCGGGGAGGAGGACGCCCGCGATGACCTTGAGAAGCGTGGACTTGCCGCCACCGTTGGCGCCGACGAGGCCGACGGCCTCACCCTTGCCGACGTTGAACGAGATGTCATCGAGAGCCCAGAACGTCTCCGAGGGTGAGGTGTTGCGGCCCTTGAGGACGATCTCGCGCAGCGACAGGCGACGGCGTCGGGAGCGATAGAACTCGATCCCGAGGTGGTCCACCTCGATGACTGGTCGTCGATGGCAAGCTGTGGGTCGGTCATCAGATCTCCTTGAGCACGGCGCGCTCGAGGCGCCCGAACACGATGAGGCCGGCGACGATCAGCACGACGGTGACGCCCAGCCCGGCGAAGATGGGGGGCCAACTCAAGGGGGCGTTGAAGAAGCCCGCGCGATAGAACTCGAGCACTCCACTGAGCGGGTTGAACCAGAGCAGGACCTGCAACCATTCGGGGGCGCGATCGACGACATAGATGATCGGCGTGCAGTAGAACATCATGCGCAGGATGATCCGCACGACGCGGATGGTGTCATCGGCCAGGACCGTTGCTGGTGCGAGCAGCAGGCCGATCCCGACGAGGAGCAGGAACTGCAGGACGAGGCCCACGGGGAAGAGCACGAGCCGCCAGTTGAGGTCCAGATCGCCACGGACGAGATAGATGAGTGCGAAGCCGATGAGGACCGGCAACGAGAGGAGGAACTCCACCCCCTTGGCGAGGACCACTCGGATGACCCACAGCTCGCGCGGAAGGTTGGTGGATCGCACGAGTTTGGCCTCGGCCAGCAGGGCGCGAGCCGTCTCGTTCACCGAAGCGTTGAACCACTGCCAGGCCAGGAGCCCGGTGATGAGGAAGAGGAAATACGGCTTGTGGCCGGCGTCGGGGCGCTTGAAGACCACCGCGAAGATCATGAAATAGATGAGCGCCATGGCCAGGGGGTCGAGAACGGTCCAGACATAACCCAGCCAGGACCGGGCATAGCGCACCCGCAGGTCTCGCTGGACGAGGGTCTTGAGGATCGTGCGGCGGTCCCAGACCCGTCCCCATCGAGTTGCCAGCCCGGGCATCGGGGCGGGGGCAGGTCTCGTCGTCATCGTTTCTCCTTGGCCAACAAGTGAGCGGGTCGGCTGGTGAGGAATCCCCAGGCCCAACTGCCGTGCATGGTAGCGAGCGCTGCCGGCACCCGGACGGCAACCGCGGGTCCCTGTGGCCGACCGATGGCCAGACCACCGACCGTGACGCTGGCGGCATACGTGGCGGGAATGACCCACAACGGCGCCCAGACAAAACCACCGACCAGGCCGGCCGTGAAACCGAGGAGGGCGACCGGGGGCGCGAGGTAGCGGGCCGAGATCGTGCCGTCGTGATGACTGGCCACGACGCGGCGCCAGCGGCCGTACTCGAAGTACTGCTTCGCGAGGGCGCGGATGGTGCCCCGCGGGCGGTACTCGACGGAGAGTTCGGGATCGAACCAGACCACTCCGCCAGCACTGCGGATCCGGTGGTTCAGCTCCCAGTCCTGGGCGCGGTCGAACCGACGGTCATAGCCCTCGACCTTGGTGAGCCAGTCGCGGCGGAACACCCCGAGGTACACCGTGGGCGCTGGGCCGGCCGTCCCCCCGGTGTGGAAAGCGGCCCCACCGACGCCGAGCCGCGATCGCATGGCGACGGCCACAGCCTTCTCGAACGGCGAGTGACCGACCGCGGCCATGACCCCTCCGACGTTGGCCGCACCCGTCTCCTGGAGGCTGCGAACGGCAGTCGTGATGTAGCCGGGCGAGAGGAAACCGTGACCGTCGACCCGAACCACGACGTCGTGCCGTGCGGCGTCGAGCGCCACGTTGAGCGCGTCCGGCGTGCGACCCGTGGGGTTCTCGACGACGACGATTCGGCCGTCCTGCGCGGCCAGTCGCTGCGCCACACCCATCGTGTCATCGGAACCCGGCCCGACAGCAAGGATGACTTCGAACTCACCGGCGTAGCCCTGCTCCATGATCGCGGCCACTGCCCGTTCGAGATGGTCGGCCTCGTTGAGCAAGGGCATCACGACGGAGACCGAGGGAAGGGGCGCGATCGTCATATCAGGGCGAGACTACCCCGCGACCTGGGAGGGACCAGCAAGCAATCCAGTTATCGTGTCTGCATGCCAGAACGCCCACGCCGCCCACGCGCCGACGACGTCCGGGCCGTTCCGGTGCAGCGTTCGGCGGACGACGGCGAGCCCATCGTGGTGGACACGCGTGGTCGCCGTAGGCCACCTTCGTCCGCACGCGAGAAGGCCCCGGACAGCCGGGCGCAGGCGCCCGCCAGAGCACCGCGCGCCGCCACACCCCGTCGCGAGGTTGCCGCCGAGCGCCCGGTCCGCCCGGTCCGCCAGAAGCCGACACCGCGTCAGACCGCTCCCCGCCGTCAGGGACCACCGCGCGGTGGTCGCCCCGTCGGCTCACCCGGTCGACCAGGGGCGACCCCCGCGTCGCCGCCGGCTGTGGCGCCTCATCCCACTGGTTCTCCTGCTCTGGCTGGCCTTTCTCGTCATCACCCCCTTCCATGCCTGGAGTTCCGTCTCGCGCGTCGACGACGCCCCGGCCGGTGACCGTCCGGCCGAGACCCCGGGCAACACCTACCTCTTGGTGGGTTCCGACGCGCGTGATGACCTGACGGCCGCCGAGCGCAAGGAACTCGGCACCGGCAGCGCCGCAGGCAAGCGCACCGACTCGATCATGCTCATCCACGTCCCATCCGGCGGTGGCAAGTCAGCGATCATCTCCATCCCGCGCGACAGCTTCATGCCGATCCCCGGGCACAACAGCAACAAGGTCAACGCGGCCTACGCCATTGGCGGTCCGCAGCTCCTCGTCGAGACGCTGGAGCAGGTGACCGACCTGCGCATCGACGGATATCTCGAGATCGGCTTCGGCGGGTTCAACTCCGTCGTCAACAGCCTCGGCGGCGTCGACATCTGCGTCCCGTTCGACATGGACGACGAGTTCGCGCACATCAACCTCAAGAAGGGCTGCCAGACCCTCGGCGGCAAGGACGCCCTCGGATTCGTGCGCGCCCGACACTCGGACCCGCGCGGCGACATCGGCCGCGCCGACCGTCAGCGCCAGTTCCTCGCCGCCATCATGAAGGGGGCCGCGACGCCAGCGACCGTCCTCAACCCGTTCCGCTACTGGTCCTTCACCCACACGGCAGCCGGTGCCGTGGGCGTGGGTCAGGACACGTCCATGAAGGACGCCGCCAACATCCTGCTCGCGATGCGCGGGGCCGGCAACGACTCGACCCTGAGCCTGACCGTGCCGATCTCCGACATCAATTACCAGACGTCTGCCGGTTCATCCGTGAAGTGGGACACCGAGCGCGCCCAGGCCCTGTTCACCATGTTGCGCGAGGACCAGCCCCTCGAGGCTCCCCCAGCCGGCACCGACGGCAAGCCGAGCGGCGGCTGAGCCGCCCGCCCCAGGTGGGCGGACGGCATACGCCGCTCAGCCCTTGAGCAGCTGGCGCGCCATGACGATGCGCTGCACCTGGTTGGTGCCTTCGTAGATCTGGGTGATCTTGGCGTCGCGCATCATCCGCTCGAGCGGGAAGTCACGGGTGTAGCCCGCGCCACCGAGCAGCTGGACGGCGTCGGTCGTGACCTTCATCGCGACGTCGGACGCGAAGCACTTGGCCGCCGCACCGAAGAAGGACAGGTCGGCGTCGCCACGCTCGGACTTCGCGGCGGCGACGTAGACCATCTGGCGCGCGGCCTCGAGCTCCATCGCCATGTCGGCGAGCATGAACTGGATGCCCTGGAACTCGGCGATGTTCTTGCCGAACTGCTTGCGTTCCTTGACGTATGCCGTGGCGTGGTCGAGCGCGCCCTGCGCGATGCCGACCGCCTGGGCACCGATCGTGACGCGGGTGTGGTCCAGGGTGCGCAGCGCGATCTTGAGGCCCTCGCCCGGTGCGCCGATGATGCGGTCGCCGGGGATGCGCACGTTGTCGAAGATCAGCTCGCGGGTGGGGCTGCCCTTGATGCCGAGCTTGCGCTCCTTCTCACCGAAGGTGAAGCCCTCGTCGGACTTCTCGACGACGAACGCGCTGATGTTGTTGCCGCGCGCGCCATCGGGGTCGGTGACCGCGAGGACCGTGTAGTACTCGGAGACACCGGCGTTGGTGATCCACGACTTCTGTCCACTGAGGATCCAGTCGTCACCGTCGGCCTTGGCGCGGCACTTCATGGCCGCGGTGTCGGAGCCGGCCTCGCGCTCGGACAGGCCGTAGGAGAAGGACGTCTCGCCCGCGGCGAGCGGCGTGAGGTACTTGCGCTTGATCTCCTCGTTGCCCGCCGAGGATGACGGGCATCGAGCCCAGCTTGTTGACGGCCGGGATGAGCGACGAGCTCGCGCAGGCGCGGGCGACCTCTTCGATGACGATGCAGGTCGCGAGGGCGTCAGCACCGACGCCGCCGTACTCCTCGCCGACGTGCGGGGCGAAGAAGTCGGACGCGACGAGCGCGTCGTGCGCCTCCTGCGGGTAGCGGGCGTCCTCGTCGACCTCGGCCGCGAACGGCGCGATCTTGGCTGCTGCCAGGTCACGGACCGCGTCACGAATCGCTTCGTGGTCCTCGTTGATCTGGAACAGGGGGAAGTCGCTCGATGCAGTCACGCCGCGATCCTACCGACGCGTATGCCGTGCCCCGCTCGGTTCCCGCTGTGGCAACCACCACCCTCAGCGCAGGGCCGGGGATGACCTCGCGCTCGAACAGCTCCACGCCCGACAGGTCGTAGGCGGACTCGACGAAGTTCGTGATCGCGTAGGCCATGCCGAGGTCCTCGAGGTCCGCGAGCGCACTGGCGACCTGGTCGGGCGTGCCGACGGTCGGGCTCTCGCGGTAGGTCTGCAGGGAGCGGGCGACGTCGGCCTCGGGCACCCCGGCGCCGCGGAGGTGGTTCTCGATCCACTTGAAGCGCTCCTCGACCTCCTTGGCGTTGTGGCCGATGACGACGTTGAAGTTCGACGACCGCGTGATCGTGTCGAAGTCCCGACCGATGTCGGCGCAGTGCTGCTTGAGGATGTCGCTCTTGTGCTTGAAGACGTCGGGCGTGCCGAGGAAGTTGGTGTAGTCGGCGTACTCGGCAGCGATCCGCAGCGTCTTGCGCTCGCCACCGCCCGCGATCCACATCGGGATGCCGTTGCGCTCCGAACCCTCAAAAGCGGTGCCCTGCAACGGTTGTGGGAAGCACATGGCTCCGTCGACCTGGTAGTGCTCCCCGGCATACGTTGCCGTTCCGGTGGTCCACATCTGCGGAAGATCTCGACACCCTCACGCAGCCGCGCGAGGCGCTCGCCCGCTCCGGGGAAGCCGTAGCCGTAGGCGCGCCACTCGTGTTCGTACCAGCCCGCGCCGATGCCCATCTCGAGGCGACCCTCGGAGATGACGTCGACGGTCGCCGCGACCTTGGCGAGGTAGGCCGGGTTGCGATAGCTCATGCAGGTGCACATCTGGCCGATGCGGACCCGGCCGGTGACACCGGCGAACGCCGCCATGAGCGACCACGCCTCGTGCACGGCCTCCTGCGTCGGGTACGGCACCGGGTGGAAGTGGTCGTAGACCCAGATCGACTCCCAGTCGCGTATGCCGTCCGCTCGCCGTGCGAGCCCCGCCATCACGCCCCAGTGGAGTTCCGGCTCGATGCCGACGAGATCATGACGCCAGCCCTGGGGAATGAACAGTCCGAATCGCATGGCCTTCACTCAACCCGTCCGCCACCTCCCCCGCAAGCCCCCGCGCGAGGTGCATGATGCAAACGTGAGTTTCCGACACCGCAATGACCCTGATCTCATCCGCGAACTCCTCAACGACCCCGGCGTGTGGGTGGTCGTGGGACTGAGCAACCACGTGGAGCGGCCGGCCTACGGCGTCTCCCAGTGGCTCAAGCACGAGCTGCACAAGGGGATCATCCCCGTGCACCCCAAGGCCGAGACCGTGCACGGGCAGCAGGGCTACGCGACCCTCGCCGACATCCCGGACCAGGACGTCAAGGTCATCGACTGCTTCGTGAACTCGCAGAACGTCGGTGCCGTCGTCGACCAGGCCATCGAGCACAAGGACCGGCTGCAGATCGACGCGATCTGGATGCAGCAGGGCGTCATCGACGAGGCGGCTGCCGCGCGAGCGCGCAAGGCCGGGCTCGACGTCGTCATGGACACGTGCCCCAAGATCGAGTGGCCCCGGGTCAAGGGCGAGGGCTCAGCCCGCTAGGAAGTCCGGTTCGGTTCAGGACTGCTGGCGGCGGTCGCGCAGGGCCTGGCCCTTGGCGTGCGCCTCGTCGCGCAGGCTGACCCGGAAGTCCGCCATCGCCGCGCGGATGCGCGCGGCCTCGTCGCCCTCGCCGGCACCGAGGATGCGGGCCGCGAGCAGCCCGGCGTTGCGCGCTCCCCCGACCGAGACGGTCGCGACCGGCACGCCGCCGGGCATCTGGACGATCGAGAGCAGCGAGTCCATGCCGTCGAGGTACTTCAGCGGCACCGGCACGCCGATGACCGGCAGCGACGTCACCGACGCGAGCATGCCGGGCAGGTGGGCCGCTCCCCCGGCGCCGGCGATGATGACGCGCAGTCCACGCTCCTCGGCCTGCTGGCCGTAGGCGATCATCTCGTCGGGCATCCGGTGGGCCGAGACGACGTCGACCTCGTAGGCGATGCCGAAGTCGTCGAGCGCCTTGGCCGCCGCCTCCATGACGGGCCAGTCGCTGTCACTGCCCATGACGACGCCGACGACGGGACTTCAGCAGACTGATTCGCTCATGCTGTCATTCGGTCGATCGCTCCCTCGATGTAGTCGGCCGCATGACGCGCCCGCTCGCGCAGGTCGGCGAGGTCGTCGCCGCTGACGTTGACGTGCCCGATCTTGCGACCGGGACGCACACCCTTGCCATAGAGGTGCGCCTTGATCTCCGGGTCACGCGCCATGACATGACGGTATGCCGGGTAGAGCTCTGGGTGCTCGCCGCCGAGGATGTTGCCCATCACCGTCCAGCGGTGGCGCGGCTTCGGTGAGCCGAGCGGCAGGTCGAGCACGGCGCGCAGGTGCTGCTCGAACTGGCCGGTGATCGCTCCGTCCATGGACCAGTGGCCGCTGTTGTGCGGGCGCATCGCGAGCTCGTTGACGACGAACTCGCCACCCGGCAGCTCGAACAGCTCGACGGCGAGGACGCCGGTGACACCGAGCTCGCCAGCGATGCGCAGCCCGGCCTCGGTGGCGCGGGCCGCGAGGTCGAGGTCGAGGTCGGCGGCCGGTGCGATGACCTCGGTGCAGATGCTGTCGGTCTGGACCGTCTCGACGACGGGCCACGCCGCTGCCTGACCGGACGGACTGCGGGCGAGCAGGACGGCCAGCTCACGGGTGAACGGCACCTTCTCCTCGAGGAGCAGGGGCGAGTCCTCGGCGGCGGCGCGCTCGAGCCAGTCGGTGAGTTCGGCGGCCGAGTCGATGACGCGCACGCCCTTGCCGTCGTAGCCGCCGCGAGGCGTCTTGGCGACGACGGGCCAACCGACCTCGGCGCCGAACGCCTCGACGTCGGCAGCGGTGCGGGCCGCGACCCACCGAGGGCACGGGATGCCGAGGGCGGTCAGCCGCTCCCGCATGGCCAGCTTGTCCTGGGCGAAGACGAGCGCCTCGGGCGTCGGGTGCATCGGGATGCCGGCCTCGACGAGGGCGGCGAGCACGTCAGCGGGGACCTGTTCGTGGTCGAACGTCACGACGTCGCACTCACGGGCGAACGCCAGGACGGCCTCGACGTCGGTGTGCTCACCGACGGGCGCCGACGGGATGACGAGCGCGGCGCTGGCGTCGGGTGCTTCGGCGAGGACGCTGAGCGTGAGCCCGAGCTCGACCGCGGGCCCGGCGCACATCCGGGCGAGCTGGCCTCCCCCGATGATGCCGACGACGGGGAATCCTCCGGGGGCACGCTGGGGGGAAGTCACCCCGGGAGGATATCGGCGCAAGGTGACGCACCCGGCATACCGGGATCTTCTCGGGCGAGGGATCACCGGCAAGGTTCGACGGCTACGCTCGCCCGGTGACGTCCACGACCCCCTCCGGGGGCCCCATCGCCCGGCTCCGCGGAGCCATCGATGTGCTCTATCGCGAGGTCATCAAGTTCGGCGTCATCGGGCTGCTCGCCTTCGTCATCGACATGGGCAGCTTCAACCTGCTGCGGCACACGGTGCTCCAGGACAAGCCGACGGCAGCCGTCATCATCTCGGCCTCGATCGCCACCGCGTTCGCGTGGATCGGCAACCGCGCCTGGACCTTCCGCCACCGCCGCAACCGGCCGGCCCACCACGAGGCCGCGCTCTTCGCGGGCACCAATGGTGTGGCCCTGCTCATCCAGGCCGCAGCGGTGGCGTTCTCCAACTACGTCCTCGACTTCAACTCGCTCACGGCCGACAACGTGGCGAAGGTCGTCGGGATCGGGCTGGGCACGCTCTTCCGCTTCTGGGCCTATCGGAAGTTCGTCTTTGCCGGTGAGCCGCTCGACGTCGACCAGTCCCCCCTGGCCGACCTCAAGGGCCAGCCCGAACCCCCTGCCTGACGGGTCAGTCGTCGGCTTCGGAGAGGAAGACGGCGAAGACTGCGGGCTGCGCACTGACGAGCTCGAGCCGGCCGCCGTTGTCCTCGGCGAGGTCGCGGGCCAGGGTCAGCCCCAGACCCGAGCCCGACGACGAGACCGAGCGCTCGAAGATGTGCGGCGCGATGGCCGGTGACACACCCGTGCCCTCGTCACCGAGTTCGATGACCACCGACGGTCCGGCCCGACGGGCGGCGATGTCGACGGTGCCGCGACCGTGCGCGAGGGCATTCTCGATGAGGGTCGAGACGATCTGGCCCAGGGCCATGGGGGTGGCCCGAACCCGCAGGCCGCGCTCACCGTGGATGCGCATGCTCCGCTTCGTCGCCGCAAAGGCCGGCTGCCACTCGCGCTGGAGAGAGGCGAGCACCGCGTCCAACGAGACGCTCGGGCGGGTCGGGTCGCTGACGCGGGTGCGGCCCATGAGGTCGTCCACGACCTTGCTGAGCCGGTCCACCTGCGCGATGGCGACCTGGGCCTCCTCCTGGACGACGGCTGAGGTCGTCGGTGGTCGCGATCTCGTCGAGTCGCATGAGGAGCGCCGTGAGCGGGGTGCGGAGCTGGTGTGAGGCGTCGGCGGCGAAGTCGCGTTCGGCGGCGAGGTTGCGCGTCACCTGAGTGGCGGTGCGCGACAGGACGTCGCTGATGCGGTCGAGCTCACCGATCCCGGAGTCGAGCGGCAGGAAGCGGGACTCGCCCGCGCCCAGCCGTTCGGCGCGGTCGGCGAGAGCAGTCAACGGGTCTCCCAGGAGCCGGGCGCGGCGTTGCGCCACGAACCAGCCGGCCGCGAGGCCGAGGAGGACAAGGCCGAGGACGAGAGTCGACAGGATCAGCACGCCCTGGAGCCCGGACGTGCGCTCGACGAGGCGGGTCCGCCTCTCCGTGGGCGCCATCGCCACGATGACGCCCAGTGCGAAGAGCGGCACCCCGAGGAGCGCCAGCGCGGCACCGACCGCCGCCAGAGTTGACCTCAGGAGGAGGCGACGCATGAAGCAGTCATTCCCCCGCAGGGTCGAACCGGAAACCGACGCCGCGGATCGTCGTGATGTAGCGCGGCTGCATCGCGTCGTCACCGAGCTTCTTGCGCAACACGGAGATGTGCATGTCGAGGGTCTTGGTCGAGCCGTACCAGGCGGTCTCCCACACTTCGCGCATGAGCTGCTCGCGGGAGATGACCTTGCCCTGGTTGCGGGCGAGGACGCGCAGGAGTTCGTACTCCTTGGCGGTGAGCTGAATCTCCTCGTCGTGGAGGAAGACCCGTCGCGACTCGGCGTCGACCCGGATGTCGACCTGTCCGGTCGGAACCGCCTCGGGGATGCCGCGGCGGAGCAGGGCACGTGCACGCGCCAGGAGTTCGGCGAGCCGGAAGGGCTTGGTGACGTAGTCGTCGGCACCTGCGTCGAGCCCGACGACGGTGTCGACCTCATCGGCACGCGCCGTGAGCACGAGCACCGGGACGGTGTGGCCCTCGCCGCGCAGTCGGCGGCAGACCTCGAGGCCGTCCATCGTGGGCAGGCCGAGGTCGAGAACGACGAGATCGGGGTTCTCGCGGGCCGCCTCGAGGGCCTCGCGTCCGTCCGCACGGACCTCGACTTCGTATCCCTCCCGGCGCAGGGCTCGGGCCAGGGGCTCCGAGATCGCCGGGTCGTCTTCGGCGAGCAGCACACGAGTCATGCGGCGAGCCTAGTCGTCGCAGGGTGACTCACGCGTGCTGATCCCACGGGCGGTCGCGTCGCGCCCCCTTGGAGCGGGCCAGTTCGAAGGGTGTGATGGTCCCGATCCCGCGCAGATGGCGGCGGCGCTGCTCGATCATCGCGAAGCCCGAGAGGGTGCCGAGGGAGCGCGCCACCTCGTCATCGACGAAGACCCGACCGGGCGGAGTGACGGCCGTGAGGCGGCTCGCGCGGTTGACCGTCGTCCCGAAGACGTCGCCCAGCCGGCTGATGACCTTGCCGTAGGCCATGCCCGACCCGAACGTCGGGCAGGAGCGGGTCCTCCCCCATGGCGTCGACGAGGTCGAGCCCGATCGCGGCTGCCGCATCGGCGTCAACGTGGACGAAGAGCACCTCGTCGCCCACGGTCTTGATGACGCGTCCTCCGTGGGTCGTGACGACGTCGCTGGCGAGCTCCTCGAACCGCTGCACGAGCGTCCCGAGCTGGCGCTCGGTCATCCGGCGCACGAGCGAGGTGAAGTTGACCAGATCGGCGAACCCGACGACCCGCAGCGGCGCGCTCGGGTCGTGGTCGGTGTCGCGCGCGTCGGCGAGCATGCGGGTGATCGCGGAGGTGAGGTGCCGGCGCCACACGTAGACCATGAGTGGCTCGAGCTGGTCGACGATGTCGACGAGCGCCGTCGCCGCGGCCTCGGCCACACCGCGGTCGGGCACGGAACGCGCGTCCTTCTCGCCGATCTCGGCTTCCTGCTCGGGCGGCGTGAGGTACTCCGCCACGAGCTGGGTCTGCCACACGGCCAGGCGGTCGGAGGTGCGGGCAAAGGCACGCGCCATGGCGAGAGCGAGGTCCTCGTCGAGGTCGTTGTCGCGGGCAAGGTCAGAGACCCGCCGCAAAGCCTCGAGATCGGCCTCGGTGAACATCAGGTCTTCGTCATCGACGATCTGGAAGCCGAGGGCGTGCCAGAACTTGCGGGCGGACTGCACCGACACCGACGCCTCGCGGCTGATCTCACGTCGGCCCATCGTGGCCGGGCGCCCGAGCAGTCGCTCCGCGATTTCGGCCTCGAGGTCGCGCGGGATGTCGGTCACCTGCAGCCTCCGCTCATCGGACGTGGACGACGTCACCTGCCGCCACGGCATACGGACCGTTGTCCGTGCTCAGGCACAGTCTGCCGTCTGCATCGATCTCGGTCGCGACTCCGTGCACCTCACCTGTGGGAAGGTGCGCCACGACGGTGCGTCCGAGCGTGCCGCACGCGGCAGCGTAAGCAGCGCGGACGGCATACGCATCGTCGTCCAGATCGCGCAAAAGCGTTGCGAGAGAACGAAGGTATGCCGTGAGCACGCTTTCGCGGCTCACTCCCGGTGCGCCGGCGAGACGCAAGGACGTGGCCGTGTCGACGGGGAGGTCGGCGCGCTCCTGGTCGATGTTGATGCCGGTGCCGATGACGACGCCGGCGGGGGTGAGCTCGGCGAGGATGCCCGCGAGCTTGCGGTCGTCGTCGGCGGGGACGAGCAGGTCGTTGGGCCACTTGAGGCTGATCTCGACGCCGCTGACCTCGGTGAGGGCGCCGCGCAGGGCGAGGCCGACGACGAGTGGAACCCAGCCGAGCGGTGCCGTCCGCGGGCGGGGAACGAGGACACTCGCGGCGATGCTCGTGCCGGGAGTCGTCGTCCACGCCCGGTCGAGACGACCTCGTCCCTTGCGTTGCTCCTCGGCGGTGACGACCCGCCAGAGTCTGGGATGACCGGGAGAAAGCGGGTCGCGGGCCAGCTCGGCGTTGGTGGAATCGACGGACTCGTGCACCTCCGCGGGCAGCCACGGAGGGCCCGGTGTGATGAGGGACGCATTCATCGACTGAGCGGCAGCAGGTGGGGTCACGAGGTCAAGGCTAGAGTCGCCACCATGGCTCAGACGGACACCCAGCCCACCGGCGGAACCGACCTCCCCGCAGCGGACACGGGCATCGACATCCACACCACCGCCGGCAAGCTCGCCGACCTCAAGCGACGCGTCGGCGAGGTGGCCCACGCGGGCTCCGAGCGCGCCGTCGAGAAGCAGCACGCCCGCGGCAAGAAGACCGCCCGCGAGCGCCTCGACCTGCTCCTCGACGAGGGCTCGTTCGTCGAGATGGACAAGTACGCCCGACACCGCTCGGTGGCGTTCGGTCAGGACGCGAACCGGCCCTACGGCGACGGTGTCGTCACGGGCTATGGCACGGTCGACGGCCGCACCGTTGCGGTCTTCGCCCAGGACTTCACGGTCTTCGGTGGGTCGCTCGGTGAGGTCTTCGGCGAGAAGATCACCAAGGTCATGGACTTCGCGATGAAGGTCGGCTGCCCGGTCGTCGGGCTCAACGACTCCGGTGGCGCGCGCATCCAGGAGGGTGTGGCGTCGCTCGGGCTCTATGGCGAGATCTTCCGCCGCAACGTCCACGCGTCCGGTGTCATCCCGCAGATCTCGCTGATCATGGGGCCGTGTGCCGGTGGCGCCGTGTATTCGCCGGCCGTCACCGACTTCACCGTCATGGTCGACCAGACCTCGCACATGTTCATCACCGGACCCGACGTCATCAAGACCGTCACCGGTGAGGACGTCGGCTTCGAGGAGCTCGGCGGCGCTCGCACGCACAACTCCAAGTCCGGTGTCGCGCACTACATGGGCACCGACGAGGAGGACGCCATTGAGTACGTCAAGGCGCTCCTGTCCTACCTGCCGTCCAACAACCACGAGCAGCCGCCCGTCTTCGGCGACGAGGAGCTCGACCTGGCCGTCACCGACGAGGACCGGTTCCTCGACACGATCATCCCGGACAGCCCCAACCAGCCCTATGACATGCACCAGGTCATCGAGGCGCTCGTCGACGACGCCGACTTCCTCGAGGTGGCGCCGCTCTTCGCGCCCAACATGGTCATCGGGTTCGCCCGCATCGAGGGCCGCTCGATCGGCATCGTCGCCAACAACCCGATGCAGTTCGCCGGGACCCTGGACATCGACGCCTCCGAGAAGGCCGCACGCTTCGTCCGGACCTGCGACGCGTTCAACGTGCCGATCCTGACGCTGGTCGACGTGCCCGGGTTCCTGCCGGGGACCGACCAGGAGTGGGACGGCATCATCCGCCGCGGCGCCAAGCTCATCTATGCCTATGCCGAGGCGACGGTTCCGCTCGTCACGGTCATCACCCGCAAGGCCTATGGCGGCGCCTACGACGTCATGGGGTCCAAGCACCTCGGCGCCGACATCAACCTCGCGTGGCCGACTGCGCAGATCGCCGTCATGGGCGCGCAGGGCGCGGTCAACATCCTCTATCGCAAGCAGCTGGCCGCGGCCGCTGAGCGCGGCGAGGACGTCGACGCGGCCCGTCAGACGTTCATCGCGGAGTACGAGGACACGCTCGCCAACCCCTACGTGGCGGCCGAGCGCGGCTACATCGACACCGTCATCACGCCGTCGAACACGCGCATGAACGTCACCAAGGCCCTGCGGGCGCTGCGCACCAAGCGCGCGACCCTCCCGCCCAAGAAGCACGGAAACATTCCCCTGTGATGTCTGAGCCAGACGAGGGTCAGCAGCGATCGGTTGCGGCACAGGCGATCGAGGTCATCGGCGACGCCACGCCCGAACAGGTCGCGGCCCTCGTCGCGGTCCTGTCGGCAGCGTCAGGTGGCGCGGTCGAGGAAGCCGCACCACGGCATACCTCGCAGTGGTCCGCCCCGGCCCGCCAGCACCGCAAGCCCCTGACCCCAGGCACCAGAGCCACCGGAACCTGGCAAACCTCCCTTCGCTAACCCACGTCCCTAACCCACCCAATAGGACGGTTAGGAACACAACACGCCGGTGCGTATGCCGGCCCCCTCGACTCGCTCTAGCCGTCCCGAACTCACCCAATAGGACGGCTTGGGACACAACACGCCGGTGCGTATGCCGCCCGCTCGCCTACCGCTCCCAGCGCGCCAGCTTTGTGGCGAGCTTTCCGTGGTCGGCCGGGTTGAGAACGTTCGCGTTCAGGAGCGCCCGAGCGAGTTCACGATCGCCCATCCAGGCCCGGAACACGTCTGGCAGCGTGAAGCCGTGGCCGGGGCGCCAGGCCACGTGGATCTCGTCGCCGGGTCGGATCACACCCGCTTGGGTCACCGCGAGGTAGGCGCCGGTCCGGCCGCGGGCCGTGAACGCCTTCACCCACCCGGGCTCACCCATGTGCGCGGCAAAGGTCGCGCAAGGCACGCGAGGGGCAGTCACCGTGAGCACGACCACCTTCGCCAATGCGCCACTGCTCCCCGACGACCGAGGAGTCAACGTCGAAACCCGCAGTGGTGACGTTCTCTCCGAAGGCACCCGGTGCCAGATCCCGACCCAGCTCGACAGACCACCAGTCGATCTCCTCCTGTGCCACGGCATACACGGCTTGGGTTGAACCGCCGTGGTGCTTGAGGTTGACGACCGCGTCGCCGTCAACGCCGCTCGCGCCCTTGCCCTTCGGCCCCGGATCAAAGACCGATGATCTCTTCGACCGGGCGCTTGTCGATCCCGCTGACCATCCCCTTGCGAGACCTGACTTCGGACGCCCGACGTTGACCGAGTGCACGCGCGCTGTCATGTTCTGCAGCCTAGGTGGGCCTGTGGATATCTCGAACTCGATTTCCTACGAAGCCGTCAAAGTAGGGCGATGTCCGATTTCGATCCCTTCCGCCCCTTCCTCACTGAGTGGGCACGCACGGCAGGCATGACGAAGCGGGAACTGGCGGGGCCGGCATACCGACAGATCTTCCGTGGAGTGCACGTCAGCGCAGTGGTGCCTGACTCGCTCGTCGTGCGCGGCCGAGCTGCCATCCTGCGTGCACCCGAAGGAGGCCTCCTCAGCCACGAGACCGCTGGCCAACTGTGGGTGCCGTCGTGGCCGCGGACCAGCGACGTGAACCTCGCCTACAGCCGCGACGTTCGCTCACTTGGGGATGGACTGCGCACCCATCGATTCACCTATCCGATGGAGCGCTGGTACCGGCACGGACTGCCTGTGACCGGGCCGGCGATGACGTTCATCCACCTCGCGGTGCGTCTCGACCTCGTTGGGCTCGTCTCCTTCGGCGACCGCCTGGTTGCGCGCGACGCCATCTCGCCCGAGGACCTGGTAGCGGCTGCGGAAGCGTGGGAAGGGCACGGGCGACGGGCCTCGATCGCCGCCGCACGGTTGGTGCGGGCGCGTTCGGAGTCCGTGCCCGAGACGCAATCTCGACTGCTCATCGTCTTGGCGGGGCTGCCCGAGCCAGTGTGCAACCACCCGTACCTCGTGGGTGGCATCGAGAGGTACCGGCTGGACCTCGCATGGGTCGAACTTCAAGGTGGCGCTCGAGTACGACGGGCGGTGGCACGACGAGCCCGAGCAACGACGCAAGGACAAGGCGCGACGCAAGGAGATGCGGGACGCCGGATGGATCATCATCGTCATCCGGGCGGAGAACCTCTATGACGAACCTGACGACGTCGTTCGCGAAGTGGCGCAAGCCCTGTGCGCAAGGGGCTGCCCGGTCGCCCCGAGTCTTGACTACCAGCGTTGGTTCCAACCCCGTGGGCTGATCGCCTGAGTGTCCCCAACCGTTCGATTGGGTGACTTCGGGACGGGAGGTGGGCGGACGGCATACGGCGTGTCCTGTCCCCAACCGTTCTATTGGGTGAGTTCGGGACGGGTCGCGCGGGGTAGCGTGCGGCTGGTGACTGATCTGACCTCTGCCGCGCCCACCGCCGCTCGCACGCCCACCGCTGTTGACGCGATTGCCGAAGGACACTTCGACGCCGTCATGGCCAACAGCCCGATCGAGGCGACCTACCTGGGCGTGGACGTGCGCCAGGACGAGCTCGACGACTTCTCGCCGCAGGGTTATCGCGCTCGCGCCGACCTCGCCCGGGCCACCCTTGCGCAACTCACCACCGCCGAGCCGGTCGACGACATCGACCGGGTCACCATCGCCGCGATGCGCGAGCGGCTCCAGCTCGAGGTCGACCTCCACGAGGCCGGGTTGGACCAGTCCGACGTCAACGTCATCGCGTCACCCATGCAGTCGGTGCGCGACGTCTTCGACCTCATGCCGACGGACACGCAGGAGCAGTGGGCGACGATCACCCGCCGCCTCGGCGCCCTCCCGACGGCGCTCGAGCAGTGGCAGGGTTCGCTCCTCGCCTCGGTCGACGCCGACCCCACCCGCATCTCCGCCCGCCGCCAGGTCGACGCCTGCATGAAGCAGTGCGACGACCTGGTCGGTGACGAGGGCTTCTTCGGCGCCTTTGCCGCTGGCGCCCGCACCGGCGGTGACACGCCCCTTCCCGACGCCGCGCAGGCCGAACTCGTCGCAGCAGCCCAGGGCGCAGCCGACGCCTACGCCAACCTCAAGACCTTCCTGGGCGAGCAGCTCCTCCCCCGCGCCCGCACCGAGGACGCCGTCGGTCGCGAGCACTACCAGCTCGCGAGCCGCGTCTTCCTCGGCGCCACCGTCGACCTCGAGGAGACCTACGCCTGGGGCCAGGAGGAGACCGCCCGTCTCGATGCCGAGATGCGCAGGACGGCCGACCGCATCGTTCCCGGCGGCAGCATCAAGGACGCGATCGCAGCGCTCGGTGAGGACCCGGCATACCGGCTCGAAGGCACCGACGCCCTCCAGAAGTGGATGCAGACCAAGGCCGACGAGGTCATGGACCTGCTCGACGGCACCCACTTCGACATCCCCGAACCCGTGCGCACCATCGAGTGCAGGATCGCGCCGACGCACACCGGCGGCATCTACTACACCGGCCCCAGCGAGGACTTCACCCGTCCCGGCCGCATGTGGTGGTCGGTGCCCAAGGGCGTCGAGACCTTCGGGACCTGGTCCGAGCTGAGCACCGTCTATCACGAGGGCGTCCCCGGGCACCACCTCCAGGTCGCCCAGACGACCTACCGCGCCGAGTTGCTCAACCGTTGGCGCCGCATGCTCTGCTGGACCAGCGGCCACGGTGAGGGGTGGGCACTCTATGCGGAGCGGCTCATGACCGAGCTCGGCTACATGGACGACCCCGGCAACTACCTCGGCTTCCTCGACGCTCAGTCATTGCGGGCCGCCCGGGTCGTCCTCGACATCGGCATCCACTGCGGCTTCGAGGCGCCGGCCGAGGTGGGTGGCGGCGACTGGACCTACGACAAGGCGTGGCAGTTCCTCAGCGCCCACGCCAACAACGACGAGGCATCGCTGCGCTTCGAACTCGACCGCTACCTCGGGTGGCCGGGTCAGGCCCCGAGCTACAAGATCGGCGAGCGCATCTGGATGCAGCTGCGTGACGAAACCGCTGCGAGAGAGGGCGATGCGTTCGACCCCAAGGCGTTCCACCGCCGCGCTCTCGACGTGGGTTCGGTCGGACTCGACGTGCTCGTCGACGCTCTGCGTCCCTGACCCAACGCGCAGGTATGCCGGCCGCTCGAGGTGAGCGGCCGGCATACCTTGTCCTGTGGTTCAGACCCGAAGGGTCACCAGATGGCCCAGCAGGCGTTGAGCTGCGGGAGGCCGGCGAAGCGCGCCTCGAAGAAGGCGTAGCTCTCGGCGGACGACGGGAACGCTCCACCGATGTGGGTGGGCCCGACGTTGGCCGACAGTCGCACGTTGGCGCCCCTGGCGCACCAGTCCTTGGCGAGCTGCTTGCCCACGGCGTAGGGAATGACGTCGTCGATGAGCGAGTGCGAGATCAGCACGGGCCCGGCCGGCTTGCGGTTGCCGATGCGGTTCTCGGCGATGATCGACTTGAAGGGCTCCTCGGCGAGGTAGGCCGTGATCGGTCGCCCGTCCTTGGTGAGGGTCGCCGAGTTCTGGAAGGCCGAGTTGGCGAGGTCGAAGACGCAGCTGCCCTCGGTGCGCTTGGCGACCGCCTTGCCCGCGTCGTTGAGGTAGGTGTTGATGTCGATTCCGTGCCCAGCCGACAGGCCGAGCAGGGCGTAGTTGAGGAACTCGGCGTAGAGGCTCTTGTCGAGGTTCGCCGCGACCTTGGCAAGATCCGCAGGGACGGCCCCGGCAACGGTGCCCTTGACCTTGAGCTCAGGGGCGTAGGTGCTCGCGAGTTCAGCCGCCGAAGCCGCAGCGCCGCCGCCCTGCGAATAGCCGTACAGGCCAACGGGAGTCGTGCTCCTGAGCGTCGTCCCGGAGCGCTTGAGGGCGGCGCGGGCGATGTCCAGCACGGCCTGGCCCTGCACGGCGCGGTTCATGTAGGTGTGCGTGCCCGGCGTCCCCAGGCCCTGGTAGTCGGTGAGCGCAACGGCGTATCCCCGATTGATGAGGCCCTGCATGAAGATCTTTTCGTACATCGTGAAGCTCTCGGCGAGCTGGCGCGACGGGGCGCACCTGTCGCCGACCCCCATCGTCCCCGGGGCGAAGCTGATCAGTGGGCGGGAGCTCAGGCCGACCCACGGGGTCTTCGGCTCAAAGATCGTGCCGGTCACGGCGATGGGTCGAGCGAGCCGGTCCTTCGACGCGTACATCACCCTCGTGGCCGACACGGTCAGGCTGGACAGCCCGAGCGGGTCGATGAACTCGGTGGCCGGTTCGGAGCGGATGATCGTGCCGGGCGTGCCGGGAATGGCCGCCGGCGGCTGGTAGAAGGCCGGACGTGCCGGCTCGGGGGTGTTGGTGACCGTCGTGGCGCCGGCGGTGCCGGGGACGGAGTCGGGACCGGCGGAGGCAGGTGCAGCAACGGCGGCCATGAGGCCGAGGGCGGCGACCGGGACGAGAGCCCGGCGGAACATGCGTGACGTCATTGTCAGCCTTTGGTTCGAGTGGACATCGAGTGATGGAGCACTTCGCAGTGGCTGAAACCTACCGTTGGGTAACCAACCTCGCAAGACTTACGGTCTCGTAGGTTCGTCACACGGTGAGCGGCGATCCACGACAATGTGCAGGTGGACCTCGCCCTCACGCTCGCCGCCATCGCCGTGACCGTCATCCTCGTGGCGCGCCTCAGCGCACCACTCGGACTGCCCGCCCCGATCGCGCTCCTGATCGTCGGACTCATCGCGTCCGTGCTGCCGTTCATCCCCGACGTCTCGCTCGACCCTGACGTCGTCCTCCTCGGCCTGCTCCCACCGCTGTTGTATGCCGCCGCGCTCAACACTTCGCTCGTCGACATCCGCGCCAATCGCCTGCCGATTCTTGGCTTGTCGGTGGGGCTCGTCCTCTTCACGACGTTCGGCGTTGCGCTGATCGCCTGGCGGCTCCTGCCGATCACCTTCCCGGTCGCGGTCGCACTCGGCGCCATCGTGGCGCCGCCGGACGCCGTGGCGGCCACGGCTGTGGCGCGTGGGATCGGGCTGCCGCGAAGGATCACCACGATCCTCGAGGGCGAGTCCCTGCTCAACGACGCGACCGCTCTGGTGACCCTGCGGACCGCGATCGCAGCGGCCGGCCTCGCGTCGTCACACCACGGATTCGCTTCCAGCGGGCCGGTGTCCGTCGGTTCGGTGGCCCGCGACTTTGGCCTCGCTGTTGTCGGGGGTGTCGGCGTCGGTTGGGTCGTCTTCATGCTCATCGGCCTCATTCGCAAGAACCTCAACGAAGCGACGTCCGACACCGCCCTGTCGTTCGCGGCGCCGTTCCTGTCCTACCTGCCGGCCGAACAACTGGGAGCCAGCGGCGTCCTCGCCGTCGTCACGACCGGGTTGCTCCTGGCCCACAAGTCCCTGATCCTGCAGTCCGCGGCATCGCGCCTCAGCGAACGCGTCAACTGGGCGAGCATCACCTTCCTCCTCGAGAACACCGTCTTCCTGCTCATCGGTCTGCAACTGTCGAGCACCGTCGCCGACGTCCAGGCCAGCGAGATCAGGCTGGGACGGGCTGTCGTTGTCGGAGTCGTCGTGCTCGTGGCCGTGCTCGTCCTGCGACCGATATGGATCTTCCCGTTCAGCTGGATCTCCGCACGACTCGGGGGCGCAGAACGTGTGCCGGGCAGGGCGGCCAGCATCGCCGTCACCTCGTGGGCCGGCATGCGTGGCGTGGTGACGCTGGCGGCAGCCCTCACCCTCCCGGCGACCACTCCGGAGCGCCCCACGCTCATCCTCATCGCCCTCATCGTCACCGTCGGAACCCTGGGCCTGCAGTCCTCGACGCTTCCTGCGCTGGCCCGCGCCCTGGGCGTGAGAGGGCCGGACCCGCGTGAGGACGCGCTCCAGGAAGCCACCGTCGTGCAGGCAGCGACGGGCGCCGGCCTGCGCTCGCTCGATGACGAGCCGAACCTCGATCCCGCTGTGGCACAGGAGCTTCGCAACAACGCGGAGCTGCGAGTCAACCGCATCTGGGAGCGCCTCGGCACCCTGGGACCGAGCGAGTCGGAGCCGCCCACGGAGACCCGACGGCGCCTTCGGATGGTCATGCTCGACGCCGAGCGGCGCGAGCTCGTCCGCATCCGCGACGAGGACGACGTGGACCACGAGATCCTGTCGAGCGTCATGAACCAGCTCGACGCCGAGGAAGCCGCCCTGACCTGGAGCATGAACCGCGCCGCCCGGTTGCGTGACACTCCCCTGCTCACACCGGACCAGGTGTCGCCGGGCTGCGAGCACCTCATCTCGCTGCCCGACTGCGCCGTGCCCACGAGCACCGAGGGCTGCGTGGACTGCCTGCGGGAGGGCATGACCTGGGTGCACCTGCGGGTCTGCGTGTCCTGCGGCAACGTCGGTTGCTGCGACTCCTCGCCGGGGCAGCACGCCGCGAAGCACTTCGTGGCCGACAAGCACCCAGTGATGCGCTCGCTCGAGCCGGGCGAGGCCTGGCGTTGGTGCTTCGTGGACGAGGTCCTCGGCTAGTTCCCGAAGAGGTCCAGCAAGGCGTCGAGCATCGAACTCTCGGTGGGCGACGGCGTGGGCGAGCTCGGCGCAGGTCCCCGCGGACGAGTGCGGTGACGGCGTGGCCGTGGACGGCGGAGGTGGTCGCGTGCCTGAACGAGAGGGTGACGACGTTCTCGTGGGGTCGGGTTCGGTCGTTTCGGGAGTTTCGGTGGGTGTCTCGGTCGGGGTCCCGGGACGAGGTCGCCTCCTCGGTCGTCGAGGTGGCCGGCTCCGACGGAGACGTGGAAGTGGTCACCGTCGCGGGGGCGCTCGTGGCGTGAGGACTGCTGGTGCTCTCCGACCCGGCCAGGACCGAGGCATCCGGTCCAGCCCCGAGCGAACGCACTGCCGCGGCAAAGGCGCCCGCCACGATGAGGGCGACGCCCAGCAGGATCAGTCGTCGAGCGGCAGCGAGACCTCCGGAGCGGTGGCGACCTGACGTCGAGCTCATGCGCACAAAGATCCGTTCGTCGTTTCGGGCGTGGCCTCCCCCTTCCGCCTCGGAGGCCCCCGACACCCTACGGTGAGGGCGTGCCCTCTCGCCCGTTGAAGCCCGCCGTTCTTGTCCTTGCCTCCGCCTCGCCGGCCCGACTCGCGACCCTGCGCTCAGCGGGGGTTGAACCTGCGGTCCAGGTGAGCAGCGTCGACGAGGACGCAGCCGTCGCGGCGGCCGAGGAGATCCACGGACCCCTCGCCCCCGCCGACGTCGCGCTCCTCCTGGCTCGAGCCAAGGCCGAGGACGTCGTGCGCACCCGCATCGAGAACGATGAGCCCGAATGCCTTGTCCTGGGCTGTGATTCGGTGCTCGAGCTTGATGGCGAGATCCACGGGAAGCCCGCCGACGCGGCCGAGGCGACGTCTCGGTGGCAGCGCATGCGGGGCCGCTCAGGAGTGCTCCACACCGGCCACTGGCTCGTCGACGACCGCGATCCGGACGACGGTGGGACGAGCGGTGTCGTGGGCGCCACCGCATCGACGACCGTGCACTTCGCTGACATCGATGACGACGAGATCGCGGCCTATGTCGCGACCGGCGAGCCGTTGCGCGTCGCCGGCGCCTTCACCCTCGACGGGCTCGGTGCGCCCTACGTCCGGGCGATCGAGGGCGACCCCTCCAACGTCGTCGGCGTCTCGCTCCCCTTGTTGCGTGATCTCCTCGGGGAGCTCGGCATCCCCTGGCACTCCCTGCGGACATCGCCGAAGGAAACTACTTGACAGTTTGGAAAGTAGTTTCCTAGAGTCTCCTCATCGACAACGACAGGGGACAGTCATGAACGCCACCTCCAGCAACGACGCCGCGCAGGCACGCGCCGCCCTCGAGCAGGCCAGAACGCCAGCCTCGCGACCGACCGCGACCGCCGCATCCACGGCCTCGCCACCGCCGGCTTCGGACTCCTGATGGGTGTCTACGTTGCGGCCTACCGGCTCGTCGACGGCAGCGGCTGGGGTGAAGGGATCCTCCTCGGCCTCTACGTCGTCACGCTGTTCAGCCTGGCTGCCTGGCAGCGACGCGCGGCCCGAACCATCCCCCTCAACGCGCGCAGGATCGGCTACGTCGGGGTCATCGGCTCGGCGGTCCTCCTGATCGCGTCGATCATCTGGATGAACATCCGCCAGGGAGACAACCGCATCGCCGGCATCGGCGACCAGCCCGACCACTGGTGGGTCTACGCGATCGTCGGCGTCGTCACCGCCCTGCCGTCCCTGGCCGCCGGACACGTGATCTTCTACGGCCGACGCCCATGACCGCTCGGGAGAGCCCGGCATCGGGGCACGCGCGTCATCAGCTCGACGACCTCATCCACGCACCCGTCCGATTCAGCATCGTTGCGGCCCTTGCGACCGTCGACGAAAGTGACTTCGCCACCCTGCGCGACGCCATCGAGGTCTCCGACTCGGTGCTGTCCAAGCAGGCAAGCGCCCTCGAAACCGCTGGCTACGTCAAGGTCCGCAAGGGCTACGTCGGCAAGCGGCCACGAACGTGGCTGTCGCTCACGAACCGGGGGCGGACGGCATACGCGAAGCATCTTGACCGCGTTGCGCGAGATCGCGGGCGGCTGAGAATCAGACGGGGGGTATGCCGCGTCGCTTGGTCGAGAACGTACGGTCCCGGTGCGCTGCGTAGCGCAGGCGTCGGAGCAGTTCGTCACGCAGGTGCTCGGGCTCGGTGATCTGGTCGATGACGAGGTCCGACGCGAGGCGTTCGAGGTCGACGTCCTCTTCGTACTCGCGCCGCTTCTCGGCGACGAAGGCGTCCCGCGCCTCGACACCCTCAGCAGCCTCGACCTCGGCGATCTTGTTGGCATAGACCGCGTTGACGGCGGCCTCGGGACCCATGACGGCGATGCGGGCCGTGGGCAGGGCGATCGTCGCGTCGGGACCGAAACCCGGTCCGCCCATGGCGTAGAGGCCCGCGCCATAGGCCTTGCGCACGATGACGCAGAACTGCGGAACCGTGGCGCTGGAGACGGCCGACACCATCTTGGCGCCGTGGCGGATGATGCCGCCGCGCTCGACCTCGGAGCCGATCATGAAGCCGGGGACGTCGGCGAGGTAGATGAGCGGGATCGAGTAGGCGTCGCAGAGCCAGATGAAGCGAGCAGCCTTGTCGGCGCTGTCGGTGAAGAGCACCCCACCCTTGACCATCGAGTTGTTGGCGACGATGCCGACGGTCTCGCCGTTCATGCGGCCCAGGCCGATGACGAGCTCAGGAGCGAAGAGCGCCTTGATCTCGAAGAAGCTGTCGTCGTCGATGAGCCCGTCGATGACGTCGTGGACGTCGAACGGCTGGCTCTCGCGCTCGGGCACCGAGTCACGGGTGAGCGGTGCCAGCGGCCCCTCGGCCTCGTAGGACGGGGTGGGCGTCTGCCAGTTCTGCGGGACGTAGGAGAAGTAGAGCTTGGCCGTCTCGATGGCCTCGGCGTCGTCCTGGACGAGGATGTCGCCGACTCCGGAGACGGTGCAGTGCATCCGCGCCCCGCCCATGTCTTCGAGCGAAACCTTCTCTCCCACAACCATTTCGGCCATGCGAGGGCTGCCGAGATACATGGACGCATTGCCCTCGACCATGATGATGAGGTCGGTGAAGCTCGGGATGTAGGCACCACCAGCGGCCGACGGGCCGAAGAGGCAGCAGATCTGCGGGACCTTGCCCGACAGGGCCACCTGGTTGTGGAAGATGCGCCCGGCGCCGCGGCGTCCGGGGAACATGTCGACCTGGTCGGTGATGCGGGCACCAGCGGAGTCGATGAACCAGAAGATCGGCAGTTCCTCGCGCAGGGCCATCTCGGTGGCGCGCACGATCTTCTCGACGGTGAGCGCGCCCCAGGACCCGGCCTTCACGGTCGGGTCGTTGGCAATGACGATGACGGGCCGGTCGTCGACCGTGCCGCGGCCGGTGACCACGCCGTCGGCGGGCAGCCCCGTGGAGAGGGCGTTGGCGTAGCGGCCGTCCTCGATGAAGCTGCCCTCGTCGATGAGCAGGGCGATGCGATCGCGGACATAGAGCTTGCCCTGGGAGGCGAGCTTGGCCGCCGCCTTCTCGGGCGCGGTCGCCGAGGCGGCGTGCGCGAGCTCCAGGCGACGACGAACGTCGGCGACCTTGGGATCAGACTCACTCACCGGCATACCCATCACTCTGTCAGGCGCCGAGGCCGAGGTGACGGGCAATGAGCATGCGCTGGACCTCGCTCGTGCCCTCGCCGATCTCGAGGATCTTGCCGTCGCGGTAGAAGCGGGCGACGGGGTACTCCTCCATGAAGCCGTTGCCGCCGAAGATCTGCACGGCGATGCGGGTGGCCGTGACGGCTGCTTCGCTCGAGTACAGCTTGGCGATCGAGGCGGCCTGCTTGACCTCCTTGACGGAACGCCGACCGGCCTCCAGCTCGTCCTTGAGCCAGGCGGCCTTGTAGGTCAGGAGGCGGGCGGCCTCGACCGAGACGGCGAGGTCGGCGACCTGGAACGAGACACCCTGGTTGGATCCGATGGGGCGACCGAAGGCGGTGCGGGTCTTCGCGTAGTCGGTGGACAGGTCGAGCATCGCCTGGGCCATGCCGACCGCCAGCGCGGAGATCGCGATGCGACCGTCGTCGAGGGTCTTGAGGAACTGCTTGAAGCCCTGCCCCTCCTCGCCGAGGAGGTTGGCCTCGGGGACGCGGACGCCCTGGAAGGTCAGGCCGTGGGTGTCGGAGATGTGCCACCCGAGCTTGTCGTAGGCCGGCTCGACGGTGAATCCCGGTGTGCCAGAGGGGATCATGATCGCGCTGATCTGGGCATTGCCGTCTGTGTCGGTGCCGGTGCGGGCGGTGACGGTGACGAGCGAGGTGATGTCGGTGCCGGAGTTGGTGATGAACGCCTTGGCCCCGTCGACGACCCACTCGTCGCCGTCCCGGACGGCCTTGGTGCGGGTGGCGCCGGCATCGGAGCCGGCGTCGGGCTCGGTGAGACCGAAGCCGGCGAGCGCACGACCGGCGACGAGGTCGGGCAGCCAACGCTGCTTCTGCTCCTCGGTGCCGTAGGTGAGGATCGGGTTGATGCCGAGTCCCACGCCGGCCGACAGCGTGATGCCGATGGACTGGTCGACCCGACCGAGTTCCTCGATGGCGACGCAGAGGCTCGTGAAGGCCCCACCCTCTTCGGGATCGAGGCTGCCGCCGAACTCCTCGGGCACGACGAGGCCGAACAGTCCGAGGTCACCCATCTTGGGGACGAGGTCGGCCGGGAAGTGGTGGTCCTTGTCCCACTGCGCGACGTGCGGCGCGACCTCGCGCTCGGCGAAGTCGCGGACGACCTTGCGGAAGTCCTCGTGGTCCTGGCTGAGCTCGAACATCGGTGTCCTTCGGCTGGCGATCGGGTCTTGACGTTGACGTAAACGTAAAGCACAATTCCGCTCATGGCAACCCGTGTCGACACCGAGCAGACCTGGACGATCCGCGAGATCGCCGAGGAGTTCGACGTCACCCACCGGACCGTGCGCCACTACGAGGAGCTCGGCCTCATCACCCCCGAGCGGCTCGGCACGACCCGGATCTATCACCGTCGCGACAAGACCCGCCTCAACCTCATCCTGCGCGGCAAGCGCCTCGGCTTCCCGCTCGAGGAGATCCGCACGATCATCGATCTCTACGACGCACCCCGCGGCCGTCGCAGCCAGCTCGAATACGTCCTCGGCCAGATCGACGAGCGCCGCACGGACCTCGAGCAGCGTCGCCGCGACCTCGATGACGCGATCTCGGAGCTGGGCCGGTTCGAGGACTCCTGCCGAGCCGACCTCGGTCGCCTGCGCTGAGGATCCACGGGGAGTGCTCCCCTGGCTCGTAGATTGATCCCCACCGGGGCGACGCGTACATTTGCGATCGCAAACACATCCGTGGAGGGGAACACACCATGCGACGCACGATCACCGCGACAGCGGTCGCCATCACTTTGACCATCGCTGCCCTGTTGCCGACCGGCCTCGCGAATGCGGCCGCTCCTGCCAACGACGAGCCAGCACCCGGCAAGTTGCTGCTCGTGCTCGACGCGTCCGGGTCGATGAAGGCCAAGGACCCGTCCGGGCTCACCAAGATCGAGGCCGCCAAGAAGGCCCTCACCGGAGTCGTCGGCGCCCTGCCCGACACCGCCCAGGTCGGGCTGCGCGTCTACGGAGCCACCGTCGACGGCAAGGGCAAACCCACCCCGGCGGCGTGCGCCGACACCCAGCTCATCCACCCCATCGCGGCCCTCGACAAGAGCAAGCTCACCTCGACCATCTCCGCCATCCAAGCCCTCGGCGAGACGCCCATCGCCCACTCCCTGACCGAAGCCCTCAAGGACCTCGGCACCGAAGGCAAACGCAACATCGTCCTCGTCTCCGACGGCGAAGAGTCCTGCGTCCCCGACCCCTGCCCCGCCATCAAGAAACTCACCGCCGCCGGCGTCGACCTCCAGATCGACACCGTCGGCTTCGGCGTCAACGCCAAAGCCAGACAACAGCTCCAGTGCATCGCCGACGCCGGGAAGGGCACCTACTACGACGCCAAGGACGCACCCGAGCTCACGGTCTCGCTGGGCAAACTGAGCCAGCGGGCCCTGCGCCCCTTCACCACCTCGGGGACGCCGATCAGGGCGACCGAGGCCCCAGAGGCCGCACCGACCGTCACCCCCGGCCAGTACACCGACGCCTTCACCGCCGGTGCGGCCGTTCGCTACTACAAGGTGACGCGGAAGCCCGGGTCGACGATCAGGTTCTCCGTCACCGCTCGTCCGCCAGCCAACCCCGAGGACTACAGCACCGAGCGTCTGGACATCGAGGCCCGGCGGGCCGACGGAACCCGTTGTACGGGCCGCAACGCACTCCGCTTCGACCCCGCCCAGCGCACCGAAGCCGTCGTCTCGGCCATCAGGATCCCCGGACCCAAGAACGCCGAAGACATCGACAAGTGCGCCAACGCCACCGAGTTCGTCATCTCGGTCCAACGCACAAGGGGGGCCGCGGGCCAGGTCCCCGTGGAGGTTCTCTACGTCGAGGAACCGCCCGTCACGAACACGTCGTCGCTGCCACCGGCCCTGACCCCTTCGGACGTCACGTCCTTCATCGCACCGGCCTCCGGTGCTGGGGTTCCCGTGGTGGGGGGTGGCGGCTTCTCCGACGCCCTGACCCTCGAGCCGGGCACGTACAGCGACGTCATCCTGCCCGCCGAGCAGACCTTCTACCGGGTGCGTCTCGACTACGGGCAGCGCGCTGCCTTCACGGTCGACGCCCCGACCCCGGGACAGACGATGACGATGGGCAACACGTCCTACACGTCCTTCGCCGTGGCCGCCTACACGCCCTGGCGCTACCCCATCACCCGGACCAGCTCGGAGCCGGCAAACGCAGACAGCGTCGGACCGAGCGGCAAGCCGATTGTCATCGGCGAGTACACGCCGGAAGTCCGCTACCTCAACCGATCAACAGGCGCCAGCAACGGCCGGTACTCCTATGTCCCCCTGCGCGAGGTGAGCCTGCCGGGCTTCTACTACTTCGCGCTCGGTCGGGGCGCCGAGAAGGCTGGCGAGGACAGCGCCGTCCCGGTCACGGTGCGTCTGCGGGTCGCGGTCGCAGGTGCGCCGACAGGCAAACCGGCGTATGCCGGCCTGTCACCCGACGCGTCCGCGTCGCCCAGCGTGTCGGGTCAGTCCACACCCAGCCCCACCCAGGAGGACGCCATGAAACCTGCTTCCCGCGAGGACGACCCGTCGCCGTTCGGCTGGATCTTCGGTGGACTGATCGCCGTCGTCGGCCTGGGCGCCGCGGCCGCAGGACTGTTGCGCCGCAGGGGATCGAAGGACGACGACACCCTCGTTGCCGAGGACGATCAGCCCGGCGGCAGATCCCAGGCGTAGGTCTTGTCGCCTCGGAGCTGACAGAGGACCTCGATACCGCCGATGGTCTTTTCGCGCATCCCGACGTCGCTGAACTGGCACGGTTGCCCCGGCGCCACAACAACCGTCCCAACCCCGACCGATCCCGGCGGAGGTGTCGGAGTCGGGCTCGAGCTCTGCTGGTTTGTCGAGGACGCACTCGGACTGGCCGACGGCGATGTCACGGTCGGAGTCGAACTCGGGGGTTGGTCAGGAGTCGTCGGCCCGTCACCGTCGGAGGACCAGGGCGACCACACGACGATCCCGACGACCGTCGCAACGATGACCAGTGCCATGAGCAGCAGGGCTCGACCAGTGGACCTCAAGGGCGCTTTCGTCTGAACGGCCCTGTCCTGCATCGGTTTTGGCGTAGGAACGGGCTTTGGCAGACGAGGCGATGGAGCGGGCCGCACCCGCGTGACATCGTCAGGCCGGGCACTGAGCTGGGCGACTCCGGCCCCGGGTTCGGGCACATGGCGCAGGACCTCGACCTCGCCCATCGCGTCCGGTCCCCACGCGAGGTCTGGCACGTCGAGTCGCCGAAGAACCTCACTCGCAGACTGCGGGCGGGCGGCTGGATCCGCCTGGGTCAACTCCGTGAGAAGGCGCCACAGTTCGTCGGGCGTGCCCTCGGGGCGCGTCGGCGAAGCCGAGGGGCGCTCGCCGGTGAGCATCGCGATCCCGACCTGCCCCACGGCATACAGGTCTGCGGTTGGATCGGGCTCGGCGCCGAGCAGGGATTCCGGAGCGCTGTAGCTCGGGGTGCCCGACCACTGGCCGGTCTGGGTGAGTCGGACGCCGTCGAGCTCGATGGCGATGCCGAAGTCGGTGAGAAAGGTATGGGGTCGCTCGGCTCCCGTCGCGGCGAGGAGAACGTTGGCCGGCTTGACGTCGCGGTGGAGGATGCCCGCGGCATGAACGGCGTCGAGCGCGCTGGACAGCTGTCGCAGGACCTCGGCGACCAGCGGCGCAGGCAACGGCCCGTGGTCGCCGATGAGGCTGGCGACCGAGCCGCCCTCCACGACGGGCATGGTGAAGAGCACGCGATCGTCCTCCCCCGCCCAACCCAACGGGGTGAGAACGTGCGGGTGGACGACCCTGAAGGCCTGTTCGCGCACGAAGCGCAGCAGTGAGACTGCGTCGGACTGACGCAGCACCTTGGCGGCAACCATCCGTTCCTCGCGGGAGTCCCACACCCGCCAGACCGTGCCCATGCCACCTTCACCGAGCGGGTCGAGGAGCTCGTAGCGGCCGGCGAACACCTCACCCACGGGCAACCCCGGCAGCGCGACGGAGTTGGTCCGCCAGCGCTGCGGCCCCGGAGGCCTCGGCCGCCAGCGCCGTGCTGATCAGCTGGTCGACGGTGGCCGACGCGGCCAGAGCGCGGACCGTCTGCGCGTCGTCGGTGCTCACGCCGGTCAGCGTCGACTGCTCCTCGCGGATGGCGGAGATTCGCCCCTGGATGTCGTCCGGAGACAGTCCATGACCCTCACGGGCGAGGTCGAGAAGGCGCTGCAACCGGTGCACGACAGCGGGATTGCCGATCTTGACGCGTTGGCCGCTCATCAACTGGGAGAGCATCGGCGCCGAGAGCCCCAGGGCATCGGCCAACCTGCCCTGCGTCAGGCCGAGACTGCTCTGGACGGTGGCGCCGAGCTCGGCCAGCGGTGCGCCATAGAGGGCACGTTGCTGCTCGCGGGCCTCGGAAGTCGTCACACCGGCATCCTAGGTCGATCCGTCGATGGCAGACTCGACCCACTGCAAAGGGAGGCGCCATGGACAGCTCGGACGAACGCTCCGCACTCGCCTGGATCATGTCGGGGACGGTGGGCGCCGTCGTTGCGGCGGGCTTGGGCAAGGTCCTGATGGACCGCCGCCGCGAACGCATCGCCGCCGACGTCCAGGCCGCCAACGAGGCCGGCGACGAGGCAGAGGCAGAGGGCCACCCGAGCTGACGAGCGACGAGGCCGGCACACCACGTCTGGGTGCCGGCCCCGCCTTCGTCTCGTCGCCAGTCGGAGGGGTGCTGATGGCGACGAGAGCCAGTCTCAGCCCTACGGGAGGGCTGGGCTGCTGATGGTTCCGCCGTTGGTGACGGTCAGTGCCGACGTCTCGTGGCAGCTGGCCGGAATGTCACGCTGTGCGGGGTTGGTGCTGTCGTAGCTCACCAGCCACGAGAAGGATCCCGTGGCGAGTTGAGCGGTGGTGTTCGACGTGGACACCGTCCTCGGCGAGGTTCCGGCCACGGCCTGCGTGGTCGAGTAGATGGCGGAGTCGCCACCCACCGCGCAGTCACTCGAGGCGTAGAGCGCGAAGGACACGTTGCCGGCCAGGGCGCCACCTGCGGGCGCGCTGATCGTCGCGGAGTCATTCGGAACCCAGGCCTGAGCCGTGCTCATCGACGAGGCGACGCTGGACACGGTGACGTCCTCGTTCGTGTCCGTGCACAGCGCATTGTGGGTCAGCCCGTTGGTGTTGGGCAGGTTCCCGCTGTACTGCGCCACCCAGTGGTAGTTGCCGGGTGCCGTCGGAGCGAACTGGGGTGCCGGGCTGTTGTAGGTGTTGTTGCCCGAGACCGGAACCGTCGCTGACGTGTAGACGAGCGCACCGCAACCGCTGTCACTCGGCCCGTACAACCTGAAGGTGATCGTGCCGGCTGCCGCTGCGCCACCGGTACCCGTGAGGTTGATGACCGGGTTGGCCGGCTGCGTTGCCGTCCCACCGAGGGTCGCCGAGTCGGACACGGCGCTGCCGAGGAACACGTCGGCGCCAGCCGACGTGGACAACGTCGGCGTGACCGGGTTGACCACGAAGCACTCGGACGACGTGAAGTCGGACGAGCCCGGGATGCCGCTGGTCGTGTCACCGCTGAAGGTGGCCCTCCAGCAGTAGCGACCGGCCGACGTGACGTAGGCCGTCGGAGAGGCGACCGTCACCGGGTAGGAAGCCCCGCTGAGGTTGGTCGAGCCGACCGAGGTGCCACCTGTGTCACAGAGTGCGGGAGCGTCCACCTTGCAGAGTGAGAACGCAACCGAGCCCGCTGGCGTGGCCGTGCCGCCCTGGATGCCCACGACGGCCGAGTCCTTGACCGAGGCAACACCCGTGCCGATCGAGAGCCCACCAGCCGGGATGTCCGCACCAGCGCCGGTCTTCGGCGTGGTGACGGTCGATGACGTGCAGTTCGTGATCGGCGGAGCCGTCTGCAGGATGGTGTCCTTGTAGTCGGCCGAGTCCGAGTTACCGGTCACGGTGCTCGGGATGGTGTTGGCGAACACGCGACAGGCGGTGCTTCCGCCGAAGACGGTGTCGGTCAGGTTGACCGCTGCCTCACCTCTGAAACCGTCCGCGCTGTAGGCCGCCTGGGAGACGGTCGAGTTGAGTCCCACGGGCGCGCTCAGGGTGAGGTTGTCGCCAGTGCCGGACCAGGTCCTCAGGAAGAGGTCGAGGCTGCCGCCCTGCTGGTCCCACAGGATCATGAAGTCGCCCGCCCTGCGGTTGTCCCACGGGTTGCAGTTCGCGATGAGCGCCGCCTCGGTGGCCGTGTCGTAGGCACAGCCCGCTGGCACGGGGTTCTGCATGAACTCGTAGGCGATGAAGCCGCTACCGGTGTTGTTGTCGCGTTCCCACGCGAAGTACAGCCAGTCCTTGCCGGCCTCCCGCTCCGTGTCCAACCAGGCGCGGCGGAGGTCCACCTGCCCGTTGGGGTTGGTGAGCCCGAGAGTGGGCACGGCGTCCGCGTGGATGACACCGATCTTGGTGGTGCTGGAGTTCAGCGGGCCGAGTTCCTTGACATTGCCTTCGGGGTCCTCGAGCTGGACTGCCGCGGGGTCGGGCACGCTGCCGTCGATGACGAAGGGGCCGTCCGCGGCGAAAGCGCTGGGGACGGCGATACCGAAGCCGAACACCGCCGCGATGACCGCGATGAGCGCAGTCATGCGTGGGCGACGCCGGCGCGACGTGGATGGGACCACGTCGAAGGGAGTGGAGTTCATGAGTTCCTCATTCCGCCTTCAGGGGGCGTCAGTGATGCACAAATGAGGAGGTCAGGTGCCGGCTACGCGCGACCTCGAGGACGCCAGAGCGTCATCGCCCTCGAGATGCCGGCTCAGCGTCGAGGGGTGGCTCAGCCACGAATCTCACTATGGACCTGAGTGCCCCTGACCGCAGGAGAATTCGCGAATGGCGGACACCGGCCATACGTGACGAAATTCGTCAGCGGTGGCGCTGCAGGAAGGCGTCGATCTCGGCCGCCGTCGGCGCCGTTGCGGGCCCTCGTCGCGTCACCTTGATCGCGCCACCGGCGTTGGCTCGACGAGCCGCCTCCACCCATGTGGCACCAGCTGCGCGGCAGGCCACCAGGACGCCCGTGTGGGTGTCCCCAGCACCGTTGGTGTCGACCGGCTTCTGCGGATAGCCGTCAAGGTCGGTCGTCTCCCCCTCGGCATGCACAGCGCATCCCTCGGGGCCATCGCGCACGATCGCGACTGCACCGCTGGGCAGGTGGTCAAGGCATGTGCGGGCGGCGACGACGATGTCGGGCTCCCCTGTGAGTGCTTCACTCTCCTCGGCGTTGCCGGTCCAGACCGTCGTCATGGCCAGCATCTGCGTGCGGATGTCGTCGTCGAGCTCCGCAAAGATCGCTCCCGGATCGAGAACGACCTCAACACCCTCGGGGAGTCCAGCGAGCCACTGCAACAACGGATCTCGCGTCGTTCCGGTCAGGCTGTAGCCGCTGACGCAGACCAAGTCACCACGGGCGGGCTCAGAGGTCTGGAGTGACTGGACAGAGATGACCCGCTCGGCCGCCTGGGTCGTGACGAACGTGCGCTCGGCCGTCGGTTCGAGCATGACGACACAGATCCCGGTGTCGAGGTCGGGGACGACCGGACTCGAGACGACCACACCCTCGGCAGCGAGCGCAGCCCGGATGAGGTCGCCGTGCGGCCCTGTCCCGGCTGCTCCGGCGTGCACGCATTCGGCTCCCTGCCGCGCGGCCGCGAGAAGGATGTTGACCGCTCCCCCGGCATACTCCTTCGGCGGTGGGGCCATGACGTTGCCACCGCGACGCGGCAGCGAGGGCACTTCGACGACGACGTCGACAAGGGCCTGTGCGGTGTGGATCACCCGGGGAGCCATGAACCGCAGCGTATGCCGTCCGCTCGCCTTCGCCGGGGAGCGCTCCCCGCCCACCACAGTTGCGTCTTTGCTATTGCAAACGTTATGGTTTTCACGTCGCACCTTCCAAGGGGGAACCACTGATGCGCGTCCATGCTGTCCTGTCCACCGCCGTGATCTTTGCGCTCACGGGAGCCGCTCATGCGGCCGTGCCGGCGAGCGCCGAGCCCGCCACCACAGCGGCCATCTCGGCCGACGAACCAGTGCCGGGCAAGCTGCTGCTCATGCTCGACGCATCCGGCTCGATGAAGGCCAAGGACCCATCTGGGCTGACCAAGATCGAGGCCGCCAAGAAGGCCCTCACCGGGGTCGTCGGCGCTCTGCCCGACACCGCCCAGGTCGGGCTGCGCGTCTACGGCGCGAAGGTCGACGGCAAGGGCAAGCCGACTGCAGCCGCCTGCGCCGACACCCAGCTCGTCACCCCGATCGGGAAGATCGACAAGCCGGCCCTGACCTCCGCCATCGGCGCGATCAACGCCCTCGGCGAAACCCCCATCGCGCACTCCCTCACCGAAGCCCTCAAGGACCTCGGCACCGAAGGCAAACGCAACATCGTCCTCGTCTCCGACGGCGAAGAGTCCTGCGTGCCCGACCCCTGCCCCGTCATCAAGAAACTCACCGCCGCCGGCGTTGACCTCCAGATCGACACCGTCGGCTTCGGCGTCAACGCCAAGGCCCGACAGCAGCTCCAGTGCATCGCCGACGTCGGCAAGGGCACCTACTACGACGCCAAGGACGCGGGCGCCCTGACCACGAGTCTGAGCAAGCTGAGCCAACGCGCCCTCCGCCCGTTCACCGTGGGCGGCACACCGGTCAAGGGGGTTGTCGAAGAAAAGGGCGATCTGCCGGTCCTCACACCTGGCCAGTACTTGGACGACTTCGGCGATGAGACTCGCCAGACGGCGCGGAGCACGGGTGGGTTCGAGAGTCAGCTCCATTACGAGATCAAGCGCACCATCACTGGGTCCACGCCTCGAGTGAGCGTCACCGCACGCCCGCCAGCCCAGGCCAAGGGCTTGAGCATCGAGGGATGGCACGCCTACCTGCGAACGGCAGATGGCAAGAGCTGCGGGGAAGGTTCTGAGCTCATCCGCAACGAGGCACGCAAGAGCCAGATCGTGTCGGTCAGTGCCGCGGCCATCCCCACGGATCCACGCCTGTCGCAGACGGCCAACGACCCCTGTGCGAGTGCAGAGACGCTGGTCCTGAAAGTCATTCGACTCGGTGACGGTGGTTCGGCTCCCGCCGAGATCCGCTATGTGGAAGAGCCGCCTGTCACGAACGAAGGCTCACTGCCTCCCGGGGTCACGACGGTCGATGTGAAGGCGACGTCACCCCGCAGTGGGAACGGGACGCCCGTCATCGGAGGCGCATCTTTCAACGACGCCTTGGCAATCACACCGGGGACACACCTCACGTCGATCGTTCCCGGCGAGGAGGCCTTCTTCAAGATCCCGATCGAGTGGGGCCAGAGCGCCGTGTTCGCCGTGGACGGTCCCGACGAGTCCTGGTACGACCGAGGCCCCGGAGAGATGCTCCACGTCTACGGTCACGTCCGTTCACCGGACCGCGTCCCCGTCGACACGTGGGACGGGCCCGATTCCATGTGGGTCTCATCTGGCAGGTTCCCGGCGGCTCCCATGGTCAACGTCATTCCTGCCGTCAACTACCGCAACCGCTGGATCGATGAGGTCAGGGGCTTCTCCCTGGCTGGCAACTACTACGTGTCCGTCGGGATCACCGGCGAGAACGGCGGAGCAACCATGGCGGGTGTTTCCGTGCCTGTCACCTTCTCGGTCGCGGTCAACGGGAAACCGACCGGCAACCCGACGTATGCCGCCGCCGGAGGGACCGTTCCGACGTCGCCGAGCGCTTCGCCCTCCACCGACGGGGCCAAGACCACTGGGGCCACGGACGCGAAGGCTGCTGAGGACGGCCCCAACCTCCTGGTCCGGCTCGGCCCTGTGGCGCTGCTCCTCCTCCTCGGCGGGGCGGCATACCGGATCGTTCGCGCGCGACGCAGCGCACACCCCGAGGTGCCACCGGCTGCGTGAGTGTGAGGATGAGGTGGTGACTACCCGCTTCCAGTCCATCGACGAGGTGCGCGAGCGCCTGTCCGACACCGGCTACCTCGCGTCCGACGCGATCGCCACCACGACGTTCCTCGCGGACCAGCTCGGCAAGCCCCTGCTCGTCGAGGGCCCGGCTGGTGTCGGCAAGACCGAGCTTGCCAAGGCGGTTGCGGCAGCCACGGGGGCGCAACTCATCCGGCTCCAGTGCTACGAGGGCGTGGACGAGTCGCGCGCCCTCTATGAGTGGAACCACGCCAAGCAGCTCCTGCGCATCACGGCCGAGCGTGATTCGGCTGATGGCTGGGATGCGTTGCGGGACAACATCTTCAGCGACGAGTTCCTCCTCCCCCGTCCCCTGCTCGCAGCCATCCGCAGTGACGAACCCGTCGTCCTCCTCATCGACGAGCTCGACAAGGCCGACGTCGAGATCGAGGGCCTGCTCCTCGAGATCCTCGGCGACTTCCAGGTGACCGTGCCCGAGCTCGGCACCATCACGGCAACCCACAAGCCGTTCGTGGTCCTCACGTCCAACGCGACCCGCGAACTCTCCGAGGCCCTGCGGCGACGCTGCCTCTTCCTCCACATCGACTACCCCAACGCCGAGCTCGAGCAGCGCATCGTCACGCTCCGCGCCCCCGGCCTCGACGAGGCCCTCGTCGCCTCCGTCGTGCGCCTCGTCCAGCGGTTGCGCGAACTCCGCCTGCGCAAGGCACCGTCCGTCTCCGAGACCGTCGACTGGGCACGCACTCTGATCGCCCTCGGCGCCACCCAGGACAGCGACCTCAGTGCCGAACTTGTCCGCGACAACCTCGGTGTCCTCCTCAAGCACCAGGACGACATCGAGCGCGCGGCCATCGCCCTCGACCTGCCCGCCCCCGCCTGACCGGACCGCCACCATGTCCACTGCACTCGATGCCCGCCTCGTCGGCTTCGCCCGCGCCCTGCGCGGCCACGGAGTCATCGTCGGCACGAGCGAGATCGTCGACGCGGGTGCCGCCGCTCATGTCCTCGGGCTCGACGACCGCGTGCGCCTGCGCGAGGGTCTTGCCGCCGCCCTCCTGCGCCGTGCGGGACAGCGGCAGGTCTTCGACGACTTGTATGACGTGTGGTTCCCCGCAGCCCTTGGCGAGCGTTCGGGCGTCGACGCGGATGCGCCACCAGCCACCCTCGAGGACCGTCGCTCCCGCGCCGCCGAACTGCGCGACGACCTCGCCCGAGCCCTGGCCGCGGGCGATGAACGCGCGCTCGACGAGCTCGCAGCCCGGGTCGTCGCCGAGCTCGGCGCCCTCGCCAACGCCGCGACCACCGGCTCCTTCTCGGCGCAACAGGCCCTCGACACCCTCGCACCACAGACCGCCATCGCCGCAGCCCTGGCCCGTATGCAGGACGCCGCCGAGGAAGCGCCCGGTGGATCCGGAGACGGCAGCGGTGGCTCCGGTGGCTCGGGCTCCGGCGTGAGTGGCCCCGCCTCCGGCAACAACTTCGCCTCGCGCTTCACCCGCGACGAGCTCCGCACGGGAGTCGCGGCCTTCCGCCGCAGGGTCGAGGCCGAGACCCGCCGCCGCAACGCCGAGGCCCGTGGCGCCGAACGGATCAGCCGGTATGCCGTCCGCCCACCTGCCGAACAGACACCCTTCCTCCTCGCTGGGCCGGCCGAGCTCGACGAGCTCCGCGGCGCGATCCAGCCGCTCTCCCGCAAACTCGCGACGCGGCTCGCAGCCCGCCGCCGACGCGCGTCGCGGGGCCGCATCGACGTGCGACGCACGCTGCGTCGCTCACTGTCGACGGGCGGCATACCCATCCGTCCGGCCCTCGAGCACGCGAGCCCGCACCGCCCCGACCTCGTCGTCCTCTGCGACCTGTCCTCATCCGTCGCGGGCTTCTCCCGCTTCACGATCCTGCTCGTCCAGGCCCTCGCGACCCAGTTCCGACGCGTGCGCATCCTCGGCTTCGTCAACCGCGTCGACGACCTCACCGACGAGATCATCGGCGCCGCCCCCGGCAGCGACCTCAGCGGTGCGTTCGACGACCTCTCGCGGATGACCCGCTGGCACCGCAACAGCGACTACGGCGCGGTCTTCGCCGACGTCGTCGAGAACCACCTCGACGCCATCGGCCACCGCACCGCCGTCCTCATCCTCGGCGACGCCCGCTCCAACCACACCGACCCGCAGTTCGACATGCTCCGCGAGATCGCCGGCCACGCCCGCCACGTCTCCTGGCTCAACCCCGAACCCGCCCGCATGTGGTCCAGCGGCGACTCAGTAGCCCTGCGCTACAGCGAGATCGTCGACATGCACGAATGCCGCAACGTCGCCCAATTGAGAGAGTTCGTCAGCCGCCTCCTCCCCGTCTGAGCAACCGCCCGACTATCAGCTGCCGATCCGCCCGGTGCCCTCAAGCACGGAGTCGCCCTCCGAGGCCCCGAGCTGATAGTCCGCCGGTAGGCCAGAAGCGTGAGGCGAGCAGGGATAAGACCCAGCGAGGCTGGGAGGCGACGAGGCGAGCGCAAAAAGGTCGATTCGCCGCTGGCTGGGCCTGGCGGGAGCACGAAGCGCGCTCAGCGCGCGAGTGCGGATGGGATGGCGGCGAATCGACCTTTCTGCGCGAGTGAAACGAGCGAGACCAGCCGAGCGTCAGCCGTTGAACTCGTCGGGGTTGGGGCCGGTGCGGAACCCGCGGTCGAGCGCGGCGATCTCGGACATGTCCGCCTCGGTCAGCGTGACTGACGTCGACGCAAAGTTCTCGGCGATGCGCGACGGCGTCACCGACTTGGGGAGGACGACGAAGCCGCGGGCGAGGTGCCACGCGATGATCACCTGGGCCGGCGTGGCCCCGAGGCGAGCCGCGATTGCGCCGATCACGGCGTCGTCGAGGACCTCCTTGCCGGACGCGAGCGGGCTCCAGGCCTGTGTCACGATGCCGTGCTCGGCGTTGAACTCGGCGACCTCGCGCTGCTGGAGGTAGGGGTGGAGCTCGATCTGGTTGATCGAGGGCCATTCACCGGTCTCGTCGAAGAGCCGCTGCAGGTGGTCGACCTGGAAGTTGCAGACGCCGATGGCGCGCACCCGTCCGGCGTCGCGCAGGGCCTGAAGGGCCTTCCACGCGTCGACGTAGTTGCCCTGCTCGGGGAAGGGCCAGTGCAGGAGGAGCAGGTCGAGGGTCTCGAGGCCGAGCCGTTCCATGGAACCGTTGAACGAGTCAACGGTCTCCTGAGCACCGAACTCGCTCGGCCACACCTTGGTCGTCACGAAGATGTCATCGCGCGGGACGTCGGTGGCCGCAAGGGCGCGCCCAACACCGGCCTCGTTGTTGTAGAGCTTGGCGGTGTCGATGTGGCGGTAGCCGGTCTCGAGCGCGGTGAGGACTGCGGCGTCGACGTCGGCGTCGGGGACCTGCCACACGCCGAATCCGAGCTGCGGGATGTTGACCTCGGTCGATCCGGACTTCAGGACGATGTCGTTGATGGGCATACATCCACCGTATGCCGGGTTCTCGGCTTGCGTTGACGGGTGCCCTTGCGCAGGGCTGACCGGAACTGCGGCTGGGCCAGGAGGACGCTGCCAAGGACGAGTCCCATGCCGAGGAGGTGGATGGGTCCGAACGGCTCTCCGAGGAGGACGACTCCGAGGAGGGTGCCGGCGACGGGGTTGAGCAGTCCGATGACGGCGACTGCGCCGGCACTCATCGATGCGAGCCCCTTGAACCAGGCGACGTAGGCGACCCCGGAGCCGATGAGACCGAGGTAGGCCAGTGCCAACCAGCCCGACAACGGGCATCGAGGGTGGCGGACCTTCGATGAGCGCGGCGAACGGGAGGAGCACGAGCCCGCCAGCGACCAACTGCCACGACGTGACGACGGTGACGCTCTCATGCGCGGTCCATCGTTTGGTGAGGACGAACCCGGTGCTGGCGGACGTGACGGCACCGATGGAGGCGAGGAGCCCGATCAGGTCGACGTGGCCGCCGCCGTCTCCCTGGAGGACGAGGAGGAGGACGCCCAGCGCACCGACGAGGGAGGCCACGATGGTGGCCGTGGTGGAGCGCTCCCGCAGGAAGGCCCACGCCAGTCCCATCGTGATGAGCGGGGCGATGGCCGTCATGGTCGACCCGAGCCCACTCGGCAGTCTGGTGGCAGCGATGAAGAGGAAAGCGACGAACAGGCCCATCGTCAAGGTGCCGAGGACGACGGAGCGCCACCACCACGAGCCCCGAGGAAGGCGGCGGTGCCAGGCCAGCATGAGGAGTCCGATGGGGAGGATCCGCATGACGCCTGCGAACAGCGGACGGTCGGCCGGGAGATAGAGGTGCGTCACGGCATACGTGGAGCCCCAGACGATCGGAGCGATCGCGGTGACGGCGACGAGAGCCAGCCCACCCAGCTTCTTCCCGGAACTAGTTTCCATGGAAGAGATAATACCTTCCGGGGAAGGTATATTCCAGTCCGTGCCCGAGAACCAGCGCGAGAACCAGCCCGACACGGCAGATCACGTCGTCGCCCAATGGCGTGCCGAACGGCCCGACCTGGACCCGACCCCCTTCCTCGTCATCGGACGGATGCACCGCGTCGCCAACGCCCTCACGACCGAACTCGTGCGCGTCTACAACGAGTTCGGGCTCGGCGAGGGCGAATTCGATGTGCTCGCGACGCTCCGACGCCAGGGTGGGGACTTCGCCCTCACACCCTCGGACCTCTCCGACTTCACCGTCGTGACATCCGGCGCCGTGACCAAGCGCGTCGATCGCCTGGTCACTCTCGGGCTCGTCGAGCGCCGGCCCAGCGGAACCGACGGCCGGTCGCGGCTCGTGGCCCTCACGCCCGCCGGCAAGAAGCTCATCGACAAGGCGTTCGCGGCCCACCTGGCCAACGAGGAGCGCCTGCTGGCAGTCCTCTCCCCCACCCAGCGCGCCGACCTCGAACGTGGCCTGCGCGTCCTCGCCCAGTCACTCGGAGTCTGAAGCACGCAGGGTGTGACGCACCCCGCGCCACCACGGCCCACACCGACTCCGGCGACCTACTACAGTCCGGGTCATGGCCATCAGCAAAGTCCTCATCGCCAACCGTGGCGAGATCGCCGTCCGCATCGCTCGCGCCTGCAAGGACGCCGGCATCGGCTCCGTCGCGGTCTACGCAGAGCCCGACCGTGACTCCCTGCACGTCAAGGTCGCCGACGAGGCCTTCGCGCTCGGCGGCACGACCCCCGCGGACTCCTACCTCCTGCAGGACAAGCTGATCGAGGTCGCCAAGGAAGCCGGCGCCGACGCGGTCCACCCGGGCTACGGCTTCCTCGCCGAGAACGCCGAGTTCGCGCAGAAGGTCATCGACTCCGGCCTCATCTGGATCGGCCCCGGCCCCGCCGCGATCGACTCCCTCGGCGACAAGGCCAAGGCCAAGCACATCGCGGTCAAGGCGAACGCGCCGCTGGCCCCCGGCACCAAGGACCCGGTCAAGGACGCTGACGAGGTCGTCGCCCTGGCCAAGGAGTTCGGTCTGCCCATCGCCATCAAGGCGGTCTACGGCGGCGGCGGTCGCGGTCTCAAGGTCGCCCACACGCTCGAGGAGATCCCCGAGCTGTTCGAGTCCGCCGTCCGCGAGGCCGTCACCGCCTTCGGCCGGGGCGAGTGCCTCGTCGAGAAGTTCCTCGACAAGCCGCGCCACGTCGAGACCCAGTGCCTCGCCGACCAGCATGGCAACGTCGTCGTCGTCTCGACCCGCGACTGCTCCCTCCAGCGCCGCAACCAGAAGCTCGTCGAGGAGGCGCCCGCACCCTTCCTCACCGACGAGCAGAACGCCGAGCTGGTCCGCGCCTCCAAGGCCATCCTGCGCGAGGCCGGCTACGTCGGCGCCGGCACCTGCGAGTACCTCGTCGCCCACGACGGCACGATCAGCTTCCTCGAGGTCAACACCCGCCTCCAGGTCGAGCACCCCGTCACCGAAGAGGTCACCGGCATCGACCTCGTGCGTGAGCAGTTCCGCATCGCCGACGGCGAAGAGCTGGGCTACGACGACCCCACCCCGATCGCGCACTCCTTCGAGTTCCGCATCAACGGCGAGGACGCCGGCCGCAACTTCATGCCCGCGCCGGGCACCGTCTCACGCATGGTCGTCCCGCAGGGCCCGGGCGTGCGCTGGGACGCCGGCATCGTCGAGGGCGACACCGTCGCCGGCGCGTTCGACTCGATGATCGCCAAGCTCATCGTCACGGGCCGCACCCGCAAGGAAGCTCTCGCCCGCTCCCGCCGCGCGCTTGCCGAGCTCGAGGTCGACGGCATGCCGACCGTCCTGCCGTTCCACCGCGCCATCGTCTCCGACCCGGCGTTCGCGCCCGAGGGTGACGCTGCCTTCACGATCCACACCCGCTGGATCGAGACCGAGTTCGACAACCAGATCCCGGCCTACGCCGGCGACGCCGCAGAGGGTGCCGAGGACCAGGGCGAGCGTCAGCGCGTCACCGTCGAGGTCGGCGGTCGTCGCCTCGAGGTCGTCCTCCCCGCCGGGCTCGCCCTCGGTGGCGGCGGCGGTGGCGCTGCCAAGAAGAAGGCGCCCAAGCGCTCCGGCGGCAGCAAGGCCGGTGCCGCGGCATCCGGCGACTCGCTCACCGCACCCATGCAGGGAACCATCGTCAAGGTCGGCGTCGAGGAGGGCGCCACCGTCGCAGCCGGTGACCTCATCGTCGTGCTCGAGGCCATGAAGATGGAGCAGCCGATCACCGCTCACAAGGCCGGAACCATCACCGGTCTCACCGCCGAGGTGGGCGCCACGGTGACCAACGGCGCCGTCCTCTGCGAGATCAAGGACGCCTGACCGCGCCCGCGCACCCCGCTCGTCATCGACGCGGCGTCGACCCTGCTCACCGAGCGGGATCGGCGCCGCGTCGCTACGTTCGAGGGATGACCCTTCTCTCCAGCACCGTTCGACGCACCCTCGCCACGGCATCGGTGACGGGCGCCCTCCTGGCGGCCGCGATCGTGCCGAGCGGCACGGCATACGCGGCGTCTGAGCAGGCCAAGCCACCGGCGACCTGCGAGTTCCGGCCCACACCGGATCGTCCCGCGGCCCGCCCCGTCGACCTCCCGAAGGCCAAGCAGAAGTCCCACGGCACCGTCGACGTCGAGATCGCGACGAACTACGGGCCGATGGTCTTCCGCCTGGACCGAGAGCTCGCGCCCTGCGCCGTCGGGAGCCTCGCGCACCTCGCCAAGGCCGACTTCTACGACGCCAGCCAGTGCTTCCGCCTGACGAACTCGGCCCGCCTCGGCGTCCTCCAGTGCGGTGACATCTATCGGCAGGAGGAGGGCGGCCCGGGCTACGAGTTCGACGACGAGGTCACGCCCTCCCTGACCTATCCGCGCGGCACGATCGCCATGGGCAACCAGGGGCCGGGGACCAACGGCAGTGAGTTCTTCGTCGTCCACAGCTTTGCCAACATCTCGCCGAACTACACCGTCATGGGCCACCTGATCAGCGGGTTCGAGGCCTTGGACGCCATCGTCGAGGCCGGCATCGCTGACACCGATCTCGACGGGCCGCCCGCCCAGCCTGTGTGGATCACCGACGTCACCGTGGTCGGCCAGCACGGCTGAGTTCGCCTGTCGCACAACACAAACGCACGCCCCGTATGCCGGTCAGCCGGCTCACGGGGCGTGCGTTGCGTGACGCTGTGGTCGACTCAGCGACCGGAGGTGTCGTCCTGACCGAGGTCGAGGGTCTCGCCACCGTCCGCGGGCTGGCTACCGCCGGGCGTCGTCGCTGAACCCGGATCCCCCTGCTGGGTCGCCCCGCCCTCGGGGAGCCCACCGGACTCGCCCTCGCTCGGGGAACCCTGGGCCGGCGGCTCGGCGTCCGGGGGCGGGAACGACGGGTCGGACGGGGCTTCGGCGCCCTCGCCGGGGATGGTCGACGGAGCGGTGGTGTCGGGCGCGTCGCTCGGTGCGGTCGGGTCCTGCTGCGGCTGGGGGTCGCCGGTGCCCGGGGACGGGTTCGGCACGGGGACCTCGGCGGGCTGCTCCGGAGCGGACGGCGTGCTCGGCTCGGCCGGGGTGCTCGGCTCGGCCGGGGTGCTCGGCTCGGCCGGCGTGCTCGGCGTGCTCGGCTCGGCCGGCGTGGTGGGCGTGGCGCCCGGGTCTGCGGGCGGCGTGCTCGGGTCGCCCGGGGTCGGCGTGCTCGGCGTGGTGGGCTCGGCGGGAACCGTGCCGCCCTCGTTGCTCGGGATGCCCAGCTGCTTCTCGATGAAGTCGCCGCCCTTGTCGATGAGGCCCGAGAATTTCCCGCCCGTCTGCTTGTCGAGGAGATCCTCGACCTTGTCGATGGCGCCGCGTGCGGTGTCGGGGTTGTCCTTGGCGAGGTCCTTGGCCTTGTTGAAGGCCTCGTCGCTGCTGATCGGCTGCTTCTGGTCACTCATCGTGAATCTCTCCCACAGAGTCGGGTTCGGATGATTTCCAAACTAGCCACGGGAGGGGTCGAAGTGGGGCTTGGCAACTGCCCGTCCGAGGATTCAGATACCGGTGGCGTGGAGCCGCCTGGCCGCCTCGGCGATCGAACCGGAGAGCGACGGGTAGACCGTGAAGGTGCTCGCCACCTGGTCGACGTTGAGCCGGTGGTGCACCGCCAGGGTGACGGGGAAGATCAGCTCGGACGCGCGGGGCGCCACGACCACTCCACCGATGACCGCGCCAGAACCCTTCTGCGCGAACAGTTTCACGAAGCCATCGTTGATGCCCGACATCTTCGCGCGCGGGTTGCGCGACAGCGGGAGCATGACGACGTCGGCGTCGGCCGTGCCGTCGTCGATGGCCTTCTGGGAGATGCCGACGGTCGCGATCTCGGGGTCGGTGAAGATGTTGGCCGAGACGACTCCGAGGTTGAGCGGAGCCACGGCGTCACCGAGCGCGTGCGACATCGCGATACGTCCTTGCATCGCCGCCACGGACGCAAGGGGAAGGACACCGGTGCAGTCGCCCGCGGCATACACGCCTCGAACGGAGGTGCGGGAGACGCGATCGACCGCGATGTGGCCGGACTCCTTGAGCTCGACACCGACTTCCTCGAGTCCCATGCCGGAGGTCTGCGGGATGGAGCCGACGGCGAGCAGGGCGTGTGATCCCTCGACCTCGCGACCGTCCACGAGCTTGACGACGACACCGTCACCACGGCGTTCGACTGCGGCCATGCGCGACTGTCCGAGCACTTCCATGCCACGACGCTTGAACACGTCCTCGATGACCGTGGCGGCGTCCGGGTCCTCACCCGGGAGCACGCGGTCACGCGAGGACACGAGGACGACGTCGGAACCGAGGCCGAGGTAGGCCTGCGCCAACTCGGCACCAGTGACGCCGGATCCGACGACGATGAGCCGCTCGGGCAGGGCATCGAGCTCATAGATCTGCTGCCAGGTGAGGATGCGTTCGCCGTCCGGCTCCGCGGTCGCCATGGTGCGAGGCGTGGCTCCGGTGGCGATGAGGACGACATCGGCGTCGACGAGCTCGGTCGTGCCGTCCTCGAGGGTCGCCTCGACGCGCGTCGCGGACAGCAGGCGACCGGTGCCCGGCAGGACGCGCACACCGACCTCGGCCACGCGTTCGCCGATGTCGCGACTCTGGGCCGCGGCCAAGTCCTTGACGCGTGAATTGACCTCTGCGAGTTCGGCTTTGGCGTCGCTGACCGCGTCGCCCTCACCGTCCTCGAGGTGGACACCGAGGTGGGCCGCCGTCTCGAACTCCGACATGTAGTCGGCCGTCGAGATGAGCGTCTTCGACGGCACGCAGTCGGTGAGCACCGCTGCACCGCCGAGACCGTCGCGGTCGACGATCGTGACCTCACCCCCGAGCTGAGCTGCCACGAGGGCCGCCTCATAGCCGCCCGGACCCCCACCCACGATGACCACTCGACTGCTTCGCGCTTTCACGGCGCCCATCCTCGCATCCCCCCGACAGCGAACCGACCCGCACCAACCGTTCATCATGGCCTCGCCGCGTGGACACGAGTTCCGCCCCGCCCGTCCCCGAATGGGTCTAGCGTCCCAATAGGGCGTCCCCGCGCCCCGATGGCTGCTGCCAAGGTCGGAGCACCATCTTGCTCTCGCACAAGGATTGACATGACTCGAGCACTGACACGCGGCGCCTTCATCGCGCTCGCCGGCCTCACCGCAGCCACCGTTGCCGCCTGCTCGCCGCCCGCCAAGGACACTCCGGCCGCGACCGGGACCAGCGGCACGGTCAACGCAGCCACCGCCACGTCCGCCAAGGACCTGGGCGGCATGGACGCTCTCGTCGCCGCCGCCGAGAAGGAGGGCGCGCTCAATGTCATCGCCCTGCCGCCGGACTGGGCCAACTACGGCGAGATCATCAAGGGTTTCCAGGCGAAGTACCCCAAGATCAAGGTCACGAGCGACCAGCCCGACGGCACCAGCGCCGACGAGATCTCGACGGCGACCCGCCTCAAGGGTCAGGCCACCGCACCCGACGTCTTCGACCTCGGCCCGGCGGTCGCCCTCGCCAACACGGCGACCTTCGCGGCATACAAGGTGGAAGCCTTCGACAAGATCCCCGCCGACCTCAAGGACAGCAACGGCCTGTGGGTCAACGACTACGGCGGCCTCATGACCGTGGGTTACGACTCGTCCAAGGTGCCGGCCCCGACCTCGCTCGCCGACCTGCTCAAGCCGGAGTACAAGGGCAAGGTCGCCCTCAACGGTGACCCGACCAAGGCCGGCGCGGCCTTCGCCGGCGTCCAGATGGTCTCCCTCGCCGAGGGTGGCACTGCTGCCGACCCGGCCAAGGGCATCGCCTGGTTCTCGTCCCTCAAGAAGGCCGGCAACTTCCTGCCCGTCGACCCGACCCCGGCGACCATCGAGTCCGGCCAGACGCCCGTCGTCTTCGACTGGTCCTACAACCAGGTCGGCGTCACGGCGAAGGTCCCGACGTGGAAGCTGTGGGCCCCGGACAACGCGGCCCTCATGACCTACTACGTGCAGGCCATCAGCAAGGACGCCCCGCACCCGGCGGCCGCTCGCCTCTGGCAGGAGTACCTCTACAGCGCCGACGGCCAGAACGGCTGGCTCAAGGGCGGCGCCAAGCCCGTCCTCTTCGACGAGCTGACCACCGCGGGCACGATCGACGCAGCTGCGGCCGCGGCCCTGCCCAAGACGGGCACCGTCACCATCCCGTCGTCCGAGGACACCGACAAGGCCAAGGCCGCACTGGCCACCGCCTGGGCGAACGCCATCGGCTGACACCTTGTCCGACCCCGCAACACCAGCACCCCGCAGGGCGCTCGGCGGACGTCGTCCGTCGGGCGCCTTGATGGGCGTCGTGCCCTTCTTCGCCTACACCGCGGTCTTCCTGCTCGTCCCGACGCTCGTCGTCATCATCGGGGCCTTCCTCGACCCCGACAACCGACCGACCCTCGGCAACATCACCGCGCTGGGTCAGCCGGCCTTCGTCAAGGCGCTCACCCAGTCGCTCATCCTTTCCGGTGTCACCGCGGTCGTGGGTGCCGTCATCGGTGCCGTTCTTGCGTATGCCGTGAGCACCGCCGCGCGCGACGGTCTCCTCAAGCGTTTCGTCACCTCGCTGTGTGGTGTCCTTGCGCAGTTCGGTGGCGTTGCGCTGGCCTTTGCCTTCATCGCCAGCTTCGGGTTCGGCGGGCTGCTCACCACGTGGGCCGGTGCCTTCGGGCTCGACCTGGGGTCAGGCATCTGGCTCTATGAGTGGGACAAGGGCCTCATGCTCGTCTACCTCTACTTCCAGATCCCGCTCATGCTCATCGTCTTCCTGCCCGCCGTCGAGGGACTTCGTCCGCAGTGGCGTGAGGCCAGCGAGACGCTGGGCGGGACGACCTGGACCTATTGGCGCAAGGTTGCCGGACCGGTGCTCTGGCCGCCCTTCGTCGGCGCGACCCTGCTGCTGTTCACCAACGCCTTCAGCGCCTATGCGACCGCTGCGGCCCTCGTCTCCCAGGGCTCGCCCCTCGTGCCGCTGGCGATCGGCGGGACGCTCAGCTCCGAGGTGATCCTCGGTCAGGAGAACGTCGGCAAGGCCATGGCTCTCGCGATGGTCGTCGTCGTCGCCATCGTCATGACGATCTACACCCGCCTCGACAAGCGCGCGAGCGTCTGGATGCAGCGATGAGCGGCCAGCGAGCAGCGTTGCGGCGCAAGCAGACCGTGTTCCGTTGGGTCGTCGTGGGCATCGTCCTGACCTTCTTCGCCCTGCCCATGCTGGCGGCGTTCGAGTTCACGACCCGGGCGCGCGGAACGGGCGGTGGCCGCAGCGCCGAGACGTGGACGACGATCCTCGACGTGCGCACCCTCAACGCCGACTACCCCGTGCTGGTCTCCGGCATCCTCGCCTCGATCGCCCTCGCGGTCGTCACGGTCGCGATCATGCTCGTGCTGCTGGTGCCGACGATGACGTGGGTGCGGCTGCGCCTGCCGGGCCTGTCCCGGGTCGTCGAGTTCATCTGCCTGCTCCCGCTCACGGTGCCGGCGATCGTGCTCGTCGTCGGGCTCACCCCGGTCTATGCCTGGGTCGTCTACCTCCTCGGTGGAGCGGCCGTGTGGCTCGCCTTCGCCTACGTCATTCTCGTTCTCCCGTATGCCTATCGGGCACTCGATGCCGGGCTCAGGGCGATCGACGTCAGGACCCTGGCCGAAGCGGCCCGCTCCCTCGGAGCGAGCTGGTTCACGGTGATGTGGCGGATCATCCTGCCCAACCTGCGCACGGCCGTCCTCTCGGCGAGCTTCCTCTCGGTCGCCCTCGTCCTCGGCGAGTTCACCCTCGCCAACCTGTTCGCCTACAAGAACCTCCAGGTCGCGATGTACGAACTGGGCAAGTCCGACGCCCGCATCAGCGTGGCCGTCGGACTGGCGTCGCTCGCCTTCGCATTCGTCGTCCTCTTCGCGATGTCCTTCGTCGGTTCGCGCAAGGAAAGGAAGTCATGACCACCAGCGCCATCACCTCGGCGACCGGAGTCGCCGTCGAGCTCTCCGAGATCACCCGTGAGTATGCCGGGGGTGTGCGTGCGCTCGACGGCTTCACCTTGCACATGGAGCCGGGTGAGTTCATCGCCCTGCTCGGCCCGTCGGGTTGCGGCAAGACGACCGCTCTGCGGTGCCTCGCCGGTCTCGAGGACCCCGACTCCGGACGGATCGTCGTCGGCGGTCGGGACCTCACGGACGTCTCGACCAACAAGCGCGACATGGGCATGGTCTTCCAGGCCTACAGCCTCTTTCCGCACATGACGGCTCGACAGAACGTCGAGTTCGGCCTCGAGCTCCGCAAGCAGGACAGGGGCGCCCGGGCCAAGCGAGCAGCCGACATGCTCGACCTCGTCGGCCTCTCCGCGCAGGCGGACCGGTTCGCGCACCAGATGTCCGGCGGCCAGCAGCAGCGCGTGGCACTGGCCCGGGCACTCGCCATCGAGCCGCAGGTGCTCCTCCTCGACGAGCCCCTGTCCGCGCTCGACGCGAAGGTCCGCGTGCAGCTCCGTGACGAGATCCGCCGGATCCAGCTCGAGGTGGGCACGACCACCCTCTTCGTCACCCACGACCAGGAGGAAGCGTTGGCCGTCGCGGACCGGGTCGGCGTGATGAATGCGGGTCGCCTCGAACAGTTGGCCGCCCCTGACACCCTGTACTCGTCGCCGGTGTCCGAGTTCGTGGCGGACTTCGTGGGGGTGACCAACCGCGTGGGCACGACCGTCGAGAACGGAGCCGCGCAGGTCTGGGGTGGACGCGTCCCCCTCCTTCCCGGCTCCCCCGCCAGTGGTGCCGCGGTCCTGCTCGTGCGCCCGGAGGGCGTGCTCATCGACTCAGGAGCCGAGGCCAACGCCACTGTCGTGTCGTCGAGCTTCCTCGGCAGCCACGGCAGCGTCGTCACGACCACGGACGACGGGGATCGTGTCGTCGCACGCGTCTCCAACACCGAGGTGACGAGCTTCGCGCCGGGCGACCGCGTGCGACTGCGGCCGCGCGGCGACCGAGCTCTCGCAGTCGCTGTCTGAGACCGGACCCGTGCCCCTAGTCTGAGCCAATGAGTTCGACGCCCGCGCCCGAGCGCGCCCTTGACCTGTCCGACCCGGCGACCGATCCCTTCGCTGTTGCGGGAGCTGCTGCTGCGGTGATCCGCGAACGCACCGGGATCGAGAGCCACCACGTGGCACTTGTCCTCGGCTCCGGTTGGGGACAGACCGGTGACCTCATCGGCGAGACGCTGACCGAGATCGAGAACACCGACGTGCCCGGCTTCGGCAAGGCCGCCGTCGCGGGTCACTCGGGGACAATGCGCTCGGTCGCCATTGGCAACACGGGTCGTCGCGCTCTGGTATTCGGCACCCGCACCCACTTCTACGAGGGCCACGGGGTGCGCGCGGTCGTCCACAACATCCGCACCGCAGCGGCTCTGGGGTGTCGCAGCATCGTCCTCACCAACGGCTGCGGCGGCCTGCGCGAGGAGTGGCCTCCCGGAACCCCCGTACTCATCCGCGACCACATCAACCTGACTGCGCACTCCCCCATCGAGGGCGCCAACTTCGTCGACCTCACCGACGTCTACACCCCACGGCTGCGCGACCTGGCCCGCGAGGTCGACGGCAGCCTCGACGAGGGCGTCTACGTGCAGTTCCGCGGCCCGCACTACGAGACCCCGGCCGAGGTCCAGATGGCCAAGGTCATCGGTGGCGACCTCGTCGGCATGTCCACCTCGCTCGAGGCCATCGCGGCCCGCCAGAGCGGCATGGACGTCCTCGGCATCTCGCTCGTGACCAACCCGGCGGCCGGCATCTCCAAGACCCCGCTCAACCACGCAGAGGTGCTCGAGGCCGGCAAGGCCGCGGCCGAACGCTGCGGCCAACTCCTCGCCGCTGTCGTCGCGAAGATCTGAGAGGGAGTCTCATGACGGCGACCGACCTGCAGGTGACCGAGGCCATCGAGGCTGCCCGCGCGTGGGCCGCCGACGACCCCGACGCGAAGACCAAGGCGGAGCTGGAAGCCGTCATCGAGGCAGTCGGCGCAGGTGACTCAGCCGCAACCGAGGACCTCCTCGACCGCATGTCGGGACTCCTCCAGTTCGGTACCGCCGGCCTGCGCGGCGCCCTCGGCGGTGGACCGAACCGGATGAACCGCTCAGTCGTCATTCGAGCGGCAGCCGGCATCACGGCATACCTGAAGAAGACAGTCCCGGAGCCCTTTGTCGTCATCGGTTTCGACGCGCGGTTCAACTCCGACGTCTTCGCTCGTGACACCGCTGCGGTCGTCCTCGGTGCCGGTGGGCGCGCCTCGGTGCTGCCGCGGCCGCTGCCCACACCCGTTCTCGCGTATGCGATTCGGCACCTCGGCGCTGACGCGGGCGTCATGGTCACGGCGAGCCACAACCCGCCGCAGGACAACGGCTACAAGGTCTATCTCGGTGACGGCTCGCAGATCGTGTCGCCGTCCGACGTCGACATCGCTGCCGAGATCTCGCGCATCGAGCGGACCCTGGACGTGCCCCTGGCCGACGACGGCTGGGAGACGCTCGACGACGAGGTGCTCGAGAGCTACCTGACCCACGTCATCGACGTCGTCTCGCCGCAGACCCCTCGCGACCTGGTCGTCGTGCACACCGCGCTGCACGGCGTGGGTTCCGAGACCGTCGCACGTGCGTTCGTCGCTGCCGGGTATGCCGCTCCGCTGCCCGGTTCCGAGTCAGGCACGAGCCGGACCCGCTCTTCCCGACCGTGCCGTTCCCGAACCCCGAGGAGCCCGGCGCCATGGACGCGGCACTCGAGCTGGCCGAGCAGACCGGACCCGATGTCGTCATCGCCAACGACCCCGATGCCGACCGGTGCGCCGTCGCCGTGCCCGGCCCTGGTGGCTGGCGGATGCTGCGCGGCGACGAGGTCGGAGTCCTGCTGGGTGCGCACCTGCTGGATCGCGGCGTGCCCGCGGATGCCGTGTTCGCGAACTCGATCGTGTCGTCCCGGATGCTCGCCACCGTGTGCCGTTCGGTCGGCATCGCGCACGAGGAGACGCTGACCGGGTTCAAGTGGATCTCGCGCGTGCCGGGCCTGCGTTATGGCTACGAAGAGGCACTGGGATATTGCGTCGACCCCGGGCAGGTGCGTGACAAGGACGGTGTCTCGGCTGCGCTGGTGGTGGCCGAGATCGCGGCAACGCTCAAGGCTACGGGTGGCTCCATCACGGAGCGGCTCGACGAGCTCGCCGTCAAGCACGGTGTGCACGCGACCGACGCGTTCTCGGTGCGCGTCGAGGACCTCGCCCTCATCGACCAGATCATGGCCCGACTGCGCGCCCAACCATTGAGCACCGTTGCAGGAGTTGAGGTCTCGCGCGTCGACGACCTTGCGGCTGGCGACGGTGGGCTGCCGCCGACCGAGGGTCTGCGCTACTTCCTGGCGGACGACTCCCGGGTCATCGTGCGCCCCTCGGGGACGGAGCCGAAGCTCAAGGTCTACCTCGAGGTCATCCAGGCGGTGTCGGAGGGCGACCTGGCGGGTGCGCGGTCTGTGGCGGCCTCGCGTCTGGCCGGAATCAGGTCCGACTTCGAGGCCGCCACCGCTCTCTGACTCCTCGGGCCTCAGGCGGCCGGGCTGCGCACTGCGCGCCTCCCGGCGCGCTGACGTGTGCGCCCATGGCGGCCGACAAGACCTCGAACGACCGCCACCAGCCCGCCTGACCGGTTGCGTTGGCACACTGGTGTCATGGCCTTTCACGAGTCGTGGGTCGACAAGCAGATCCGTGAAGCGCAGGAGCGCGGTGAGTTCGACAACCTGCCGGGCGCCGGCAAACCGCTGACGGGTCTCGACGACCCGGACCCGGACTGGTGGGTCAAGAAGATGATGGCTCGTGAGGGCCTCGACCCGGCCGACGCGATGCCTTCGGTGATGATCCTGCGGCGCGAGCACGCGAGCTTTCCCGAGTCGCTCCTCGACGTCCGGACCGAGGACGGCGTCCGCGAGGTGCTGCGTGACTACAACCTGCGCGTGCTCGACGACCGCCGCCGACCCGCGTTCGGCAAGGAGTCACCAATCTGGGCGCCGACCGTGGAGATCGAGCCGATGGTCGAGCGATGGCGGGAGCTGCGGACCGAGCGTGCGGCTGCCGCAGCCGAGGCAGCCGTTGTGGCGGCGGCCCTCAACGAGCCGGCGCCACCGCGCAAGCGGTGGTGGCAGCGTCGCCGGAACTGACGGCATACCAAATCGGGTATGCCGGTGCGCTCAGTCGAGATGGCGGGAGAACCAGGCGTGGCGGGTCAGGGCGTACTCGACCTCACCCTCGGGCTCATCCCACGAACGGACGAAGGTCATCCCGACTGACTGCATCACCGACCGCGAGCCGGCGTTGTCCGTCACTGCCTGCGCGATGACGCGTCGCAGTCCGAGGTCCTCGAACCCGTGACGCAGCAGTTCTCGCGATCCCTCGCTCGCCAGCCCCTGCTGCCAGAAGCGCCGATGGAGGCGGTAGCCGAGCTCGGCGACGCTGGGCGTCGTCCGCCAGTCGCCCTGGTCCGGCCCGTGCAGTGGCCCGAGAATCCACCAGCCGACGAGGGGTCGACCGGGCTCGTCCCTGGCGAACCCGGCCCAGAAGCCGAGACCGTCGACCTGGCGACCCCGATCCATTCGTTGGGTGTGCGAGGCGCGCACCTCGTCGGCGGTGCGGGCGTGGCCGCCCGACGTAGTGGGTCACCTCGGGGTCGGCGTCGAGCTCGATCTCGTCGGCGAGGTGCTCGTCGCTGAGCGGAACGAGGTCGAGGCGCGCGGTCTGCAGGGGGATCTGGGGCACAGCCTGATGGTCCCGCCGATGTGGGTTGGGCGCGACTGAATTTCGCGGTGATCCCATCAGGCGCACACGTCACCTTGCTCCATATTTCGGAGCAAATAAGTTGTGCTGCAACGGAATTCGCGTGTGGACAACCTGCGACTGTCGGCGAACAGGTGTACGATGAGAGGCATGGAGGGGACACCATCGCTCGCCGGGCCTGAGCTTCAGGTCCGCTCCTTCCTGTCCTCGTTGGCCAGCGTCGATCCCGAGGGTTTGACCGCGCCGGAGCGGGTCGCGGCGGTGTCCGCTCTGGAGGCGTTGAAGGGTGCGGCTGCTGCGGCGCAGGCTCGTCTGACCGCCGCATCGGTGGTGGATCGCGAATCGTTGGGTGAGGACTCCCGCAGCGTGCGCGCTGACCTGGCGTTGGCGCGGCGCTGCTCGCCAACACTGGCGGACCAGCATGTCGGTGTCGCGAAGGCACTGGTCGCGGAGATGCCCGAGACGATGGCGGCGCTGACCCGCGGTGAGCTCAGCGAACGTCGAGCCGCGATCCTCGTGCGCGAGACCGCGTGCCTCAGCCTCGAGCACCGACGTGAGGTGGACCGGCGCCTCGCGCCCACGATGTGTTCGTTGGGTGACAAGGCGCTGGCGGGGGCGGCTCGTCGCGCCGGTGCAGCGTTGGACGCGGAGTCGTTGGCCGAGCGGAACCGGCGCGCAGTCGCCTCGCGCCGGATGTCCGTGCGCCCGGCCGCGGATGGGATGGCGTGGCTGTCGATCCTGGGACCGATGAAGGACATCATCGGAGCCCACGTGGCGTTGACTGCGGAAGAGGGACGTCGTCATGTCATCGACCCCGACCTGCCTGCCGACCAGTGGGACGCCGCCGTGGCAGCAGCCCGCGCCGACACCCGCGGGAAAGGTGCGTGGCTTGCCGACCGTGCCCTGGAGCTGTTGTCCGGTCGGGCGAAGGGTCAGCCGCAACCCGTCGAGGTCAATCTCGTCATGACCGACAGGGTCCTGCTCCCTGCCGCGTTCGGTGGAACCGCCCCGAACGACGACGTCGCGGTGATCCCGGGCTGGGGTGTCATCCCCGGCGCGGAGGCCCGCGCGCACATCGCCGACGTGCTCAGCCACACGGCTGGCGCACGGGGCGCGACCGGCGACGCCAGCACCCACGACGCCGAGGCGTTCGTGTGGCTGCGGCGCCTGTTCACCGACCCGAGTGGCCGTGACCTTGTCGCCCTCGACTCCACGCGGCGCCGCTTCCTGGGCGGACTGCGCCGCTTCCTGGAGCTGCGCGACCCGACCTGCCGCGTCCCGTGGTGTGACGCCCCCGCGATCGAGACCGACCACGTCCATCCTGTTCATGACGGCGGCGCCACGACCGGCACCAACGGCAGCGGGCTCTGCCAACGCCACAACCTGCTCAAGGAAGAGGTCGGGTGGTACTTCGCCGTGCGCGCGACCGGGCTCGACGGAACGGGACCACACGGCATACGCATCCAGACCCCCACGGGCCGGGTCCACGACTCCACCGCACCACCCATCCTGGGTGAGGGCTGGGTCAGCGCCGTCCCCGACGACGAGCCGCCAGACCTCGAGCTCGACGAGGAACAGGAACGGTTCGCCGAGGAGTTCGGCAGCTGGCTCGAGCACGCCCGCGAGGGTCACTGCTGGGCCGCCTGAGCCTGATCTGCTGGGGCTGCAGAGGTAGTGCTCCGCGCGGATACACTCCGGGGGTGAGCACCACAAAAACGGCCGTCGACCCTGAGCTCGACGCAACGGCCCGCGCCAGAGATCTCCTCGGAGTCTCGCGGTTGACCAACCAGTCCCTCACGCGCTGGCTCCACGGGCTGCCGGGCGTCGACCAGGTCGGCTGCGAAGCCCGAGCGGCAGGCCTCGGCACGCGCTCGATCAAGACCACGAGCAAGGCTTGGGCCATCGACCTCGCCATCTCGATGATCGACCTCACGACCCTCGAGGGCGCCGACACCAAGGGACGCGTGCGTGGCCTCGCCGCCAAGGCGCTCCTCCCCGACCCCAGCGACCTCAGCACCCCTCGCCCGGCAGCGGTCTGCGTCTACGGCGACATGGTCGAGACGGCCAAGGAAGTCCTGGGCGACAGCGGCGTCAAGGTCGCGGCCGTCGCAACGGCGTTCCCCAGCGGCCGCGCGAGCATGCCCGTCAAGCTCGCCGACACCAAGGACGCGGTCAAGGCCGGCGCCGACGAGATCGACATGGTCATCGACCGTGGCGCGTTCCTGTCCGGCGACTACCTCACCGTCTTCAACCAGATCGTCGAGGTCACAAAGGTCTGCGATCGCGGCGACGGAACGCGTGCTCGGCTCAAGGTCATCATGGAGACCGGCGAGCTCAACACCTACGACAACGTCCGCCGCGCCAGCTGGCTGTCGATGCTCGCCGGTGGCGACTTCATCAAGACGAGCACCGGCAAGATCCAGCCCGCCGCAACGCTTCCCGTCACGCTGATCATGCTCGAGGCCGTGCGCGACTGGCGCGATCTCACCGGCACCCAGGTCGGCGTCAAGCCCGCCGGTGGCATCAAGACGAGCAAGGACGCGATCAAGTTCCTCGTCACCGTGAGCGAGATCGCCGGGGACGACTGGCTCGACAACCACTGGTTCCGCTTCGGCGCGAGCAGCCTGCTCAACGACCTCCTCCTCCAGCGCCAGCGGATGACGACCGGCGCCTACTCCGGCGCCAACTACATCGCCGACGACTCCCCCTCCACGGCCTACTGAGCACCAAGGACCTCTGATGCCCAAGTTCGAATACGCACCAGCTCCCGAGTCCCGGGCCGTCGTCGACCTCAAGAGCTCCTACGGGCTCTTCATCAACGGCGAGTTCGTCGACGGCTCCGGCACGAGCTTCAAGTCGATCAGCCCCGCCACCGAGGAGGTCCTCGCCGAGGTCTCCGCGGCGAGCGACGCGGACGTCGACGCGGCCGTCAAGGCTGCGCGGACGGCATACACGCGGGTCTGGTCTCGGATGAGCGGCGCCGACCGCGGCAAGTACCTCTACCGCATCGCCCGCATCCTCCAGGAGCGCGCGCGCGAGTTCGCTGTCCTCGAGAGCCTCGACAACGGCAAGCCGATCAAGGAGAGCCGCGACGTCGACATCCCGCTCGCGGCGGCGCACTTCTTCTACAACGCCGGGTGGGCCGACAAGCTCGGGTATGCCGCGTTGCCCGGTGGTGCGAATCCGCAACCTCACGGTGTGGTCGGGCAGATCATCCCGTGGAACTTCCCCATGCTCATGCTCGCGTGGAAGATTGCCCCGGCTCTCGCGACCGGCAACACGGTCGTCCTCAAGCCCGCCGAGACGACGCCGCTGACGGCGCTGCTGTTCGCCGAGGTGTGCCAGCAGGCCGACCTTCCCCCGGGCGTCGTCAACATCGTCACCGGTGCCGGCGCGACCGGTCAGGCGATCGTGGACCACCCCGGCATCGACAAGCTCGCGTTCACCGGCTCGACCGGCGTCGGCAAGATGATCGCCCGCGCCATCGCCGGCACCCGCAAGAAGGCCACGCTCGAGCTCGGTGGCAAGGCCGCCAACATCGTCTTCGACGACGCCCCCATCGACCAAGCCGTCGAGGGCATCGTCAAGGGCATCTTCTTCAACCAGGGCCACGTCTGCTGCGCCGGCTCGCGCCTCCTCGTGCAGGAGACCATCGCCGAGGAGGTCGAGAGCCGCCTCAAGCGTCGCCTCGAGACCCTGCGCGTCGGTGACCCGCTCGACAAGAACACCGACGTCGGCGCCATCAACAGCCGCGCCCAGCTCGACCGCATCATCGCGCTCACGGACGTCGGCGAGGCCGAAGGCGCCGTGCGCTGGGACAACGGCTGCGACCTGCCCAGCAAGGGATTCTGGTTCAGGCCAACGGTTTTCACTGGTGTGACGCAGACGCACCGCATCGCTCAGGAAGAGGTCTTCGGACCTGTCCTCTCGGTGCTGACCTTCCGCACCCCGCAGGAAGCCGTCGCCAAGGCCAACAACACTCCCTACGGCCTGTCCGCCGGAATCTGGACCGAGAAGGGTTCGCGCATCCTCTGGATGGCCGACCAGCTCAAGGCCGGTGTCGTGTGGGCCAACACGTTCAACCAGTTCGACCCGACGAGCCCCTTCGGCGGTTACAAGGAGTCCGGCTACGGACGTGAGGGTGGCCGACACGGCCTCGAGCCCTACGTGAAGGGAACGCAGTCATGAGTCGCGTTGACGTGAAGAAGACGTACAAGCTCTACATCGGCGGCAAGTTCCCGCGCAGCGAGAGTGGTCGTTCCTACGAGGTGTATGCCGCGAAGAAGGGCACCTTCCTGGCCAACGCGGCGCAGGGTTCACGCAAGGACGGCCGCGACGCGGTCACCGCGGCGCGAGCCGCGCAGCCCGGCTGGGCCGGCGCCACGGCATACAACCGCGGTCAGGTTCTCTACCGCGTCGCCGAGGTCATGGAAGCCCGCCGTCCGCAGCTCGTCCAGGAAGTCCGCGACGCCGAAGGCCTCTCCCCCGCCGCGGCCGAAGCCGTTGTGTCACAGGCGATTGACCGCTGGGTCTGGTATGCCGGGTGGTCCGACAAGTACGTCCAGATCCTCGGTGGGCTCAACCCCGTCGCCGGTCCGTTCTTCAACATTTCCGGCTCCGAGCCGACGGGCGTCGTCGCCGTGCTCGCACCCCAGGAGTCGAGCCTGCTCGGTCTCGTGTCTGTCATTGCACCGGTCATCGTGTCCGGCAACGCGGTCGTCGTCGTGACGAGTGCGGACCGACCACTGCCCGCGATCACGCTCGCCGAGTGCCTTGCCACCTCGGACGTGCCCGGTGGCGTCGTCAACATCATCACGGGCAAGGCGTCCGAGATCGCCCCGTGGCTCGCGAGCCACCGCGACGTCAACGCCATCGACCTCGCCGGTGCTGCTGGCGCCGAGGATGTCGACTGGGGAGCACTCGAGGAGGCCAGCGCCGAGAACCTCAAGCGCGTCCTGCGCCCTGCTGGTACCGGCGCCAGTGCGGTTGAGCCCGACTGGACCGCGACTCCTGACCTGTCCCGACTCACTGCCTTCCTCGAGACCAAGACGGTCTGGCACCCCAAGGGCCGGTGACTTCGGACGAGACCGGTCGAGGGCGCATCGTCGTCCTCGCCGGACCGAGCGGGGCCGGCAAGTCCCGTCTCGCCGAGCGACTCCACGCCAGTCACGGGTGGCCGATCGTGCGGCTCGACGACTTCTATCGCGATGAGGACGACCCGTCGATGCCCCGCAGCGACGAGCTCGGGATCATCGACTGGGACCACCCGGACTCGTGGAACGCGTCCGAAGCCGTCGCCGCCCTGGTGGAACTCGTCGACACCGGGTCTGCCGCGACGCCGGTCTATGACCTGTCGCAGAGCCGCGCCGTCTCCACGACGACCGTGACGGCCGCGCCGGATGCGCTCATCCTCGCCGAGGGGATCTTCGCGGCCGAGATCGTTGCTTCGTTGCGCGAAGCCGGGATCCTGCACAGCGCGTGGTGCATCCACCACCGACCGTTCGTGACGTTCGTGCGGCGGTTGGCGCGTGACCTCAAGGAGCGACGCAAGCCGCCGATGGTGCTGGTGCGACGTGGCCTTGCTCTGATGCGCGCCGAGCCCGAGGTCGTCCGCCGTCAGGTGGCGCTCGGCGCCGAGGCCGCCCGTGCCACGGATGTCGAAGCGCGTCTGGCCGGGTCGGCCAGGTCGGCCACGTAGTAGTCAGTCGCCGCGCAGGACCCGGAGCAGCCGGGCACCAAGCCCGGAGCGCTCCTGAATGACGGGGGCAGGCGCATGGGGCGACCTCGTGACCGGGTCCGACGTCGTGACCTCTCCCGACGCCTGACGGACCACTTCGTCCAGCAAGTCGTCGACGTTGCCGCAGTCATAGCCACGCCGCATCGACGTCATCGGGAGCTGGGCGTTGGTCGCGATGGCCGCCACCTCGGCGCCCGACGAGCCCGACTCGACGGCAAGGACCAGCTCATCGAGGAGATCGTCGACCGCCCCCTCGTCATACCCGGCTCGGAACTGGGTCGGGGTGAAGACAGCGTTGCGAACGGTCGCGGCAAGTGTGGCGGGATCCATGCGTCAAGGCTAGGTCCCTCGGTTAGGGTTCGTGGCAGTCACTGCCACGGGGAGAAACAGATGAGCGAGCAGGGTTGGTCCGCACCCGGAGGGGGTTCCGGACGTCCGGAACCCCAGCCACCACAGCAGCCGATCCCCGCAGCGCCTCCGCAACCGTTCCCGGCGCAGCCCGGGTTCAGCCAACCCGGCCACCCCGGGTGGGGACAGCCGGGAGCGGCCGGTGGGCACCCGGCATACCCGCAACAGCAGTTCCAGCAGCCACCGCAGCAACGACCGCCCTCCATGTCGCCGAGGCAACTCGATCTGCGACCGGGCATCATCCCGCTGCGGCCCCTGACGATGAACGACCTCTTCGGTGCGGTGTTCCGTGCGGTCCGCGGCAACGTCGCCGCCACCGTGGGTCTGGCCGCGCTGACGTCCCTGGTCTTCCTCGTGCCCTTCACCGCGCTCGGCGCCTGGGTGTCGAGCAACGAGAAGTCGATCACGCTCGAGGAGTCGATCGCCAGCGGCGACACCGCCGGCTTCGCCGGCCAAGGCGGTTCCCTCATCCCCCAGATCGGATCACTCCTCTCGACGATCCTGCTCGCGGGATTCCTCGCCTATGTCATCGGCCAAGCGGTCCTCGGCCGCAAGGTCAGCGCGGGTGAGACCTGGCGCGGGACGATCGGGCGCATCTGGTCCCTCATCGGAGCGACCCTGCTGACGCTGCTCATCTACGTCGTCACGCTCAGCGCCATCTTCGCCATCCCCGTGGCCCTGCTCGTGGCCGGCGGCACGGGCGGCAACGGCGGGACCGTCGCCGCGGGGTTCGGTCTCCTCTTCTTCGCGGGGCTCGTCGCGGTGGTGGCAATGCTCTTCCTCTGGACCCGCCTCGCCTTCGTCACACCGTCGGTCATCCTCGAGAACCTCGGGGTCGGCAGGGCGTTCGCGCGATCGTGGGCCCTCACCGGTGGCAACCTGTTCTGGCGCCTGCTCGGCATCCGCATCCTCGCCGCGATCGCCATCGGCATCGTCGGCTCGCTCATCACGGCGCCCCTCGCCATCCTCGCCGGGGTCCTGGCCTTCACGGGACTCCCCCTCGACCAGATGTACATCTGGCAGGCCGTCCTCACCGGCGTGGCGGGAGTCATCGCCGGCGCCCTCACCACCCCGATCACCGCCGGACTCGACGCGCTCCTCTACGTCGATCACCGCATCCGCCGCGAAGGCCTCGACGTCCAGCTCATCCAGACCGCGCAGGGCGCTGCCGGCGCGCCGTGGGCCCGCGCCTCGGCATGATCTTCGACGCACCACCTCTCGACCCGTCGCGGACTGAGGGACGTCGCCTTCTCGAGGACGAACTCGCCAAGCCTCGGTATGCCGTGGAGCCCAGTCTCTGGGACCGGTTCCGTGAGTGGTTGCTCGGTCTTTTCAACACCAGCGGGCCCGGGCTGCCGCCGTGGATCTTCGTGCTCGTCCTCATCGTTGCCGTGGCTGTCCTCGCTCTGGTGATCGGGCTGCTGCTGCGACCCGAGGCTCGCGCCCGCCGGTCCGGGACCGAGGGCGCAGTCCTCGACGAACGCGGAGTCGATGCGGCGGCATACCGGCGTCGTGCGCAAAGTGCTGTGCGCGAACAGGATTGGGACACCGTCGTGCTCGATGGTTATCGCGCGATCGTTGCTTCGGCAGTCGAACGGACCGTCCTCGACGAACTGCCGGGGCGCACCGCGCATGAGGCATCGATCGACCTGTCAGCAGCCTTCGCCGCCGAGAGCGAGCCGATCCGCGCGAGCGCCAACCGGTTTGATGCCGTGCGCTACGGACACGACCAGGCAAGCGAGGACGATGCCCGCGCCGTCCTCGCGCTCGACGACCGACTGGCCAGGACCCGTCCGGCCCTGACGTCCTCTGGGGCTCGGTCATGAGGTTCGTGTCGAGGTGGCGTCGCGTCGGCCTGTGGGCGCTCGTCGTCGCGCTGGGTGTGGGTGCTCTGGCCGCCATCGCCATCGTGACGACGCCCTCGGGTGCCGCGATGGACCCCGAAGGTCTGGGCCCCGGCGGCGGCGCCGCCCTCGTCGCGGTGCTCGAACAGAACGGCGTCGAGGTCGAGACCAGCACCTCGATCGGCGACGTGACCGACGCGCTGCGCGAGCGCGATGACGACACGAGCATCGTCATCGCCAACACGAGCAACCTCGGCACGGCTGCGGCCACGACCCTGCGGCAGGAGTCGCTCGGGGTCGACCGCATCGTCATGCTCTCCCCGACGACGGCGCAACTGAAGGCCGTGGGTGCCGACGCGACGGGCCGTGCTGTCGGCGCGGCCATCCAGGTCGAGAGCCGTTGCGACATCGGCATCGTCGACGAGGGCGATTCCCTCGTCGGCATCGACTCCCGCTACGAGGCCGGCAGCGGCTCGACCGACGCCAAGGTCTGCTTCCCTCTCACGATCCCGTCGCAGGACGGTGGGGACGAGGGTGAGGGCCAGCACGGCGCCGGACTCCTCGAGTTGCCGTCGACCTCGGGACACCCGCCGATGACCATCGTGGGCACCACCACCGGTTTCGCCAACGGCGAGATCACCGCCGAGGACAACGCCGCCATCGCCCTGCGCCTGCTCGGGGCGTCGTCCCGGCTGATCTGGTACCAACCGGACGTGGCGGACCTCGCCGACTCCGACACGGGAGAGTCCGGAGGGCTCCTGCCGGCCTGGCTGGCACCCTCGCTCGCGCTCGTCGCCGTCGGGCTCGTGATGCTCGCCCTGATCCGTGGCCGCCGACTCGGACGACTGGTGCGCGAACCTCTGCCGGTGGTCGTGCGGGCTGTCGAGACGACCGAGAGCCGTGGTCGGCTCTATCGACGAGCCCAGGACCGGCCCCGTGCCGCCACCGTGCTCCGGCTCGCAACCCTCGACCGGCTCCGGTCACGCCTCGGCCTGCGTCGTGGAGACTCTGTCGACGCCGTGGCTCGAGCCATCTCGGCCGCCACCGGCCGCCCCGTGCGCGAGGTGCTCGACCTCGTCGCCGGCCCCCCACCCACCGATGACGCCGCCCTCGTGCGGCTCGCCCAGGACCTGTCCGACCTCGAGGAGAAGGCACACCGCCCATGACTGACAACGTCACACCCGAGAGCTCCGCTCCCCAGGCTGCAGCGACGCAGGCCGCGGCCCCGCAGGCTGCTGCCCCGGAGGCCCGCGACGCCCTGCTGCGCGTGCGCGCCGAGGTCGCCAAGGCGGTCGTCGGTCAGGATGCCGCCGTCACCGGTCTCCTCGTCGCCCTGCTCTGCCGCGGCCACATCCTGCTCGAGGGAGTGCCCGGCGTAGCCAAGACCCTGCTCGTGCGCTCGCTGTCGCAGGCCCTCGACGTACAGACCAAGAGGGTCCAGTTCACCCCTGACCTCATGCCCGGTGACCTCACCGGCTCGCTCGTCTTCGACGCGCGCACGAGCGACTTCACCTTCCGCCAGGGCCCTGTCTTCACCAACATCCTCTTGGCCGACGAGATCAACCGGACTCCCCCGAAGACCCAGTCCGCCCTCCTCGAGGCCATGGAGGAGCGGCAGGTGAGTGTCGACGGTCAGCCGCACCCGCTGGCGCCGCCGTTCATGGTGGCCGCGACCCAGAACCCGGTCGAGTACGAAGGCACCTATCCCCTCCCCGAGGCGCAGCTCGACCGCTTCCTCCTCAAGGTCACCCTGCCCCTGCCTCCCCGCGCCGACGAGGTCGCCGTCCTCCGCCGTCACGCCGACGGCTTCGACCCGCGCGACCTCAGCGCAGCGGGGCTCGGACCCGTCGCCTCGGCCGCCGATCTCGAAGCCGGGGCCGACGCGGTCCGCAAGGTCGAAGTCAGCGACGACATCGCGGCATACGTCGTCGACATCGCCCGTGCGACCCGCAACTCTCCGTCACTGTCGCTGGGCGTGAGCCCTCGTGGCGCGACCGCGCTGATGTCGACGGCGCGAGCCTGGGCCTGGCTCAACAATCGTGGCTACGTCACGCCCGACGACGTCAAGGCGCTGGCTCACGCGACCCTCGCCCACCGACTCTCCCTGCGGCCCGAGGCCGAACTCGAAGGTGTCGACGTCTCTGCCGTCCTCGACAGTGCGCTGGGCTCCGTCCCCGTCCCCCGCTGAGTCTGCTGACTGCTGATGGCTCTCACCCCACGAGCCCTGTGGCTCGTCCTCCTCGGCATCGTGCCGGTGGTGCTCCGGCCCGCCGCGTCAACGGTGTGGCTGTGGCTGCTGCTCTGTGCGGTGGTCGTGGCGGTGGACGTCCTGCTCGCGCCCAAACCACGCAGTCTGGAGTTCGAGCGCGTCCTGCCCACGTCCGTGAGGCTCGGCGAATCGGTGAGCACGGCACTGCTCGTCACGAACCCCGGGACCCGCACCGCGCGCGGACTCCTGCGCGACGCCTGGCCGCCATCCACGGGAGCCGAGCTCACCCGGCATACGCTCCGTCTTCCCGGCGGCGAACGCACCCGCCTCAGCACCATGCTCACACCCACGCGACGTGGTGACCGGGTCGCCGACCGCGTCACCGTGCGTCTGCGGGGGCCGCTCGGCATCGCTGCCCGGCAGGCCTCGATGGAGGTCCCCGGTCGCCTGCGGGTGCTCCACCCGTTCCCGTCGCGCAAGCACATCCCCAGCCGACTGGCCGTCCTGCGGCAGCTCGACGGGCGTGCGGCGATGCGGACCCGAGGGCAGGGGACGGAGTTCGACTCGCTGCGCGACTACGTCGAGGGCGACGACGTGCGCTCCATCGACTGGCGGGCGACCGCTCGGCGACAGGCGCTCGTCGTGCGGACGTGGCAGCCCGAGCAGCACCGCCGCATCATCATCGTTCTCGACACGTCGCGCACGAGCGCCGGGCGCATCGGCGACGCCCCGCGACTCGACTCGGGGATGGACGCCGCGCTCTTCCTCACGGCCATCGCGGGGCACGCCCGCGACCGCGTCCACATCATCGCGGGCGATCGGGCCGTGCGCGCCCACGTGTCCGGTCACGACCGCGCCGCACTGCTGCACGACGCCATCTCGGAGCTCGCTCCCGTCGATGCCCAGCTCGTCGAGGCCGACTGGCGGATGCTCGCGTCGGAGGTGACGAAGGTGGGCGCCCAGCGTGCTCTCGTCGTGCTCATCACGCCGCTCGAGTCATCGGCGCTCGAGGAGGGTCTCCTTCCGGTCCTGCCGGCACTGGCGTCCCGTCACCGCGTCGTCGTCGCTTCGGTTGCCGATCCCGCCGTCGAAGCGTTGCGTCTCGGCCGTGGAACAGCGACAGATGTGTATGCCGCGGCTGCAGCCGAGCGGACCGTGGGCCTGCGTGCCCGGACCGCGGCAGCGTTCCAGTCCCTGGGGGTCGAGGTCCTTGACCAGACGCCCGAGAAGCTTCCGCTCGGGCTCGTCGACCACTACCTGGCCCTCAAGCGCCAGGGACTCCTCTGAGGTCTCAGCCCAGCGGGTCGGGCGGCAGCAGTCGGTGTGTGCGGATCGCCTCTGAGTGCAACCGATCGAGGTCGCGGCGACGACGCTCGGCGAGGACGGAGCGAAGGATCCACTCGGGGTGCACTCCCGGCGGCGGAGGAGGCGAGACGTACTGCACCACCTGCGCACAGAGGTCCTGACCCAACTGATGACGTGACTGCGCCGTGAGACCTCCTGTGCGCGTGAGGAACTGGCGCGCCCCGATGCTGAGGGACGCCGGCATCGGACCGATGTCGGCGCCGCGCACCCAGTGCTCGAGTGCGGGCGCTGCCTCAGGTGGCGCCGTCACCTGGAGCTTGTGGCGCAACGACATGACATAGGTGCCGGCCGCCATGTCACCGAGCCGCTTGGCCCGCGGGTGGATGACGGCCGCAATGACGGCGGGCACCCCCTGCAGCAGATAGAACTCGACGAAGCCCACGAGGTGACGAATCACGCTGTGGCGCAGGGTGATCGGGCCACCGTCGTCGCGCACGGTGCACAGTCCCAGGGCGTATTTGCCCGGGCTGCGGCCCCGCGTCAGCGTCTCGAAGATGACGGGCAGGATCACGGTGAGCCCGACCAGCAGGACGATCCCCGCCGTCCGTCCCACCGCGTCGGACAGGAAGCCGACGAGCGATCCCACGCTGAAGAACGCAACGATCGCCAACACGAACGTGATGAGGAGATCGATGAGGCGTGCCGCGACCCGGCTGAGCACACCGGCCACCGGGAGCTCGACGAAGACCCCCTCGCCCGTGACGAGGTCATCACCGGCGTAGGTGCGGTATCCCCCGTCCACGCTCATGAAGGCGAGGTTATCTCGCCGTCGCGCCGCATAGAGTGGCGACGTGGATCTCGACGCCTACATCGCCACCCATGTGGGTCAGTGGCGCCGCCTTGAGCACCTCGTGGGTCGTCGGCGACTCTCCGGGGCAGAGTCGGACGAGCTGCTCGATCTCTATCAGCGGGTGTCGACCCACCTGTCCGTCGTGCGGTCGTCCAGCCCGGACCCGTCGCTCGTGAGCTATCTGTCAGCGCTCCTGGCGCGGGCACGGCATACGGCAACGGGGTCCCGGACCACATCGTGGGGTGACGCGGCACGCTTCTTCACCCAGACGTTCCCGGCCGCGCTCTATCGGACGCGCCGCTGGTGGCTCGCCACCACGCTCGCAAGCATCGTGCTGGCGGTCGTCGTCGGCGCCTGGGCGGTGCGTCACCCGGAGGTCTTCACCCAGCAGATGACTGCGGCGGAGATCGAGGCCTATGTGGGAACGGACTTCGCGAACTACTACTCGGAGTACCCGCACCACGAGTTCGCGACCCTCGTGTGGACCAACAACGCGTGGGTGGCGGCCCAGTGCATCGCCCTCGGGGTGCTCGGCCTGCCGGTGCTCTTCATCCTGGCGCAGAACGTCATCAGCGTCGGGATCGCCGGTGCTCTCATGGTCAGCCATGACCGCGGTTCGCTCTTCTTCGGGCTGATCCTGCCGCACGGACTCCTCGAACTCACCGCGATCTTCATCGCTGCGGCCGTCGGGTTGCGGCTGTTCTGGTCGTGGATCGAACCAGGGGCCCGCAGCCGCCTGGACTCGCTGGCGGCCGAGGGGCGCACCGCCGCCGGGATCGCGCTGGGGCTCGTGGCGGTGTTGTTCATCAGTGGCGGGATCGAGGGATTCGTGACGCCGTCGGGACTGCCGACGTGGGCGCGCCTCCTCATCGGTGTCGTGGCCGAGTCGCTGTTCTTCGCCTACGTCTTCGTCGTGGGTCGCCGGGCATCGCGCGCCGGGGTCACCGGAGACGTCTCCGAGAGCGACCAGCCCGCCACCGCCCCCGTCGCCGCCTGA
>CAWEDC010000025.1:0-41543 GCA_963807825.1 uncultured Actinomycetota bacterium
CCGATCGCCCTCAAGGGCGAGACGGCCGACGACGTGCCGGTGACGGTGTGGGCACCCGAGGGCACGCAGGGTCAGGCGTTGCCGCTCCTCCTCGTCCACGACGGTCCGGAGTACGACCAGCTGGCGTCGATCACCCAGTTCGCCGGCGCCAAGATTGCCGCGGGGGAGCTGCCGCCGTTCCGGGTGGCGTCGCCCATCCCGTGCTCCGTGATGCGTGGTACTCAGGATCACCGCAGTATCTGGAGAACCATTGCAGGACAGGGCTTCTCGCGTCTTGCTGCGGAAGCGCCGATCGATGGTCCGGTCGTCGTCATGGGTGCCAGCCTCGGCGGTCTCACGGCCCTGCTCGTCGGCCTGCTCGACGTCGAGGACATCGGGGGAGTGTTCTCCCAGTCGGGGTCCTTCTTCCACGCCCGCCTGGATGACCAGGAGAGCTCCTACAAGTACTTCGGGCGGATCTCGCGCCGGGTCCAGGAGGTCCTCGACACGCGCTCGACGGCCCGCCCGCTGCGCATCGGTCTGACCTGTGGTGGGCTCGAGGAGAACGTCGGCAACAACCGGGTCATGGCCGCCGCGCTGCAGCGGGCCGGCCACGACGTCACCCTCACCGAGGTCCCTGACCTGCACAACTACACCGCGTGGCGTGACGCGCTCGATCCTCATCTGACCGAAGTGTTGCGGGACCTGTGGGGGGAAGCGCAAGGATAGGGCGCATGCACCGCGCTGAAGCCCGCCTCCGAGTGCCCGCCCATGATGCCGAACTCACCGTGGTGCGTCACGGCCACTACGGTCGCCCGCTGCTGGCCTTCCCCAGCGAGGGTGGGAGCGCTGGGGACTTCGAGGGCAACGGCATGCTCGATGCCATCCGAGACCTCGTCGATGCCGGCCGGGTGAGTGTCTTCGCGGTCGACTCGCTGGACAGCTGGAGCTGGTCGGCCAACGACATCCCGACCGATGAGCGGGCTGCGCGCCACAGTGCCTATCACTCCTGGATCGAGCACGCGGTCGTGCCGTGGATCGCCGACCAGACCAGCGAGGAACCCGAGCTCATCACCTTCGGGGTATCCCTGGGCGCCTACCACGCGGTGCAGTTCGCGCTGCAGCGCGCGGACCTCGCGCCACTGGCCATGGGGTTCTCCGGCAACTACGACCCGACGACCTGGAACTCGTGGGGCGACCTCGGTGACGCGACGTACTTCGCCAACCCCACGGCATACGTGCCGGGTTTGCATGGTGACCACCTCGACTGGCTGCGCGAGCGGTTGTCGATCCTGCTGGTGGTGGGGGAGGGGCCGTTCGAGGAGTCGCCGACCGGAGCCTTGTCCTCGACCCGCGCCTTTGCGGAACTGCTGTGGGACAAAGGAATTCGGCACGAGTTGGACGTGTGGGGGCACGACTCCGCTCACGACTGGCCGTGGTGGCGCCGACAACTCGCGCACCACCTCCCGCGTTTCGTCTGACCTCTGGACCGTCACAGCACACCCAACCCTGCGACACCAACAACGAAGGACCGCACATGGCACCGAAGACTGACCACCTCATCGGGCTCCTCCTCGGCGCGGAGGATGACTGGCCGGCTGCGTTCGAGGCTCTGGCGCGCCGCCTCGGGGTGATCCGTACGGCCGATGGCGCCGACCACAGAGTCAGCTCCGAGCGACTGACGATCGAGCCGTTCAACCTGCGCGATCGTCCGCGGCAGGACCTGGTGATCGACCGCCTCGCGTACTGGTACTACCACCCGCGCGAGTGGCTCAAGAAGGTCTCGCTCATGGACGACGTCTACCTGCTCAACAGCCCGTTCACGTTCCAGTCCATGGAGAAGCACTCGGCCTACTGCGCGCTCATGCGCCTCGGGATGCATGTGCCCGACACCGTGCTCGTGCCCTACAAGAACCCTGTGGACAACGCGCGTTGGGCCTACACGTCGAGCCGCTACAACAAGGGTTTCGACCTCGATGCCATTGCCGACGAGCTCGGCTACCCGATGTTCATGAAGCCGTTCGACGGTGGCGGCTGGCGTGGGGTGTCGATGATCAAGGACCGTGAGGCGCTGCACCACGCCTACGACGACTCGGGCGAGATGCTGATGCACCTCCAGAAGTCCGTGGCCGGCTTCGAGGTGTTCGCGCGTGCGCTCACCATCGGTCCAGAGACCATGACGATGAAGTTCCAGCCCGACGAGCCCATGCACAACCGGTATGCCGTCGAGCATGGCTTCCTCGCGGAGGACGTGGGTCGTGAGGCGGTCACGATTGCCCAGACCGTCAATGCGTTCTTCCGGTGGGAGTTCAACTCCTGCGAGATGCTCGTGAAGGATGGTGTCGTCTATCCGATCGACTACGCCAACGCCTGCCCCGACGTGGCGGTGACGTCATTGCACTACTACTTCCCGTGGGCGATGAAGGCGCTGCTCAAGTGGTCCGTCTTCTGCGTCGTCACCGGACGCAAGGCCCGCACGCAGGTCGACACCGGCCCGTGGTTCGAGATCGCGGATGACGAGGCGCTGGACTACAAGGCCAAGCTCGAGGCCTACCAAGGCCTGGCCGATGACTACTTCGACACCGATCGCTACCAGGAGTTCTGCGCCACGTCATTGCCCCACGTCGACGAGATGGTGCACGAGTGGATCTCATCGGACGAGTTCCGCAAGCTCCTCCAGACCACGATCCACCAGACCTATCCGACGCACGAGTGGGAGAAGTTCGAGGGTCACTTCGGCGGATTGCTCGGCATGTGGCTCACCGACGAGCAGCACCGCCTCACCTCCAACCCGGGCTGAGAGATCCGGCCCGCGAGCCGGATGTCTGCTCGCGGGCCGCATCGATGAGGCTCGGGAGATCCGATCGGGCTCGCGAGCCGGTCCTCAGGCGGCGGCCAGGTGGCCGCGGATGCGCGCTACGAGCAACTCGGGTCGCTTCAGATCGGACCACGTCACGCGCACGACGCGGAAGCCCGCATCTCGCAGCCGCTCCTCCCGACGTTTCTCATCCATGAGAGCGCGTTTGCCGTCGAGACCTTCGTACTTGACCGCTCCATCGAACTCGACGACGACACGGTCCTCCACGAGGAAGTCAACCCGACCGATGAATCCTTCGAGGTCGCTCAGCGACACCTGCGAGCGAACCCGCAAGTCGGCCGCGACCAGGATGATTCGAGTACGTGTTTCACCCGGGGACTCGCACTTGGGGTCGACAGCGGCGATGGCGTCCCGGGCCTGCCGGGCGCCGTAACGGAGCCCCAACCCCCGAAGGGCCGTCGACAGGGCACCCACAGTCGCCATTCCTGTCTTGACCGCGGCGTCCATTGCCACCAAGCCGCTGTCGAAACCGTGGTCGGCCGCCGTGAGGACGCAGGCGTCGGCGACGGACACCGTCATGACCGTGGGAATCTTGATGAGGGCCCGCTGGGCGGGCGTCGCGGTGTGGACGTGCAGGCCGTTGCGCTTCTTGCTCGTGGTGACTGGCGCGACGACATCGACGAGGTCTATGTCGACCCCGAACAGAGGCAGCCCATGGAAGGCCAGCCCGGCGTGATGCGACGCCAGCCACTGGGGGTGCCCGAGCAACACTCCACGGACGAGGAGGTCATACCGGGCTAGGGCTGGGGCTGCCTCCCACACGCATCGGTCCACGAACACCCCTGGGCGCATGCGGTGCAGGGCGTCGGAGCGCAGGGCTGAGGCGACGACCGAGGGCGGGATGTGACGCGCGCGGGTGAGCTGTTGGGTGACCAGACCATGGTGTTCGGCGGCGAGGGCCAACGGGCCGGAGAGTCTGCTCATGCATGGCAGGGTGCCCGAAATCGCCGAGGGCGCCGCAGAGATCTCCACAGGGCCGAAATAATGCCGGCTCGAGAGCCGGGCCCGTCCTCCCGAGCCTCATCGATGAGGCTCGGGAGGGGTGACCAGGCTCGGGAGCCGGATCGGACGTCGGTCAGGCTCCGAGGGCGGCGCTGACGACGTCCTTGGCCTCGGCCTGCACCTGGGCGAGGTGCTCGGTGCCCTTGAACGACTCGGCGTAGATCTTGTAGACGTCCTCGGTGCCGCTGGGTCGGGCGGCGAACCACGCCGATTCGGTGACGACCTTGAGTCCGCCGATCGCCGCTCCGTTGCCGGGAGCCTCGGTGAGTTTGGCCGTGATCGGTTCTCCTGCAAGGGATTCGGCGGTCACGGCGTCGGGGGAGAGGGCGGCCAGCTTGGCCTTCTGCTCGCGGTTGGCCGGTGCGTCAATGCGTGCGTATGCCGGTGTGCCATGTTTCGCGGTCAGCTCGCCGTAGTGCTGGCTCGGGGACTTGCCCGTCGCGGCGAGGATCTCGGAGGCGAGCAGCGCGAGGATGATCCCGTCCTTGTCGGTCGTCCACACAGAGCCGTCCATGCGCAGGAACGACGCGCCGGCCGACTCCTCGCCACCGAACGGCCCCGAGCCGTCGAGCAGCCCCGGCACGAACCACTTGAAGCCCACGGGGACCTCGACGAGCTTGCGTCCGAGGTCGGCCGCCACCCGGTCGATCATCGAGCTCGACACGAGCGTCTTGCCGACGAAGCCGTCCTCGCGCCATTGCGGGCGCGCGCCTCCGTAGAGGTACTGGATCGCCACCGAGAGGTAGTGGTTGGGATTCATCAGGCCGGCGTCGGGCGTGACGATGCCGTGGCGGTCGGAGTCGGCGTCATTGCCGGTGGCGATGTCGTACTCGTCCTTGCGCTTGATGAGCGAGGCCATCGCCGAGGGCGACGAGCAGTCCATCCGGATCTTCTCGTCCCAGTCAAGCGTCATGAAGCGCCACGTCGCGTCGACGAGCGGGTTGACGACGGTGAGGTCGATGCCGTGACGATCCGCGATCGCGCCCCAGTAGTCGACAGCTGCTCCGCCCAGGGGGTCGGCGCCGATGCGGATGCCGGCGTCCTTGATGCGGGTGAGGTCGACGACGTTGGGTAGGTCATCGACATACGTGCCCATGAAGTCGTAGGACTGCGCGCCAGCACGAGCGCGAGAGAATGGGATTCGCTTGACGCCCTCGAGGCCGGCACGGATGAGCTCGTTCGCACGGGCAGCGATGATCTTGGTGGCGTCGGAGTCGGCGGGGCCACCGTGCGGTGGGTTGTACTTGAAGCCGCCGTCGTGCGGCGGGTTGTGCGACGGCGTGACGACGATGCCGTCCGCGAGACCGGCACCGGCCGGCATACCGTCGACTCCGGTGACCTTGCCCCGGTTGGCGACCAGGATGGCGTGCGACACCGCAGGGGTCGGTGTGTAGCGGTCCGCAGCGTCCACGAGCACGGTGACGTCGTTGGCGATGAGGACTTCGAGGGCGGAGGCCCAGGCCGGCTCGGACAGCCCGTGGGTGTCACGACCGATGAAGAGGGGACCATCGAAGCCCTGGGACTTCCGGTAGTCGACGATCGCCTGCGTCGTCGCGAGGATGTGGTCCTCGTTGAACGCGGTGTTGAGTGACGAGCCGCGGTGTCCTGAGGTGCCGAACGCGACCTGCTGGTCGATGTTGTCCGGGTCGGGCTTCAGCTCGTAGTACGCCGTGACCAGATGAGGAAGGTCGACAAGGTCGGAGGGCTGGGCGAGCTGTCCTGCACGGGAATCGGTCACTTGGCTTCCTCCTGGGTCACGAGCTTCGGCTCGACAACGGGTGTGGCTTCGGCAACGGCTGGCTGCGCCACCTCGGGCGCTGGCTCGTCGACGACCGGGGCGAGGTAGATCGCCGTGAGGCCGGCCAGCCGGACCGTCACGTGGAAGGGTTGGTTGTTCCAGGGTTCCTCGACAGCGTCGAACTCGAGCCCGGCCTGACTGGGCGTGCCGTGCTGGTCGTAGCCGCTCGTGTCGAGCAGCACCTGCCACCGGCCACCGCGAGGCACACCGACCCGCAGCCACTCCTTGGAGTCGCCGCCGAAGTTCACGACCGCCGCGACGACGTCACCGGTCTCGCGACCGGCGTCCTCGAACCGCACGAACGAGTAGGTGTTGCCGAGGTTGTCGTCGGCGTCGAGCCACTCGAACCCGGCCGACTGCGCATCCAGCGTCCACAGCGCCGGGTGGGCGCGGTAGACCCGGTTGAGCTCCTTGACGAGGTTGTGGACGCGGTAGTGCCCGGGCTGGTCGAGGAGCCACCAGTCGAGCGACTTGCCGTCGGCCCACTCACTGGGCTGCGCGAACTCACACCCCATGAAGATCAGCTGCTTGCCCGGGTGCGCCCACATGTAGGCGAGGAACGCCCGCACGGTGGCGAGCTGCTCGGTCCGGTTGCCCGGCGCCTTGTTGACGAGCGAGCCCTTGCCATGGACGACCTCGTCATGACTGATCGGCAGGAGGTAGTTCTCGCTGAAGGCATACATGAGCGCGAAGGTCAGCTTGTGGTGGTGGTGCTGCCGGTCGATCGGCTTCTCAGCGAGATAGCGCAGCGTGTCGTTCATCCAGCCCATGTTCCACTTCAGACCGAACCCGAGACCGCCACCGCTCGTCTCCTTGGTGACGCCGGGCCAGGACGTGGATTCCTCGGCAATCGTGACGATCCCGGGGACCCGCTTGTATGCCGTGGCATTGGTCTCCTGGAGCAGTCCGATGGCCTCGAGGTGCTCGCGTCCACCGTGGACGTTCGGCAGCCACTCGCCGTCGTTGCGGGAGTAGTCGAGATAGAGCATCGAGGCGACGGCGTCGACCCGCAGGCCGTCGACGTGGAACTCCTCGAGCCAGTAGAGCGCATTGGCGACGAGGAAGTTGCGGACCTCGAGCCGGCCGAAGTTGAAGATGTGGGTGCCCCAGTCGGGCTGGTCGCCTCGCCGGGGGTCCGGGTGCTCGTAGAGCGGCAACCCGTCGAAGCGCGCCAGCGCCCACTCGTCCCGTGGGAAGTGCCCCGGAACCCAGTCGAGGATGACGCCAATTCCGGCCTGGTGCAACGTGTCCACGAGGAACTTGAAGTCGTCCGGCGTCCCGAAGCGCGACGTCGGCGCGTAGTAGCCGGTCACCTGATAACCCCACGACGGACCGTAGGGATGCTCCATCACCGGCATGAACTCGACGTGCGTGAAGCCGAGGTCGACGACGTAGTTGACGAGGTGCTCGGCGAGGTCACGATAGGACAGGCCCTGGCGCCACGAGCCCAGGTGGACCTCGTAGACGCTCATCGGACCGGTGTGCGGATTGCCCGCCGCACGAGCCGTCATCCATGACGTGTCGGCCCACTGGTGGTGGGCCTCGTCGACGACGGATCCGGTCAGCGGCGGAACCTCAGTGCGGCGAGCCATCGGGTCGGCCTTGGCGCGCACGATGTCGTCGGCGCCGCGGATCTCGTACTTGTAGATCGACCCGGCACCGAGGTCGGGGATGAACAGCTCCCACACACCGCTGGCACCAATGAGGCGCATCGGGTGGATCCGCCCGTCCCAGCCGTTGAAGTCGCCGACGACACGCACGGCCTTGGCGCGCGGCGCCCACACCGCGAACGACGTGCCGCGCACGGTCCCCATGGGGCCGGGGTACTCGTGCACCCGTGCCCCGAGGACGGTCCACAGCTCCTCGTGCCGGCCCTCGCCGACGAGGTGGAGGTCGATCTCACCCAGGGTGGGCGCAAAACGGTAGGGGTCGTCCTGGAGGTGCTCGATGCCGTCGGCCCACGCGACCAGGAGCCGGTAGTCCATCGTCTTGGTGGCACCAGCGCGCACCGCCGTCCACACGCCTTCGGCCTCGTGGTCGAGGGTCAGCTCTTCGCCGTCCTCGAACCGCACGCGCACCGAGGTCGCCATCGGCCGCAGGGCACGGATGCGCAGCCCGCCGTCCTCGAGGTGCTGACCGAGGAGGTCGTGGGGCTGTTGGTGTCGCCCCTGGATGAGGGCACTGATCGCACCGCTGACTTCGTGAGCAGGGGTCGGGGTCACGGGGTGTCCTCCTGGGGTGCGGACGGGCTGGACGTGGTCGTCGTGGTCGTGCCAAAGCCCGCTGCCAGTCGTTCGATGGCGGCCAGGGGGATGTCGACCCACGACGGTCGGTTGCGGACTTCGTAGACGACTTCGTACATCGCCTTGTCGAGCTCGAACGCCGCGAGCAGCGAGGGCCGATCGCGCGGATCCGTTCCGGCCGTGGCGGCGTAGCCGTCGAGGAAGGCCTGCTGCGTGTCGGTCACCCAGGCGCGCGCCGACGCATCACTGGAGTGTTCGACGGCACCTCCCGCGTAGTCGAAGCTGCGCAGCATCCCCGCGATGTCGCGGATCCACTGGTCGGGTTGGTTGCGCTCCACGAGAGGGCGCAGGGGTTCACCTTCGAAGTCGAGCAGCACCCATCCACCATCGGACGTGTGCAACACCTGGCCGAGGTGGTAGTCACCGTGAATGCGCTGCAGCGCAGGCCAATTCACACCCTCGGCGGCGTCGAAGATCGCGGAGACCGCATCGTCATGGTCGTGCAGGGCGCTGACTTCGGCGGCTGCCGCGTCATAGCGATCACGCATCCCCGCGACGATCTCGCGCGCCACCTCGGGGCTCGTCTCTGTGACACCCAGGGCGTCGGCCAGCATGGCGTGGACTTCGGCCGTCGCCTCGCCGAGCGCGCGTGCCGGAGCACTGAAGTCCTCGCCCGCGCGCACCGCTTCGAGGGCGACGCGCCAGGCGTCCTCGACGCCGGGCAGGAACTCCTGCGCAAAGACGAAGTGCCCGTATGCCGTGCGCTCACCTTCGGTGTCCGCCTCGGGCCACTGCCCGGCCACGGACCCCACGACGGCGGGCACCCGACGGGACCCGTGCTCGACGAGTGCCGACTGGAGGACCACATCGGGGTTCTCGCCGGCAGAAAGCATCCGGAACACCTTGACGATGACCGGAACGGACTCGCCGGCATCATCCACGCAGTCGAGGATGACGGAGGTGTTGGACTGCTCGCCCGAGAGGACCTTGGAGCCCTGCACCGTGACCGAACGGGTCCACGTGCTCGCAGGAGTCGCGACGACCGAGTCGTCGAAAGCGTCACTCGCGGCACTGGACTCGGCGCGCACCCGGCCCTGGAGAAGCTCGAGCAGCTGGGCGGCATACACCGGGTCGTGCAGTGCGTCGTAGACCCACCGTGTGCCAAGGACCGAGTGCTCCATGAGGCCGACGAGAGCGCCTTCGAGACCGGCCACGGGCGCGGCCCGATAGGTGAGCGGGACCTGGTAGGTGATGGGCGAGGGTCCTGAGTCATCGGCGACGATGAGTACCTCGACGCCGACCTCGCCCTCGGGGTCGCCGAGTCTCCACGACGCAAGGCGACGCAACGATGGTGAGGTGCCCTTGGCGGCATACCAACGTTGTGTTCCCATCCACCCGTCGATGAGCTCGAGCTTGGTGGGCGTGATGCTGGCGCCCTTGTGGATCTCAGCCACGACCCTGCGCCTCCTGGCGACTCTCGTCACCGACGCGCAGCCAGAAGAAGTCGCGGCTGCCCATGGTGAAGGTGACGCGACCATCGGCGGCGATCCACGGGAAGTTCGCGCCGCCGAAGAGGTCGAAGAGCTCGTTCTCGCCCAGGTGCTCGGGCAGCTGGATCGTGCCCGCCTGGGGCTTGTCGGAGAGGTTGTTGACGCAGAGCAGCGTCTCGCCACGGTGGTCGCGATTGCCAGCCAAGGAGCGGGTGTAGGCCAGGATCGACTCGTTGTCGGTGGACGCGATGTGGAAGTCACCCAGACCGAACGCCGGGTGCAGCCGTCGGACGCCCAGCATGCCGCGGATCCAGTGCAGCAGCGAGTGGCCGGTTGCCATCTGTGCCTCGACGTTGACCCCGTTGTAGTTGTAGACGAGCGAGCTGATCACCGGGAGATAGAGCTTGCCCGGATCGGCCTGGGAGAAGCCAGCATTGCGGTCCGGCGTCCACTGCATCGGGGTGCGCACGGCGTCGCGGTCGTTGAGCCAGATGTTGTCGCCCATGCCGATCTCGTCGCCGTAGTACAGGCAGGGGGAGCCGGGCAGCGAGAGCAACAAGGCGTGGATGAGCTCGATCTCGGGGCGCGAGTTGTCGAGCAGGGGGGAGAGTCGCCGACGGATGCCGACGTTGGCCTTCATGCGCGGGTCAGGGGCGTACCAGCCGTACATTGCGGCGCGCTGCTCCGGCGTCACCATCTCGAGGGTGAGCTCGTCGTGGTTGCGCAGGAACGTGCCCCACTGGGTGCCGGCCGGGATGTCGGGCGTCGACGCGAGGACGTCGATGATCGGCTGCGCCCTCTGGTCGCGCATCGCGTAGTAGAGCATCGGCATGACAGGGAAGTGGAAGCACATCTGGCACTCGGGCTCCTCGGTGGAGCCGAAGTAGTCCACGACGTCGGCCGGCGGCTGGTTGGCCTCGGCGAGCAGGATGCGGCCGGGGTACTCCTCGTCGACCATCTTGCGGAGCTTGGCGAGGAACGCGTGCGTCTTGGGGTGGTTCTCGCCGTTGTGGCCCTCCTCCTCGTAGAGGTAGGGCACGGCGTCGAGGCGGAACCCGTCGATGCCCATGTCCATCCAGAAGCGGACGACCTCGAACATCGCCTCGTGGACGGCGGGGTTCTCGAAGTTGAGGTCCGGCTGGTGACCGAAGAAGCGGTGCCAGAAGAACTGCCGCCGGATCGGGTCGAAGGTCCAGTTGGACGTCTCGGTGTCGATGAAGATGATGCGGGAGTCGGTGTACTTGTCGTCGGTGTCGGACCAGACGTAGAAGTCGCCGTAGGGGCCGTCGGGATCCGAGCGGGAGGCCTGGAACCACGGGTGCTGGTCGCTCGTGTGGTTCATGACGAAGTCGGTGATGATCCGGATGCCGCGCGCGTGCGCCTCGGTGACGAGCTGCTGGAACTCGGGCAGCGTCCCGAACTCGGGCAGCACCTGGGTGTAGTCGGCGATGTCGTAGCCGCCGTCGCGCAGGGGACTGGCATAGAACGGCGGCAGCCACAGGCAGTCGACACCGAGCCACTGGAGGTAGTCGAGGCGGTTGATCACCCCTTGGAAGTCGCCGGCGCCGGAGCCGTTGGAGTCCCCGAAGGCCCGCACGAGCACCTCGTAGAAGACAGCCGTCTTGAACCACTCGGGGTCGTGCTTGAGTCCCGGTTGGTGCAGGCCAAGTCCTTGCGTGGTGGTCACTCCTCAGTACCTCTTCAGTTCGATGATGTGGACCGGCTCGTGATCGGGGCCGAGTTGGACGGTGGTCTCGCGCAGGAAGTCCCACCACGTGTCGGTGATGAGGTCGTGCGCGCGGAATCCCTCGTCGGGGTGGAGCCCGAGCGACGGCATGTCGAAGACGACGCGGCTCCAGCGGGTGCTGTGCGGGTCGAGGTTGGCGATGACGATGACGACGTCCTCGTGCGCGGGCGTGCCCGTGGCTGCGTCGGCGGGCACCGCGCGACGCTTGCTGAACGCCATGATGTTCTCGTCGTCGGCGTGGTGGAACGTGATGTTGCGCAGCCAGTGCAGCGAGGGGTGCTCGCGACGAATCTCGTTGAGCCGCCGGAGATACCAGGCGAGGGACTGACCCTCCTTGGCGCCGCCGGGCTCGTAGTCCTCCCAGCGCGCGGTTGCGGTACTGGTACTTCTCGTTGTCGATCTGCTCCTCGGCGCCGGGGCGGGCGACGTGCTCCATGAGCTCGTAGCCGGTGTAGATGCCGTAGGTCGGGACGAGCGTTCCGGCGAGCGCCGCGCGCAGCTTCCACGCGGCCGGTCCGCCGAACTGCATGTAGGGCGTGAGGATGTCGTGCGTCGTCGGCCAGAAGCTCGGCCGCATGTAGTGGGCCGTCTCGGTCGCGAGCTCGGTGACGTACTCCTGCAGGTCCGGCTTGGTGTTGCGCCAGGCGTAGTAGGTGTAGCTCTGCTGGAACCCGGCCTTGGCGAGGGTGCGCATCATCGCCGGCTTCGTGAACGCCTCGGACAGCCAGATGATGTCGGGGTGGTCGCGGGCCACATCCTGAATCAGCCACTGCCAGAACTCAACTGGCTTGGTGTGCGGGTTGTCGACGCGGAAGAGCGTGACGCCGTGGTCGATCCAGACCTGGATCATCCGGCGCATCTCGGCGTAGGCCCCGGCCGGGTCGTTGTCGAAGTTCAGCGGGTAGATGTCCTGGTACTTCTTCGGCGGGTTCTCGGCGAAGGCGATGGTCCCGTCGGCGCGCGTCGTGAACCACTCCGGGTGCTCGGCGACCCACGGGTGGTCGGGAGAGCACTGCAGTGCGATGTCCATGGCGACCTCGAGCCCGAGCCGTCGAGCCTCGGCGACGAACGCATCGAAGTCGTCGAAGGTCCCCAGGTCGGGGTGGATCGCGTCGTGCCCGCCGTCGGGCGAGCCGATCGCGTAGGGGCTGCCGGGGTCTTCGGGGCCGGCATCGAGGGTGTTGTTGGGGCCCTTCTTGGCGGCCTGCCCGATGGGGTGGATCGGCGTGAGGTAGATGACGTCGAAGCCCATCCCGGCAACGGCAGTGAGTCGCTTGGCGGCGGTCCGCAGGGTGCCACTGCGCCACGTGTGGGTCTCTTCGTCGTAGAGCGCGCCTTCGCTGCGCGGGAAGAACTCGTACCAGGCGCCGGACAGGGCGAGCTGACGCTCGACAAGCAGTGGGTATGCCGTGCTCGGGCTGACGTGGTCCCTCACCGGCGTGGTGGTCAGCTCGTCGTGCACGGGTCCGTGCGTCACCGAGGAGAGGCGCACCTGCGGCGGGCGGGTCTCGTCGCGCAGGGCCGCGGCTCCGGCGATGAGGGCGGCGACACCTGCGGGGGAACGGTCCTCGGTCTCCGCAGCCCGGTCGAGGAGTTGCGCGCCCTCGGCGAGCATGAGCGCGGTGTCGACGTCGGCCTGGATCTTGACGGTCGCGTCGTGCTCCCAGGTGCCGAACGGATCGGACCATCCCTCGACGCGAAATGTCCACCATCCGGGACCGTCGGCGTGGACGACGGCTTCCCACGTGTTGAGACCGGGGTTGGTGCAGACCATCTGGGTGACGTGGTCGACGCCGTCGGGATCGGTGAGGACGACCGACGCGCTGACGGCGTCGTGTCCCTCGCGCACGACCGTCGCTTCGACGAGGAAGGTCTCGCCCACCACGGACTTCGTGGGGCGGGCGCCGCCGTCAACGATGGGGGAGACGTCGAGGACGGGAATTCGTCCGATCGGGGTCTGGGGCGGGGTGCTGAGAGGCGTCGCGGTCACACCGTGACGCTATCGTCCCGAGGGCCCTCACCACGAGTCATCGCCGCACGTCAGGGGGCCGTGTGAGTAAACGTTTCCGCTACGCCGACCTGTGACCCTAGGATGACGCCTCGTGAAGGCCATCCGTCGGTTCAGTGTCCGCCCCGTTCTGCCCACCCGCATCGCCGCGCTCGGCGACCTCGCGATGAATCTGCGCTGGAGCTGGCACCCGCCGCTGCGCGATCTCTTCGAGAGCATCGACCCCGGGCGGTGGGCCGCCGTCGGCGCCGACCCGGTGGCCATGTTGTCCGCGACACCCGTCGAGGAGCTGGACCGGCTCGCGGCCGACGACGCCTTCGTCGCTCGGGTAGAGGACGCCAAGCGTGGTTTGGACGACTACCTGGGGCAGGACCGCTGGTACCAGCAGTGGGCTGCTGAGCAGGGCGAGGCGGGTGCCCCTGCGGCCATCGCCTACTTCAGCCCCGAGTTCGGCATCGCCGCTGCGCTGCCGCAGTACTCCGGTGGCCTCGGCATCCTCGCCGGTGACCACCTCAAGGCGGCCTCCGACATCGGCCTGCCGATCGTCGGCGTCGGCCTGTTCTACAAGACCGGCTACTTCCGTCAGAGCTTCAACCGCGACGGTTGGCAGCAGGAGGACTACCCGGTCCTCGACCCTGATGGTCTGCCCCTCGCGCTCCTGCGCGAAGAGGACGGCACGCCCAGCGTCATCGTCATCAAGCTTCCCGGCGGTCGCGACCTGCGCGCCCAGGTGTGGCGTGCCCAGGTGGGCCGGGTTCCGCTGCTCCTCCTCGACTCCGACATCCCCGGCAACGACGACGCCGCCCGCGCCGTCACCGAGCGACTCTACGGCGGCGGCGGCGAGCAGCGGCTCCAGCAGGAGATGCTCCTCGGTGTCGGTGGCGTCCGGGCGCTGCGCCTGTGGTCGCGCCTCTCGGGTGCGCCCACCCCCGACGTCTACCACTCCAACGAGGGCCACGCCGGCTTCCTCGCGATCGAGCGCATCAGCGAGCTCGTCACGAGCGCCGGCCTCACCTTCGACGAGGCCCTCGAGGCCGTGCGCGGTGCCACTGTCTTCACGACGCACACGCCCGTCCCGGCTGGCATCGACCGCTTCGAGCGCCGCCTCATCGAGATCTACTTCGGTGGCGACCTCGCACCTGCCGGGGTCCCCCTCGACCGACTGCTCACTCTTGGCGCGGAGACCTATGAGGGCGGTGACACGTCGATGTTCAACATGGCGGTCCTCGGCCTGCGCATCGCCCAGCGCGCCAACGGTGTCTCCAAGCTGCACGGAGTCGTGAGCCGCGACATGTTCGACGGTCTCTTCCCGGGGTTCGATGCCGACGAGGTGCCGATCACGAGCATTACCAACGGTGTTCACGGTCCGACGTGGGTGGACCGCAAGGTCTACGAGCTCGCCGCGCGCCACTCCGACGACGTCACCATCGACACCACGGTCCTCGACAGCGAGGCCTCGTGGAAGGCGATGGCCGACCTGCCCCGAGACGAGGTCTGGGCCACCAAGCGCCAGTTGCGAGAGCAGCTCGTCATCGAGGCACGAGCCCGCATGCGTGCCTCCTGGATCAAGCGTGGTGCGTCCTCGGCCGAGCTGGCCTGGACCGACGAGATCCTCGACCCCGACGTCCTCACGATCGGCTTCGCCCGTCGCGTCCCGACCTACAAGCGACTCACGCTCATGCTGCGTGACCCGGCCCGCCTCAAGAAGCTGCTGCTCGACCCCGAGCGCCCCATCCAGATCGTCATCGCCGGCAAGTCCCACCCCGCGGACGAGACCGGCAAGCAGCTCATCCAGCAGATGATCAAGTTCACCGATGACCCCGAGGTGCGTCACCGCATCGCGTTCCTCCCGAACTACGACATCGCCATGGCCCAGCACCTCTACCCGGGCTGCGATGTCTGGCTCAACAACCCGCTGCGTCCGTTCGAGGCGTCCGGCACGTCGGGAATGAAGGCGGCGCTCAACGGCGCCCTCAACCTCTCGATCCTCGACGGCTGGTGGGACGAATGGTTCGACGGCAACAACGGCTGGGCCATCCCGACCGCTGACGGCGTCGAGGACCCCGAGCGCCGCGACGACATCGAGGCCAACGCGCTCTACGACCTCATCGAGAACCAGGTGGCGCCGCGCTTCTACGACGTCGACGGCGACAACCTGCCGCAGAACTGGCTCGCGATGGTCATGCACACGGTCTCGACCCTCGGTCCCAAGGTTCGCGCGAGCCGCATGGTGCGCGAATACACGGAGCGCCTCTACGTCCCGGCGGCCCGTTCTGGTTGGGCACTCAAGGATGAGGACTACGCAGGCGCTCGCGACCTCGCGGCATACACCTCGCGGGTCAAGGCTTCCTGGCCCAAGGTGAGCGTCGACCACATCGAGTCCTCGGGGGTGGGCGACAGCCCAGAGATCGGCGAGACGCTGCACGTCAACGCCTACGTCTCGCTCGACGGCCTCGCTCCCGAGGACGTCGAGGTGCAGGTGGCGCACGGTCGCACCAACCACCGCGGCGACGACCTGCACGACATCACGACGATGGCGTTGCAGCACACCGAGAGCTATGAGCACGGCCGCCACCAGTTCTCCGGCGACCTCACGCTCAACACGAGTGGGGCGTTCGGCTACACCGTGCGCGTCCTGCCAAAGCACTCGGGCCTCGCCGCTCCCGCCAGCCTGGGCCTCGTCGCCACCGCCTGAGAAACGAGCAATTGCGGGTTCGCCTCACGAGCGACAATGCGGCACTCGCGTCACACCTGCAACAGCCACATGCCTCAAAGGGTGACGGTTGTGCAGGCGACCGTGGGTTCTGCGCGCCGTGATATCTCGTCGTGCAGCAGGTGGTTTCCTACCTGCCGCGGCGGGAGGCGGCGAGCACCAGCGTGACCTATCTCGACGCGGCGACCGAGGCCTAGCCGTCACCGTGGCGCGACGGGTCACCAGATGAATCGCGGCAGCACCCACAGCACGAAGCCGACCACGACCGGCAGGGCCACGACCGCGGAGCCGTGCTTCTGGACCGAATCGTGCTCGACCCATGACCCCGTTGCTCGCCGCATCCGACGTGCCACGACCACGAGCCCCGCGCCCAGGCTGGTGACGAGCAGCCCCAGGCCGAGCAGCTGGAGCGCGCCGTAGGCACCGACCCACGTCGTGCCGATCGTGCGCCCGTCCACCTCGACGCCCACGACGTCGCCGTCCGGCTGCGAGAGCATCACGCCGTCGCGCACCCGAGCGTCGTCGAGCGCGTCGGAGTCGCCGTCGGGGAGGGAGACCTCGTGGGCGCGACCCGATGCGGGTCGGAGGTCCCAGTCGTCACCCGCGTTGCGCCACGTGTAGTGCGGTCCGTCGATCGCGACGTCCTCTCGGACGAGGCACATCCCCTGCTGGTCGGTGCCGCACGCCCGGTTGGCGTCGAGCACGCTGCCCCATCGCCACGCGCCGATGCTGTTGAGGCCCGTGAGCAGCCCGGCCAGCAGCAGGGCGACGCCGAGCGGCAACAGCACCACGGGTCGCGACACGAACCTGCCCATGGCCGGTCAGCCTGCGTCGTCGGATGTGGTGAGCTGCGGTGATCGCCCCATGACATCAAACCTAGGACACGGACTCCACGCCATGTATGCCGTGAGCGCACGATCGTGGCCACGTCCCAGTGCATGATGTGGTCATGACTGAGGGGGATTCTGGCGCAAACGTGCCAGACAGTGCGTGGGCACCGCCCGCACCGTCGGCAGGCGACCCGGGGATGGGGCTGCCCGGCTACAGCGACTTCGTGGAGATTGCGCGCGGTGGTGACAGCGTCGTCTATCGGGCCCGCCAGAATGCTCTCGACCGGTTGGTCGCGGTCAAGACGGTCGACATCGCCGAGACCTCCGGGGGTGCACGCTTCACCCGCGAGCTCGAGATCACCCTCGGCCTGGGCCGTCAGCACCCGCACATCGTCACGGTGATCGACACCGGCACGACCTCGGACGGACGCGCCGCGATCGTCATGGAGTACCACGAGCTCGGTTCCCTCCACGATCGACTCGTGGCCACCGGGCCGCTGCCCGTCACCGATGTCGTCAAGGCGGCCGCGGCCGTGGCTGACGCACTGGACTTCGCGCACAGCCAGGGGATCCTGCACCGCGACGTCAAGCCCCAGAACGTCCTCGTCCTGCCCACGTCCTATGTCCTCGCCGACTTCGGCATCGCCCGCATGGCCGACGCAGGGCACACCGCGTCGCTCGAGCGGTTCTCCTACCGTCATGCCTCGCCACTAGTGCTCGACGGGGTGCCACCCACCGAGGCCGACGACATCTGGTCGCTCGGGTCGACCCTGTTCACGCTGCTCGACGGGCGGGCCCCCTTCGCTGCGGAGGATCCTGCCGACGACACCGCGCTCGCCTACCTGGGGCGGGTGCGTCGGGGCGCTCGCCGACCCCTTCGTCGCGACGACGTGCCGGCTCGACTCTCCGCCCTCGTCGACGCCTGCCTGGCGCCGGAGCCGGCGCAACGTCCCTCGATGGCGCACCTGCGCCATGAGGTGGCGGCCTTGGCTGGCGAGCAGTGGGCGTGGCAGCCCGGCGGCGCGCCGGTGTCCTCCCCGGCCGCCGACGCCACGCCGACGCCGACCCCGCCGGCCCCGCTGGTCGCGCCAACACCCAAGAAGGCCGTTCCCGAGCAGCCGATAGTGCACCCCACTGCGCCCGAGCCCTCGGTGCCGTCCGGGTCCGAAGTGCCCGAGGTGACGCCCCCGACTCCTGCGCCGATCCCAGAGACCGTCGTCGCCGCAGCGGCGCCCTCCACCTCCGCGGTGGCGCACTTCGAGCCGGCCCTGTCACATCGGGCGAGCCAGGCCGACGCCGAACCCACCGGCCTCGCCCCCAGGGCCGACACGGGTGAGGACCGGGCGAGCGCCGACCAGGACGAGCCGCGCGCTCGGACACTGCGCCGACTCGTGGCCGTCATCGCGGTGGCCATCCTCGTCGGCCTGACCGTCGGTGTCCTCGTCAAGGTCGCTGGATCCTCCTCCAAGGATCCCGTCGGCAACGCAGCGGCACCCACGAAGGCGGCGCCGGTTCCGACGGCATCCAACACGCCGAGTGGTTCCAGCGTCACGGCCAAGCCGTACGACATCGGCAACCCCAAGCTGGCGCCCGGCGATGTCCAGATCGAGGACCGCGGATCATCGGTGCTGTTGCGCTGGACCGACCCCACCAAGGGCACCGCGACGTTCGTCATCGTCGACGCCACGACCGATGCGAACAAGGCTGTCCAGCAGGTCGCTGCCGGCACGACCACCACCACGGTCGAGGGCATCGATCCGACGGCTCGTGAAGTCTGCTTCCAGGTCGCTGCGATCGTGGTGCAGTCGGGCGTGCAGGACTCCGGGGCCAGCCGCAAGGTGTGCCGCCAGCGCGACTGAGCGTTGCCTGCCGGTCAGCCGCGTGGACGTCCGCGACGGAAGACGCGCGGGTCGCACCACCAGATGGCCCGGCGCCACCACGGGGCGGCTCGCCGGATCGCGGTGGTGATCGCCACGGCCTGCTCCCAGGAATCATCATCGGTCGTGGACCTCGAATCCTGCGGCGCGTATGCCGCATGCTCGGCTCGCACGAGCAGCTCGCCCGCCGATTCGGCCACGCTGGGATGGTCCCCCGCCACGCGCCCGGCGATCACCGTCGCGGACTCTGGCGGAGTGGGAGGAGCGCCCGCGAGGACCAGCGCGTCGATCTGCTGCTGCCAGGCACCGAGGGCGCCGAGGCGACGGAACCGCAGCCTCCGACGTTGCCGCGCGATCGCCAGGGCGAGGACGAGCAGGAGCGCGATCAGGACCACGGTGGCACCCACCAGGAGGGTTCGGTCCTGCGTGGACAGGCTGCTCAGACGACTCTCCGGACCTCGCTGCGGGTTGGGGTTGGCCGTGTCATCGCCGTTGTCGTCGGCATCGGCGGACTCGCCGAGGCGGTCGAGCACCTGCTGGCGGGGGGCGCTTCGAGCGCTGCCCTCCTGGGTCGGCGTCGGGTCGAAGGGCACCCAACCCACCTCGGAGAAGTAGACCTCGGGCCAGGCCTGCACGGTGCCTCCGGTGAGGGTCACCGGCGTCGTCGCACCTTCGGGCAGTTGCAGGCCGACCACGAGCCGAGACGGGAGGCCGACCGACCGGGCCAGCAGAACGTAGGAGGCGGCGAACTGCTCGCTGGTGCCCACCGATGATCCAGAGGCTGGGAAGAGGAACTGCTCGAGGTGGGCGTAGGACGACCCACTGGGAGCCTGGGGACTGAACCGGCGACCGGACCGCACCAGTTCCTCGAGGGCGACCGCCTGTTCGAGCCGGGTCGTGGCCTTGGCCACGCCGCTGCGGGCATAGGTGGCGAACGCGGCAGGGATCTGGGGTGTGCGCAGATAGCGACTCGCCACGTCGGCGGCGGGCACGGCCGCGCCGGCGAGCACGGCGTCATCGGCAGCGGCGACCTGCCCCGTGAGGTGGTAGCGCTGGTCCGCGCGCAGTCCCTCGAGCGCGACGACGGCACCGGAGTCGGCGTCGACCCGCACCTCGTCGAGGTCGATCGCCGTGGGCGTGCCCGCCGACGGCACCCACCCTCCGTTCAGGCCAAGGACGCGGACCCGCAGGTCATAGGACAGGGTGCTCGGGCCCGTCGGGAGGTCGGCCACGGGCGCCGCACCGGGCACGGTGAAGCGCCCGTTGTTGGACCAGGCGGCCCCCTCGAAGTCGGGCAGCACGGCAAGCGTGAGGCGGGCCGGGGGCCGTCCTGTCACCTCGATGAGGGGAAGGTCGGTCTGGTCGGCCCACACCCCGAGCATCGGCAGCGGGCTGAGCACCTGCGTGTCCTGACGTGGAGTGGTGACGAGGGAGCGAGGGTCGAAGGCATCCGGCCGCACGGAACCCAGCCCGGCAAGCGGTGCCACGAGCAGGGCAGTCGCGGCGGAGGCGATCAGGGCCGTGACGGTCGCGCGCAGCGGACGGCGCGCGGAGGGGGAGTCGCTCGCGGTCGTCGATGCGGATGCATCGCGCGGCAGGAGGATCCAGCCCACTGCGGTGAGGAGGACGAGACAGAGGGCCACGAGACCCCGGGAGTCGGTCTTGCCGGCCGTGAGCAGGGCCCCGAGCAGATAGACCAAGCCCGCCGCAGCAGGAGCCACGGCCGCCGCTGTCGCACGGGGTCGAACTTCGGCGAGGCAGGCCACGACGGCGGCGACGAAGACCACCGCCGCAACGGGTGCCACGTTCTCGGGGCTCGTCGGAGCCGGTCGCGGGGCGGTCAGCAGGCGCGGGATCGCGTCGAGAACGTTGGGGATGACAAGAGAGAGCGCGACCGAGGTCAGGACCGTCACCGCCAGGGCGACGGTCCACCGGGGGAGCCTCAGCCACGCCGTCACCAGCGCCAGGACCACCGCGAGCACGACCGCACCCAAGGCCATCGGAACGATGGATGGGAGCGCAAGGGTGCGACCGGCATACGCAGGAGAAAAGGCAGTTGCAGCAAGTGTGACAAGGGCACCGGCCCAAACCACCCGCACGACGATGGCCCGGGTCATGACGTCACCGCATCCCACGCGGCGAGCACGTCAGTCGCGCGCGCTCCGCTCAGGTTCGGGGCACCCGCAGACCACGAAATACCCTGTGCCGCAGTCGGATCCACGAGAAGCAACGTGGGGCGCAGGGATCCAGCGAGGGTTGCGAGACGTGCCCGGTCACTGTGGCGGCTGCCGACCACGGCCAGTACGTCGGTGTCGTGCAGGGCTGGCGGCGACCCCTGTGCCGACGTGGAATGTGACGCGAGATCGCAGAGGGCGACGAGGGCGGGTTCGAGGACGGCGGCCGGGTTGACGGCCACACCGATACCGGCCGCCAGCTCGATGTCGATGCTGCCCCGGGCAGAGGTGAGGCGACACGGGTGGCCCGCGGCGACGGCGGCCCGCAGGATGCTGGCCGCGACGTCAGCCATCTCGTCGAGGTCGCCGTCGGTGGCCAGTGCCGCGGGAGTGTCGTCGACGAGGACGGTGAGGTGGGCGCGCGAGGGGTCGCTGTCCTCGCGGATCATCAGAGTCCCGGTGCGAGCCGTGGTGGCCCAGTGGAGGCGGCGCAGGTCGTCACCGGGGACGTATTCGCGCAAGCCGGTCAGGTCGGTGCCGCCGCGCTCGACCCGTTCGTCCGCGCCGACATGTCCGCGCGTCACACCAGTGGGTACGCCATGACACGGCAGCAGGCGCGGGGTGACGAGGAGGTCACGGGTGTCGCCGACCTGCCCAGCCCGCAGCCACAGCCCGCCAAATCCGTTGCGCCGCAGGGACATTGGCCCAATGGTGAGGCGACCTACGCGGGCGGTGGGGAGGGGGAAGGTCACGGTGCGCGACTCGCCGGCAGGGAGCCAGGGCACGTCAACCGGCACCTCGACCGAGGTGTCGCCTCCGGTCACCCAGTCCGTGGCATCCAGGCTCGTGCCGAAGCGGGCCGAGCCGTTGTGCACGGTGAGCTGGCCCTCGCAGGCGTCACCCCGGGCCACGCGCGAGGGTGACACGACACGGTCGACGGACAGGGGGAGGGGCAGCAAAACCGAGGCCAGGCTGACGAGCACAAGCACGAGGAAGCCCGCTCCCAGTCCGCGCACCGTCGGGTAGCCGGCCCAGAGGCCCGCCACGAGCAGCACGACTCCCGTGACCGCAGCGACGACGCCGCGAGCGGTCGGGCGCACGCGGGTCGCCTCGCGCGCAGAGGCGGGCACGGTCAGGTCACCCAGCGCTCGGGCGGGGGACGGCAGTGGCGTCGACGATCTCGGCGATGACCCGGGCCCCGTTGACTCCGCCGACGGCGACGTCGCGTTGGACGATGACGCGGTGGGACAGCACCGGCCCGGCGAGGCGCTGGACATCGCTCGGGACGACGAAGTGGCGACCCTGCGCGGCGGCATGCACCTGCGCGGCGCGCACGAGCGAACGCAAACCTCGGGTGCTCGCGCCCATGCGCAGCCGGGTGTCGCTGCGTGTGGCCGCACCGAGCGCCCGCACGTAGTGCAGGATCTCGTCGGCCACGTGGAGTCGGGCCAGGTTGGCGGTGTGCCCGGCGACGGTCTCGGGATCGGTGACCGTCTGCACCGCGCCGACATTGCCCGCCGTCGTGCCCGGCCGCAGGACGCCGATCTCGAACTCGCTGTCGGGGTAGCCGATGCTCGTGCGGATCATGAAGCGGTCGAGCTGGGCCTCGGGCAGGCGGTAGGTGCCGTCGAGGTCGACCGGGTTCTGGGTGGCGACGACGAGGAACGGGTTCGGCACGGGGTGGGGCACTCCGTCGACGGTGACCGTGTGCTCCTCCATGACCTCGAGGAGCGCCGACTGCGTCTTCGCCGCCGCGCGGTTGATCTCGTCCGCGAGCACCACGTGACTGAAGACGGGTCCCTCGCGGAAGCTCACCTCACCCGTGCGCGGGTCATAGATGGTCGTGCCGGTGACGTCGCTCGGGAGCAGGTCGGGGGTGAACTGCACTCGACTCGACTTGCCGCCGAGGGCGCCGGCGACAGCGCGGGCCAGCGTCGTCTTGCCGGTGCCCGGCACGTCCTCGAGGAGCACGTGGCCGCCGGCAAACATCGTCATCACGACGAGCTCGACGACGCCGCGCTTGCCGTGCACCGCGGACTCGACCGCATCGACGACCTGGGAGTGGAGCTGGCGGAAGGCGGCGACCTGCGCCTCGGTCATCGGCGAGTTGCCGGTGGTGGTCGTCATCGGTGCGTTCCTTCGCCTGGCCGTCGGGCTGGGTCTGACGTGAATGTGGGGTATGCCGTGTGCCCCGATGCCGGGTCCGTGTCGCCTTCGTTGTCGCCGTGGTTCTTGCGACCGCGCAGACGCAGGGTGCGCAGCAGGGCAGCTCCGCCGAAGAGGAGGCCGGCCCAGGTGTAGCGACCGTCGGTGGGCTGGTCGCCGGGGTTCTCGGGCGTCGTGGACACCGGACTCACGGGGCACTGGGTCCCGGGTTCGGTGGGGCAGCCACAGGGAGGCAAGGCCGGGGCGAACACCTGGAGGTACTCGTCATCAACGTTGCCCGAGAAGGCTGCTGGCGCGGACAGGCACGAGGACTGATCGGGCTCGATGTAGTACGCCTCCTGCGCCGAGTCCGACGTGCGGCTGCCGTCCTCGCTCGTGGCGCGAACGGTCACCTTGAGCGTCTTGCCCACACGAGCCACGCGACCGACAGTCACCGTCTGGGAGCCGCAACTGGTGAGGCGTCGCCGTCGTGGGGGCGAGGGTGTTGAGCTGCTTGATGACGACGCACGATCCCTTGTGAGAGGCCCAGGCACCGCCGAGGGTGGCGTAGACGTTGTCACCGAGCGCGTAGCCGTCCTGGTAGATCGACGTGATGACCGATCCGCCAGAGGCCGGAACCTCGCTCGTGTCCGGCGGGGGCGGAGGGGGCGGCGGTGGAGGAGTCGTGGGTGGCGGCGGTGGCGGGGTCGTGGGCGGTGGCGGCGGCGGTCGGGGTCGTGGGCGGTGGTGTCGTCGTGGTCGGGCGAGGGGTCGTCACGGTCGGAGTGGGAGTTGGGGTCGCCGTGGTCGGGGTGGGGTTGGGTGTCGCGGGACCCCCACCTGCCACGGTGACGCTGTTGCTCGCCTGGGACGTGGCGGAACGACCCTTGGCGGTGGACACGACGACGAAGGACACGGTCGTGCCTGCGGTGAGGCCGGACACCTGCACGCTCGTGGCTCCGGCCGGGGCCGCCGTACCGAGTCCGCCACCCGCGGGCTGGATCGTGTAGCTGTCGACACGGTTCGAGCCCGCCGTCGGCGACCACGACACGACGACGACTCCGTCGGCGCGGGCCGAGGCCGTGACCGAGGTGACAGGGCGTGGGCGCGCTGCCGTTGCCGGGTGGCGACGAGCTGCCGGGCCCGTTGCCCACACCGTTACCGGGTCCTTGTCCGTTCCCGGGCGCATCCGGGCCACGGCCGGTGGGCGACGTGGACGGGGTGTTTCCGGGACCGTTCGAGGGACGCGGAGGTTCGGTCCGTGTGGGTGCAGGCGGATCCGGTCGCAGGACCGGGGGCACTGCGGGCACGACCGGCGGCGGCGGGGGTGTGTCGACGCGACGGACGGGAACGCTCTCGTCCTTGAGCTTCACCGTGCGGGTGTTGCCCTGGTTGTCGACGACGACACCCGTGGCCGCTCCCGGAGAGGAGACGACGAGTCGGCCATCGTCGATGACCAGGGTGGGCGTGCGGCGGTCCTCGGTCAGGATGTCCGGAGCCGCTCGGCGACCATCGGGGCCGAGCACGAGGACCCGACCGGCGTTGGCGCAGGGCACATAGACCCGGCCGGCGAAGATGATGGGGCGCTGGGGGGCGGTGCAGCCGAGGGCGCCCACGGCCAGGTCGAGGAGTCTGCCCTGACTGAGCAGGACGACGCCGCCGGTGTCGGGCATGGCTGCAGCCACGAGGTCACGGGGCGACTCGGCCGCAGCCTGGACCTCACCCTGAAGTGCGGGCAGGGGGACGGCGACGTCCTTGTCCGTGCCGACCTGCACCACGACCCCTCCGTCGGAGCCGAAGACGGTGACGCCTGCGGGATGGGCCACGAGGCGTGCGTTCGGACCGCTTCCGGCGACGTTCTGGTGCTCCTCGCCGACGAACCGGTCGGCGTCGTCGGACCAGCGCACGGAGACGACCTCGCCGTCGGCCTGGGCCAGCCACACGGTGCCGCGGCCGTCGACGACGGCGTCGGCGAGGGGGCCGAGCTTGAGCTCGTTGCCCAGGTCGGTGAGGGTGATCGGGTCGACGCGGCGCAGGGATCCGGTGCTGAGGTCGACGAGGTAGACGCGACCGGAGCCGACGAGCAGTTTCGAGTTGCCGCCGGGGGCTCCTGCCCGGCGCCCGCTGGCGAGCAGCGTCGCGAGGTTGACCGAGCTGATCTGCCCCGTCTTGCCGTCCATGACGAGCAGGCGTCCGTCGCGCTGGCTGATCTGCAGGGAGCTGCCGGTTCCGGCCAGCTGGAGTCGCGTCTGCGGTTGCCCGGTGCTCGGGTTGACCTCGACGATCTGGCCGCTGGCGTCATCGGGAAGCCAGGTCACGCCGTCGGCGACGTCGAGGGCCACGGTCGCCAGGCCCTGACCGGCCACTGCGCCCACGAGCAGGGACGCCGCGACAGCGACGGCGCCGACCTCAACCGCGCCCTTCTCCCAGGCTCGCCCGAGAGTGCCACTCCAGGCCCCGGTCAGACCCTGCCAGCGTGTGCGTGCCATTTCAGCTCCCCATCAATGCATCTGACTCCGGCGCGGTGGCCACCTGGACCACCTGAACCGTTCCTGCCGTGCACAGGACGCCGCGTCCGATACCGGAGGTTGGTTCGAGCGTGGTCCCCGGCACCATCGCGCCTGCCAGCGTCCCGTCCGAGAGGTCGGGGGCCAGCAACATCACCCGTCGGCCCATGCGGGCGGCCTTGACCGGTCCCGCAAGGTGCTGACGTTGTCGCGCCTCGTCGGGATCACCGGCGAGGACCACGGCGATGGAGCGATCCTGTGCACCAGCGATGCTAGTGGTGATCCGCTCACAGAGGTCCCGGAAATTTCCTCCATGCTCGGCGCCGCGTTCCCACTCGTGGGCGTCGTCGACCAGGAGGAGCGTCCACTCGCCGGGTCCGTTCGCCTCGGTGGTGAGTGCGTCGAGCGCCTGTGCGACGTCGTCCGGCTCGCTGGCGACGTGGTCAAAGGCCTTGTCACCAGCCCATTCTGCGGAGCGCGGGCCGATGAGCACGACGCGTGCGGGGGGCTGCTCCGATGCCCTGGCCAGGCCCGCCACCGCTCGCAGGAAGCCCGTCCGACCGCTCCGCGTGCGCCCGAAGACCGTGAGCGGTCCGTCTCGCAGGTCGAGCCACACGCCCCCGACGACGTCGGCGTCCACAGCCAGGCAGACGCGCGATCCCTGGGCCTGCGGCAGCACGTCCAAAGGCAACCGAGTCGGCATCGCGGCCACCTCGACAGCCGGGCGGGCGGCATACCGGCTCTGGATTGCAGTGGCGACGAGAGCGAGACGTTCGCCCTGAACGGGGGTGCCGGCGCCGCCCAGGCTGGCGAGCTGGACCTCGTGCCCGCCGTGCAGGCCGCGCCCGGGATCACTGTCGCGGTCCACGACACCGACCGGTGCGCCCAGCATCGTGTAGTCGTCGTCGACCGTCATCCGCAGCACCAGTCGCTGCGCGAAGCACGCCATCATCGCGGCGGGCAGTCCGACCCGTTGGGGCGTCGTCGCGGACACGTGCACGCCACAGCGACGGCCTTCCTGGAGCACCTGCACGAGTTGGTCGACGTGGCCTCGTCGCGCGGACCCGCCACGTTCGACCGCGTCGACGAGGGCCGGCAGGTTGTCGATGAGCAGGTGCACACGGGGAAGGGCGACGCCCATCGCGGCGAGACCGGCGATGTCGGCGGCGCCATGGGCGGCGAGGGTCGCGTTGCGGTCGGCGACGGTGCGGTGGACCATCCGGATCAGCCGCAGGCACCGGTCGAGGTTCTGCTCCTGGACGACCGAACCCACGCTCGGCAGGTTCGAGAGCACCGACAACCCACCGCCACCGCAGTCGAGGGCATAGACGTAGGGCGGTGCCGAGTCCGTGGGGGTGCCGGCGGTGGCGCTCACGGCGATGGTGCGCAGGGCCTCCGTCTTGCCCGATCCCGACGATCCGAAGATCAGCAGGTGGCCGTCCTTCGCGTAGTCGACGACGAGCGGCAGCTGGGTCTGGTCGGAGGGCCGGTCGACGAGACCGACGACGACGGATCCGTCGTGCGGCTCCACGGCCACGATTCCGTCGACGGTCGTGAGGCTCACGCCGGCGGTCGCATCGAGCTGCACGTCGGCGGTGAGGGCCGGCAGCCACGGCTTGCGCGGTGCGGGCACGCCGCTGCGGGCGAAGGCGTCGCCGATCGTCGTGACGAGACGGTCCAGGTCCGAGCGGGGGTGGAGGTCGGTCGCCTCGCTCATCGTGCTGAGGGGTGCCTCGGTGGCGCTCGCGGCGGCGGTGAAGGCCTCGACCTGGACGGGCTCCTCGGCCGCGCGCAGGCGCTCGCGGGCGCCCGCGAAGGCGACCTGCACCAGTTCGGTGGTGCCGTGACCGGTGCGCTTGACCCACGCGCGTCCGGGGGTGCGCCGGGACAGGCGGGCCGCGTCCGGGGCGTCGATGACGTCGTGCGAGTCGTCGTCCGAAGCGATGCGCAGGGCGATGCGGAGGTCGGTGTTGGCCTTGATCTGGGGCGTGACGACTCCTGCGGGGCGCTGGGTCGCGAGGATCATGTGCATCCCGAGCGACCGGCCGCGTTGGGCGATGCTCACCATGCCGTCGACGAACTCGGGCACCTCGGTCGTGAGGGCAGCGAACTCGTCGATGCAGATCAACATGGCCGGTGGCGCGACCTCGGGGTGGCTGCGCTCGAGAGCGACGAGGTCCTTGGCGCCGTACTGCTCGAGCAGGTGCTCACGCGTGGTGAGTTCGGCGTGCAGCGACACGAGGGCGCGTTGGACGAGGGCCGGCGTGAGGTCGGTGATGTAGCCGACGCTGTGCGGCAGGTCGGCACATTCGCGAAAGGCCGCGCCACCCTTGTAGTCCACGAGCAGGAAGGTGATTCGGCTCGGCGGGTTGTTGATCGCGAGCGAGCAGATGAGGCTCTGGAGCAGCTCGCTCTTGCCCGAGCCGGTGGTGCCCGCGACGAGTCCGTGCGGCCCGTCCTCGCGCAGGTCGATCGTCACGACACCGTCGGCACCGGCGCCCAGCTGGGCACGGAGCCCGCGGCCGGCGACCCACCGCGCGAGGACGCCTTCGACGTCGCCGGGATCGCGCAGATCGCCACCGAGGTCGGTGAGTCGCACCAGCTCGGGGATGGCGAATTCCGGTGGCACGAGGGCGGCGTCGTCTCGGCAGGCATTGAGGCTGCGCGCGATGTGCCACGTCGTGGCGAGGTCGAGTCCGTCGATGGCGGTGAGCGGCGTGATGCCTCCACGGTCGCTCACGGAGACCGACGCGTCGTCGTCGAGAGTCACGACGATGCCGCTCGAAGGGGGCGCCAGCCGTGCACTGCTTCCGATCCACAGGACGTGGATGCGTGGTCGGGGAGATTTCCCGTATGCCGTGCCGCCCGTTCCGTCGTCGGCGTTCGCCTGCACCTGGGCGACAAGGGACTCCACGGTGCGCACGGGGACGCCGGACTCCTCGTCGATGACGATCACGAGGTCGCCGGCGAAGGACGTGTCCACCACGGCCTGCTGGAGCAACGTGACGCCTTCACCGGCGCCGATGGCGACAGGAGGCAGGCCGTCGATGCGCCGACCCGTGTGCGGCAGCCACCGCAGCCAGGTCTCGACGTGGCGGTTGGCCGGGGCAAGGACGGCAGCAATGGCGACGTCGGCGGGGGAGTGCGTGACGGCGAGACGGGTGAGCAGCGCGCGCAGGGCGGCATGGCGCACCTGGGAGTCGGCGGCGACGACGGCGACGCAGGCGTGCTCGGCCAGCGGGATGCGGACGGGGAGGTCGAGGAGCAGTCCTCGCTCTGCGGCGGCGGTGTTGACCTCCTGGCGCAGGACGCGGTCTCCGGTGGTGGTGGGCTTGGCCTTCCTCAGGGCGGGAACCGGGCCGAGGCCGGTGGCGATGGAGAGGTGGTCGTCGTGCCGGCGTTGGCGCTGCCACAGGCGGGGGTCGCCGGCGACGACCAGGCCACGCAGCTCGTCGGGGCGGGGCTCGTCGAGGGAGAGTTGCTCGCGCTGGCTGGCGGCGGACTCGTCGATGCCGGTCATGACGTCCGCGACTTCCTCGCGCCACGCAGCGACCTCGGCCGCGTGCTCCTTCTTCTGCTGGCGAGCTCTGCATGAAGTGGGTGGAGAGCATCATCACCGGCCACACCGCGATGTACATGAGGGCGAAGCGGCTGCGGGTGGCTGCGAACATCGCGGCGCCGAGCACCACCGGCATGAGGATCATGGTCCACGGCATCTGTCGGGGACGGGGAGTCTGCGGCGGCGCAGGAAGGTCGACCTCCGCCTCCTCGACGTGGTCACCGAGCCGGGGCGGGCGCACGACCGACACCTCGGCGGCGCGTGTTCCCTCACCGCGATCGAGCACGATGGTGCTGTCTCCCACCGTGATCGGCTCGCCCCACTGAGCGGTCTCGGCGCGTCGCACGGGCCGCCCGCCGACGGAGGTCCCGTGCGCTGAGCCTTCGTCGGTGACGACGGGCATGGGGTCGAGGACGATCCGCGCGTGCTCACGGGAGACGAGGGGGTCGGTCAGCTGGACGGTGCTCGACGCGGCCCGGCCGATGGTGAAGGACTGGCCCTCGACGGCGACCTCGAGTCCGGCGTCGGGCCCGGCGACGACGCGGGCGGTGGCAGTGGGCGTCCGACGCAGTGACGGTCGGTCGAGCCAGTCCCTGCCGACCGTGGCGACGGGGACGACGGCACCGTGGCGCAGACCGCACGAGGTGAGAGCGGCACTCGCGGGCCAGGGGCGGTCGTCGGTCGTGGGCGCGAGAAGCGGTGTGCTGAGCCGGTCGTGGCCGAGGTGGCGGCCGAGGGCGCGGGCCAGATCGGCGACCGTGGCCTCCGGGCCGGCGTGGATGACCACGTCGCACGGGGCGTAGCCGCTCTCCGGTGCGGGCACGATGCTCAGTCGCCACATGATGTTCTCCTCAAGAACGTGCCTTGTGTGCCTGAGAGCGGGCTATGGCCCGCTCTCAGGCACACAAGGCTGGGTTGGGTGGGTCAGCTGGAGGCTGCGACCTGGTCCTCGGCCTGACGCTGGAGCGTCGTGGCGTTCTCCCGCAGTGCGTTGGTGATCTGCTGCAGGGTCGGCACGTACTGGCCGTCCCAGTCGCCACGGAAGGTGTTGGCGTCGTTGCCGAACCACGTGGTGTTCTGCAGGGTGACGGTGAGGCCGCGCGAGAGGGTGTCGATCTGGTCGGCGTCGTTCGTCATGAGGCGCACGAGGTTGAAAGCGGCCTCGGTGTCCATTCCCTGGATGTTTGCGGACATGGTGTTCTCTCTTTCGTGTGGGTGGTGCGATGAGTTGGTGTTGGTGAAACCGGTGGTGCTGGCTGGTGCTCTGGGTGGTGCGCGTTCAGACGCCGGTGACGTTGAACGAGTCCTGGATGGCGCGGACGCTGACGCCCGCCTCGGTGTCGTCCTTCGGCCACGTGGCCACGACGGTGAGCGCGGTGGTGACGTCACCGGCATACCGGGTCGGCATGACGTGAACGCTCACGCTCTGCTGAACCGGCTGTCCTGCAACGGTTCTCGCGATGACGCCGCTGGCGACGCCGTCGGCGACGTGCGGTTCCTCGAGCGTCGTCGCGTCATCGTGGCGACCGAGCAAGGTGTCGAGCAGGTCGCGGGGAGCGGAGCCCGCCTGGACGAGGTCCGAGCTCACCGTGACGTGGTGCGTGGACGCGTCCTGGGCGTCGGCCCGGCGCAGCATGGCCAGCGCCTGGGGTGCCGCGTGGGCGATGAAGCCCTCGGGGACGTCGATGGTGAAGGGCGGGGGAGCCGGCAGGAGCATGCTCGGGTAGGTGGCGGTGACGGTCATCGTGACTCCTTGGCAGTGGTGGCAAGAACGGGTGCAAGTGCGGGCGTGGGGGCCGGCGCGGGCGTCGGGCTGGCGCTGCCCTCGGTCAGAGCGGTGGCCCACCAACCACGCACCGCAGTCGCGGTGGCCGGGTCATCGGCGAGGCTGCCCTCGAGGGTGAGGTGGTCGATGGTGACCTCTCCGGCGGGCGTCGTGAAGACGAGGTCGTCGGCCACGAAGCCGTAGTCGCCGTCGCCGTCGAGCCAGCCGATGATCCTGGGGCCCTGACTGGCAGCGCTCCCGAGGTCGAGTGCGGACGGCACCTGGTCGGTGTCGGCGACGAGCGAGAGGCCGAGCTGTCCGTCGGCTCCGGCGGTGGCGAGGACGCGCCATCCCGACTCGTCGTCGAGGCTGCCGCTGCCGGTCGCGGGCCCAGGAGTCGCGCCGGAGCCAGGCGTCGTGCTCGGAGGTGTCGTGGTGCCACCCGTGCCGGGAGCCGTGGTGCCACCGGTCGAGTCGGTCGTTCCACTCGCTCCGGCACCCTTGGCGCCGAGCAGGGCTGCGCCGAGACCGGCCAGGCCGAGTGGTGCCGCGAGCAGGCCGGCGTTGAGTCCGCCCGGCGCTCCGCCGGGGGTCTTGCCCGTCGTGACGCCGCTGTCGATCGAGCTGTGGCCCTGACCCGGCACGACAGGCGTACTCGTCGAGGTCGGGTCTCCGCCGATGGTTCCGCGGAAGCTGCCCTCGACATCGATGCCGCCGTCCGGTCGGCTCGAGACTCCGAGGTTGCCGCTCCAGCCTCCGCTGGCCCCGCCACCCCCGGTCGAGCCTCCGCCTCCGGTTGCCCCACCCGCACCTGGGGCGGCTCCGACGCCGCCACTCGGGATGGCTGACCCACCGATGGTGCCCGGCCCCACGACCGACCCGGACCCGCTACCGGACGAGCCGGAGCCGGTCGGGAGCGGCGTGGGAGTGGGGGCGCTCGGCACAGGTGCACCTGCACCGCCGCCCGACGAGCCGCCGCCGGGGTTGACGACCGAACCAGGGATCGAGCCCGGGAGCGCCGGCCGGTCGACCTGAACCCCGGACCCCTGACCCATCTGGCCGCCGTTGATGTTGATGACGATGCTCGCGACCTGGGGGCCGTCGCCGCACGAGACGCGCGGCATCTGCGGGGAGGTGTAGCCGCCGTTGCCGGTGGTGATGACGGGGGTGTCGCCGCTGGCGGTCTTCTGGTCGCTGCTCGTGAGCTCGAGCAGCTTGCCGAACGCCTGGAGCGCAGCACCGGTCGCCTTCACCCACGGGATGACGACCCCGCGAAGGTAGGCCGCGAACGCTGCGGCGAAGCCGGTCCACGACATCGCCTCGAGGGCGGTCGCGAGAGCCGCGAGAGCCGTGGCGATGGTCGTGCAGGCCTGCGCGGCCTGGAGCATCCGGCTGGCGGTGGTGTCGAGCCCGTCGACATCAGCGCCCTGGAAGCCGGACATCAGGAGCTCGCCTGGCGCTGCATCTGGGCGCGGCGGCCGAGCTCGTCGGCGTTGCCCTGGAGGTTGTCCATGGCCCGGTTGAGCTCGGGTCGCAGGCTGCCGTCCCAGTCGCCCATGAAGCGCTGCGAGTCAGCGCCCTCCCAGACGACGGAGTCGAGCAGTGCCGACACCTGGCCGACGATGCCGCGCACCTGCTCGGCGCCTTCGTTCATCCGGCGCGAGCCCTGCTCGGCCTCGTCCGGGTCCATCCCGTAGAACTTGCTGCGGTCGTAGTTCATTGCCCTCTCCTTCACCCCAAGTGGTGTTGATGGAGAAGGTAGGCAGCGAAAGGTGTCGGTGTCTGCGGCCAGAGGGGTGGAAACTTCCACCTAGTTCATCGGCAGTTTCAGTCGCAACGCTCAATAGCGTTGTGGCACAACCACATTCACTACTTCGGCGTATGCCGTGTGGTCGCCTTCGCGTTGACCTCTGCCAGGTCCGCGGCAGTCACGAGACGGGTCTCAGCGGCACGCAACCCGACGGCATACCGGACGTTCTGAACCCGACCGGCGGAGATGGTGAACGGGTTGTCCCCGGCGCCGAAGGCGAGCGCGGCAACCGAGCGGATGGACTCGTCGACGCGCTGTGGGCGTTCGAGGTTCCAGGCGTAGCCGTGCCACTCGCGGACGCGTTCGTAGATCTCGCGGTTGGAGGGCGGGCGGGGGTAGTCGTCGAGTCCGGTGAGCCATGGTTCGGCGAGGGCGAGGGCGACGAACCACTCCTTGGTCCAGCGCTCGAGTCGCGGTGCCGGTGCAGTGGCCGTCGAGTCCGGGTCGTGCACACGCGCCGGGGGAGGAGGTTGCTCCTCGTCGCCCACCTGCGCGATGTCGATCTCGAGGGTCAGGTCGCTGAAGCCCCCAGCGGGGTCGGCCAGACCGCGCAGGACGAGCAGCTGGTTCTCGCCCTCATCGAGCAGGGCCGACATGCCCGTCCCCAGGGCCACCCGACGGGCGCCGCCGGGAGCGTCGAAGAGGCTGGAGAGCTGCGCCTCGGTCGAGCCGTGCCACCGCAGCCGCACGACCTCCTCACCCACGACGACTTCGGCGACGACGCGCGAGACGTGTGGCGCGACGTCGGGCAGGTCGAGGGCGGTGGTGCGCAACTGGGCCTGCGCGTCGGCGTTGGCGAGTTCGGCGCTCGGCGCGCGCCCCACAAGGAGGGTCTCGCCCGAACCGAGCACCGTCGGTTGAACGCCCCCACCCCGCACCATCACTCTGAGCACGCGCTGATCCTGTCACAGGGCTATCGACGCCGCCCGCCCTCGCTGCTAACGTCGAAAGGTTCGACATCCCGGCCGACCACAGGCCCCTCCCGGACCTCACGTCGGTGACGACCGACGTGGACTGAGGTGCACTGAAGTGTTGACGCGACCACGAACCATTCACGCAGTCACCGCCGCCGTGTCTGCGCTCCTGCTCCTCGCGGGCATGGGGCAGGCCTCTGCTGCCGGTCCGCGCTACGTCGCCGGTGCTGCGGGCGGCGGGGACGCCTACTTCCCGATGGCGGGCAACGGGGGGTACGACGTCAGCCACTACGACCTCGACCTCACCTACACCCCGCCACAGGCGTCGCCCGCGCCGCTCACGGGCCAGTTGCGAGGCGTCGCCACCATCGATCTCGTGGCCACGGCCAACCTCGACCGTTTCAACCTCGACCTGCGTGGTCTGGACGTGAGCGCGGTCAAGGTCAACGGCAAGGTGGCCGCCGAGGTGCCTGCTCCTGCGCCGGGGGTCGAAGTCTCGGGGGCGGCCTACTGGCAGACGCAGAACGACGCGGACCGCGCCTGGGAGCTCACCATCCAACCCCGGCCGAAGCTCAAGGCCGGCCAGCGGGCGCAGGTCGTCGTCACCTATGGCGGGGAGACCGGCCGGCCCACGGACATCGAGGGCACGCTGTACGGCTGGGTCACCACCCGTGACGGTGCCATGGTCGTGGGTGAGCCCGAGGGATCGATGACGTGGTACCCGGTGAGCGATCTTCCAAGGGACAAGGCGACCTACTCGTTCGAGATCACCGTTCCCGAGGGCAAAGTGGCGGTGGCCAACGGTCTGCCCGCGGGTCCTCCGGTCACGTCGGGTGGGTGGACCACGTGGGCTTGGGATGCCCCGGACGAGCAGGCAAGCTATCTCACGACCGCGTCGGTAGGCGACTATGACCTGCGCACGTCCGAGACCTCCAGCGGTCTCCCCATCATCGACGCGGTCGACGACGCACTCCCGCCGGCCAACCTCGCTGCGACGAACGCGACCCTGGCCCGGCAGGCCGAGATGATCGCCTTCTTCGAGGAGACGTTCACGCCCTATCCGTTCGTGGCGTTCGGATCGATCGTCGATGACGACAGCGTCGGCTATGCGCTCGAGACCCAGACCCGGCCCGTCTACTCGCGGATCGCGCGACAGGGCACGGTGGCGCACGAGCTGGCCCACCAGTGGTTCGGCAATGCCGTGAGTCCCGAGCGCTGGCAGGACATCTGGCTCAACGAGGGTTGGGCGACCTACAGCGAGTGGCTGTGGTCCGAGCACGACGGTGGCGAAAGCGCTCAGGACAGCTTCGATGCCGTGATGCAGACCCCCGCGAACGACGACTTCTGGCAACTGGACATCTCTGACCCGAAGCCCCTGAACCTCTTCCTGAGTCCGATCTATGACCGTGGCGCCGCGACCCTGCATGCCCTGCGGCTGAAGGTCGGTGACGACGCCTTCTTCGCCGGCACCCGCGAGTGGCTCACGCGCTACGACGACGGCACGGGAACGACAGAGGACTTCGAGGCAGTCTTCGAGGAGGAGACGGGGCAGGACCTCGGCGCCTTCTTCGACACCTGGCTACGCACACCGGCACGCCCCGCCGTTCCGTGAGCGGAAGCCCGCAGCCGACCCCGGTGCCGTGGGATCTCGGCGCGACACGTGGGGCCTCTCTGGTTACTGTTGTGTGGTCACGCCGTTGGGGGCTGTGGACAACTCACCGGGCGACATGACGATCTTTGCTTCCATGGGTGGTGGCGGCCGGGGCTGATCCGCACCTGCTGACGAAACGAGAACGCACACCGTCGACGTGCGGTGAGGGGAGGGCGACATGGATGCAGTGCGCACTGTTGAGACCGAGGTCCGAGAGCTCATTCGACGCTCCGGGCTCGACCCCGCGCGCGAGCCCAAGGCCGTGCAGCGGCTGGTTCGCGACGCCGTCGCCGACTACGACCAGCGTTCGATGCACGGCGGTATGCCGGTCCTCGCGGACGTGGCGCAGGCCGAGAAGTCGGTGTGGGACACCGTTGCCGGCTTCGGTCCGCTGCAGAAGTACTTCGATGACCCGACCATCGAGGAGATCTGGATCAACGAGCCGACCCGCGTCTTCATCGCCCGGGGCGGTGTCGCTGAACTGACGACCACGCTGCTCACGGGTGACGAAGTGCGTGATCTCGTCGAGCGAATGCTCAAGTCATCGGGCCGGCGCGTGGACCTCTCCAGCCCGTTCGTCGACGCCGTCCTGCCCGACGGTTCGCGACTCCACGTGGTCATCCCTGACATCACCCGTGAGCACTGGCACGTCAACATCCGGAAGTTCATCGTCAAGGCCGACAGCCTCGACGACCTCGTCCGCCTGGGGACGGTGACACGGCAGGCCGCGACCTTCCTCGACGCGGCCGTGGCATCCGGTCTGAACGTCCTGGTCGCCGGAGGAACTCAGGCTGGCAAGACCACCATGCTCAACTGCCTTGCCTCGGCAATCCCTGCGCGTGAGCGAGTCGTCACCTGCGAAGAGGTCTTCGAGCTGAAGATCCCGATGCGCGACGTGGCCTCGATGCAGTGCCGCCAACCGTCGCTCGAAGGCACGGGCGAGGTGCCGCTGCGTCGACTCGTCAAGGAGGCGTTGCGCATGAGGCCGTCACGGATCATCGTCGGCGAGGTCCGCCAGGCCGAGAGCCTCGACCTCCTCATCGCGCTCAACAGTGGCTTGCCGGGCATGTGCACCATCCACGCCAACAGTGCGCGCGAGGCGATCACCAAGATGTGCACGCTGCCCCTCCTGGCCGGTGAGAACGTCGGCAGTCGCTTCGTGGTGCCGACCGTCGCGGGCTCGATCGACATCGTCATCCATGCCGCCCTCGAACGTGACGGCACCCGCCGCATCCGCGAGATTGCCGCAGTGCCAGGACGGGTCGAGGGCGACATCATCGAGATCGCCGACCTCTTCGTCCAAAGGGGCGGCCAACTGGTGCGCGCTGACGGCTACCCGCCTCACCGTGACCGCTTCGAGCGGGCGGGATACGACCTTCCGGCCCTGCTCGCTCAGGAGCCAGCGTGACGGGGGTCGTCCTCGGACTTCTCTTCGGCACCGGGCTGTTCTGCATCTGGTGGAGCTTCTGGGTGCGCGACGAGGACCCCGACCGAGTGTCCGAGTCTCCCAAGCTGATCAGGATCCTTCGGGACGATCTGGTGCAGGCCGGTTACCCCACGGTGACGCCCCGTGCCCTTCTCGTGGGGTGCAGCGCAGCCTTCCTTCTTGTCTTTCTGTTCGTGTATGCCGTTGTCGGCGTTCCAGCGATCGGCTTCTGCTTCGGCCTCATGGCCGCCTGGGGTCCTTACGCTTTGGTGCGCATGCGAGCGCGCAAACGTCGCAACCGTTTGCGTGACCTGTGGCCAGACGCCGTCGACAACATCACCTCCGCCGTTCGCGCGGGTCTGTCCCTTCCTGAGGCGGTCTCGCAGCTCGGTATTCGGGGTCCCGAGGAGCTGCGTCCGGCCTTCCAGGCGTTCGCGCAGGACTATCGCATCACCGGACGATTCCACGACTGCCTCGACCGACTCAAGGAGCGGCTCAGTGACCCCGTCGCCGATCGGCTCATCGAGTCGCTGCGCATCGCACGCGAAGTCGGTGGGAGCGACCTCGGTCGTCTGCTGAGGACGTTGTCCGTGTTCCTCCGCGAGGACTCGCGGACCCGCTCCGAGCTCGAGACCCGGCAGTCGTGGACCGTCAACGCGGCCCGGCTCGCGGTGGCAGCGCCGTGGATCATCCTCGCGATGCTCTCGACGCGACCGCAGTCGGTGCAGGCCTACTCCACGGGGACCGGTGCCCTGGTGCTCTTGTTCGGGGCGGCAATGACAGGAGTCGCCTACTGGATCATGGTCCGGATCGGTCGCCTTCCCGAGGACGAGCGGGTGCTGCGATGACTGACCTCGCGCGCTCCGGTGCCATCCTCGGATTCCTGACAGGTCTCGGGCTGCTCTTGACGTGGTTCGGCCTGCCGCGTCATCGACGGGCAGGCCTGGCGGATCGAGTCCTGCCCTACCTGAAGGACACCCCTCGCCCCTCGAACCTCCTCGCCGCAGACGTGCAGACCAAGGGTGTCTTCGGGACACTGTTCGCCCCGGTCGTCGGTGAACTCTCGGGGTACGTCGAGCGGATCATGGGGGGCGCGGCCTCCGTTCGCCGCCGGCTGCTGCGGGCCGGTCTTGCCCCGGACATAGACAAGTTCCGGGCCCAGCAGGTTATCTGGGGAGTGGCGGGCGGGCTCACCATGCTCGCCCTGGGCACCCTGTCGGCTGTCAGTCGTGGCTCGAGCCCCATCCTCGTCGTCCTCCTCACGACGATCGGCGTCGCGTTGGGGATGGTGAGTGCCGACTGGTTCCTCAGTCACCGCGCCAACAAGCGCGAGGAGAGGATGCTGGCCGAGTTCCCCACGGTCGCGGAGCTCCTCGCCCTGGCCGTGGGGGCAGGCGAGGGTGCGGTCGGTGCCCTTGAGCGGGTGTGCCGGTTGTCCCGTGGCGAACTCTCCGATGAACTGCGTCGCTGCCTCGGCGACGCCCGTGCAGGGGCCAGCCTTCCAGTCGCTCTTCAAGGCCTCGCCGACCGGACCGGCCTCATGAGCCTCACCCGCTTCGTCGACGGCATCGTCATTGCGGTTGAACGCGGCACCCCCCTCGCAGATGTCCTGCGTGCCCAGGCTCAGGACGTGCGCGAAGAGGGTCGTCGCGCAGTCATGGAGGCGGGGGGCAAGAAAGAGATCGCCATGATGGTGCCGGTCGTTTTTCTGGTGCTCCCCATCACTGTTCTCTTCGCTGTCTATCCAGGCTTTTCCTTCCTCAACTTCTCGATGTGACACCACTGAAAGGCAGCACCATGCAGACCATCCAACGATCGCTCGTCCGCGCACAGCTCGCGGCCATGGACCTCGCCGACCACGCTGGGCGAAGGCGCGAGCGAGGTGACGTCCCCGGTTGGGTTCTCATCACCCTCATGACAGCGGGTCTCGTCGCCGTTCTCTGGACCGTGGCAGAGGACCAGCTCCAGACCCTGTTCCAGCGGGCCATGGACAGCGTGTCCCGCTGACATGAGCGCGCTCGTCCGTCGGGACGAGCGCGGGTCGGCCGTGGCGGAGTTCGTCATGGTCTCGGGGCTCGTCGTGTTCCTCTTCATGTCGGTCTTCCAGCTCGGGCTCGTCCTCCACATTCGCAACACCCTCATCTCCTGCGCGAGCGAGGGTGCGCGGCTCGGCGCGCGGGCCGATGCGGACCCGGGCATGGGGGCCGTCCGCACACGCGAGCTCATCGAGTCGTCGCTGGCCGACGACTACGCAGACAACGTGACGGTGGGGACCGGAGTCGTCGGGGGAGTGCAGGTCGTCGAGGTCCACGTCCGCGCACCGTTCCCCGTCCTCGGGCTCCTCGGCCCCGACGGGCAGCTGGATGTCACCGGACGCGCGTTCCTGGAGCGACAGTGAGGGGGCGGTCAGGATGAGCAGCCTCTGGTGGCGTGAGCGCTGGGCCCGATCCCGCGGCGAGGAGGGAACCGCGATCATCGAGTTCATCTTCCTCGGCGTGCTCATGCTCGTGCCCCTGATCTATCTCGTCATGACGCTCGCGAGGATCCAGGCGGGCTCGTATGCCGTGACCACTGCCGCGCGCGAAGCCGGTCGGGCCTACGTGACGACGGGGACCGGACAGGACGCCAATGGACGTGCCAATGCCGCAGCGGGCATCGCCTTCGCGGATCAGGGCTTCAACGGGATGGGGTCGCTCGAGGTCTCCTGCTCAACGTCGCCGTGCCTCACACCGGATGCGCGGATCGAGACGACGGCTCGGGTCACCGTGCCCCTACCGCTCATCCCGGCCTTCGCGCGCGACGTCGTCCCTCTCGAGATCCCCCTCTCTGCGAGCCACCTCTCCACCGTCGACCGCTTCCGAGGCGCGCCATGACCAGGCGAGCCAACTTCGCGCGAACTCGTTTGTGGCGCAGCCCTCCTCGGCGCGACGAGGACGGTCGCGTCATGCTGCTCATCCTCGTGTTCACGATGATCTGCATCCTGCTCATCACCGGAATCATCGCCGTCACGTCCATCCACCTGTCGCGGATGAAGCTGCTCGACGTCGCTGACGGTGCGGCTCTGGCGGCGGCCAACGCGCTCGACGACTCGGCCTACGGAGGAGGTGTCGGTGAGGCGGTGCCGCTGAGCAACGCCACGGTCCGTGAGACCGCAGGTGCCTATGTCGCGAGCCGCCCCATGCCTGCGGGGATGGTGCAGTGGGGGCTGGGCGGCGAGACAGGTACGCCGGACGGTGAACTCGCCGTCGTCCACATGTCCTGCGTCGCGGAGGTGCCCTTCATCGGGTGGATGCTCGGCGACGGCGTTCGCGTCAATGTCGTGTCACGGGCGCGCGCCGACCTCGAGTGAGGCGCAACTCAGGGCCTCGGTCGCCTCGGGAGCACGAACTCGGGCACGACCCAGTCGGGCCGGAGCGCCAGCGCCGTGCGGAGTGCTCGTCGTCTTGTCATCGGGTCGGCAAAGCCCCAGGCCTCGGGGTCGTGGAGTGCGTTGAGGGCGTTGTTGATGTTGCTCCGCATGGACTTCGAGAGGTCCAAGGTGCCCCCGTTCGCGCACGCGAGGAGGCTGACCGTGTCCTGGAGGTGTCGCTGGCGATTCGCCGATGACGTATGAAAGGCAGCGCCCTTCAAGGACAGGGCTGACTCGAGATCGGGGACCCGCAGGGTCTCACCGCCAGGCGTCGCGTAGGTGATGGTGCGATTCAAAGCAGATCGTGAACCCGGTACCGAAAGCACCGCGCGACCTCCGAACCGCACCGTTCTGCCCTCCGGCGCCATGAGGTCAACGATCGCCGTGCCGCGCCGCGTGAACCTGTGCAACGGTGCTCGCTCATCGAGGGGCTCGTGCCTGAGATATCCCAGGGTCGCCAGTGTGGCGACCGCATCGGAATAACTTCCCGCTCGAAGCTCGACGACGATGTCAGCATCGTCCGTTGGTCGGGCATAGCGGATTCCGGCGAGTTGAGCGTGGACGTGCACCATCAGCCCCCCAACGAGCACCCAACGCTCCGCCGGAAGTGCACCAGCGATCTCGTCGAGTCGGTCGAAGACGTCAGGCATTGCGCGCCCGCCGTTCCAGTTCTCCTGCGGCCGCAGCGCTCTGGCGGGCATCGCCCAGCAGGTAGGTGTCCAAAAGGATGCGGGAGACGCGTTCGTCCACGACATCGCGCTCTGTGACGCCGAGGTTCCCGTCGGCATCCAGGACGACGTCGTGGGCGAGCTCCCACTCGTCCAGGTCGGCAGTCTGGACGAAAGTCAGCCAGTCCTCTCCAGCGACGATTCCGAGCAATTCCGTGTCGGCCGCGGACGGCCCGAGGCGGGTCATGTCGTGGGTGACGGTGCCGCGATAACGGGCCCACGAACCCAGGCCGCCCGCCGCGTGCGCCATCTGACCTGCCGACATGGTGCGCAGTCTCGCCCGCAGCCGGGAACGTTCGGAGCCCGACACTTCGGTCGTCTGCCCTTCGGACAACAGGTCCAGTGCAGCCGAGCGAGTTCGGGTTGTCCACGTGCGACCGCGACCGAGGGAGCGGCTCCACGCCCGTGCCGCCACATCATCGATCGTCACGATCCGTCCGTGTCGGCGATGCCCAGCGAGAGCTCCACCGTGCAAGGCCAACTGCACGAACCTCTCCGTGCGTGATGCCTGCTCGGCCACTTGAGCGACGGTCAACTCCATGACACATATATTCGCTCAGGCGAACTATCGTGTCAACGTCAACACGACAGCCTGACCTGGCTCACATCCCTGCACGGGTCCCTGCGGCGCGCCATGATGAGCGGGTGGACATCCAGCGATTTGCCCGCCCCTGGCACATCGTCACTGCAGTTGTGGTCTGGGCCGCCTTGATCTGCCAGTTCATCTTCATCGTTCGCGGGGGAGTGGTCCTCGACGAGACCGCAACGGTCCGCTCGCGAAACGCCTCATCCGCTTCATCTCCTACTTCACCGTGCTCACCAACATCCTCGTCGCCGCGACGGCCACGACGTTGGCCCTGCGCCACGACTCAACGGGCCACTGGTGGAAG
>CAWEDC010000026.1:0-244820 GCA_963807825.1 uncultured Actinomycetota bacterium
GGGGAAACGATGGGACGAGAGTCCAAGTCGGAGCGCGATGAGGCGTTCACGGCATTCATGACCGACGCGACACCGTCGCTGCTGCGCACCGCGTGGCTGCTCACGGGTTCGGCGGATCGGTCGCAGGAGCTCGTCCAGGCAGCGTTCGTCAAGACGTATGCCGCGTGGCCCAAGGTGCGACGCGAGTCCGCCCTGGCCTACGCCCGACGCATCCTCGTCAACCAGAAGACCGACACGTGGCGCAAGACGTCACGCGAGGTCATCGTCGACGACGTGCCCGAGCGCTCGATCAGGCCGGACAGCAGCGTCGAACATCGCGACCAGATCCTGCGGATGCTCGACCTGCTGCCGCGACAACAACGCACGGTGGTGGTCCTGCGTTACTACCAGGACCTCTCCGAGCAACAGGTCGCCGACCTCCTCGGGATCTCCGTCGGCGCCGTGAAGTCCGCGGGCTCCCGTGGCCTCGCCACCCTCCGCACAGCCCACCTCTCCACCGAAGGGAGCCAGCGATGAGCCCCGACATCGAAGACCTGCTCAGGGGCGAACTCCGGGGCGCCGCCTCCGGAGCGCCTCAACACCTCGGCGTCGATGACCAGGACGTCCTCACCCGCGGCCGCCGCGTCGTCGTTCGCCGCCGCGTCCTCACCGTCGCCGGAGTGGCCGCCGCCACCATCGCGATCGCTGGGACGATCGGGGTCCTTGCACCCCGGGTCAACAACGACGCCCTGCCCGCCCTCCCGACACCGACGGTCAGCCCGACCCCGGACGTCACACCGACCACCACACCGACAGCTACGCCGTCCTCAACCGTGACGGCGAGCGCCACGGCCTCACCCACCTCGACGCCCTCCGTCACACCGAGCGGCACGCCGAGCCGGACCACTTCGCCTTCTTCGACACCGTCAAGCACCAAGACCCCCAGCCCGAGCACCACGCCTCGGCAGGAGCGCGGGTGGTCCGACCCCGGTGTCCGTGGGAGGCGTGACGTACACGGGCCAGGCTCGTGCGCACGGAAGGCTGGCGACTGCCAGGGTCTACAAGGCGGAAGTGCGCGCCAACGGCGCGCTCGTCTACACGCGGCAGGACGCCAATGGCGAGCACTCCACCGTGTTCACGTCCGAGCCCCGAGCGTCGTGATTCGACGCTCTTCGTCCCCCGGTTCACGGACGTGGTCTCCGAGAACTCGAAGCCGGTCAGCGGAGAGGACTTCGACTCCGATCACGCTGCCCTACCCCGACACGGGCGATGAGTACCCCAAGGGGAACGTGCCCATCACGATCATCAGGTTCCGACGGCCGGCGACCGTCGACGAGGGCGGCAACGTGATCGAAGATGGTGGTCCGACAACGCCGATGGCACGCGAACTTCACCTTGTGCGTCGGATACTGCTCGCCTACCTGAGCGCCGCGTGGCGGCCAGCTGAATGACAACCTTTCGAACCGGTCGCCCGTAACAAGGGCGTCCGGTTCGATGGTGTCGAGAAAGGGGTGGTGTCGTGATCAGGCGCGATGACGGGTCGTTCGACGAGTTCATGCGGTCGAGCTCCCCACGGCTGCTGCGGTTGGCGTGGCTGCTCACGGGCGGAGCGTCCAGCGCGGAGGACCTCGTCCAGGAGACCCTCGAACGCGTCTACGTGGCATGGCCGCGGATTGAGCCGGGCGGGACCCACAACTACGCCCGCCGTGTCCTCGTCAACCTCCACACCGACTCCCACCGCCGCCGGTGGCGCGAGAAGCTCACCTCCGAGGTTCCCGAGTTCGGCCGCTCGGACCGCGCCGACCAGGTCGCCCTCGCGGACCAGCTGACCACAGCCCTCGCCCAGCTCCCCGTGCGCGAACGGCAGTGCGTCGTCCTGCGCCACCACGCCGACCTCTCCGAACGCGACGTTGCCGACGCCCTCAACATCAGCACGGGGACGGTCAAGTCCTCGACCTCTCGCGGCCTCGCCCGCCTCCGCACCGTCCTCGCCCCCGAAGGAGACCGTCATGTCTGACCCGATCCTCGAGCTCCTCGCCGCTCCCCCGAACCCCACCATGTCCGTCGACGAAACAGCGGTGTATGCCGGTGGGCGCCGTCGTCTGCGCCGACGGACGCTGCGCCGCACCGCAGTTGGCGTGGTCGGGGTCGTCGGTGTCGCTGCGATCGCGTTCGGCGCCCTGGGTGCAGGTGTCGACAACGACGCCCTTCCCGCCACCCCGTCACCGTCCATCCGCACGTCAGCCGAGCTCTTCGACGGACAGTTTGCTGTGGGCACCTCCGATCTGGGCGGATCGACCAGCATCACGTTCTCCTCGCTCGTGAACGGAAGTTTCAAGCTCTTCGGCGCGACGGAGCCTGTCCCCAACGCCGTCTGGTTCTTCCCCAAGGACGCGGGATCCACACCGCGGGACATGGGCGACGGGGTCATACTCGGCACCGCTCCCGCCAACGCCACGGCCTTCCTCACCTACGGCGTATGGGATCAAGGTGCCTCGACCATGGACAGACAACCGATCCCGGGCACCGACTACCAAGCCGTGGCGATCGACTACGAGGACTTCCAGGACATCAACGGCTATGTCACGACGTACTGGCGCGACGACAGGGCAACCGTGCGCGACGGCGCAGGTGTGATCATGCCGTCGGGACAGATTCCCGGCTCAACCGACGTGGCCTTCGTCGATCGGACCCAGGGCCAGTTGGGCATTTTCGGCAGTGAGGGCACCAGTTCCCTGCGGCCGTTGTCGGCGGTCGGCCCGGTGGTCACCGGCGATCAGGACGACAAGGGCACGTGGAATGTGCGTGCCACAGCAGTCCTTCCAGTGGGCGCTCACAATCCATCCTTCACGTGGAAGATTGGCACCGGGGCCGCCGCCACTGTTGTTGCCCTGGGCCAGGCCGGGGTTGTCGCCTCAGCGACCGCCGAGGCTCCCGGCTCGAGCGCCTTCCCGGCTGTCACATCGGTGGCCTGGACCGATGCGGCGGGCACACGGCATACCGACGTAGTGAAGTGAGGCCTCAGCGAGGGTTGAGTCAGAGCACGAGGTGGGCGTAGTTGTCCGGGCGTTCGGACTCGCTGCGCAGGATGCAGAACTCGTTGCCTTCAGGGTCGAGGAGCGTCGACCATCCACCATCCGGCTTGCGCAGGTCCTGGAACATCGTTGCCCCGTGGGCGAGGAGTCGCTCGACCTCCTCGTCGCGGGTGCGGTCGGTCGGGGTGAGGTCGAGGTGGAGGCGATTCTTGACCGTCTTTCCTTCGGGAACCTCGATGAAGAGCAGGCGCTGACGCCCGTCCGAGCTGAAGATCATGCACTCCTCGTGGCCCGGCAGGTTGGGGTCCTTCGGGTCCTGCGACCAGCCGAGCACCTCACTCCACCAATGGGATTGGGCGTGCGCGTCGCGTGAGTCAACCGTTGTGTGCGAGATGCGTGAAGTCATGCCCGCCACCCTTGCACCCCTGAACTCGCCGAGCCACCGAGAATTCGGACTCAACCTTTCACCGGCCTGCTCCGTTGTGGAAGTGCAACGATGACCACCAAGGGGAACGAGGGGTGAGATGGCAGGGAGTCAGGACACCGAGTTCGCCGATTTCGCGGCGGCGGCAACACCGAGCCTGCTCAGGACGGCGTGGCTGATCTGCGGCAACGCGTCACAGGCGGAGGACCTGGTGCAGTCGGCCATGGTCAAGGTCTATGTCCGCTGGGGCAAGCTGCGCCACACCCAACCGCAGGCCTACGCCCGCAAGTGCATTCTCAACGCGCACATCGACAATCACCGCCGGGGCAGGCGCGAGACCACGGTCAGCGAGATGCCCGAGCAGCACCATCACGACCGCGAACCCGAGGACACGAGTCACGTCGTGCGTCTCCTCGCCACCCTGCCCACGCGCGAGCGGCAGGTCGTCGTGATGCGCCACTACGTCGGGCTGCCCGAGGCCGAGGTCGCCGACCTTCTCGGGGTCAGCATCGGCACCGTCAAGAGCAGTGCCTCTCGTGGACTTGCTCGACTGCGCGAAGGCCTGGACGCCCACGACCACAAGGAGGACGAGCATGTCTGATCACCGGGAGTTCGACGACATTCATGACCTGCTCGTGCGCACGGCCGCGCCGGAGATGCGCTTCGACCTGGACCTGGCCGTGCGGCAGGGCAAGCGAGTGCGCGCCGTCCGTCGCGTTGCCGTTTCCGTTGGCGCCCTGGCAGCCGTCGGTGCAGTCGCGTTCGCCTTCGGGGCACTGGGGCCAGGCATCGGCACCGACGCACTGCCTGCAGGCCCGTCACCGTCCGTGACCACCAGCGGTCGAGTCTCGGCCGAACTTCTCGACGGCCGGTATGCCATAGAGGTGATCCCCGGCGCAGCCACGGACCAACCGAACGTCATCTTCTACAAGGTCGACGACGGGAAGCGGATCCAGCTGGCCGGCTCCAGCGCGTCCCCAGACGTCGTCTCGGTCGGCACCGGAAGCGGAGCCGACGGAGTCATGCTCGGCACCGCCCCGGCCACGGCCACAGGGTTCATGACCGCCACGAGCGCCCTCACCGCGGGCTTGACGACGGACTTCGCCCCCCTGCCCGGGACCGACTTCCAAGCCTTGGCGGTCCGTTTCGACACACCGGCCGAGGTCGACCGCTACGTCACGACGTACTGGCTCGATGAGTCCGGCAGGGTCCATTCGGGCGTCGGCACCATCCTGTCCAGCGCCACGATCCCCGGCACACAGGAGCGTCTCTTCGTCGACCGCGAAAACCGTCAGATGGGATCCATCCACACCGGGGGCGGCTCGCTCACCCCGCTGACCCGCGAACCGTGGCTGGACACCGGTGAGAAGTCCGAAATTGACGGTTGGAAGTGGCGGACCACGGTGCTGCTCCCCCGCGGTGTGCACGACGTCACCTTCAACTGGAACTCAGGCACCACGCCCGGCAAGGTGTACGTCCTGCCCCTCGATGACGAGTCGGTTGTCGTCACTGGCACGGCGGCCGCGCCTGCGAGCTCGTCCGGGCCGACCTTGCGCAGCGTCGACTACACCGACGCGGAGGGCACGACACACAGCCTTTCGGAGCCGGCCACGGACTGACTCGGACCGCAAACGGCGAGCGGGCGGCATACCCGAGAAATTCTGGGTATGCCGCCCGCTTGCGTTGCGAGAGAAGGAGACTCAGCCCTCGGTGGGCTTCTCCGAAGCCTCTGCGCCGGGCCAGTTCTTGTCCGGCTGAGGCACCGGGCGACCGGGCTGCTCGCCGCCGCGTGCCTCGAGGTAGTTGTCCTTGGGGACCATCACCTTGCGGCGGAAGATGCAGACGACCTTGCCGTCCTGGTTGTAGCCGATGGTCTCGACGTAGACGACGCCACGGTCGTCCTTGGAGGTGGACTCCCACTTGTCGAGGACGCGCGTCTCGCCGTAGAGCGTGTCACCGTGGAAGGTCGGGGCAACGTGGCGCAGGGACTCGATCTCGAGGTTGGCGATGGCCTTGCCGGAGATGTCCGGGACGCTCATGCCGAGCAGGATCGAGTAGACGTAGTTGCCGACGACGACGTTCTTGCCGAACTGCGTGGTCTCCGACGCGTAGTTCGTGTCGAGGTGCAGCGGGTGGTGGTTCATGGTCAACAGGCAGAACATGTGGTCGTCGAACTCGGTGACCGTCTTCCCGGGCCAGTGCTTGTAGGTCGCTCCGACCTCGAACTCTTCATAGCTGCGTCCGAATTGCATGGCGCCCATCCTTGCCTGCCGCTCGCTCCGACACATCACGTATGCCGCGTGCGTTCCCTCACAGGGCCGATCACCTGCCGCCGTGTTTGGCTTCGAGCCCTAGGCTCTGGGTCCATGGCGGACTTCATCGGAGCAGTCGACCAGGGCACGACGAGCACGCGGTTCATGGTGTTCGACCACGACGGGCGTGAGGTCGCACGCCATCAGCTCGAACACGACCAGATCCTCCCGCGTGCCGGCTGGGTCGAGCACAACCCGCTGGAGATCTGGGACCGCACCCAGTCGGTCATCAGCAGTGCCCTGACGAGTGCCGGTCTCGCCTCGACCGACCTCGCAGCCATCGGCATCACCAACCAGCGCGAGACGGCGATCGTGTGGAACCGGCGCACCGGACGGCCCTACTACAACGCCATCGTCTGGCAGGACACTCGCACCGACTCCATCGCCAAGGCCCTGGATGCCGACGAGCGCGGCCAGACGATCCGCCACAAGGCCGGGCTGCCTCCGGCGACCTACTTCTCGGCCGGCAAGATCCAGTGGATCCTCGAGAACGTCGACGGCGTGCGTGAGGCGGCTGAGCGTGGCGACGCCATCTTCGGGACACCCGACACCTATCTGGTCTGGAACCTCACCGGAGGTCCGCGCGGCGGCATCCACGCCACCGACGTCACCAACGCGAGCCGCACGATGCTCATGGACCTCACGACCCTCGACTGGGACGACGAGCTCCTCGGCTTCTTCGACATCCCGCGCCAGATGCTCCCGGAGATTCACGCGAGCAGTGACGACACGGCATACGGGACAACGTCCGGGGAGCGCGGCACAGCGCAGGTGCCGATCACCGGCGTCCTGGGCGACCAGCAGGCCGCGACCGTCGGCCAGGTGTGCTTCGAGCCCGGCGAGGCCAAGAACACCTACGGCACCGGCAACTTCCTGCTCCTCAACACCGGCACCGAGCTCGTCCGCAGTCAGAACGGGCTGTTGACGACTGTGGCCTACCAATTCGGTTCTGCTGCACCGGTCTACGCGCTCGAAGGGTCCATCGCGGTCACGGGCAGTGCCGTGCAGTGGCTGCGTGACCAGCTCGGCATCATCTCGGGTGCGTCCGAGGTCGAGACGTTGGCGGGGCAGGTCGAGGACACGGGCGGGGTCTACTTCGTACCGGCGTTCAGCGGGCTGTTCGCGCCCTACTGGCGCAGCGACGCTCGCGGCGCGATCGTCGGGCTGTCGCGCTTCAACACCAATGCCCACGTGGCGCGCGCGACGCTGGAGGCCATCTGCTACCAGAGCCGCGATGTCGCCGATGCCATGTGCGCCGACTCCGGTGTGCGTCTCGAGACCCTCAAGGTCGACGGCGGTGTCACGGCCAACCGTCTGTGCATGCAGCTTCAGGCCGACATCCTCGGAGTGCCTGTGAGCAAGCCGGTCGTCGCCGAGACGACCGCCCTCGGAGCGGCGTATGCCGCTGGGCTGGCCACCGGTTTCTGGTCCGGTACCGATGAGCTCCGGGCCAAGTGGGCCGAGGCCGAGCGCTGGGAGCCCACGTGGTCCGACGACCAGCGTCGAGACGGGTATGCCGGGTGGCGCAAGGCCGTGACCCGCACCCTCGACTGGGTCGACGTCGACTGACCGGCGCCCGATGGGCCGTCTCCTGCGTGGCGGAAGACCCGAGGGCTGCGGGCAGTGCCCCAACTATGCTGACGAGTGTGACCCTTTCACCCGCGGCACGTGCATCCACCCTCGAACGGCTCCGGTCGGGAGAGGAGCTTGATGTCCTCGTCGTCGGCGGCGGCGTTGTCGGTTGTGGCGTGGCACTGGACGCCGTCACACGCGGCCTCTCCACCGGCCTGATCGAGGCCCGCGACTACGCCAGCGGCACGAGTTCGCGTTCGAGCAAGCTCATCCACGGTGGGCTGCGCTACCTCGAGATGCTCGACTTCGGGCTCGTCCACGAAGCACTCCAGGAGCGACGACTCCTCCTGACGACGATCGCTCCGCACCTCGTGCGCCCCGTGCCCTTCATGTATCCCCTGAGCAAGCCCGCGTGGGAGCGCTTCTACGTCGGGTCGGGCATCGCGCTCTATGACGGACTCGCCTTCGGCGTGCGCCAGACGGCCGGGCTCCCACGACACCGCCACCTCGGCAAGAAGGCCGCGTTGCGACTCATGCCGAGCCTTCGCCCGGATGCCTTGACCGGCGCGATCCAGTACCACGATGCCCAGGTCGACGATGCCCGCTTCGTGCTCGAGTTGGCACGCACCGCAGCCATGCACGGCGCACACGTCGTCAACCGCGTGGCCGCTGTGAGCATGCTTCGCTCGGCCGACGGTGAGAAGGTCATCGGGGTGCGGGCTCGGGACAACCGGACGGGCGAGGAGTTCGACATCCACGCGCGTCGCGTCATCGCGGCAGCGGGCGTCTGGACCGACGAGATCCAGGCCATGCTCGGCGACGACGGACCGCTCAAGGTCCGATCGAGCAAGGGCATCCACCTCGTCGTGCCGCGCGACCGGATCACCTCCGAGACCGGCGTCATCCTGCGCACGGACAAGTCCGTCCTGTTCATCATCCCGTGGGACGACCACTGGATCATCGGCACCACCGACACCGACTGGAGCCTCGACAAGGCCCACCCGGCCGCGACGTCGGCCGACATCGACTACCTCCTCGAGACGGTGAACTCGGTCCTCGTCACTCCCCTGACCCGCGACGACATCGACGGCGTGTATGCCGGTCTGCGGCCGCTGATCTCGGGTGACGAGAAGGACGAGACGACCAAGGTTTCGCGTGAGCACGTCGTCGCCACACCGGTTCCCGGGCTCACGCTCGTCGCCGGCGGCAAGTACACGACCTACCGGATCATGGCCAAGGACGCGGTCGACGAAGCCGTCAAGGACTTCGGGGCCGAGGTGGCCGAGTCCTCGACCGACAAGGTGCCCCTCGCCGGTGCGGTCGGTTGGGAGTGGTTGAGCGAGCGGCCACAGATCCTCGCGCGCTCGGCGGGCATCGACCAGGAGCACGTCGAGACCCTGCTCGAGCGCTACGGCACACTCACCAAGGAGATCATCGCGCTCATCAACGCCCAGCCCGAGCTCGGCGAACTCCTGCCCGGTGGCGAGACCCACCTCAAGGCCGAGATCGTCTACGCCGCAGCGACCGAGGGCGCGATGCACCTGACGGACATCCTCGCGAGGCGCACCCGCATCTCCATCGAGGCCCGCGACCGTGGCCTCAGTGCGGCACCCCACGCCGCTGCTCTGGCAGCACCGATCCTGGGCTGGGACGAGGCTCGGGTGGCACAGGAAATCGACATCTATCACCGCCGAGTGGAGGCCGAGATGTCGAGCCAGACGATGCCCGACGACGAGAGCGCCGACCAGGCCCGTCGACTCGCCCCAGACGCCGCCCTCTGATCTCAGTCAGACCAGGTTCCAGAGGGTGGGCCGTGGTGGGTGCAGTGACCGATGACGTCGTCGTCGACCTCGACCTGCGGCCGCCACGTGCCCGACGTCGGCAACGGGGTGCGGGTCCTCGAGAGCCACCCGCACGATCGGCATCCGTGACCTGGCCTCGTCGATGGCGGCGAGCATCGCGGCGTACTCGGCTGGTCGGCCAGTACTGACGCGTGATCGAGTGCCAGACGACGGTGAGGACGCCTTCGGGAGCCGGGTCGGCGAGCCGGTCACGCACCCACTCCGCAGCTGGCGCCCGATCGATGACCACAGGGTGCTCACGCAGTGTCGCCAGGGCAGCGACGAGGCGTCCGTCCCTCTCGGGCATGTGCGGCCAGATGAACGAGCGCAGATACGCCTCCCCTTCGGCAGTGGTCGCGTCGAAGGGGTCAAGGTCGCAGCCTCGACGCTCCACGACCTCGAAGGGCACGGGCACGAAACCAGGCGCGCCACACCCGTCCAGCACGAGGTGCGCGTCGGCCGGTCCGGCGTCCCAGCCGTCGCCCTCGAAACGGAACTGGTCGACCAGCAGGTTCAGTCCCGCCGACGCACCGGGCTCGAGCAGCCTCACTCTGCGAATCCCGCTGCGCCGCACCACTTCTGACAAACCTGCGAGCAGAGCGATCGAGCGCCCCACCTCATTGGTCTGAGGAGCCACATCAAGGGCGCCAACCAACTCAGCCACGTGCGCGCGCAGGACGGGCTCAAGAGCCGGCCACACGGCATACCGGTCAGCAGTTCCGCCCACGGACGGATAGAACGCAGCCAGCTCAGGTGCATCCCCACGCAGCACGATCCGGTGGACCCCAGCGAACAGCCGGAGCTGCACCATGTCACCCGGCGGCACGTCCTCGCGCCCCGCGAGGATCTCGCGCACCACGCCGCCGCGCTCCCAATCAGCAGCCAGGTCGCGCATGAGCACGCCGTAGAGGTGCTCCGTGCTCCCGCCGAAATGGTTCGCGATGCGCTCACCCAAGGTGGCTCCGTCGTAGGCACTCACCCATGCCACGATAGGGGGGTGAGCGAAGAGCAGAAGAAGGCCGAGAACCGTGCCCGCCCGACGACCGAGGAGTTCCGCGGCTTCGTCCGTGAGGACTGGGCCGATCGCCGACCGCAGTCCGATGGCCAGGCGCCTTCGGCGGAGTATGCCGCGGCTCGCCGCGCGCTCGTGAGCGCCGCGTTCCCGAAGCAGCGGCTCATCGTCCCCGCCGGTGGCCTCAAGGTGCGCAGCAACGACTGCGACTACGTCTTCCGTCCCCACAGCGCCTTCGCCCACCTCACCGGACTCGGCGCCGACCGCGAGCCCGACGCGGTGCTCGTCCTCGAACCGACCGACGACGGCCACGAGGCGATCCTCTACTTCCGCCCGCTCGGTGAGCGCGACAGCGACGACTTCTTCGCCGACGCCCGCTACGGCGAGTTCTGGGTCGGTGCCCGCCCGAGCCTGGCCGACATCGAGCTCGAGCTCGGCCTCACCGCCCGCCACATCGACGAGTTCGAGGGCGCTGCGGCCAAGGACGCGGGCGAGGTCACCGTGCGTCTCGTGCGCGACGCCGACCGCGACCTGACCCGCACCCTGGACTCCGCTCGGGTCGAGAACGGCGCTGCCGAGGAGACCCTCGCCGAGCAGGACGACTCCCTGGCCCACGCGCTCTCGGTGCTCCGCCTCACCAAGGACGAGTTCGAGATCGAGCAGATGCGCGAGGCCGTTGCCGGCACGCACGTCGGTTTCGAGGCCGTCATCGCCGAGCTCGAGCGGGCCGTCGAACTCGGTCGCGGGGAGCGCTGGATCGAGGGCATCTTCGGCCTCCACGCGCGCCACCAGGGCAATGGTGTCGGCTACGACTCCATCTGCGCCTCAGGCGATCACGCCAACACGCTGCACTGGATCAAGAACACCGGCGACGTCGAGGACGGCGACCTCGTCCTGCTCGACGCCGGGGTCGAGGTCGACTCCCTCTTCACCGCCGACATCACCCGCACCCTGCCCGTGAGCGGCACCTTCACGGACGCGCAGCGCGAGATCTACGACGCCGTGTATGCCGCGTCAGAGGCCGGGATCGCCGCGGCTCAGCCGGGGGCCAAGTTCTCCGACATCCACGCCGCGGCCATCCGGGTCATCGCCGAGCACCTGCACGCCTGGGGTCTGCTGCCCGAGGGTGTGAGCGTCGAAGACACGCTCGACACCGAACACGGTCAGTACCACCGCCGCTGGATGGTCCACGGCACCTCGCACCACCTCGGCATCGACGTCCACGACTGCGCCCTCGCGACGCGCGCCGAATACATGGACGCCGAATTGCAGCCTGGCATGGTGCTCACGGTCGAGCCCGGCCTCTACTTCAAGGCCGACGACCTCAAGGTGCCCGAGCGCTTCCGTGGCATCGGTGTGCGCATCGAGGACGACATCGTCATCACCGCCGACGGCAACGAGAACCTCTCGGCCGCGATGCCGCGTTCCAGCGCCGACGTCGAGGCTTGGATCGCCGACATCCGCGCAGAGGTTGCTGACTGATCTCTTGGCCCGCTGAGGGGTGGTGTCAGCGGCGGTTGACGACGTCGAGGGCGAGGGCGTGCGTGACGCCCTCGGCCTGAGCCGCCTTGGCGCCCATCTCGAGAATCATGGGGACGAGCTGATCGGGCTTCGGGAAGTCGTCCGGCAACGCTGAGTTGTAGGCCGCGTGCTCCTCGAGCGACGCCACCGCCACGGCCACCTTGTCGCCCACGTCGACATAGTGCGTCGGGGTCGGCGTGCCCATGAAGGCGAGCATCCCGACGTTCCACGGCTCGAAGCCCTCCTCGACGAGCTCGGGGAAGATCCAGCGGTTGCCTGCGTCCGCGACAGCGTCGGCGCACGCCAAACCCACCGCCCGGTGATCCGCCTGGTTCAGCATCCCGGCGACGAACCGGTTTCCGTAGTCGCCGGTGATGACCAGCTCGGGCTTGCGGCGGCGGATCTCGCGGGCGATGTCGCGGCGGAGATCGAGGGAGTACTCGACGTTGCCATCGCGATGGTTGCCGAAGTCGACCTCGGTGACGCCGACGACGGCGGCACTCGCGCGCTCCTCGGCCTCGCGTGCGGGGCCTGCCTCGGAGGGCGACATGGTGTCGATGCCCGCCTCCCCGCGGGTGAGCAGGAAGTAGGTCACGGTCTTGCCTGCCCCCGTCCAGCGGGCGACGGCGGCCGCTGTGCCGTACTCGATGTCATCGGGGTGCGCGACAACACACAGGACAGAGGAGAAGTCCTCGGTCAGCGGTTCCAGCGGAGCGTTCGAGGGTGCGTCCATCCCGTCAGGTTAGACCTGCGCGAGCGAGGGATCTGCTCAGTTCGTGGAAGCCGGGCCCTGCGCCTCGGCGCTGCGTCGAGCAGCTTCTTGGGCCTGCTGGGCCTGGGCCTGGGCAGCCGCCATCGGGTCCATCTCGGCGAGGAGTTCACGACCACGCGTTGCGTACTTGTGCTCCGTGAGGACCTCGTACTTGGTCGCGACGACCTGAGTCACCGACGTGAAGTCCCGCTGACCACCGGTGAGCGAGTAGCCGACCAGCGCCCAGATGGCGCCGAACACGGAACCGAAGATCACCGTGGCGAGGACCGAGGTCCACGAGAAGCCACTCGTGTCGAAGAGCGCGAAGATCAGCCCGATGAGCAGTCCGAGCCAGGCACCGGACAGCACTCCTCCAATGAGGATCCGGCTGCGGGTCAGCCGACCCGTGACCCGCTCGAGCTGCTTGAGGTCGGTGCCGACGATGAGGACGTTCTCGACCGGGAACTCGTGGTCCGAGAGGTAGTCGACGGCCTTCTGGGCGGAGGCGTAGGTGTCGTGCACTCCCAGTGACATGGGGTACTCGAGGGAGAGGATCTTGGACGCGGCGGCAGCGCCGAGTCCACGCGTCGGTTGGGTGCTCATGCGCTCAGTCTCCCACTTGCAACTGAACGGTGGCTGGGAGGTGACTGAGCGGCATACGCGCAAACGGCATGATGTTCCCCATGGGGCAGCGGGCGCGCGGCGAGGGCGTGTGGATCGGTAGTGGCGAGTGGGGCGTCCCGCGGTGGACCGCAATCCTGGCGGTTCTCGTCTGCGGGGTCTCTGCAGCGCTCTCAGCGTCGGCAATCGTCTCTGGCCCCCACCCGATCGCGGAGAGCAGCGCGCTGCTGGCGTTCATCGGCGGGGCGGCGATCTTCCTGCCGACGGCCGTGCTCGGCCGCCGGAGGCCACCAGGGATCCGGCTCCTGGCCCTCGGGCTGTTGCTCTTCGCCGCGGCAAGCGTGGCCGTGGTGCTCGCCGGAGCCTTCGAACCCCAGGCCGCCATCTTCGACGGGAGTCGTGGACGAACGTTCCGCATCACCGCACCCCTGCTCGCGATCGCGTTCGTCGCTGCCGGCGGGTACCTGTTGCGCAGGAGCTTCCGCAAGATCGAGCCGTCGGACTACGACGCCCGCCACGCCGACGACTCATGAGTCGGCAGGGGAAGGCCGGAGCCGGAGGGATCGAGCACCATAGCTCCATGGGGAGGCACGTCCGGTCGAAGGAGAACATCCGCTCTCGCTGGTGGCTTGATCGCCGCGACCGGAAGGTGTCCCGACGCGCAGCCGTCTTCGCGTCGATCTTCTGTGGGGGCTTTGCTGGGCTGCAGCTTCCCTACGCGATGGCCGGGAACACTCCGCTCTTTGCGTGGGGAGGTGCGCTCTTCCTCGTTGCCGTCGGTGCGCTCTGCGTTCCCACAGCGGTCCTGGGGGGACACGTTGTCCCTGGCGGCGTCCTGGCTGGACTCTGCCTCGTCGCGGCTGCGGCCGGGTGCACCGCCGTCGCCGGGTCACGGTGGGTGGAGCCCGCGATCCTCGAAGGAACGCGGAGGATCCAAACATTCGTGTATCTGGCCCCGTTGTTTGCCCTGACCTTCTTCTGCGCGGGTTGCTACCTGCTGTGGCGGAACCTCCGCCGACAACTCAGCGCTTGAGCGCGTACTCCTCGAGGAGGCGACGACCGATGATCATCTTCTGGATCTCGGCCGTGCCCTCACCGATGAGCAGCATCGGGGCCTCGCGGTAGAGGCGCTCGATCTCGTACTCCTTGGAGTAGCCGTAGCCACCGTGGATGCGAAACGACTGCTGGACCACGTCGGCGCAGTACTCGGCCGCGAGGTACTTCGCCATGCCGGCCTCGAGGTCGTTGCGCTCCCCCGAGTCCTTGAGGCGTGCGGCCTTCACCATCATCTGGTGGCCGGCCTCGACCTTGGTCGCCATGTCGGCGAGGCGGAACATGATCGCCTGGTGCTGCGCGATCTGCTTGCCGAACGTCTCACGCTGCTGGGCGTAGGTGATGCCGAGCTCGAAGGCGCGACGGGCGAGTCCACAGGCGCGGGCGGCGACGTTGACGCGGCCGACCTCGACCCCGTCCATCATCTGGTAGAAGCCCTTGCCGGGCGCTCCACCGAGGATCTGGGCGGACGTGGTCTCGTAGTTCTCGAGGATGAGTTCCGTTGTGTCGACGCCCTTGTAGCCCATCTTGTCGATCTTGCCGGGGATCGTGACACCCGGCGCGGTCTGCCCGAAGCCGGGCTCCTTCTCGACGAGGAAGGTCGTCATGTTCTTGTACGGCGAGTCGGACTCACCGAGCTCGGTCTTGACGAGCACGGCGACGAGGTTGGACGAGCCACCGTTGGTCAGCCACATCTTCTGGGCGTTGACGGTCCACTTCTGGTCGTCGCCCTCACCCTCGCCGGCAACAGCCTTGGACTTGATCGCCGCGACATCGGAACCGAGACCCGGCTCGGACATCGAGAACGCGCCGCGGACCTCGCCAGTCGCCATGCGCGGGAGGTAGCGCTGCTTCTGCTCCTCGGTGCCGTGCTGCAGCAGCATGTAGGCCACGATGAAGTGCGTGTTGATGATGCCGCTGACCGACATCCAGCCGCGCGCGATCTCCTCGACGCACAGCGCGTAGGTCAGCAGGGACTCGCCGAGACCGCCGTACTCCTCGGGGATCATCAGGCCGAAGATCCCCATCTCCTTCATGCCCTCGACGATCTCCGTCGGGTACTCGTCGGCGTGCTCGAGCTGCTGCGCGACCGGGATGATCTGCTCCTCGACGAACTGCCGCACGAGCTTGATGAGCTCGCTCTGCTCGTCGGTGAGACCTTCAGTGCGCTGGAGCCGAGACATGCGTGTGGGCCGCCTTCGTGAGGGGAGGGAAACGACCTTCTGAGTATGCCGTCCGCTCCCCTTCCGTCCCACCCGTCAGCCGTGTGAGTCCCCCCACCTCACACCGGCGCACGTCCGTGGACCTGCCCACCCTCAGATCTACCGGCGGACTATCAGCTCACCAAGAGATCAGGCTGTCTCGTGCTCAGCTGGCAACCGCCCTGCTCGAGCTGATAGTCCGCCGGTAGGAAATTCGGTGGCGAGGGACGCGGAAGGGGTGGGACGCTGGTTGCCAGCCGCACGGCATACCCCTTTGCCCTGCACCGATTCCAAGGAGGCGTGACATGTCCACGACTGTCCTGGGCCGTTCCCGCGCCCATTTCCTTCCCTTCTTGGAGTCCCACCTTGTCTTTTCACGACAGCACCACCGAATCACCGCTCTTCGGCACTGACACCTCCCCTGACGCCCCACCCGAGGGCGAGCGCTGGTCCAGCTGGGACGGCGCCATGCACGGGCCCACACCACGACCCGACTGGGTCATCACCGCTCTCGGCGCGGTCGAGGAGGACCTCGGCGTCCTCAAGACCGGCAAAGAGGCGGACGTCCACCTGATCCGTCGCTGGCTTCCCGCCGGCTCCCACCACCTCGCGCTGCCTGGACAGTCTGTCGACACCCTGCTCGCGGCCAAGCGGTACCGCGGGGCCGAGAACCGCCTGTTCCATCGCGATGGCGGCTACCTCGAAGGTCGCCGCGTTCGCAAGAGCCGAGAGATGCGAGCGATGGCTCGTCGCACCGAGTTCGGTCGATCGATGATCGCCGGCCAGTGGGCGGCAGCCGAGTTCGACGCCCTGGGTCGGCTCTGGGAGCTCGGTCTCCCGGTGCCCTATCCGGTGCAGCTCAGCGAGACCGAGATGCTCATGGAGTTCGTCGGCGACGGTCGCACTGCAGCACCGCGACTGGTCCAGACGAAGCCGTCACCGGAGCTCCTTGCGCAGTTGTTCGAGGAGTTCCGCAGCGTCGTCCTCACCCTGGCGCAGGAGGGGTGGGCGCACGGCGACCTCTCCCCCTACAACGTCCTTGTCCACGACGACCATCTTGTCGTCATCGACTGGCCGCAGATCGTCGATGTCGTCGGCAACCCGCACGGGTTCGAGTTCCTCGAACGCGACGTCCGGGTGATGTGCGACTGGTTCACCCGCCGCGGACTCGACGTCGACGCCGACCTGCTCTTCGGAGACGTCGCGGCGATGGCTGCGGGAAGCGGCTGGTGACAAGCTGCTGGGGTCCTCAGCCGAGGTCGGGCTCTCCTCTGAGCTCGACCTCGGTGCCGGACCGCTCCATCTCGAGGATGACGATGTCGTTGGAACCGTTGCGCCACAACGGTGCTGGCGCATAGAGCGTCACCTGCGGTCCGATCCCCCAGTAGCGTCCGAGCAGGGTGCCGTTGAGCCAGAGGAACCCCTTGCCCCAACCGGGGAGTGCGAGAAAGCCGTCGGCGGGCGCGTCGATCTCGATCGCGGCCCGGGCAAACATTGGCCCGCGTTGGGCGTCCACGGGTGCATCGCCGAAGTTGAGTCGCCCGGTCAGTGCCTCGTCGTCGAGCCGGATGGCCGTCGACTCCCAGCCGTGGACGTTGCGATGCGCGATGCGCACTCCACGCAATCCCTTGCGCTCGCCGATGGCCGCGCCGAAGTTGATCCGACCCTGGTTCTCGACGATGACGTCGAACGTCGTTCTTCCGCCGTCCGCCGGTGTGGTCAGCGGCAACGAGTGGGTCTCGTCGTTGCGGTCGATCCGACCCAACAACACTCCGTCGGCGAGGACCGTCGCCCGGTCGGCGAGGCCGTCGAGTTCAAGGGTCCGACCATCCGGGGGCACAAGTGCGCTCCCGCGATAGTGCACGAGCCCGTGGTCCTGGCCAAGGGCCTCCATCGACTTCGGCACCGGCCCGACGACGGGCTCGTCGAACAGGTCGAGCGAGTCGAGCAGGGCCACCCAACCGTCGACCTCGACAGTTTGCGGAGCCAGCCGCAGCGGCAAGGAAGGCGGCTCGGGAAGGGCGTTCACGGCATACCGGCTGAGAACCTCGCGGAAGGCGTGGAACTTGGGGGTCAGCTCCCCCGCCTCGCCGACGGCCGCGTCGTAGTCGTAGCTCGTCACGGTCGGTTGGAGCTTGCCGTCCTCGACGTTGCACCCGCTCCACAAACCGAAGTTCGTGCCGCCGTGCGCCATGTAGAAGTTGACGCTGCCACCTGCGCGCAGGATGTCGTCGAGCACGCCCGCGGCGTCTGTGACATCGCGGGTGTGGTGCCGTTCGCCCCAGTGGTCGAACCAGCCGTTCCAGTACTCCATGACCATGTCCGGACCCGCCGGCTGCGCCTTGCGGAGCTCGGCGAAAGCCTCGTCGGTTCGTGATCCGAAGTTCACGGTCGCGAGGACTCCGGGGATCGTGCCGTTGTCGAGCCAGTCGGGACCCGGACCGTCGGACGTGAAGAGCAGGACGTCAATTCCCCTGTCCAGCAGTCCTTTTCGACAATGTTCAAGGTATGCCGCGTCGTCACCGTAGGAGCCGTACTCGTTCTCGACCTGGACGGCCACCACCGGCCCACCCGCCGTCGTGAGCAGCGGACGAATGACCGGCACCACCGCGTCGAACCAGTCATCGACGGCCGCGAGGAACACCGGGTCGCTCGTCCGCAGCGCCAAGTCCGGCTCCGTCATCAGCCACGCCGGCAACCCCCCGAAGTCCCACTCGGCGCAGATGTAGGGACCGGGCCGGACGATGACGTCGAGGCCGAGGTCCCCCGCGAGGGAGATGAACCGCGCCAGGTCACGCGGCCCGGTGAAGTCCACCTCCCCGCGAACGCGCTCGTGGAAGTTCCACGCGACGTAGGTCTCGACGGTGTTGAGACCCATCGCCGCGAGGCGCCGCAGCCGGTCCCCCCAGAGGTCGGGGTGGATCCGGAAGTAGTGGATCGCCCCGCTGAGGACTCGGTGCGGCGCCCCACCGCGAAGGAAGGCACCATCGCGCACGTCGAGCTGCGGTCGTGCGGTCTGGCTGGTCATCAAACGTCCTGGTGCTGATTGGTCACGCGGTCACGGGGTCATGACTCACGGAGTGGCGGGTGCGTAGAACTGCAGCTCGGCGATGGCCGCGAAGGCCGCTCCGTTGATGGAGTTCTTGGCCACGACCTTGACGAAGCGACCGGTGGCCGGCTGCGCGAAGTTCACCAGCTGAGCCGCCGTCGTTGCAGTGAACGAACCCTGGGTGACGGGAGTGCCCCAGTTCGTGCCATCGGCCGAGACGTAGACCTCGTAGTCCTTGATCGGGCCGTTGACGTTGCCGTCCTGGCGTCCCTGGACCGAGATCCCGGTGAGCGCGTGCGACGCACCGAGATCCACCGCGATGTGGTGCGGGTAGGGCGTCTCTGCGTTGAGCCACTCGGTGTGCCAGAACGTGCCGGGGTTGTCGTCGAGGACGTTCGTCGCCGCACCGTCCTCACCCTCGATCTCCTGCGAGTCGACCGACTGGATCGACATGGGCGCCTTGGACAGCGCCACCGGGGGCTCGTTGACCCGCTTGCCCCAGACGTTGATCTCGCCTGCGCCACCGAAGACCCCACCGTTGATCGAGCTGAGACCGACGAGCTTCACGTAGCGACCCGGCTTGGCCGTGAAGTCGAGGTGCTGCACCTCCGTCGTGCTGGCGAAGCTGCCAGTCTTCACGGGCGCACCCCAGTTCACGTTGTCGGTGCTGACGTAGACCTCGTAGCCCTTGATCGCGCCGTTGCCGATCCGGACCTGGTAGTCGTAGCCGTTGACGTCGTAGACATCACCGAGATCGACCGTGATCCAGTGCGGGAAGGGTGCATCGGGGTCGACCTGCGACCAGGCGGAGTGCCACATGGTCGTCGTCAGGCCATCGATCGCGTTGCTCGGCTGACCGCCGGTCGACGCCGGTTCGGAGTCGCTCACCCCGGCAATGGACAAGCGTGACTGCGGGATCTTGCCGGCCGGAAGAGTCGCGAACGATCCTGAGGCCGTGGCCGTTCGTGCCTCACCATCGACCTTGTATGCCGCCGAGCTCGTCAGTGAGTAGGAGCCGGCTGGCGTCGTGGCCGGGACCACGACCCGCCACGTCGTCTTGACACTCGCACCCGGGGCGACACTGGCGAACGTCGCCGTCGTCGTGGGCGTGACCGTCCAGCCGTCAGGGGCGTTCAGGGAGACCGTGACATCGGTCGCCGGCGACGTCTCGAACGAGGAGAACGTCGTCGTGAACGTGTTGGCCTCACCCGGAACCAGACCGCTGGCCGGACCGGCGATCTCGAGGCGGGAGCAGGCGCCCGGCTCGTCCGTGGCACCGAGGTCGGTCACCTTGAGGTTGTCGAGAATGAAGTCGGACTGGGCGCTGCCGACGGCATTGCGTCGCAACCCGATGAAGGGGGTGCCGCAACTGCCCGTCGTGATCTCGCGGGAGAACGCGGCGGTGGTGCGCTGCTGACCGAAGGCCGTCGTCGACAGTTCGGCCGTCTTCGACGCACCGCCGACGACCTGGTCGACGCCGGTGACGAAGGAGTACGAACCAGCGATGGCGTTCTGGTAGTCGAACTCGACCTTGTAGCGGTGCCCCTGCTGGAACGGAACCGTGCCGGCCCAGGTGCGGTAGACGAGGCCGTTCGCCTCTTCGTGCGCCTTGAGCGACCAGGTGCCGTCGAGCGCGTCGTCGACGAGCTTCCCGTTCCATCCGGCCTGGGTGTACGGGGCGTTCCGCTGCGAGATGTGGGTCCGCGCGTCGCCGCCGGCCTGGGCCGGCCCGGACACGAAGGGCATCCAGCCCTGGTCCACACCTTCGAAGTCCTGCTGGGCGATGACGTCACCCGAAGGCGCCGCCTCGGTCGTCGCGACGACACGAACGTCGTCGACGCCAACCGGAGCGCTACCTGCTGCGGCAGCGACCGAGAACGTCACCTTGCCGTCCGCGGGAGCCGTGAAGATGACCCGGACCCGCTGGTAGTTCGTGCCGTGAAGCTCGTTGGACGCCTCGCTGTTGGAGACGGTCGAGCGATCGATCGAGTTGGCCACGTCGACACCGGAACCGGTGACGGAGACCGTGGTCGCCCGGGCCTGACCCGGAGCGACCTGGACCCAGGCAGATGCGGCGTAGCGCGAGCCGGCCTTCAGCCCGGTGAGCTGCTGCGAGATCGACCCCGCACCCGCACCGATCTGGGCGACGCGCTGACCAGTGCTGAGGTGCTCCTGGGTGACGGTGCCCTGCGGCGACCATGCGCCGAGAGTGGAAGCGTTGAAGCCGGGGTCCTTGACGATCCCGCCCTGACCGAACTGCGGATCCGCCTGTGCCGGAGCCGAATTCGGATAGAGAACGTATGCCGTGTTCGCCTTTGCGGTGAGCGTCACCGAGTTCTTGGTGTTGGCGACGGTGCCGACCTTCGTCCGACCGGTCTCACTGAGTTCGTAGACCGTGAACGACTTGGTGCTGCGCAGCTTGGGCGCGAGCTTCCAGGTCGTCGTGCCGCCGTCAGCGTTGAAGTGGTACGCCTTCGTGGGATGCTGCGGCGTCTCATCGCCCCACGGCAGGAGGTAGGCGTCGCCGTCGAGAACCTTGGCGTCGGCGACGAAGAGCTGCCGGACACCGTCCTTGGACGTGCCCCGGACCCCACCCTCGAAGTCGATGCTGGTCGTGCCCGCAGCCTCGCCCCACTTCGTGATGTCGAAGTGCTGGAGGAACTTCGTGGGCACCTGGTTGGTCCACACGTTCTTCATGAGCGCGTTCCAGTCGTGCTGTCCGGTCCACCCCTCGGCCTCGACGATGGTCGAGCCGCCCAGGACGGGGTCGGGGTTCCAGACGTCCTTCTCGCCATTGCGGATGAACCGCGCGATGGTGCTGTTGATGCCCTTGTTGGTGGCACCGCCGTAGTTGCGGTCCGTCGCCCAGTGCGACCACAGGCTGTTGCGCTCGTGCGAGTAGGCCCACTCCGAGGCAACGCTCCAGCCCTGCTCGCGCAGCTTGGCGTCCATCTGGTCGGGGAGCCAGCCGTAGGTGTAGTAGACGTCCCAGTAGAGGGTGTCGAGGTTGCCCTTGGTCACGTCACGGAGCTGCTGGGTGCGCTTGAGCAGGTCACCGCTGTTGAGGTCGGTCCGCTGGTTGATGTAGTAGCTCTGGTTGAGCCAGTTCCAGCCCGGCTTGGTCTTGTCGACGAGGGTCTCGTTGAAGGCCTTGGCCTCGGGGTAGGCCTCGGTGGCGTTGACGTGGACCCCGAAGTCGGCGCCCCACTTCTTGCCCTGCTCGAGAAGGGTGTTCATGTCATCGAGGCCGCCGGCGCGCGTGTTGAAGTTGTCGCCGTAGTCGGGGTGAGCCGAGTCGTGACCCTCCGAGGCGTAGCCCTTGAGGAGGGCGAACTGGCCCAGCCCATCCGTCTCCTGCGAGATGCGCTTGACGTCGTCCAGGGTCCGCAGGAACGGGTGGGTCGCGAGGCTGCTGAAGTTGAACGGAATGTGCTGGACGACGCGGTCCGGAACCTGGTCGGCGCCCTCGGCGACCTGGGCGATGTCGCGGAAGGCGATGGCGCCGTCCTGCCAGTTCACAGCGGCGTCGGCGTTGCGGTCACCGGTGACGACGACCTTGGCCCACGGCAGCTCGCTCTGGGCGGGAGCTCCGTCGCCGCGCACGGTCCACTGCCCGGGGGCGATGCCGACCCGCTTGGAGCCGTCGCTGTTCGCGCGCACCTGGTGCCAGAAGCGACCGTTGTCGGAGTTCGTCGCCGAGGTCGGCTTGTCGTAGGTGCCGTTGGTCTCGACCGACGCCGCGAGCTGCGCGGTGTTGACGATCCCGTAGGCAGCACCCACCGGCGCGGTCTGGACGGCGTCCGTGGCCTTGACGGGTGCGATGACGTCGGCGTTGCGGGTCGAGTTGGTGTCGATCTTGGTGAAGGCCGTCGTCGCACCGGGCTGCGCACTCGAGACCGAGACCAGGTCGAGCCCGGGGATGTCGAGGGTGCCGACCTTGACGCTCGCCGAGTCGGTCACCTTGGTCACGCGCCACGTGAGGACGTTGCCCTCGACCGCGACGGTCAGCTCGATGCGCACGCCGGGGAGGTCGGCAAACGTCAGGGCGTATGCCGCGGAGCTGGCTCCCGGTGTCACGGTCGCCACCGCCACGCGGGGCGTGCCGTTGATCGTCACCGAGTCCAGCGCGTCGGACTGCCCGCCCAGGAGGGCTCCCGATCGCGACGGACCGGTAGGCCAGCGTCTGCGGGAACGTGGGGCTCAGCTGCACTTCGAGGTCCGCCGAGGCGATGACCACCGGGGATGCGGTCGTGTCGACCGAGGGCGCGGCGGCAGTCGTCGAGGGGGCCGCCGCCCACGCCGGGGTCGTCGCGAGGCCACCGACGGCGACCGCGCAAATGCTCGCTGCAGCGGCGAGCCGTCGGGATGTGTGCTGGGACCTGCGCATTGCAACCGCCTTTGGTCTAATACGTTCACTCAGTAAACGAAATATGGCAGCGCGCAGAATGGCCTGTCAACCCCTGGCCCGATCGGATGAGACGAGCGGTCGCTCGGTGAAGAGGTGATCAGGCCATCGGGACCGTCGTGGGGTCCTCGAACACGGCCTCGAGGGCCGCGAGGGCACCACCACGGGAGGCGGCACTCAGGCCAAGCGCGGAAACCGCCACCAGAACCTCGCTCCCCTCATCCATCCGGCGCTCGTCCAGTGCCGACTTCACGGGCGCGAGCAGGTGCTCACCGAAAGCAGCGAAGTAGCCGCCGAGCACGATGAGCCGCGGGTTGAGCACATCGACGAGGACCGACAGCCCCCGGATGAGGTCGCTGGCGATCGTGGCCAACGCCGCGAGGGTGCGCGCGTCGCCCGCAGTCGCTCGCTCGCGCAGGATCTCGAGCCGGTCATCCATCGACCGCCTCGAGTCATGGACGACGTCACCGTCGGGTGCGGCCAACCGCAGGAAGTGGTGCAGGCCCACGACGAGCTCCCAGCAGCCATGACGACCACAGCTGCACAGCAATTCGCTCGGCCCGAGGGCCAGGTGACCGACCTCGCCGGAGAAGCCCGACCAGCCGCGCACCAGGCGTCCCTCGGCGATGATTCCGGCGCCCACCCCGACCTCCCCCGAGAGGTAGACGAGGTCCTGGATCTCGGAGTCGGCGTACGCGCCGTACTCCGCGACAGCAGCCAGCTTCGCATCGTTCTCAAGGTGAATCTCAGGGCATTCAGGGCCCATTCGCTCGGCGAGCCCCGCTGACAGGGCAACCGCTCGCCAGCCGAGATTGGGCGCGAATCGCACTGTGCCGGCGTCGTAGTCGATGACCCCCGGCGGCGCGACCGTGAAGCCGACGACGACATGGCCAGCCCCCCGCAACGACTCGAGCATGCGCTGGGCGATGCCAGCCACCCGGTCGAGGACGACCTCGACGGCGAGCTCTGGCACATCCATCGGGGTGATGCTCTCGCGGATGACGTTGCCGGTCAGGTCGACTGCGGTCAAGGCCACGTAGTCGATGGAGATCTCCAGGCCGAGGCCCGCGACCCTACGGCCGTCGAGGTTCACGGTGAGACCCGGCCTGCCGACCGATCCCGCGCGGTGGATCTCACCCTCACGCACCAGACCCCGCGCGGCGAGATCGGCGATGAGGCTCGAGGTCGTGGCCTTCGACAGACCGGTCTCAGTGGCCAGCGTGGCTCGCGAGCGCCCGCCGTGCAACTGCAGCTGCCGCAGGATGAGCCCCATGTTGGCGGCCCGCATCTGGGCCTGGTCAAGCCTGCCCGACCGGGGGCCGCGACGGACGGATCGCGACTGCGTGACACTGGTCTGGATCGACACGGCGCTCCTTCGACGGTGGTCCGGGTGGGGCCCGACAGGCCGGCGAGACCCCGACCTGAGCATCGTATCCAGGCCCAGACGCGAGCACCGGTGATTAGGTCACTGGCCACCGCGAATACGGCACGGCGACGGTCGCGCAGCTTGGAGCAGGGGTCAGTAGACCCAGACCTTGCGACCGATGGCGACCCGACCCTGGGCCCAGAGCAGGTCCTGGGCGGCCGTGCTCACGCGGCAGCAGCCGTGCGACGCGGGGTAGGGCGGGATCGACTGGGAGCCGTGGATCGCGAAGTCGCCCTTCCAAGTAGGTCGGGCGCCACATGGCGCCGAGCGACCCGTTCTGCCAGCCGTTGGGCCACCGGTAGTAGATCGAGATAGCTCCCGGTGGGCGTGCGCGCGGTTTTCCAGCTCCCGCCGGAGTAGTAGCGCTCACCACTCCCCGTGCTGGTGTTGAGCGTGTAGAGGAGCTCGCCATTACCGACGACGAAGAGCAACTGTCGCTTGAGGTCAACCTCGAGCACGTTGCCGCTCGTCGAGCGGGGCCGCGTGCGAGATCCCCGGCTCGAGCAGGCTGCGCTCGACCGCTGCCGACCTTGCCCGTCTTGCTGACCCCGGCGACCTTCTGCAGGGCCCAGACCGCTTGCTGGGTGAGGTGCCCGAAGGTTCCGTCGGGGGTGCCGCACCAGTACTTGAGCTGGTTCAGGCGCTTCTGCAGGGCCAGGACGTCCGAGCCCGTGTGCCCGCCGCTCGAGGGTTCGCGTGGCCGCCTGGGCCGAGCGGCGCCACGACCCCCGTCACGCCGACTGCACCTGCCCCCAGCGCCGCCGTGACGGCCGCTCTGCGGCTGATCCCCTGTCCGATTGCTGTCCATGACGCCCCTGCCCTCTTGCCCGAATGATCCCCTGGTACCCGTACTGACGCACAAGGGCGCCCACAAGGTTGCGTTGTCACGCCAAAGTTCGCTTTTGCGGGACTCTACCGGCTGGAAATCACGTCGTGAATAGCCAGAACGCGACGAGCGATGTCGACGTGGAGGTTCTCGACCATCCGACCGTTGTGGGTGACGACGCCGCTGCCGGCACCGGCCTCCCACGCCTCGAGGATGCCGCGAGCATCCGCCACGGACTCCTCACTCGGAGCGAAGATCGCGTTGCACGGCTCGACCTGCCCCGGGTGGATCAGGGTCTTGCCGTCGAAGCCGAAGTCACGGCCCTGGATGCACTCGGCCTCGAAGCCCTCGGCGTTCTTCACGTCGTTGTAGACGCCGTCGAGGATCGCGATCCCCGACTCGCGCGCCGCGAGCAGTGACAGTTGCAGTGCGGTGAGGAGCGGCCCACGACCGGGAACGTGGTCGGCGTGCAGCTCCTTGACGAGGTCGTTGGTGCCCATGACGAGCACGGCGAGTCGCGGCGACGCGGCGGCGATCTCACGCACGTTGAACACAGCCTCGGGCGTCTCGATCATCGCCCAGAGCTTCGTGTGCTCCGGCGCACCAGCGGCTTCCAGCCCGGCGACGAGCGAACGCACCTCGTCGGCCGATCCGACCTTGGGCACGACGACGCCGGCCGGTCCAGCAGCAGCCGCCGCCGCGAGGTCGGCCTCGTGCCACTGGGTTCCGATGCCGTTGATGCGGATCGTCACCTCGCGGTTGCCGTACTCCCCCGATGCCGCTGCGGCACAGGCGTTCTCACGCGCCGCGTCCTTGTGGTCGGGACCGACCGCGTCCTCGAGATCGAGGATGAGCCCGTCAACGGGCAGCGTCTTGGCCTTCTCGAGTGCCCGCTCGTTGGAACTCGGCATGTAGAGGACAGAACGACGAGGCGTGTATGCCGTCTGCTCGCCCATCAGTTGCCCTCACCTTCAGCGTTCGGTGCCGGGACGGCATACAGGGAAGCAAGTTCGGGGTCGCCCGCGCCGAGACGCTCGGCGAGCTCGAGGATGACGAGGCACTGCTTGAGCGAGGCGTCGTCCTCCATCTTGCCGTCGAGCATGACGGCACCGGTGCCGTCGCCCATGGCCTCCTTGACGCGACGCGCGTGGGCGACGTCCTCGGCGGACGGGCTGAAGACCCGCTTGGCGATGTCGATCTGGACCGGGTGCAGGGTCCACGTACCGACGCAGCCGAGGAGGAACGCGTTGCGGAACTGGTCCTCGCACGCCACGACATCCTTGATGTCACCGAAGGGGCCGTAGTACGGGAAGATCCCGTGCATCGCGCAGGCGTCGACCATGCGGGCGATCGTGTAGTGCCAGAGGTCCTGTTGATAGGTCGTGCGCTCGGCCGTGATCGGGTCGATGCCCTCGCCGAGGTCCTTGGACGGGTCCTGACGGACGAGGTAGCCCGGGTGCCCGCCACCGACGCGGGTCGTCTTCATGCGGCGGTCGGCGGCGAGGTCGGCCGGGCCCAGGCTGATGCCCTGCATGCGCGGGGACGCACCGGCGATCTCCTCGACGTTGGCCATGCCCCGAGCCGTCTCGAGGATGGCGTGGACGAGGATCGGGCGCTTCAGGCCAGCGCGAGCCTCGAGCTGGGCCAGGATCCGGTCGACGTAGTGGATGTCCTCGGGCCCCTGCACCTTGGGCACCATGATGACGTCGAGCTTGTCGCCGATCTCGGTGACGAGGGTGACGAGGTCGTCGAGGACCCACGGGCTGTCGAGGCTGTTGATGCGCGTCCAGAGCTGGGTGCTGTCACCGAAGTCGGTCGCCCTGGCGATGTCGACGAGGCCCTGACGCGCGGCTTCCTTGCGATCGGCCTTGACCGCGTCCTCGAGGTTGCCGAGCAGGACGTCGACCGAGCCGACCATGGCGGGGATCTTGGCCGCCATCTTCTCGTTGCTCGGGTCGAAGAAGTGGATCATCCGGCTGGGGAGGGCCGGAACCTCACGCACGGGTGCCGGGGCACCGACCGCGAGGGGGCGAAAGAAGTCCTTGGGTGAGCGCATGCTGCCGGACGCTAGCAGTGCGACACCATGAGGCGTTATGAGACAGTTCACGCCGTGAGCGGTTCGTCGAACGCCCCGTCCCCCGTCAATGTCACGCGCCTCCTCGCCGAGGCCGCGAGCAAGTCCGGCGTGCTCTGGATCGAGGTCCCCGGCGGCGGCACCCACGCCGTGTGGTTCGTCTGGCACGACGACGAGGATCCGCGCAGCGCCGGCCCTGCGATCTACGTCGTCTCCGGCACCGGTGAGCAGACCCTCCCGCCACTCCCGGACGAGGTCACCGTCATCCTGCGCAGCAAGGACAGCGGCGCACGCCTGCTCCGCCTCAAGGCGGCGACGCGGGTCATCGACCCGACGGCGCCCGAGTGGCTCGGCGCCGCAGAAGTCCTGCAGGCCAAGCGGCTCAACGCCATGGGTGACGTCCTCGCCAGGTGGCGCGAAGGTGCGACGATCCACGTCCTCGCGCCACACGGCATACCCGATGAAGCTCCCGGAGCGTATGCCGCCGAGTCCGGTCGGGTGACCGTCTCACCCGCGCGCGGCACGACGGCGAGCTGGCGCCCGTGGCACTGGCGCGGACGCGGCTGAACCCTCCCCCTTCGACGCGGCGGCGCGTTGGACCTCCCGTGGCACTGGCACGGCGGTGGACCCGACTAACCTGTGGGTCGTGAGCACGAACACCCGCGTCTTCGTCGGCCGACTGGCCGAGCTGGCCGTGTTCGACCCCTTGGGCGACCCGGTGGGTCGCGTGCGGGACGTCGTCCTGACCTTCAGCGTGCAGCGCGCGAGACCGCGAGTCATCGGCCTCGTCGTCGAGGTGCCCGGTCGTCGTCGTGTCTTCGTGCCGATGACCCGCGTGACGTCGGTCGACGGTGGTCAGGTCATCACGACCGGCCTCGTCAACATGCGACGGTTCGAGCAGCGCCCCAACGAGACGCTCGTCCTCGCCGAGCTCATCGAGCGCAAGGTCCAGGTCCGCGACGAGCAGGGCGAGACCGTCGACGCCACCGTCGAGGACATCGGGCTCGAGCAGAACCACGCGCGCAGCTGGTCGGTGACGCGCGTCTTCGTGCGTCGCACGTCCAACCGCAGCACGATCACGCGGCTCGGTCGCCGCCGCGGTGAGACGTTCGTCGTGCCCGTCGAGGACGTCACGGGACTGCGGGACACCAGCGACGAGCAGAGCGCCGCACGGCTCCTGGAGCACTACGAGGACCTCAAGCCCGCTGACCTTGCCGAGGCGATCCACGACCTCCCCGTCAAGCGCCGGGCCGAGGTCGCCGCAGCCCTGGCCGACGACCAGCTCGCCGATGTCCTCGAGGAACTGCCCGAGGACGAGCAGGTCGAGCTGATCTCCGGCCTCGGCAACGACCGCGTCGCCGACGTCCTCGAGGCCATGGAGCCCGACGACGCCGCCGACCTCCTCGCCGAGTTCCCGGCTGAGCGCCAGGAGGAGCTGCTCCAGCTCATGGAGCCCGACGAGGCCGCCGACCTGCGCCGGCTGCTCACCTACGACGAGAACACCGCCGGTGGCCTCATGACGACCGAGCCGGTCATCCTGGGCCCGGATGCGTCGATCGCCGAAGCCCTCGCCGTCGTCCGGCGCCAGGAGCTGTCGACGACGATGGCGTGCACGGTCTTCGTGTGCCGCCCCCCGCTCGAGACTCCCACCGGGAAGTTCCTCGGGATGGTCCACATCCAGCGTCTGTTGCGCGAGCCGCCGCACGCCTCCGTCGGCTCGATCCTCGACAAGGATGTCGAGCCGGTCACGACCGAGGCAACGGTCGGCCAGGTGACCCGGCTCCTCGCGACCTACGACCTCATCGCCCTGCCTGTCGTCGACGAGAACGGCCTGCTGGTGGGCGCCGTGACAGTGGACGACGTCCTCGACCACCTGCTGCCCGATGACTGGCGTGACGACCGGCACGAGGTCACGGGTTCCCACGAGGTGATCCCGCATGGCTGAGCGTCGCGACCGGGCCCCTCGCCTGGACCAGCCGCGCGAGAAGCGCCGCCAGTTCATCACCCGCCCCGAAGCCCTCACCTCGGAGGCCTTCGGCGTCCTCTCCGAGAAGTTCGCCCGCTACATGGGGACGGCCTACTTCCTCATCGGCATGACCGTCTTCGTGCTCGTCTGGGTCGTGTGGAACCTGGTGGCGCCGGAGGACTGGCGCTTCGACAACTACCCGTTCATCTTCCTCACGCTCATGCTCAGCCTGCAGGCGTCCTACGCCGCGCCGCTCATCCTGCTCGCGCAGAACCGTCAGGCCGACCGCGACCGCGTGATGCTCGAGCAGGACCGCAACCGCGATGAGCGCAACCTCGCCGACACCGAGTTCCTCACGCGTGAGGTTGCGGCGTTGCGCATCGCGATGCGTGACTCGGCGACTCGTGACTTCGTGCGAGGTGAGCTGCGCGACCTCCTCGACGAGATGGAGGAGCGGGGGCTCGTCATCGGTCGTCTCGCCAAGGTCGAGAAGGCAGAGAAGTCCGGCAAGCGTGACGCGTCAGACACCGCGAAGCGGCGGACCGATGAGGGCGGATCGCGGCGCTCGACCTAGCATGGAGCAATGCCTGTCACTGCTGCACTTGTGAGCGACGAGGCGCTGCGCGCCGCCCTCGCCACCGTCAACGACCCTGAGATCCGCAAGCCGATCACCGAGCTTGGCATGGTCGAAGCCGTGGAGTGCGACGACACCGGTCGCGTCGCCGTGACGATCCTCCTGACGATCGCGGGTTGCCCGCTCAAGGAAACGCTCACCAACGACACCACCAACGCCCTGCTCAAGGTCGCTGGTGTGACCGCGGTGGACGTCACCCTCGGTGTCATGTCCGAGGAGCAGCGCGCCGAGCTGCGCACCAACCTTCGAGGCGGTGCGGACGAGAAGGAGATCCCCTTCGCCAAACCCGGCAGCCTCACCCGCGTGTACGCCGTGGCGTCCGGCAAGGGTGGCGTCGGCAAGTCGTCGATCACCGCCAACCTCGCCGCCGCGCTGGCCCAGCAGGGCCTCAAGGTCGGTGTCGTCGACGCCGACATCTACGGCTTCTCCATCCCCCGCATGCTCGGTGTCGAGCAGAAGCCCACGCAGGTCGACGAAATGATCCTGCCGCCCATCGCGCACGAGGTGAAGGTCATCTCGATCGGCATGTTCGTGCCCGGCAACCAGCCCGTCGTGTGGCGTGGGCCGATGCTGCACCGGGCGCTGCAGCAGTTCCTCGCCGACGTCTTCTGGGGCGACCTCGACATCCTGCTCCTCGACCTCCCGCCGGGCACCGGTGACATCGCGATCTCCGTGGCCCAGCTCATCCCCGGCGCCGAGATCCTCGTCGTGACCACTCCGCAGCAGGCCGCTGCCGAGGTCGCCGAGCGCGCCGGCGCCATCGCCATCCAGACCCACCAGCGCGTCGCGGGTGTCATCGAGAACATGTCCTGGCTCGAGCTCCCCGACGGTTCGCGTCAGGAGATCTTCGGATCCGGTGGTGGCCAGGCCGTCGCCGATTCCCTCACCCGCAGCATCGGCGCCCCGGTGCCGCTGCTCGGTCAGATCCCGCTCGACACCGCGCTGCGCATCGGCTCCGACCAGGGCACCCCGATCGTCCTCGGCGAGTCGACGTCGCCGGCCGCCGTGGCCCTGCGCGGCATCGCCCGCGAGCTCGGCACGCGCTCACGTGGTCTCGCTGGACGCTCCCTCGGCCTCACACCCGCCGGACGCTGACAGCACGCGCCGCACGACCCCTGTCGTGCGGCGCCTGTCGTACGACACCCGTGCACGCTGGGGATTGCACCCTGCGCGCTCAGTTGCTCCTTCGTCGCAAACGCGCGCACCGCGCAATCCGCAGCGTCGTTCCAGAATCCCAGGCGTTACGTGGCGTCGACGTCGTAGACGGTCGGGCGCAACGGATCCCAGCTGCGCAGGTCCGCGCCGTAGTGCACCCCGTCGTCGTCGATGACGACGGAGTCGCCCACGTCGGGGTTGGTGCCACCGGACTTCAGGCCTGACGCGGCGTCCTCCAGAGGCTCGATGAGGGCCTCCCGCACGATCCGGCGCGGGTCGTACTGGCGCGGGTCGTACTGACGCCAGTTGATGTCGTTGTACTCGGGACCGAGTTGGTCCTTGAGCTGCCCCTTGGCACCCTCGGCCATACCGCGAGCCTTCTTGATGCCCTGGGCCAGCTTCGCCGCATACGCCGGCAACCGCTCGGGTCCCAGCACGAAGACAGCGATGAGGGCGAGGAGGACGAACTCCCAACCGTTGATTCCGGGGATCATCGTGCGCCCTCCTGATGGGGCATCCGTCAGTCGCTTCTGCCTTGGAGGACCATCTTGACATCCATCGACTTGCCGCCACGCAGCACGGTCAACGAGACGGTCGATCCGACGGCCTTGGACCGGATGGCGACGACGAGCGCATCGGGGTCGACCATGGGTCGGCCCTCGAACGCGGTGATGACGTCACCCGCCTTGAGACCCGCTTTGGCAGCGGGTCCGTCAGGCGTGACCGCAGGGGTGTCGCTGGAGTCCGTGGCGATGCGCACGCCCTCGCCCTGGTACTCACGGTCGAGCAGCACGCCGATGATCGGGTGCTCTGCCTTGCCCGTGCGGATGAGCTGGTCGACGGTGATCTTGACCTGGGCGCTCGGGATGGCGAAGCCGACACCGATGTTGCCGCTCTGACCCCCGATGGCGTTGCCGGCGACGCGGGCGATGGCCGAGTTGATCCCGATGACGCGGCCCTGCATGTCGAGCAGCGGCCCACCGGAGTTGCCGGGGTTGATCGCGGCATCGGTCTGAATGGCGTTGATGAACGACTGGTCGTCGGCCTCACCGGGCGTCACCGGCCGGTTGAGCGCCGAGACGATTCCGGTGGTCACGGTCGACTCGAGTCCGAGCGGCGCGCCCACCGCAATGACGGGGTCGCCCACGACAACTGCGTTGGAGTCGCCGAGGGGCAACGGGGCGAGGTCGGTGCGGTCCACCTTGAGGACGGCGAGGTCGTAGGACACGTCGCGCCCGACGATGGTGGCCGGGATCTGCTTGCCGTTGGTCAGGACGACCGTGATCTTGCCCTTGCTGGCCGCCGCCGAGACGACGTGGTTGTTGGTGACGATGTGCCCCTTGTCGTCGAGCACCCAACCCGAGCCCGTGCCGTCGCCGTCTGCGGCCTCGACCCGAATCGTCACGACGCTCGGGGTCGCCTTGGCGGCGATGTTGGCCACCGAACCCTCGGGCCGCGTGCTCGCGCCGGGACCCGGCTCGGGCGTCGGTCCGGTCGCGCCGGAGTCGAATCCGTCGAAGCGGTCGGAGGAACCCACCCATCCGCCGAGGAGTCCGCCGCCGAGACCGGCGAGCAGGGCTGCGAGACCGGCGATGAGGAAGACACCGAACCAGCCCGGGCCGCGCTTCGTCGTCGGCGCAGCCACGCTGGAAGCCGCTGACGCGGCATACGGATTCGGTGTGTATGCCGTGTGGTCACCGGCCGTCGTCGCGTAGGGCGCGTAGGCGCCCGAGTTCCATGCCGACGGCTCGCTCTGCGCCGGGGCGCCGTAGCCGGGCGCAGGAGAGGCGCTGTCGGGCCACGTCGCAGCTTGGACCGGCTCCCGTGCTGGCTCCTGCGGCGGCAGCAGCGGCGGCTGGCCCGGGGGCGGGCCGAACTCCTGCGTGCGGTTGAGGTCGACCTCTTGGGTGGGGTCCGGATCGACGCGGGGCTGCTCGGCCTCGTCGTGGCGTGCGCTGTCGTCGGTCATGCCCGCGATTCTGCCTCGCAGATGTCGAGGTTTCGAACTGAGGTCCTGCTCATCCACACTGTGGAGACCGTCCTGACCCCCGGCGCGCCGCTCGAGGAGGGGCTGGGAGCGCCCGACAACGGGCGTGCCGACGGTGAGGTCCCGCCGACATTTGTCACCGTGGTCGTGATCGCGCCGGTCCCGCCGATCGTGAGCGTCCAGGCCACTGCGGCCGTGGCGCCTGCCGCCGCCGTGGCGAAAGCAGCCGACCGCAGCGGGCTGCGGTGACCCGGCGGCGCCGATGGCGGAACCATCTCAAGTGGTGCGCGCTCGCTTGTCTGGGCCATGGCCGGTCCGGTCATTGACGAAGCGAGCGCGACGAGTTGGGCGTGAAGACTGCCGGGCATCGACGGGCACCCCGACGAGAGCATCGCCTGAAGTCGACGCTCGCCGGCGACCGCATGCTGGCAGTTCACGCACGTGATGAGGTGTCGGTCCCAGTCGAGGGTGCGCTGCATCGCGAGCTGGCCCGACACGTAGTCGGGAAGCTCGTCGAGGCGGCAACGGGAGGGACGCGACAGGTGGATCACACAGCACCTCGCGCCGGCGTGAGGACGCCGGGGAGCCGGGAGGTGGAAGCAGCCGCGCGGACCTCGGGAGCACGGTGGGCCAGGGACTCACGGAGCTGGGCGCGACCGCGGTGGATGCGGGAGCGGACGGTGCCGAGCTTGATGTCGAGGGTTGCGGCGACCTCTTCGTAGGACAGGCCCTCGATGTCGCAGAGCACGACGGCGGCGCGGAAGTCGGGTGAGAGGGAGTCGAGCGCGCGCTGCACGTCGTCGTCGAAGTGCGTGTCGTGGAAGGTCTGCTCGGGGCCGGCCTCGCGGGCCGGCAGTCGGGCAGCGGACTCGTCCGAGAGCGCGTCGAAGCGGATGCGCTGCTTGCGACGCATCTTGTCGAGGAAGACGTTGGTCGTGATGCGGTGCAGCCAGCCCTCGAACGTCCCGGGCCGGTAGGTGTGCAGGGAGCGGAAGACGCGGATGAACACATCCTGGGTCAGGTCCTCGGCGTCGTGCACGTTGCCGGTGAGGCGGTAGGCCAAGCGGTAGACCCGGGCCGAGTGCTCCTCGACGATCGACTCCCAGCTCGGCGGCGTCCACTCCCCAGTGGCCGCACCTGCGTCGCTCGTCATCGTCGTCCCCTGCTCGGTTGCCACGTGGCTGCTCATGTCATAGGTGTCTACGCGTCGCAGCCGGGAAATGTTCCGGAGAATCCTGTATGCAGCCTGTGAGTCCTTCTCCGTGCTCACGCGCGAGTAGGGTTGCCGCACATGAGCACCCTCAAGCCCGCGAGCTGGTCGTACGCCGAGGACTTCGTTCCCGAGCCCGAGGTGATCGAGCAGGCCAGGGCCCGCGGGCTGGCCTTCGAGGCCGCCACCCCGGTCGGTACGGGTGCGGGAGCGACCCTGCGCCTGCTCACCGCGGCCATCGGCGCCAAGCACGTCATCGAGGTCGGCACCGGAGCGGGCACGTCTGGCCTCTGGCTCCTGGCCGGCATGCCCCAGGACGGCGTCCTCACGACGATCGACATCTCACCGGAGCACCAGAAGGCCGCGCGTGAGGCCTACGTCGCCGCCGGCTACCCGACTCAGCGCACCCGCGTCATCTCCGGGCGCGCCACCGACGTCCTCCCCCGCATGACCGACGGCGCCTACGACATGGTGCTCATCGACGCCGACAAGGCGAGCTATCCGGCATACGTCGAGCACGGGATCCGGCTGCTGCGCAGCGGCGGCGTGCTCGCCCTCGACAACATGCTGTGGCACGACAAGGTCGCCGACCCCGCGGCGCGTGACAGCGACACGACCACGCTGCGCGACCTCGGCAAGTCCCTGCGCGACAACGACGACCTCCTCCCGGCACTGCTGCCGGTGAGCGACGGCCTCTTCATCGCCGTCAAGCGCTGACCGTTTTCCGGGTGACCCGGAAAACAGTTCCCGAGCAAGGGAACAGTTCCCTTGTTCGGGCCCTTTTCCGGGTGCCCCGGAAAAGGTGTGGTCAGGCGTGGGCGTCGACGCGAGGCCCGGCGCCGCGTCGGAAACCGGCCGGTCCCTCGGCGATCGCCACGACCTCGAACTCCTCGATCGCGATCGGCGATGAGCCAATGAGCTCGGAGCCCTTGGACTCGGCGGCGACCGCCTCGAACTCCTCGCGGAAGACCTTGCGTTCCTGCTCGCTGTCGAAGACGTAGGTCCCCTCGAACCACTCGCCCTCGCGCATTCGCCACACCTTGAAGGCGAGACCGTCGAGGAACATGAAGCGGGCGATCGAGGTCCCGACGACGTACTCGCGCAACAGGTCCGGCGCGTTCTCGGGGGCGTCCTCGAGTGACCAGCGCACAGCCAGTCCGTATCCGGCGTTCATCGCAGACCTTCCAACCATCGCAGCAGCAGACGTGCACCGAACCCCGTCCCACCCTTGCCGTGGACTCCGGAGTCGACATCGGAACGGCCTGGGCCGGCGATGTCGAGGTGGGCCCATCGACGCTCTCCCACGAACTCACGCAGGAACAACGCCGCGGTGATCGACCCACCTCCGACCGAGGGCCCGATGTGGTTGATGTCTGCCACCTCGGACTCCAGTGCCTGACGGTAGGCCGCGACCAGCGGGAAGGGCCACAGCGTCTCACCTGCTGTCTCACCGGCCGCGCGCAGTTGGGACGAGAGGTCGTCGTCGGTCGCGTAGACGGGAGCCATGGTCCGGGCCAGGGCGACCCGAGCCGCGCCGGTGAGCGTCGCGATGTCGACGAGCACGTCCGGGTCGAGCTCGGCGTCGGCATAGGCCAGGGCATCGGCGAGGACGATGCGCCCCTCCGCGTCGGTGTTGCCGATCTCGGTGGTGATCCCACCGAAGTGCGTCACGACGTCACCCGGCCGGTATGCCGCCCCGCCCACCATGTTCTCGGCGAGAGCCAGCAGGCCGGTCACCCGGACCGGGACCTGGAGGTCGCGACAGGCCGCGAGGACCGACGAGGACGATCGCCGACCCCGACATGTCGGTCTTCATCGCGAGCATGCCGTCAGCCGGCTTCACCTGGAGGCCGCCGGAGTCGAAGGTGATGCCCTTGCCGACGAGGACGACGTGCGGCGTCGTGGCATCGGCACCCTCAGGGGTGTAGCCGAGCTGGACGAGTCGGGGCGGTGTCGCCGAACCTCCACCGACCGCGAGCAGTCCGCCGAATCCGTCTGCGGCGAGGGCCTTTTCGTCCCACACCTTCACGTCCAGACCGGAGCGCGACGCGATGGTGCGCGCCTGGCGTGCCATCCAGGCGGGATTCTTGATGTTGGAGGGGGTGTTGGCGAGGTTGCGGGCGACCAGGCTGGCACCGGCCCGCAGGACGGCACGCTCGACGACGTCGGACTCGGCATCGACGAGGACGACAGCGGTCGCCACGCCGCAGCCTGCCGCCCAGGCCCCACCCGTGAAACGTGCAGGCGCCCAGCCTCCGAGCACCGCGCCCTCGACGAAGGCCGCCTGCCCGGCCTCATCGGCACGACGGCGCCAGCGACAACGACCTGGGCGCGACCGCGGGTGGCGCGGCCGGCCGCGGCCCCGCCAGCTCGCAGGTCGCGGGGAGCGCCCTCTCCCAGCCCGACGAGGACGAGCATCCGCACGGGAAGCTGGCCACGCGGCATACGCACCTCGCAGGTGGCGCCAGCGGACGTCTTGGGTTCGTGCGTCTCGATGAGCTCGTCCGGGTCGAACCCGGCGGCCGAGAGCGCCTGCCTGGTCGGGGCCCCCACGGGTCGTCACCGTCGGCCAACGCCGACGACGAGCGCGAGGTCGGCCGGGTCGAGGTCGGCGAGGACGTCGGCGAGGGGACCGTCGGCGGCGGTCCAGGCGGGAAGGGTCGGGGCGAGGAGATCTTCGGCGGGCACGGACTCGACCCTACGACGGCGAGAGGGCCCCCACCATGTCGGTGGGGGCCCTCTCAACACGTCAGAGTCGACGAATCACTTCTTGAGTGCGTCGCAGTCGTCGATGGCCTGACCCAGCGCTCGCACCTCGTCGGGAGTCATCTCGACGACGAGTCGGCCACCACCCTCCAGGGGCATGCGGAGCACGATGCCGCGACCCTCCTTGGTGACCTCGAGAGGGCCGTCGCCCGTCCTGGGCTTCATTGCCGCCATGGGTGTTCCCTTCGTTACCGCGGCGCACAGTCGTGCGTCACGTGTTCACATGCCGGCGTTGGCGCACCGGTATCCCGGTCCATTATTCCTTCACGCGAGGCGGGAACGAAATCGGGGTCCCTCACGGCGTCTGCGAGCCCCACGGGGTGAAGGTGAGCAGAGCGCAGGTCCACCAGACCAGACCGCCAATGATGGGCACGAGGAGGATCGCCACGCGCCTGCGCCAGTGCGTCACGATCTGCTCGCCCGTGGACGTCCGCATCGCCACGCTGGCGAGCAGTGCGGCAATGGGGAAATCGAGGAGCAGGAAGCGCCACATGCTCGTGATCGGGCGGACGACCGCGAAGAGGTAGAGCGGGTAGGCCACGGCCCAGGCCCGCACTTCCACGGGGATCCAGCGCCCGTGTCGGCCCAGGATGAGCGCGATGTAGGTGCCGCTCAGGGCCACGAGAACGGCAACCCCCACGACACCGTGTGCGTCCCAGGCCCACTGCAGCCACAGGACGAACGGTCCCGAGGCGGGCTCTTGTCCCCACGCCTCCTGGACGTCGAAGAAGGCTGTCGGTATGCCGCTGACGAACCCGACGATGACCGGCCAGGCGATGCCCGAGAGGCCGGTGACGACGAGCATCAGAGCAGCCGTCGGGCGCTGCCCGCGAAGGGGTGCGACGCCCGCTGCCCGGTCCTCTCGGATGCGCACGACGAGGTGGATCAGGGCGGCGCAGCCCATGGCGGCGGCCACGCCGCGGGTGAAGCCGAGCGGGACAGCGAGAGCCGCGACGACGGCATACCGGCGTCTCATCAGATAGAGGAGCGAGGCCGCGACGAGAACGATCGCCAACGGCTCCGTGTAGGCCTTGAGCATGACCCCGGTGGCCGGATAGAAGCACCACAGGCACGCGGCGACGAGGGCCAGTCGCTCGCGGCCCGGCTGCGGCTCGGCGTGGAGTCCGGCGCGGAAGAGCGCCCAGACGAGCACCGCTCCGAGCCCGCCCAGGACGACGTTGAGCCCGACCGCGCCGACGGTGAACGGGATGCCGATCGCCATGAGCCCCTTCACGAGGAAGGGGAAGAGCGGATAGAACGCCCACGCGCTGTAGGTGAGCTTGCCCGTGGCCGGATCGGCCGGCAGCGGGACCGGATAGCCCTTGGTGGCAACGGTTTCGTACCACTGGCTGTCCCACAACCCGAAGAGATCCCCGATGGAGGGGTCGAGGTGCCCGACGCCAGCCGGGTTCTGGAACCACGTGGCCGCCACCCACATCGCGGCCAGGGCCACGAGCCGCGAGATGACATAGACGAGGACGATCGCGCGGATCGGGTGGGCCAGAGCAAGGGCCGTGAGGTTCGAGCGCCCTGCCCCCGTCAGGATGGAGCGCGACTCCGGTCCGGGTCTGTGTGGCGGCGGTCATGACGAGAACTCCCGCACGTCCCAGACCAGGACGTCCTCGACCTGCTGCGGCTCACCGAGGACGGTGACGAGCGAGTCCCGCAGCGCGGCGCTCTGGTCCCGCATGGGCAGCACCACCGTGTCGGTGCGCCAGGCGGCCAGGTCCTTCGTGAACTGGAGCCGCTGGGCCTCGGTCGCCGGCATCACGACGTTGGCCGCGTTGACGTCGTAGAGCCACAGCGACAGCGGGCGACGCACGGCGCCGTACTGGCCACCACGATCGGCGCTGCCGTTGGGGCCGACGAAGTAGCCCTCGACGATGGGGAAGGCCATGGTGTCGGCGGCGAGCTGCCAGTCGAAGGCGCGCGCGTCGACGATGTCGGTCGGTGGGACGGCGAGGATCGAGCCGCCGTGGCTCCAGTCACGCCAGGCGTCGCCGGTGAAGAAGGTCGGCACCGCGGGTCGGGGGTCGACCTGCGAGGGCGGTCGGCGCCACGGGGAGCAGGGCCACGACGGCCGCAGCCGTCACGATCCAGCCGCCGAGCCGCGGTTGCCACGTGGGGAGGTCGAGCTCGTCGGCGTCATCATCGCTGAACGGTGAGGCCTGCATCGCGGCGTCGATGCCGATGGCGATCAGGCCCGGCGAAGGCTGGGACGGCGATCATGGCGAACCGCGTGGGCAGCACGTTCTCGAGGACGGGAAGCCCGTCGAAGAGGGACCACAGACTGGGTATGCCGGTCGGCTGGCCTCGCAGGAGCACCTCTTCTCCCAGCGAGAGCCAGGACGTGACGATGACGACGGCCGCGAGCGCCTGCACGACGGGGCGGCGGATGAGCGCGAGCACGATGACGGCGGCGAGCAGCCAGAGGGGCACTCCGAAGAAGGCGTTCTCCTCGGTGCGGTTCATCGACAGCGCTGCCGAGGCAAAGGGGTCGGTACCGATCGTGCGCGTCGCCCGACTCCACAGCGCCGCGAGGTCGTTGCCACCGGGTGGGTGGTAGATCGAGGTGTAGCTCTGGCGTCCGGAGAACTGCCACCAGAGGGGGACGGCCACGAGGACGAGAGCGATGGCGGCGCCGATGCCGACCCCGGGGAGCGCGTTCCTCAGGTCGATCCGACGGTGCGCGACGAGGACGAGGCCGGCGATGAGGATGCCGATCGCCGCGAGCAGCAACGGTTCCTCGCCGATGAAGACCTGCCAGGTCACGAGGAGCCCGAGGACCACGCCGTCGCGGACGCGTCGGCGGCCCTGCGCCAGTCGCAGGAGTCGGTCGATGATCACGGGGAGGAGGAACAGCGCGACGAAGTTGGGGTGGCCGTTGGCGTGGGACACCATCGCGGGGGCGAACCCGGCGAACCAGCCGCCCACCGCAGCGGCCGTGCGCCCGAGGCCGCGTCGGCGGAAGAACCAGAACCACGCTGCCGCCGTCCCTGCCAGCCCGAGCAGCTCGACGACGAAGAACGTGACGTGGGCGCTGGTGGCGAGCGTCAGTGGGGCGAGCGGAATCCCGAGGCCGGTGACGGCCGCGTTGGCCATGAGGTTGACGCCGTCGGGGAAGTTCTGGCGATCACTGAAGAGGGGGTTGGACAGCGTCGCGACGTTGTGGGCCGACGCCCCGAAGTACCACTCGAAGGCCTGGTGGTCCTGGACGCCCTGGGACAGGTAGCCGGTGGACGTGCGGCCGATGAGCCCGGAGAGGACGTGCAGGGCGGTGGCGACGTAGGCCGCGATGACGGCGAGGTCGACCCACCCCCACGTCACGCGCGCCGGTTCCGTGCTCGCGTCCGCGGCCGCGTCCATGCTCGCGTCCGCAACGATGGTGGGATTCACGACCACTTCTGCGGACGCCACCGTGTCGTCGGGGCTCGCGGGCTCGTGAGGGGTGCCCTGGAGGCGGGAGTCGTTGGAGGCGATCTGGGCGTCGAGGTGATCGAGCACCTCGTGAACACGGTCGGCGGGATAGCCGATGAGCTGCATTCTGAAGTCGTTGTCGTCCCGGTTGCGGGCTTCCCGTCGGGAGAAGAACCACGCGAGGCCCAGTGAGCACAGGACCACGGGGAGGCTGAGGAGCAGGGACCACTTCACGAGGACACCGCCGCGAAACGGTCGACGACCCGGCCGAACAGCCGTGGGCCCAGGAGGTCGCCGACGGCGGTCGTGATCCGCTGGACGCGGCCGGAACCGAGCCAGAGCTCTTCGGTCCACGTCACACGGGACCCACCGGCATACGGGGTCACGACGAGCTCGGCCCATCCGGAAAGGCGGCCGGTCTTGCGAATTCGCCACTGCCGAGGGGGATCCCACGTCTCCACGACCATGCTGTCGTCGAAGTGGAACGGTCCGAGGGCCGTGCGCACGACGAAGCCCCAGCCCACATCGGGCGAGCCGGCGTCGGCGATCGTCGTCGTCAGCGGAACCGTGGCGGTGTGCTCGGCCAGTGCGGAGGCACGCAGCCACAGTTCGGCTGGCGTGAGCTCAGATTCACGCGTCAGGGTGAACATGATCGTCCCGCTCCCCCGAGGCGCGCTCGCCCAACGCTCGGTCCTGTTCGGCGAGCCGGTCGCGGCGGGCATCGAGGGCGGCGTCCACCTGGGCTGGCGCGTAGCCGTAGAGGGTCGTGCCCAGGCTCAGTCCGTCGACGTCGGTTGCCGTGACGGTCGGCGGCAGCTCGAGCGGAGGCCTGGCTGACGTGGGCTCAGCCATCATCGCGAGATTGAGCCGACCCGTCGCCAAGAGCACCGTGACCACGATGACGGCGACGGCGAGCACTGCGAGGGCAACCCATTCCACGTTCGCGATCCTAGGTGGAGCTCAGCGGTCGTTGCTCATTCGGCGTGTGTGCCGCTGCCCTCGGGAGCGTCGGGAGCCTGTGCCCGGTCGGACGCGACGATGGCGGCGACGGCCTCCTCGACGTCATCGGTGAGGGTGATGAGGGCGAGGTCCTTGGCGCTGATCGTGCCGGCGGTGAGGGCCGAGGACTGGAGCCAGTCGAGCAGCCCCTGCCAGTAGGCCGTCCCCATGAGGATGATCGGGAAGGACGTGACCTTCTGGGTCTGGACGAGGGTGATCGCCTCGAAGAGCTCGTCGAGGGTGCCGAAACCGCCGGGCAGCACGATGAAGCCCTGCGAGTACTTGACGAACATCGTCTTGCGGGCGAAGAAGTAGCGGAAGTTCACGCCGAGGTCGACGTACTGGTTGAGGCCCGTCTCGAACGGCAACTCGATGCCGAGACCGACCGACGTGCCACCCGCTTCGCAGGCGCCCTTGTTGGCCGCCTCCATGGCGCCGGGACCGCCACCGGTGATCACGGCATACCCGGCGTCGACGAGGCTGGCGCCGACACGGACGCCCAGGTCGTAGGTCGGGTCGTCCTCCTTGGTGCGGGCCGAGCCGAAGACGCTCACCGCCGGGCCGAGCTCCGCGAGCGCCCCGAAGCCCTCGACGAACTCGGACTGAATACGCATCACGCGCCACGGATCCGTGTGGACCCAGTCGGCCGAGCCGCGGCTGTCGAGCAGGCGCTGGTCGGTCGTCTCGTCGGGCACCTTCGAGCGGCGCATGACGACGGGACCCTTGTAGTAGTCGTGCGTCGCGTCCCAGGGCTTCGGCCCGTCAGCCGAGGAGTCCGTCGGCCCGTCGGTCGCTGCGTCGGTCACTGAGTCAGTCACGAGATCAACCTAGGCGAGCCATCTGAGCATGGCGGCCTCGGACGACACGAGTTGGTCGATGGGGCAACGCTCCTCGTCGTGGTGGGCGAGGTTGGGGTCGCCGGGGCCGAAGTTCACGGCCGGCAGTCCCATCGCCTGGAAGCGCGCGACATCGGTCCACCCCTGCTTGGCGATGACCTCGACCCCGAGCGCCTCGACGAACGCCTTGGCCGCAGGTAGGTCGAGCCCCGGACGCGCTCCCCCGGCGTTGTCGGTGATCTCGAAGGTGAGCCCGTCGAAGACCTCGTGCATGTGCGCGACCGCCTGCTCCTCGCTCGTGTCGGGGGCATAGCGGTAGTTGACGCTGATGGTGCACCGGTCGGGGATGACGTTGCCGGCGATGCCGCCGGAGATGCCCACGGCGTTGAGTGCCTCGCGGTACTCGAGTCCGTCGACCATCACCGTCTTCGGCTCGTATGCCGTGAGTCGGGTGAGGATCTCGGCTGCGTCGTGGATGGCGTTGTGGCCGTTCCACGGCCGCGCCGAGTGAGCCGCCGCTCCCTTGGTGGTGAGGTCGATGCGGAGCGTGCCCTTGCACCCACCTTCGACGATGGCGCCGGTCGGCTCGAGGAGGACGGCGAAGTCGGCGTCCTCGATGAGCTCGGGGCGCTGCTGCTGGATGTGGAGGAGCCCGTTGAACTCGCTCTCGATCTCCTCGCCTTCGTAGAAGACGTAGGTCACGTCGCGGCTCGGGCGGGAACCGTTGCAGCAAGGCGCAATTGGACGGCAACGCCACCCTTCATGTCGACGGTGCCACGACCCCAGAGCACCTCGCCCTCACCGTCGCCACCGGGCAGACGCTTGGTCGGGAGGTTCTTCGGATCGGTCAGTGGCACGGTGTCGATGTGCCCCGCAAGGACGACCCGCTCGTCATGACCGAGCTCGGTGCGAGCGACGACGGTGTTGCCGATACGCGTGATCGTGAGGTGCTCGAGTGGTCGCAGCGCCTCCTCGATCGCGTCGCAGACGGCGCCCTCATCCAGGCTCACCGACTCGATGTCGCAGAGCGCAGCGGTGAGGGTGACTACATCGGCAGTGAGGTCGAGCGGCATACGCCAGACCCTACCGATCCTGGAGTCGGCCGCTCACGGTGAGGGCATGATCCTCGGACAGGGGCGGGCTCTAGGCTTGCGGCCATGACCGCGCGCACCGCACACGGCTTCGGCCTCCTCACCCTCCATGGCGACAGCGTCCTCGACGCCTGGTTCCCGGCACCCGCCCTGGGCGACGCCGGTGACGCGCAGGAGCCGAGCGAGCTGACTGCCCTGGCCGGGTCGGACGAGGTCCGCGGGGTCACCCGCGAGGTGCGCCTCGTCGAGATCGACCTCGACGCCGCTCCGGCGGACACTGCCGATGGGTGGCTGCGTCTCCACCTGCTCTCCCACCGCCTCGCCGCGCCGAACTCGATCAACCTCGACGGCCTTTTCGGCGCCCTCACCAACGTCGTCTGGACGAGCCAAGGCCCTTGTGCCGTGGACGGATTCGAGCTGACCCGAGCCGGGATGATGGCCCGCGGACCGGTCCAGGTCTTCGGCATCGACAAGTTCCCGCGGATGACCGACTACGTCGTGCCCTCGGGCGTGCGGATCGCCGACGCCGACCGGGTGCGTCTCGGCGCCCACCTCGCCAGCGGCACGACCGTCATGCACGAGGGCTTCGTCAACTTCAACGCTGGCACGCTCGGCACGTCGATGGTCGAGGGCCGCATCTCGCAGGGTGTCGTCGTCGGTGACGGCTCCGACATCGGTGGTGGCGCCTCCACGATGGGCACGCTCTCCGGAGGCGGCACCGAGCGCGTGTCGATCGGCCAGCGCTGCCTGCTCGGCGCGGAGTCGGGGCTCGGCATCGCGCTCGGCGACGACTGCGTCATCGAGGCCGGTCTCTATGTCACCGCCGGCACCAAGGTGACCCTCCCCGGTGGCACCGTCACCAAGGCCAGCGAGCTCTCCGGCCAGTCCAACCTGCTCTTCCTGCGCAACTCGGTCACCGGCACCGTGGAGGCCCGTCCTCGCGACGGCCACGGCATCGTCCTCAACTCCGTGCTCCACGCCAACGACTGATGCGTTCGACCCGCGGCCGAGTCACCCTCGCCGAGGAGCAGCCCCGTCGCGGCCCTCGGTGGATCGCGCGCGCCCTCATCCTCTCTCTCGTGGCCCTCGTCGGGCTCGGGGCCTGGTTCGGTGGGCGCGGCCTCTTCCAGTCCGTCCTCGGTCCTCGCTGCCAGGCGACCGCTGGCGGCAACTCGGTCGACTTCGACCCCGAGCAGATGAGCAACGCCGCCACCATCACCGCGATCGCCCTGCGTCGGGGACTGCCGGCCCGGGCCGCGACCATCGCCCTGGCGACGGCGATCCAGGAGTCCAAGCTGCGCAACATCCGCTACGGCGACCGCGACTCCGTCGGCCTGTTCCAGCAGCGCCCCTCCCAGGGGTGGGGCACGGTCGAGGAGATCCTCGACCCCGAATACACGACCAACAAGTTCTACGACGCCCTCGTCAAGGTCAAGGACTGGGAGTCCGGCACCATCACGGTCGTCGCCCAGAAGGTCCAGCGCAGCGCCTACCCCGAGGCCTACGCCGACCACGAGCAGGAGGGCCGCATCCTCGCCTCCGCCCTGGCCGGCCACTCCCCCCGCGGCGTCGCCTGCCGCCTCGACGACCCCGAGGGTGAGGCCGACGTCGCCCTGGTGGGACGACTCCTCGACAACGAGTACGACCTGAAGTCCACCGCCAGCGAAGGCACCCTGACCGTCAAGGCTCCCAACGACCAGATCGCTTGGTCGATCGCGTCCTGGTCCGCAGCCAAGGCCGTCGACACGGGCATCACCGGAGTGACCATCGGCGACCGTCGCTGGACTCGCAGCCGGGACTCCGAGGCCTGGGAGTGGAAGGCGACTGACTCCCCCGCCCCCGCCCGACAGGTCATCCTCCACCTCACCTGACGCTGCGTTTCTCAAGCCTGGGTATGCCGCTTGCTCGCCTTTGGGTCGCGTGCAAAAACCGGTTCGCCGCAATCCCATCCGCCGCTGCGCGCGCTGAGCGCACTCCGCGGCTCCCGCCAGGCCCAGCCAGCGGCGAACCGGCATTTGTACGCTCCGTGTCATCTCACCTCCCAGCCCTCGCAATCGGCGGAGACCGGGCTCTCGCGGCACCTCACCTTTCCGTCGGGTGCGTGCGAGTTGCACTTTTGGCTGGATGAGTGCAAACTTGCACTATGGCCACAGGGAGTGCAGTTTCGCGTCGGGAGCAGACCGCTCGCCGGATCTCGCGGTGCGCGCAGGACCTGGCCATCGAGCACGGCTTCGAAGGGTTCACCCTCGAGGAGCTCGCCGAGAAGGTCGGGGTGTCGCGGCGGACGTTGTTCAACTACTTCCCCGGCAAGGAAGCGGCCGTCCTCGACAGCCCCGACTGCATCAGGCCCGATGACCTCGCGGTGTTCGTTGCTGGGGGCCCGGAAGGGCACCTGCTGCGGGACCTCGGCCATCTGGTGACCAACATCTACACCCGCCAGGAGCCGACGAAGGCTGACTGGCACCGCGTCCACGCTCTGTTCGAGCGCAACCCGCGGCTCATCTCCGTCGCCAAGGAACGCTTCGAGGTGATGGTCACCGAGGTCCGCCAAGCGACCGAGGAACGCGAAGGTCTGCCGCAGGGGAATCGGCGCGCTCGCATTGCAGTCGCGCTGATTGCGGGGATCTTCCAGGACACGTTGCAGTCGTTCCTCACGGACGACGACGGCGACTTCCCCACTGACTTCATGGCTGGTGTCGACGAAGCCACCCGCCTTCTCGCCTGACCCGTCTGTCCGACAGCGCATCGTCGCGCAGCCGATCTGACGGCACCACTTTCACCCACACCTCCACCAAGGAGCAGCTTCGCCATGGCGACTTATCTCTATCGACTGGGCCGGACGGCATACCGTCGTTGGCCGTATTTCATCGCGGCCTGGCTGGTCGCACTCGTCGCCATCGGTGGCGTCGCAACGACGATCTCCAAGCCGATGATCGACAAGTTCTCGATCCCCGGCATCCCGTCCGAGCAGGCGGCGCAGCTCCAGCAGGAGCTCTTCCCGCAGACCGGCGACGCCTTCGACCAGGCCACGGCCACTGTCGTCATCGCGGCGCCGGAGGGTCAGAAGCTCTCCGACCCGACCAACGCCGCCAAGGTCGACGCCCTCCTCAGCGACCTCAAGGGCCTCCCGCAGATGCCCGCCGAGGGCACCCCGGGCGCCGCGCAGCTCGTGAGCCCCGTGGCTGCCTCCGACAGCCAGCGCGAGCAGATGCTCAAGGCTGCGACCGAGCAGGGCACGCCCGCAGCAGAGGCGGAGGCCAACGCCGCCGCCCTCTCGCCGCTGAGCGCTGACGGCCGCATCGGCACCATCACGTGGAGCTTCGACGTGAAGACCGTGACCGACGTCGAGCCCGCCACGCAGGACGCCGTCCTCGCTGCCCTCGACACCGCGCGTGACCAGGGCCTGACGGCCGAGGTCAACGGTGCCGGCATGCAGAGCTTCGCCCCGCCGGGTGGCACGAGTGAGCTCATCGGACTCGCGATCGCTGCCCTCGTCCTCATCCTCACCTTCGGCTCCCTCGTCGCCGCCGGACTCCCGCTCATCACTGCGGTCATCGGCGTCGGCATCGGTTCCCTGCTCGTCGTCGGAGCGACGGCGTTCTGGGACCTCGGCACGATGACGCCGACGCTCGCCACCATGCTCGGCCTCGCCGTCGGCATCGACTACGCCCTGTTCATCCTCAGCCGCTACCGCAGCGAGCTGCGGCACACCGACGACCGCTCCGAGGCCGCTGGCCGCGCCCTGGGCACCGCCGGCTCGGCCGTGGTGTTCGCCGGCCTCACGGTGATCATCGCGCTCTCAGCGCTCTCCCTCGTCAAGATCCCGTTCCTCACGACGATGGGGCTCGCTGCGGCGGCCACGGTCTTCGTGTCGGTCCTCATCGCCCTCACCCTGACGCCCGCCATCCTCGGCATGCTCAAGGGCAAGGCGTTCGCCGGTCGGGTCCGCAAGGAGAAGAACGACGAGGGCGAGGTCGTCAACAACGGCGTGCGTTGGGCCCGTCTCGTCGGCCGCGCCCCGGCCCTCGTGGCCGTCCTCGCGATCGTCGTCCTCGGCGCCCTCGCCATCCCCATGAAGGACCTCCACCTCGCCCTGCCGTCCGACTCGACCTCGCCGGTCGAGACGACCCAGCGCAAGGCTGCCGACCTCATGACCGACGCCTTCGGTGCCGGCCGTCAGGGTCCGCTCGTCCTCGTCGTCGACGGTCGCGAGATCAGCGACGCTGAGCAGCGCCCCGCGGCATACGGCGAGGTCGTCACGTGGGCCGCCGGTCAGACCGACGTCGCCAACGCGCAGATCATCGGCATGAACGAAGCCGGCACCGGCGCCCAGATCCTCATCACCCCCAAGAGCGGTCCGGACGACGAAGCCACGCTGACGCTGCTCGACGACCTGCGCGGCACCAGCGCGGACATCGAGGCCCAGACCGGCACCACCGTCGGCGTCACCGGCCTCACCGCGATCCAGACCGACGTCTCCGAGAAGCTGCAGAGCGCGTTGCTCCCCTATCTCGCAGTCGTCGTCGGCCTCGCGTTCATCCTGCTGATGATCGTCTTCCGCTCGATCCTCATCCCGCTCACGGCCACCCTCGGGCTTCCTCCTGTCGGTGCTCGCCACCCTGGGGACGACGATCCTGGTGTTCCAGGAGGGCGTCGGTGGCTTCTTCGACGGCGCACCGCTGATGAGCTTCATGCCGATCCTCGTCATCGGGATCGTCTTCGGGCTGGCGATGGACTACCAGGTCTTCCTCGTGACCCGCATGCGTGAGGCGTTCGTCCACGGAGAAACGGCACGTGACGCCGTCGTCGACGGATTCCGCCACGGTGCTCGGGTGGTCGCGGCCGCCGCAGCGATCATGATCTCGGTGTTCTCCGCGTTCATGCTCCAGGACGAGCCGCTCATCCAGTCGATCGGCTTCGCCCTCGCGGCGGCTGTCTTCTTCGACGCGGTGATCGTGCGCATGACCCTCATCCCGGCACTCATGTACCTCATGGGCGACAAGGCCTGGTGGCTGCCGCGCTGGCTCGACCGGATCCTGCCCAACGTCGACGTCGAGGGCGAGAAGCTCGGCCGTCCGGGCCAGAAGCCCGCTGCCGAGACCCTCGAGGACGTGGACGAACCCGAGGAGCGCGAGCTCGTCGGCGCCGGTCGGCACCGCAGCTGACCACACGGCATACACGCGAAAGCCCCTGTCCTGCGCGATGCAGGACAGGGGCTCTTGCGTATGCCGGGTGGCCGGCTGACGCTTTGGGTCAGCGGCCGGTGATGATCTTGTAGTCGCGCTCGGTCTCGCCGGTGTAGATCTGGCGCGGGCGGCCGATCTTGGTGTCGGGGTCCTCGATCATCTCGCGCCACTGCGCGATCCAGCCGGGGAGGCGACCCATGGCGAACAGGACCGTGAACATCTTGGTCGGGAAGCCCATCGCCTTGTAGATGAGGCCGGTGTAGAAGTCGACGTTCGGGTAGAGCTTGCGCTCGATGAAGTAGTCGTCCTCGAGGGCGACCTGCTCGAGCTTGAGGGCGATGTCGAGGAGCGGGTCGCGCACGCCGTCCTTGGCCAGGATGGAGTCGGTCGTCTTCTTGATGATCGCCGCGCGCGGGTCGTAGTTCTTGTAGACCCGGTGCCCGAAGCCCATGAGCTTGACGCCGTCTTCCTTGTTCTTGACCTTCTTGACGAAGGTGTCGACGTCGCCACCGTTCTGGAGGATGCCGTCGAGCATCTCGAGGACGGCCGAGTTCGCGCCACCGTGCAGCGGACCCGAGAGGGCGTGGATGCCCGCGGAGACCGAGTTGAACAGGTTGGCGTGGGCGGAGCCGACCAGACGCACCGTCGACGTCGAGCAGTTCTGCTCGTGGTCGGCGTGCAGGATGAGGAGCTGGTCGAGCGCCTTGACCATGTCGGGGTCGATGTCGTAGTCCGTGGCCGGGACACCGAACGTCATGCGCAGGAAGTTCTCGGTGAGCGAGAGCTCGTTGTCCGGGTAGAGGAACGGCTGGCCGATGCTCTTCTTGTAGGCGTAGGCCGCGATCGTCGGCAGCTTGGCGAGGAGGCGGATCGTCGAGATCTCGACGTGCTCCTTGTCGAACGGGTCGAGGCTGTCCTGGTAGAACGTGCCGAGCGCGGACACCGCGGACGACAGGACCGGCATCGGGTGCGCGTCGCGCGGGAAGCCGTTGAAGAAGGCCTTGAGGTCCTCGTGCAGCATCGTGTGCTGGCGCACGCGCTCGGTGAAGCTCTCGAGCTCGGTCGCCGAGGGGAGCTCGCCGTAGATGAGCAGGTAGGACGTCTCGAGGAAGTTCGACTTCTCGGCGAGCTGCTCGATCGGGTAGCCGCGGTAGCGCAGGATGCCCGCGTCGCCGTCGATGTAGGTGATCGCGCTGTTGCACGAGGCGGTGTTGACGAACCCGATGTCGAGGGTGGTGTCGCCGGTCTCCTTGAGCAGGGTGGAGATGTCGTATCCGTTGTTGCCCTCGGTGGCCTTGATGAGGGGGAACTTGAGTTCCCGGTCACGGACCTGGAAGGTCGCGCCAGCGGCTGCGTCTGTGCTCATCGTGTCTTCAATCCTCACGTCTCGGGCGAGGTCGCAGTGGGCGTCGCTCGCGCACCATTGACGCTACCCCAGACCCCGGGAACGACGAAAAGAGCGTCCGCTCAGCCGACGGAGAGGCGCTCGGCCGCCGCACGGATCCGCTCGTCGGACGCCGTGAGCGCGATGCGCACGTGCTGCCGGCCGGCGGTGCCGTAGAAGGTGCCGGGGGCGGCGAGTATGCCGCGTGCGGCCAGCCGCTCCAGCGTCACCCAGGCGTCCTCACCGGCAGTGGCCCAGAGATAGAGCCCGGCCTCGCTGTGCGTGGTCTCGAGTCCGAACGCACGGGCCCCGGCGAGCAGGGTCTCGCGGCGCGCGGCATACACGGCCTTCTGGGCCTCGACGTGACCGGCGTCCCCGACCGCAGCCGTGATGGCGACCTGGACCGGCCACGGGACGATCATGCCGGCGTGCTTGCGCACCTCGAGGATCTGCTTGACCAGGCGCGGGTCGCCCGCGACGAAGGCGGCGCGATAGCCCGCGAGGTTGGACTGCTTCGACAGCGAGTAGACGCAGAGCAGGCCCTCGTGCGAACCACCGGTGACCCGCGGGTCGAGGATCGACGGAGTCGTCGGCGACGTCTCGGAGCCGCGATCGGTGCGCCAGTCGAGCTCGGCGTAGCACTCGTCGCTCGCGACGATGACACCGTGCTGGCGGGCCCACGCCACGACCTTGGCGAGGTGCTCGACGCCGAGCACCTGCCCGGTGGGATTGCCAGGAGTGTTGAGCCACAACAGTTTTGGGGTCGTGGACGCTGTGAGCGGACCCAGAGCAGCGAGGCCGTCGACGACCTGGGGCGTCGCACCGGCGAGGCGTGCACCCACGTCGTAGGTCGGATACGCAGCGGACGGGAAACCCACGATGTCGCCCTGGCCCAGACCGAGGAGGGTCGGCAGCCACGCCACCAGTTCCTTGCTGCCGATCGTGGGCATGACGCCGTCGGGGTCGACGTCGGGCACCCCGCGACGCGTCGCGAACCAACCCGCCACGGCCTCCCGCAGCGCCGGAGTGCCCCACGTCTGCGGGTAGCCCGGCGCGTTGGCCGCGGACCGCAGCGCCTCCTGGACGACCTCGGGCGTCGGGTCGACCGGCGTCCCCACGGACAGGTCGACGAGACCCAGACCGTCGGTCGTGGCAACAGAACTCGCCCGCTCCTTGACCGGAGCGAGCGAGTCCCAAGGGAAGTCTGGAAGGTGGAGCAAGGCGGTGAGGTCAGCCCTCGTCGTGGATCTGCGGAGGCAGGTCCGCGATCAACGGGTGGTCCTTGTTGATCAGGCCCATCTTGGCGGCGCCACCGGGGCTGCCGAGGTCGTCGAAGAACTCGACGTTGGCCTTGTAGTAGTCGGCCCACTGCTCAGGAGTGTCGTCCTCGTAGTAGATCGCCTCGACGGGGCAGACCGGCTCACACGCACCACAGTCGACACACTCGTCGGGGTGGATGTAGAGCGATCGCTCTCCTTCGTAGATGCAGTCGACCGGGCATTCCTCGATGCAGGCCTTGTCCTTGAGGTCAACACAAGGCTGCGCGATCACGTACGTCATGCGGCCATAGTATGCCGGGCGTGACTGCCTCCTTCGACGACGTCCACATAGGAGCCCGTGTCGTCGTGCGTTGGCGACTCGACCGGGCGCCCGATGCCACGTCAGACTCCCCCTCGATGACGGATGCGGTCGGCGAACTCGTGGCCCGCAGCGAAGCCGACGTCACCGTCGCCACCCGCCGCGGCGAGGTCATCGATCGCCCGCGACCGCATCGTCGCCGCGAAGGAGATCCCGCCGAAGCCCAGTCGTCGCGGCTCGCCCCACCTCGCGATCTCGATGGCCGACCTCCAACGCGTCATGGGTCCGAGCTGGGGCGCCCTCGAGCGCGAGCAGCTCGGCGACTGGGAGCTGCGAGCCTCCGCGGGATTCACCCAACGAGGCAACTCGGTCCTTCCCGTCGGCGACCCGGGTGTCCCCCTCGCCGACGCGGTGGACCGCATCGAATCCTGGTATGCCGCCCGCGGCCTCCCAGGTCGGGTCTCCGTCACCGGGCCGGTCGGCTTCGACCCGGCGACGGACCCGCTCGGCGCCGAGGTGCTGTCGCGTGGATGGGTCGCCGCCAGCCGCACCCTCAACCTCACCGCGTCGACGGAGCGGGTCGCCGCAGCCGATCCCGGAGGCCCGGACGTCCGATCGAGTGACGACCTCGACGACGCGTGGTTCGCGGCCTACCGGTTGAGCCGGTCAGGGGTCCCTGAGAGCGCTGTCGGCGTGCTGAGCGGCAGCCCACGACAACGGTTTGCCAGCATCGCTCTCGGTGGCGGGCTCGCCCAGAAACTCGGTGCGAGCACCCCGGGCACACGAGACCCGCGGCCCGTGGCGATCGGCCGACTCGGCATCGCGCACGGCTGGGCCGGTCTCGGCGCCGTGTGGACGGATCCGGCGATGCGAGGACGGGGCCTCGCCGCCCACCTCACGGCGCACCTGGCCGCCGAGGCGCACCGCGACGGCATACACCTCATGCACCTGCAGGTCGAGGCCGACAACGCCCCTGCGATCCGGCTCTACGAACGACTCGGTTTCGAGCGGCACTCGAGCTACGTCTACCTGACGAGCCCGCCGCCCGGCTGAGCGGCGCCTACTTGGCGTCGGGGTGCGTGCAGGTGACGTCGTCCTCGGGGTTGTAGTGCGTGTTGAAGTTCTCGGTCTTGATCGTCGCGCCGCCCTGCTTGAAGATCCGGGTCACCGTGACATCGAAACCGGGGGTCGGGTTCTGGGTGATGCACTTCGGTGAGGGGTCGGTGATCTTCTTGGGCGTCACGACGTTGCGGCGGGAGCTCTTCGTCGCGGCGATGTCCCACTTCTTGGTGCCGTAGAAGGAGACGGTCACCTGACCGCCCGACGAGTTCGCCCGGATGACGATGCCGCCGTCGGTGTTGTTGGTCCAGCGGTTGTCGGGGTACGGGAACGAGATCGTCGCCTCGCGACCCTCGGGGTAGCGGGAGATGTAGAAGCCGTGGGCCTGGTACTGCTCGAACTTCACACCTGCGAAGAAGGCTGCGTTGAACAGGGTCGTGGAGACCTGCGAGATCCCGCCGCCGTAGTTCTCACTGAGACGACCCTCCGAGATCACACCACCCTTGACGTAGCCCTTCTCCGGGGTGCGCCTCCCGAGGACGCCATTGAGGCTGAAGGTGGCGCCCGGAGCGACATAGGTGCCATTGAGCGTGCGTGCGGCGAGCCGAATGTTGCTCACTCGTCCGCCGCCGTTGGCCGGGAAGTGGGTGGTGAAGGTCGAGATCAGACCCTTGGGCAGGGTGGCCTTGGCCTCCGCGGTGGTGAACTTCGGCTGCGACACGGTCACCGGGAGGATGGCCGTCCGCTCGGGTGAGGTCAGCGCCGCCGTCACGGGTGCCACGATCTTGGTGGCGTCCAGGGCAACACCCGTCTTGGACTCGATCACGGCCGGCTGGCCGCTCCGGTAGCTCACGGTGGCGTCCTTGGCCTTGGCCGTGGCGCCCGCCTGGTCCGCCGCCTTCGTGACTGCGGCGACGAGGAGCTTGTCGTCGAACTTCGGTGTGATCCTGCCCTCGGCGTCAGCGGGGAAGGAGATGGCGGGTGCCAGCGCCGCAGCGGTGATGTCGAATTCCTTGTCTCCGGCCTTGGCCGCGATCGGACCCGACATGGCCTTGTCCGCGAACTCGGTCTTGACCCGCTGGAGCTCCTCGGCCGAGACCTTGGGCGTCGAGTCCGCGACGGGTGCCACGATGGGGGCGGTGCGCGGCCATGACCCCGCGATGACCTCCGCGGTCTTGTCGACCTCGACCGCCTGGCCCTTGACGGGCGCCACGACGGCAACCTTGCCCCCGGTCACGGAGATGGTGCCGTCCTTGGGCGCGACGGCCAGGGTCGCGGCGGCCTTGGTCACTGCGGCCTTGAGCTTGTCCTCGTCGACCTTGGTCTTGAGGCTGTGGGTCGCACCTCCCGTGAGGTGGCTGAAGAGCTTGGCCGGGTTGAGGCTGAATCCCGTCAGGTCTTCGACGGAACCATCGAGATCGATGGCCAGGCCCGCCTCGGCCGGGGCGATCGTGGCCGACTTGCCACCCGCCGTCAGCGTGACCGGTGCGGATCCCCGCTGCGCGACACGCTGTCTCGAGCGCCTTGCGCGCTGCCGCCGGCTCCAGGCCACCGACCTGCACTCCACCGATCTTGGTGTCAGCAGGCGTGCGACCGCTCGCGTACGCCGCCACACCGACATAGCCGGCCACGAGCACGACAAAGGCACCCACGAGCACGGCGATGGTGCTCCGTCGGCGTCGGGTCTGACCAAACTGTTGGTCGAAAGCGTCGGTCATTGCGGTCCTTGGTTCGTTCGGGTGGATCGTCATGGAGCTCAGGGCAGCGCGGAGTACTGTCCGCGGAAGTGTACGAGGGCAGCGTGCGGATCGCCCCCGAGACGGGCCGCATCGACCTCTCCCACGATGATGCTGTGGTCCCCGGCCGGGTGGACGTCACGCACCACACACTCAAGGGTCGCCAACGCTCCGTCAAGCAGGGCGACACCGCTGGGTGCACGGGTGTGCGGGGCTCGGTCCATCTGCCCCGGCAGCGGGCGACCGGGCGTGGCGAACCACGCGGCCAGCCGGCGCTGCTCGGCGGCGAGCACGCTGACCCCGAACCTCCCCGACTCGAGGACGGCGTCGTGGAAGCGGGCGTCGGTCTCGACGCAGATGAGGAGGAGCACCGGATCGAGGGAGACGCTCGTGACGGAGTCGGCCGTCAGTGCGTGGTCCTGGCCGGCCGACGTCGTCGTCAGCACGCACACGCCCTTGGCGACCCGTCCCATCACATGGCGATAGGCGTCGACGTCCACGCCGCTCGCATTCCCCTCCCCCGGTGTCGTCACCGTGGGTCCTGAACCAGACCCGGGCGCCGGCCAGCGTCTCCCGGGACGAGGTCGCCGGTCGACGGATCGAGCACGGCGTAGCCCTCACGTCCCGCGAGTCGGGAGGCGATGTCGTTGGACAGCGCGAACCAGCCCTCACCGACGACGACCTGGGTGGCGTGGTGACGCAACGCCTCCTCCTGTCGCGCGACGACCTCGGGATCGATGACGGCGTGCGTCACGACCTCGTCGTCGACCACGGATGGTGCCATGGGATCGGAGGGTGAGGGCACGGCATACCCGGCCTCCCCGGGCACGTGGGAGGCGAGCCAATCGCGATCCTCGACCACCCACGAGCGTGGGGTCAAGGTGACGAAAAGTGTTGGCGCAGAGGGCGATTCGGCCAGAGCAGCACGAACAGCGTCGTGGACCCGAATGTGATCGGGGTGCCCGTAACCACCTTCGGAGTCATAGGTGACGACGACGTCGGGAGCGATCTCGGCGATGGTGGAACGCATGAGCCCGGCGACCTCGAGGAAGTCCGCGCCAGCGAAGGCGCGGGGGTGCTCGAAGGCAGCAGAGCCGACCATGCCCGAATCCCGGTATGCCGGCTGGTCACCTTCGGCGACCGCGCCGAGATAGTGGTGGGTCACCCCCAGGACCGACACGGCACCCGCCAGCTCGCCCCGGCGATGGGCAGCCAGAGGGTCACCAACGGCACCCTCGAGATGGGCCAGCTCCGGCGGGATGACCTCGCCCTCCTCACCGAGCGTGCAGGTGAGGACGTGGACGTCGTCGCCGCGCGCGACGTGGTGCAGGATCGCCACACCGGTGGCGAGCGTCTCGTCGTCCGGGTGGGCGTGGACGAAAAGCAGCCGGGTCACTGGCGAACCGCGATGTCCGCGAACTCCACGACGCCGCCGATGACCTCGTTGGCCGACAGATTGCGGACGTCGCTGCCGGCAATGTAGAGGGCCCGGCGCTCGGCCAGTCCGATGTAGGCACCGGCTGTCTGGAGGCGGACGTCGAGTGCCGTCCAGGCCTGCTCGCGGTCGTCACGGTCGGCGATCGTGTTGATCCGAGCCATCTCGGCGTTGATCTTGACGTCGTTGAAGTAGCCGTAGTCACGGCCGGGTCCCGCCGCGGTGATGTTGATCGAACTGTCGAACAGCGCCGGCAGGATGGTGCTCGCCGACGCCCACGCAGGGGCCCAGTTGGACCAGAACACGTCATAGGACGTGGCGGCCGCGGGCTGGCTGATCGTCGTGAAGTACTCGTCCTTGAGTGGGGTGAGCTTGGGGGCGAAGCCGGCCTCGGTCCATCCCGCGACCAACGACGCCATCGCCTTGTCGGCCACGGGGCTCGAGCGGTAGGCGACCCGGATGGGCACGGGGATCGTCAGTCCTGCCTTGCCGAGCAGCACCTTGGCCATCCCGGCATCGCCGCCGTCGCCGGCCTTGAGCGGGTCGCTCTCGTGGGCCGCCGGAAGCACTTCGGGGATGAGGGAGGTCGCCGGTCGACCGGTGCTCCCGCCGCCGAGGGCGGTCACGTAGGCCTCACGGTTGGTCGCCACGGCAAGCGCCTGGCGGGCCTCGACCTTGGCGAAGGTCGCACTCTTGAGGTTGGGGACGAGGTAGTCGACAAGGCCGGTGCCCGCCGTGACGGAACGCTCCTTGAGCGCGTCGACGGTGAGGATGTGTTGCTGGATGGCCGGCGGGGCCGATCCGAGTGCCACGGCGCTGCGCGAGTTGTCGCCGTCGGCCATGATCTGCTGCGCGACGGTCTGGGTCTCAATGCCCTCTTGGTAGTCGATGCGATCGGGGAACGCGCGGCGCACCTCGTCGGTCGAACCCTTCCAGTGCGGGTTGCGCACCCAGGTGCCGCCGGTCGACGCACTCCAGGACGAGGCCAGCTTGTAGGGCCCATTGGAGAAGACCGCGAAGGTGCCGTCGCCACGCTTGTCCGCCGACTGCTTCACCGGCGCGAACGCGGACTGGGTCACCATCTCGTTGAAGTCGCTCACCGGTGCGCTCAGCGCGAACGTGATCGTCGTGCCCCGACAGGCCACGGCGCTGTTGTATGCCGCGATGCCGGCCGCCGCTGCCGGGCCGGTGATGTAGGGACCGGTGTAGACCGAGGTGCCGTCGGGCTGCTTCGGCACGTTGAGGACGGCGAGGGCGTCCGTCGACCCGCCGGTGATGACCTTCGTGGCGAAGGTGCGGGAGATGCCGTACTTGACGTCCTCGCAGGTGACCGGGGTGCCGTCCTCCCACGCCAGATCGTCACGCAGCGTGAACGACCAGATGGTCAGTTCCTTGTTGGGCGTCCCCGTGTCGGTGGCGAGGTCGCCCACGAGGCGCGACTGGTTCCGCGGGTCGGTGCTGGGCTGGTAGGCCGTGAGGGTGCGCACGAAGGTGCGTCCGGCGAACGCGGCGTCGTCCCGGGCCCCGATCCGCTGCGGGTCCCAGCTGAGCACCGGCCCGAGGGAGAGTGCCTTGAGCGTGCCCCCGCGTTCGTCGGTGCGGTCCTGAGGAGCGGCGACGGCCGGCGTCGCGGACGGATCCTCGTCGCCTCCCCCGAGGATGCTGCACCCGGCGGCTCCCCCCATCACCGTCACGACCAGCGCGGCCGTGACGGCCCAGAGCCGACGTCGCGCGGGGCGACGACGGCACCGGGTGGAGTGAGTGCTCACGAGCAGCCCTTCGTGGGAGGCATCGACGTGATGCCCGACCTCAGGCCTTGCGGCCGCGCGAGGCCGTGCGGCCGCGGACGGTCTGGTCGAGCTCGACCTTGCGGATGCGAACAGCCTCGGGCGTCACCTCGACACACTCGTCCTCGCGGCAGAACTCGAGAGCCTGCTCAAGGGTGAGACGACGGGGCGGGACGACCTTCTCGAAGTTGTCAGCCGAGGAGGCGCGCACGTTGGTGAGCTTCTTCTCCTTGGTGATGTTGACGTCCATGTCGTCGGCGCGGGAGTTCTCGCCGACGATCATGCCTTCGTAGACCTCGGTGGCGGGCTCGACGAACAGCGTGCCGCGCTCCTGCAGGTTGACCATCGAGTACGCGGTCACCGGGCCGGTGCGGTCGGCGACCAGCGAGCCCGACGTGCGGGTCGTGATGACGCCGAACCACGGCTCGTAGGCCTCGAAGACGTGGTGCGCGATGCCAGCTCCACGGGTGTCCGTGAGGAACTGGGTGCGGAAGCCGATGAGGCCACGCGAGGGCACGAGGAACTCCATGCGGACCCAGCCGGTGCCGTGGTTCGTCATCTGCTCCATGCGGCCCTTGCGTGCTGCGAGGAGCTGGGTGATGGCGCCGAGGTACTCCTCCGGCGTGTCGATCGTGAGGCGCTCGACCGGCTCGTGGAGCTTGCCGTCGATCTGCTGCGTGACCACCTGCGGCTTGCCGACGGTGAGCTCGAAGCCTTCGCGCTTCATCTGCTCGACGAGGATCGCGAGGGCGAGCTCGCCACGACCCTGGACCTCCCAGGCGTCGGGACGCTCGGTGGGCAGGACACGGAGCGAGACGTTGCCGACGAGCTCCTTGTCGAGGCGGTCCTTGACCATGCGGGCGGTGACCTTGGAGCCACGCACCTTGCCGACCATCGGGCTGGTGTTGGTGCCGATCGTCATCGAGATGGCCGGCTCGTCCACGGTGATGATCGGCAGAGCGATGGGGTTCTCGGCGTCGGCGATGGTGTCGCCGATCATGATGTCGGGGATGCCCGCGATGGCGATGATGTCGCCGGGACGGGCGGACTTGCCGTCCTCGAGGGGCTTGCGCTCGAGGGCCTCGGTCATGAGGAGCTCGGTGATCTTGACGCGCTCGATGGTGCCGTCGTGCTTGCACCACGCCACCTGCTGACCCTTCTTGATCTCACCGTTGAACACGCGCAGGAGCGCGAGGCGGCCGAGGAAGTTGGACGCGTCGAGGTTGGTGACGTGTGCCTGGAGCGGCGTCTCGGGGTCATAGGTCGGGGCCGGGATCGTGCTGATGATCGTCTCGAAGAGGGCGGTGAGGTCCTCACCGTCGGGCAGGCCACCGTTGTCCGGGCGCTCCATGGAGGCGCGGCCGTTCTTGGCGGAGGCGTAGACGATCGGGAACTCGATCTGCTCCTCGGTCGCCTCGAGGTCCATGAAGAGCTCGTAGACCTCGTCGACGACTTCCTGGATGCGGGAGTCGGGACGGTCGACCTTGTTGATGCAGAGGATGACGGGCATGTGCGCGGCGAGGGCCTTGCGCAGGACGAAGCGCGTCTGCGGCAACGGACCCTCGGAGGCGTCGACGAGCAGGACGACACCGTCAACCATCGACAGACCACGCTCGACCTCGCCACCGAAGTCGGCGTGACCGGGGGTGTCGATGATGTTGATCGTCAGGCCGTCGGCGAGGCCGGCGTCGAGCGCGGCCTTGCCTCCGTAGTGCACTGCGGTGTTCTTGGCGAGGATCGTGATCCCCTTTTCACGCTCCAGGTCACCGGAGTCCATGACGCGTTCGCCAGTGGACTCGACGGTGGCTCGGGCCTCGAAGGCGCCGGCCTCCCAGAGCATCTTGTCGACCAGAGTGGTCTTTCCGTGGTCGACGTGCGCGACGATGGCGACGTTACGGATGTCGTCGCGAGTAGTGATGGGCATGATGCCAAGTGTCTCAGGACTTGGCTCATTGACGAAAACGGCGCAACTCGCCAGCCTGCGCAACGATCGCACGCACGATCGGAAGGTCCGCTGGAAGCCACTCCACGGCATACACATCGTCCATCGTGAGCCAGCGCAACTGGTCGTGGTCCTCGAGGGGTTCCGGGTCACCTTCGGTGATCGTCGCAAAGAACACAGACATGGCGTATGCCGTGCCGAGCGGCCAGCGGCCGCGCTCCAGTGGTCCTTTCACGAGGTCTCCGAGGACGACCTGCACGCCGAGTTCTTCACCGATCTCGCGGTGCAGCGCCGCCACCATGGACTCGCCCGGGTCGATCTTGCCCCCGGGCAGCTCCCAGCCGCCCGCGAGCTCGGCAGGTTCGGTGCGCCGCGCTGCGAGCAGGGCGCTCGGATGCTGCAGATCGTCGACGATCGCGGCGGCCACCACCTCGATGGGTGCCTTCGGCTCAGGGGTGCTCACGCCGCAGTTCCTCCTGACCTCTCGGTCTCACTCCGATAAACAATGCCGATGCGGGGGCCGACGACGGATGAATGTCGCTATGGTCAACCCGTCCGTCGCAGTGAGGCACGCCACACCCGCTCCACCGCACGGTTGCATCATCCTTCGGGGGTCAACGTGGCTCTCGAGGTTCGCACATCCAAGCGAGGTATCGATGACGTTCAAGCGCAAGGCGACACCGTTCGCCGTGCTGACTGTTGCTGCGCTGGCCTTGACGGCCTGCGCCCAGTCTGACCGTGAAGGCGACGGCGGGTCGACGGCAAGTGGTGACACCAAGGACACCATCACCTTCGGCGCAGCCGGAGCCCCCGAGTTGTTCGACCCCTTCTACGCCACTGATGGCGAGACCTTCCGGGTCACCCGCCAGATGATGGAGGGCCTGGTCGGCATCAAGCCGGGCACCGCCGAGATCGAGCCCGAGCTCGCCCTCAGCTGGACGCCCTCGGCCGATGGCAAGGAATGGACCTTCAAGCTGCGCGACGGCGTGAAGTTCTGGGATGGCGAGGCGTTCAACGCCGAGGCCGTCTGCTACAACATGGAGCGCATGTTCGACCAGAACGAGGTCGCTGCAGGTGGCCCCGCCGGCTACTGGGCCGACGTGATGGGGGCGTTCAAGTCCGACGCCGCCAACGCGCTCTACCAGAGCTGCGCGGCGACCGACGCCAGCACCGCGGTCATCAAGATCAGCCGGTCCACGTCCAAGTTCCCGACCGCCCTGTCGCTCGACTCGTTCTCGATGCAGTCGCCCAAGGCCCTCAAGGACGGTGACGCCAACAACGTCACCAAGCAGGGCGAGGGCTTCGGCTACCCGGCGTACTCGAAGGCCCCCGTCGGCACCGGCCCCTACAAGCTGGACAAGTACGACGAGGCCAACAAGACGGTCACGCTCGTGCGCAACGACGACTACTGGGGCGACAAGGCCAAGACGGCCAAGGTCGTCTTCAAGATCATCCCCGACGAGTCCACCCGTCGCCAGGAGCTCGAAGCCGGCAGCATCGATGGCTACGACCTCCCGAACCCGGCTGACTGGTCCGGCCTGAAGACCTCGGGCAACCAGGTCCTCGTCCGCCCCGCGTTCAACATCCTCTACATGGGCTTCAACCCGGAGAAGAACCCGAAGCTGAAGGACCTCAAGGTCCGTCAGGCCATCTACTACGCTCTCAACCGCGAGCAGATGGTCAAGACGCAGCTCCCCGAGGGCGCCAACGGTGGCGACGCAGTTCATGCCCGACACCGTGTCCGGCTACAACAAGACCCTCCAGCCGTACGCCTACGACGTCGAGAAGTCCAAGTCACTGCTCAAGGAGGCCGGCGCCGAGGGCATGACCCTTCAGTTCGCCTACCCGTCCGAGGTGTCGCGTCCCTACATGCCAGACCCCCAGAAGATCTACGAGGCACTGCGTGCAGACCTCGAGGCCGTCGGGATCAAGGTCACGGTTGTCACCGCTCCGTGGAACGGCGGCTACCTCGACACCGTCGACAACGGCGGGTACGACGCCTGGCTGCTCGGTTGGACCGGTGACTACGACTCGCCGGACAACTTCATCGGCACGTTCTTCGCCAACCTCAAGTCGAACGACTTCCACACCTCGGCGACCTCCTACGGTGCCCAGCTGTCGAAGGACCTCGAGGCTGCCGACGCCATCGTCGACGAGAACGAGCGCGCCACTGCCTACGAGAAGCTCAACCAGCAGATCATGGAAGCGGACCTCCCGGGCCTGGCGATCAGCCACTCCCCGCCGGCCCTCGTGGTGAGCGACAAGGTCAAGGGCCTCGTCGCCAGCCCGCTCACCGCAGAGACCTTCTCCTCGGTGACCGTTTCGAAGTGACCCGAGTGAGGTGACGTAGTCCACCTCTTCGGCAAGACTGTGGCCGTCCCAGCAGAATCGCTGGGACGGCCACAGTCACGAGTGAAGGAGATCCACAACCCGTGCTGAGATTCATCGTCCGTCGACTGATCCAAATGGTCGGCGTCGTCATCGTGCTGTCGCTGCTGGTCTTTCTCTGGCTGAAGTCCCTCCCCGGCGGCCCCGTGTCCGCCCTCCTGGGTGAGCGAGCCACCCCCGCGCGGCGTGCCGCGCTCGAGAAGGCCCTGGGCCTCGACCAACCCCTCTACGTCCAGTACTGGGAGTTCGTCACGCGCGCAGTGCACGGCCAGTTCGGATCGAGCACCGGCGTCCAGCCGGGCACCGACGCCTTCGACGTCTTCCTCACCCGTTTCCCCGCGACCGTCGAGCTCGCCTTCTTCTCGCTCATCATCGCCGTCGTGCTCGGTATCCCCCTCGGCTACCTCGCAGCGCGACGCAAGGCCTCCTTCTTCGACAACGCGTCGATCGTGACGTCCCTCGTCGGCATCGCCGTCCCCGTCTTCTTCCTCGCCTTCCTCCTCAAGTACTGGTTCGCCGTCAAGCTGCACTGGCTGCCGGTCTCGGGACGTCAGGATCCCGGGCTGGAGGGAACCCGCGTGACGGGCTTCTTCGTCCTCGACGGGCTGCTCACCCGGGAGTTCGACGCATCGTGGGACGCGCTCAAGCACCTCATCCTGCCCTCGCTCGCCCTGGCGACGATCCCGTTCGCGGTGATCTTCCGCATCACGCGGGCGTCGGTCCTCGAGGTCCTCGACGAGGACTACGTGCGCACGGCCGAGTCCAAGGGCCTCACGAACCGGATCATCCGCGGACGCCACGTCCTGCGCAACGCCCTGCTCCCTGTCGTCACGACCATCGGCCTCCAGACCGGTGGGCTCCTCGTCGGTGCCGTGCTCACCGAGCGGGTCTTCGCGTGGGGAGGGCTCGGGGACGCCCTCGCGGTGGCCTTCGAGCGGCGTGACTACGCAGTGCTCCAGGTCTGCATCCTCATGGCGACGATCACCTTCGTCGTCGTCAACCTGCTGGTCGACATCGCGTATGCCGTGATCGACCCCCGAGTGCGGACGAGGTGACCCCTGTGCCCAACCCCCTGGATCCCCGCAGGAAGAAGAACCGGATCGACTCCCTCGCCGCGTCGGCGAGTGGCGGCCCGAAGGGCCCCGGCCCCGTGGGCGGAGGCGGCGTCGCCACCATCGACGACGCCGGCGAGGTCACCGAGACTGCTGGTGTCTCGCTCTTCGCGAGCGCCTGGAGCCGGCTGCGACGCAACCCGGTGTTCCTCCTCGGCCTCGCCATCACCGTCGCGTTCATCCTCCTTGCGATCTTCGCGCCCCTGCTGGCCCCCCATGACCCGACGGCACGCCTCCTCATCGACGAGGTCCGGCCACAGACCAACCCGATTCCGGGGGCGCGCGAAGGCTTCCCACTCGGGGCGGACAACGCCGGCCGCGACATCTTCTCGCGCCTCATCGTCGGCAGTCGCCAGACCCTCATCGTCGGTGTCCTCGCCACGGCGTTCGGCCTCCTCGGCGGACTCACCCTGGGCACCATTTCCGGCGCCTTCGGTGGATGGGTTGACGCGGTCGTCATGCGGGTCGTCGACGTCATGCTGTCGATCCCGTCACTCCTGCTGGCCTTCTCGATCGCCGCGATCGCTGCCCGGGCCAGCCAGTGGACGGTGATCATCGCCATCGCGGTGGTCCAGGTCCCGATCTTCGCGCGACTGCTGCGTGGCTCGATGCTCGCCCAACGCTCCAGCGACCACGTCCTGGCTGCGCGAGCACTCGGCGTCAAGGAGTCCTCGATCGTGTTCCGGCACATGCTGCCGAACTCGCTGGGCCCCGTGATCGTCCAGACGACCCTCGTCGTCGCGACGTCGATCATCGACGCGGCCGCACTGTCCTTCCTCGGCCTCGGCAACCCCGACGACCGTCAGCCCGAGTGGGGGCAGATGCTCGGCCGGGCGCAGCAGTACATCTACGACCACCCGGCCCTCGCCATCTGGCCGGCGCTCTGCATCATCGTCGTCGCGCTGGGATTCACCCTCATGGGTGAGTCGTTGCGTGAGGCCCTCGACCCCAAGAGCCGGAGGTGAGCTCGAGATGACCGACACCATCAGCAGCACCCAGCACCAGTCCCGGGACAACAACGACGAGCCACTGCTGTCGGTGCGCGACCTCACGGTCACGTTCCAGCGGTCCGGCGACGACCCGTTCGTCGCCGTCGACAAGGTGAGCTTCGACCTGCGACCGGGCGACACCCTCGGCATCGTGGGCGAGTCGGGCTCGGGCAAGTCCGTGACCTCCCTCGCCATCATGGGCCTGCTCCCCCAGCGGGGCGTGCGCGTCGAGGGCGAAGTCCTCTACAACGGCGTGGACCTGCTCAAGCTGAGCCCCACCCAGATGCGGGATCGCCGCGGCGCCGAGCTCGGCATGATCTTCCAGGATCCGCTGTCGTCGCTCAATCCCGTTGTCCCCATTGGTGTTCAGGTCACCGAGGTGCTCGAACGGCACCGTGGCCTGTCCCGCAAGGCGGCGACTCCTCTCGCCCGCGAGATGCTCGACCGCGTCGGCATCCCCGACCCCGACCGGCGCCTCAAGGACTACGCGCACCAGTTGTCCGGTGGGATGCGTCAGCGCGCCCTCATCGCCATGGCACTGGCCGCGTCACCGCGCGTACTCATCGCCGATGAACCGACGACCGCACTCGACGTGACCATCCAGGCGCAGATCCTCGCGGTCCTCAAGGACCTCGTCGAGGACACCGGCACCGCGCTCATCATGATCACTCACGACCTCGGCGTCGTTGCGGGTCTCGTCGACACCGTGAACGTCATGTATGCCGGTCGGGTCGTCGAGCGGGCGGCTCGCCACCCGCTCTTCGCCGAACCGCGCCACCCCTACACGTCAGGCCTGCTGGCCTCGATCCCACGACTCGACGGCTCGCGCGGCGAACGACTCCGGCCGATTCCGGGCTCGGTCGCGGACAACCTGCCGTGGACGAGCGCGTGCGCCTTCGCGCCACGTTGCTCCCAGCCGATCGACCAATGCGTTGCGCAGACTCCGGAGCTCGTCGAGCACGGGGACCGCGCCCTGCGCTGCTTCAACCCCATGGAGGTGACCCGATGAGCGAGACGACGCAGAAAGCGAACGGCGAGCACACGGCATACGACGGAGAATTTCTGGTCGACGCCAAGGGCATCAAGGTCCACTTCCCCATCAAGCGTGGGGTGATCTTCGACAAGACCATCGGTCACGTCTACGCGGTGGACGGAGTGGACCTGCAGATCCGCACGGGCGAGACGTACGGGCTCGTGGGCGAGTCGGGTTCGGGCAAGTCGACGCTCGGCCGGGCCATCCTCAACCTCGAACCGCCCACCGCGGGCACGGTCGAGTTCGACGGTGTCGACATCGCGTCACTCAAGGGCGAGACGCTGCGCCACAAGCGCCAGGACATCCAGATGGTGTTCCAGGACCCGATGGGCAGCCTCGACCCGCGCCAGACCGTCGAGTCCCTGCTGCTCGAGGGCATGAAGGCCCACGGGCTCGCCAAGGACGCCGCGCAGGCCAGCAAGAGGCTGCGTGAACTGCTGCAGGCCGTGGGGTTGCCCGTCGCGGCCCTGAAGAAGTACCCGCACGAGTTCTCCGGCGGCCAGCGGCAGCGCATCGGCATCGCCCGCGCCCTGTCGGTCAATCCCAAGCTCATCGTCGCGGACGAGCCCGTGTCGGCCCTCGACGTGTCGGTCCAGGCCCAGGTCATCAACCTGCTCGAGGACCTGCAGGAGGAGTTCGGGCTGACCTACCTCGTCGTCGCGCACGACCTCGCCGTCGTGCGCCACATCAGCGACCGGATCGGGGTCATGTACCTCGGAGGGATCTGCGAGGAGGCCGAGGCGGACGACCTCTACGCCCAGCCTCTGCACCCCTACACCCGGGCCCTGATGTCGGCCGTGCCGGTGCCGGACCCGCTGGTCGAGGACCGCCGCGAGCGGATCATCCTCACCGGCGACCTGCCCTCACCGTCCAACCCGCCGACGGGCTGCCGCTTCCACACCCGCTGCCCGTGGCGGCAGGAGACCAAGTGCGACACCGAGCGGCCCGTGCTGCGCGTCCCGGACATCCCCGGCATCGCGACGAGCCACCGCGTGGCGTGCCACTGGACCGAGCAGATCGAGTCGGGTGAGATCCAGTCGCACGAGGTGAAGGCGCAGCTCGTCGAGCAGCACGAGGCCGGCGGCGAGGTGGACCTCATCGGCCCGGCGTCCATCTCCGAGGCCTTGTGAGTTTACGCACGTCCGGTGAGTTCGCACGTCCGGTGAGATCGCACGTCCGGTGAGTTCGCGAGCCTGTGAGTTCGCAGGCTTTGCCGTCAAACGACCCCGCGCGTGCCGCCGCAGCGTGCATCATCACGAAAGCACCACCACTCCCTGAGCACCACCATCTGACCTGGAGGTCACATGAACATCCGACGCATGGCCGCTGCCACAGCCATCGCCGCCGGCCTGATTGCCGGTCCCGCGCTGGCGGCCCAGGCCATCACTGGCGGACAGCCCGACGGAGAGGGCCACCCCAACGTCGCCCTCATCGCGTTCTACGACGCAGAGGGCCGCTTCCGCTGCACCGCGAGCCTCGTCTCGCCGACCGTTCTCGTCACGGCCGCGCACTGCACCGACGGCACGCTCGGCAGGACGGCCGTCACGTTCGACACCAAGATCGCCGACGCTCCGCCGTCGCCGCTCCCGGTCGCCGCCGACGTCGACCAAGGGCTACACCTCGGCGGAGCTCAAGGCTGCCGGCTACTACTCCGGCACGGCGCACACCCACCCGAACTACTCCGACTTCACCGACACGAGGAACTGGAACGACGTGGGCGTCATCGTCCTCGACGAGCCGATCACGTCGATCGCCCCGGTCAAGGTCGCACCGTCGGGCTTCCTCAACCAGTTCACGCCCAACGTGCTCAACCAGACGCTCTTCACGTCGGTCGGTTACGGCACCGAGGTGCGCCAGGCCGCGACCGGTTCCAAGAAGCCGACGCCGCAGTCCTACCCGCTGCTGCGCCGCGTCACGGACGAGAAGGGTCAGAAGCTCACGCCTCAGATCCTCCAGGTCAACGGCAACGAGAACGACCCGTTCGGTGGCGGTGGCACCTGCTTCGGTGACTCCGGTGGCCCGACCTTCAAGGGTGGCTACCAGGTCACCGTGACGTCCTACGGCTACACGAGCAACTGCCGCTACCTCGGTGGTCTCCAGCGCATCGACATCCCCGTCGTGCAGACGTGGCTCGCCACGTTCGGCGTGAAGGCCGCAGCCTGACTCGAAACATCTGATGGCCCGCGCGGTCGTCCCGCAGCGAGGCCGGCCGTCCACACCCGTGGAGTCGGCCTCGCTGGACGTCCGGCTCCTTTCGGGTCAGGCTGTGCCCATGAGCCGCCTGCTGACCGACGAAGAGATCGAGCGACAGCTCGGCGACCTGCCACTGTGGTCGCGTGAGGGTGACGCGATCGTCGCGACGATCGAGGCGCCGGACTTCCCGGCCGCCATCCGCATCGTCGACGAAGCCGCAGAGGTCGCCGAGGAGATGAACCACCACCCCGACATCGACATCCGGTGGCGCACCACCCGATGGTTGCTCACGACCCACGACGCTGGCGGACTCACCCAGCTCGACATCGAGCAGGCCCACCGGATCATCGAGATCGCCCGACGTCACGGTGTGTCCCTCGGTGGCTGAGCCCACTCGCCTCCTCGACGGCCACGACGAGCCACACGACAACGGCATCGGGAAGCGCCTGAACTGGCTGCGGGCGGCGGTGCTCGGGGCCAACGATGGCATCGTCTCCACCGCGGGTCTGGTCATCGGTGTCGCGGCGGCCACGACCGAACGGTCAGTCATTCTCACCGCCGGACTCGCGGGGCTGGCGGCAGGCGCCATGAGCATGGCCGTCGGCGAGTACGTCTCGGTGAGCACCCAGAGAGACACCGAGGAAGCGCTCCTGGCCAAGGAACGGCGCGAGCTGCGCGACGAACCGGAGGCTGAGCTCGAAGAGCTGGCGCAGATGTATGCCGACAAGGGCCTCCCAGCGGATCTGGCTCACGAGGTGGCCGTCCAGCTGACGGCTCACGATGCTCTCGGTGCCCACGCCGAGACCGAGCTCGGTATCGACCCGAACGCCCTGACCAGCCCCTGGCACGCCGCCTGGGCCTCACTGATCTCGTTCACCGTCGGCGCCCTCATCCCCCTCATCGCCATCGTTCTCGCAGGGGTCAGCATCCGGGTGCCCGTCACCGTGGCGGCCGTCGTCGTCTCGCTCGTGGGCACCGGATGGCTCAGCGCGCGACTCGGCTCGGCGCCTCCTTGGCCGGCCGTGCGGCGCGTCGTGCTCGGCGGGCTGATCGCCATGGCCGTGACCTATGCCATCGGATCACTCGTCGGGACCCAGGTCTCATGACGCGCTATCTGATCGTCCAGCACGAAGCCGAAGCCCCCGCCGGCTGGCTCGGGGAGCGCTGGGAAGAACAGGGCATCGAGCTCGACGTGGTGCGCCCCGATCTGGGCGAAGCCATCCCCGAGGCCCTGACGCACGATGCCCTCGATCGTCCTCGGCGGCCCGATGAACGCCAACGACGACGAGCACTTCCCGTGGCTCGCGCCGACCCGGGATCTGATCGCGTCAACGGTGGCGGACGGCATACCCACTCTGGGCGTCTGCCTCGGGCACCAGATGGTGAACGTCGCCCTCGGCGGCGAGGTCATCGTCAACCCCAACGGCCGCCTCGTCGGCCTGAATCCGTTGTCCCTCAACGCTGTTGGCGAGGACGACCCGCTGCTCGCGGGACTCTCCGGCCGCGAGGTGGTGCACTACAACGGCGATGTCGTGAGCCGCCTGCCCGAGGGTGCCACCGTTCTTGCCACCTCGCCGGACGGGTCCGTCCAGGCCGTTCGCTACGGCCCCAGGGTGTGGGGTGTGCAGTTCCACCCCGAGACCACGCCTGCGGTCTTCGCGGACTGGATGTCCACCTTCGTGCCCGAAGGCGACGAGCCCGAGGACGGCGGCGCAGACCTGGCTCGCCGAAGTCGAGTCACAGCGCGCGAGTCGCTTCAGGCCACCGGGTATGCCGTCGCCGACGCCTTCACGCGCGCCTGACCTCCGCCTCGCGTTCACCCCTCGCGACTCCTGACCCGCGGATCGTCGATGGTCCGCTGTCGTTGTCGCCGTTGCGCGGGCCTTTCGACTCTGGTCGTGGGTCACAGCTGGGCCGCAGGCTCTGGACATGACCTTCCCGCGTGGTTTCCTCGGACGAATCCGGGAGCGGCCCACGACCGCCTTCGTGATCCTCGCGTTCACCTTGAGCTGGGCAGCGTGGCTGCCCCTTCTGGCAGCCGTACAGGGCTGGCTCCCGATCACGCCCATGGTCCGGGTTGCACCTGCTCGGCGGCATCGGCCCCGCAGTGGCGGCGGTCATCGTCATCGGAGCGACCGAGGGGAGGGCGGGGCTGGCTCGCCTGGGCAGACAGCTGGTCGCCTGGCGGGGCCGATCACGAGCCTGGGCTTTCGCCGCACTCCTCCCTCCCGCCCTGCTCATCGCAGCAGCGCCCCTGTCGGCGTGGGCCACCGGGAGTTCCATCGCCTCATTGAACTGGTCCGCCTTCGGCACCTCGGCCGAGTTCGCCGCCCTCCCGCTCGTCGTGTGGTGGCTCGTCAACCTGTGCTTCTACGGGTTCGGCGAAGAGGTCGGTTGGCGGGGCTTCCTGCAGCCGCACCTGGAGAAGCGTCACTCGGTCGTGACCGCGGCCGGCTTGGTGAGCCTGCCGTGGGCGGCGTGGCACCTGCCACTGTTCGGGATCACCCCGAGTTACCGGGCCATGCCCCTCGTGGGCTTTCTCGGGTTCGCAGCAAGCATCTGGGTCGCTTCATGGATCTTCGCCTGGCTCCGACACATCGGCCGAGGCAGCCTGCTGATCCTCGCGGTCTTCCATGCCTGGTTCGACATCGTCACCACGTCTCCGCTCGGCCCGAAAGCTCTCCCGACCACGATGGGCGTCCTCATCACCCTGGTCGGTCTGGTCCTGCTGCGGAGCATGCTGCACCGGCCTGAGTTCAGTCGCCGGCGGACGCTCGGAACAACACCTCGGCGAACTCGGACTGGGTGGCGGCCTCGAGGGAGATGATCTTGCCGTCGGGACCGGTGAGCGGGAGCTTCCAGTTGGGGTACTCGTCGTCGGTGCCGGGCTGGTTGATGGCGCGGCGGTCGCCCACGACGTCCGAGAGCGAGATGGCGCGCAGGACGCTCGGGGTGTGGCCGAGCCAGCGGTGCATGGCCTCGATGACCGAGGGGAGCCCGGCGGCGGGTTCGAGCCAGCCGCGGGCGACGAGGGCGGCGCGGACCTTGGCGATCGACTGCTCCTCGTGGGCGCGCTCCTCCTCGACGGGACGGGTGAGCAGGCCGAGGCGCTCGCGGATGTCGACGTGCTCGAGGGTGAGGAAGCCTGCGGTGGGCGGCAGGTCGTGCGTCGTCACGGACGACAGGCACAGCTCGCGGTAGTCCTCGGGCGGGGTCGGGGCGTCGTCGGTGTTCTCGAACCACATGATGCTCGTGCCGAGGACTCCTCGTTCCTGGAGGTAGTCGCGGGTGTTGGCCGGGACGACGCCGAGGTCTTCGCCGATGACGACGGCGCCAGCGCGCTGGGCCTCGAGGCAGAGGATGCCGATGAGCGCCTCGTGGTCGTAGGTGACATAGGTGCCGTCGGCCGGGGTCAGGCCTTCGGGGATCCACCACAGGCGGAAGAGCCCGATGACGTGGTCGACCCGGATCCCGCCGGAGTCGCGCAGGATCGAACGGACCATGTCGCGGAAGGGGGCGTACCCGAGCTCGGCGAGCCGCTCGGGATGCCACGGCGGCTGGGACCAGTTCTGGCCGAGCTGGTTGAACTGGTCGGGCGGCGCGCCGACGGTGACCCCGCCCGCGAGGGCGTGGGCCAGACCCCAGGAGTCGGCGCCGTGCGGGTGGACGCCGACCGCGAGGTCGTGGACGACGCCGAGTGACATGCCGGCGTCCTTGGCCTCCCGCTGGACCTCGCCGAGCTGGCGGTCGAGGAGCCACTGCAACCACATGTGGAAGCGCACGCGGTCGTGCTGGCTGGCGGCGAACTCGGCGACGGCGGGGTTGGCGGGGTCCTGGTACTCGGTCGGCCACTGCGACCAGAGCTGGCCGTGGCGCTCGGCCAGTGCGCACCACGTGGCGAAGGTCGACAGCCCCTCCCCCTCACGTTCGCGATAGCGATCGAAGTCGCGCGCCCGGCGCCCCTCGAGACCCACGGCGTGAACGAGCCGGAGCGCCTCACCCTTGGCCGCCCACGCTCCGTCACGGTCGATCCTGTCGGCAGCATTGAGCGCCTGCGCCTGGGCCGCGAGCGCAGCCACGCGGGCTCGGGACTTCTCGTCGAGTCGCACCAGCTCGGGGATGTCCTCGACGCGCAGGTAGATCGGGTTGACGAAGCGGCGCGTCGTCGGGAGGTAGGGCGACTCCTCCATCGGCGCAATGGGTTCGGCCGCGTGGAGTGGGTTGACGAGGACGAACTCGGCTCCGAGGTCGGTGGCGGCCCACGACGCGAGGTCGCCCAGGTCCGCGAGGTCGCCGACTCCCCAGGAGCCCGCCGAACGCACCTGGTAGATCTGCGTCATCAGGCCCGTGGCCCCGCCATGGCGCAGGACCTCGGGCAGCTCGAGCCGACCCGGGGTGACGACGAGGGTCGAGATCTCGCTGCCCTCCAACACTGCGGGCTGGTCGAGGTGGGCGATGAGGCGGTGCCAGCCGGTCGGCAGGTCACCGGGAAGCTCGAACGTGGCCTCACCGAGCTCGCGGCCATCGACCACTCGCGGGTGGACCCACCGCTCGACCTGCGGCACGTCACGCGTGGTGCCGTCCTCGAGCTCGACGGTGAGCGAGACGGCTGACCCGTGGGGCACGTGCGCATGGATCCACGGAGTCCAGCCCTCACGGCATACAACGGTTGCCGGCAGGGTGCGCCGCCACGGGCGGTTGTCGACGTCGGCCAGCGCGGACGCCACCGATTCCTCGGAGCCGACCTCGACGCCGAGCGCGGTGAGGACACTGCGCAGCGCCGCGTCACCGATGACCGTGTGGGCGCCCTTCCAGTCGACGAACTCGGTCGCCACCCCGTGGGCTCGGGCGAGCTCGAGGAGGGCGTCGGACGGTGCAACCGGAGACATGAGCTCCATCCTGCCCGCCCCAGAGCAGGGACACGAACAGGGCGCCGTCGCAACCGCGACGACGCCCTGGGCGTTCAGCTCCGGACCGGGGTCAGGGGCTGGGCGTGCTCTCGTGCGGACCCAGCGCCAACTTCTCGACGCGGGGGTCACCAGCGTCGGCGAAGTAGTCGCCCTTGATCGTCTCGTCGTGACCGTTGGACACCTTCATCGCGTTGAAGACGCCGCTCAGGATCGCCGCGACGATGAGGTTGATGGCGAACGCCGTCATCGCGATGTAGCCCATCTGGGCGATGCCGGGGATGTTGGCCAGGGACCCACCGAAGTGGCTGCCGGTCGCCGGGTTGACGACGTTGTAGGCCGAATACGTGCCGTAGACCATGCCGACGGCCCAGCCGGCGAGGAGCGCCCACCGGTGGAACCACTTGGTGTAGAGACCGAACACGATCGCCGGGAACGTCTGGAGGATCCAGATGCCGCCCAGGAGCTGGAAGTTGATCGCGTTCTGCTTGTCGAGGAGCAGGACGAAGACCAGCGCAAAACCCTTGACCACGAGGGAGACGAGCTTGGAGACCTTGGCCTCCTGCTGGGGCGACGCGTCCGGCTTGATCCACTCCTTGTAGATGTTGCGGGTGAAGGTGTTCGCCGCCGCGATCGACATGATCGCCGCAGGCACGAGGGCACCGATGGCGATCGCCGCGAACGCGATCCCCGCGAACCAGCTCGGGAACATGTCCTCGAACAGCTGCGGGATGACGAGCTGCGCGTTGGGCTTGCCGTCGAGCCCAATGGGCTTGGTACCAGCCGCGATCGCCACCCAACCGAGCAGCGCGAGCAACCCGAGGACGAAGGAGTAGGCCGGCAGGATGGCCGCGTTGCGACGGATCGTGTTGCGGCTGCTGGACGACAGGCTCGCCGTGATCGAGTGGGGGTACATGAACAGGGCGAGCGCAGAGCCGAGGCCGAGAGTGGCGTAGGCCCACATCTGCTGGCTGCCCGGGACGAAGGCACCCACCGGTTTGCCCGTGGTCGGGTTGGGCGTCGTCATCTTCTTCTCGGCAGCACCGAAGATCGCCTCCCAGCCACCGACCTTGGACGGCAGGTAGATGATCGCGACGATGATGACGAGATAGATCAGGCCGTCCTTGACGAACGCGATCATGGCGGGGGCGCGCAGGCCGCTGCTGTAGGTGTAGGCAGCGAGGAGCGCGAAGGCGATGAACAGAGGCGCGTCCTTGGCGACCCAGTTGTCGCCACCGCCCACACCCGTCACCTCGAGGACTGCCTGGATTCCGACCAGCTGCAGGGCGATGTAGGGCATGGTCGCGAGGAATCCGGTGACGGCCACGGCGAGCGAGAGTTCGCGACTGCCATAGCGGCCCTTCACGAAGTCGGCCGGCGTGACGTAGCCGTGCCGGTGGCTCACGGACCACAGCCGCGACATGAAGACGAAGATGATCGGGTAGAGCACGATCGTGTAGGGCACGGCGAAGAAGCCCGACACCGAGCCGAGCGCAAACATCGCGGCCGGGACGGCAACGAACGTGTATGCCGTGTAGAGGTCACCTCCGAGGAGGAACCACGTCACCCAGGTGCCGAACGAGCGACCACCCAGGCCCCACTCGTCGAGCGACTCCATGCTGTCCGGACGGCGCCAGCGCGTCGCCAGGAAGCCCATGACCGTGACGACGAGGAACAGCACGATGAGGATCGTGAGGGCGACGTAGTTCACGCCGCTGGGGTTCGCCGCGGGAAGGGCAGTGGGAAGTGCTGTGGCCAAGGTGGTCATCGGTCGCTCCGCTCGTGGCGGCCGTGGCTGCCGGGGGTGATCTTGCGCGAGTGGCGCTCGTCGTCACCCATGGGGCGGTGCGGGCGGGCCTTGAGCACGATCCGGTAGGCGGTGTACGTCAGCGCCGAGCAGAGGAAGACCCAGAGGAACTGGTACCAGATGAAGAACGGGAAGCCCCACAGCCGCGGCTCGACCTTGGCGTAGGAGCTGACCCACAGGAGGGCCACGACCGGGATGGCGAGCAGGACAGCGGCCACGGCCAGCAGCCCCTTGTTGGCGGGTGGGACCGTGTCATGGTCCACGACCTCGTGTTCGTCCACGAGACAACCTCTTTTCGTCTGCGTTGCGAGCGCCGTTGCGCGCACCCGCGAACACTAGACCCGCAACGTGGCCCACGTCACAGCGCCTCGCCGGTTAGTTTCCACACGGCACCCGACGGCGGCAGAAAGTTCCTTGCCCGGGCAGGCGTGGCGCGGCACCATGACCGCCATGGGCATCCAGACACCCGAGGGGTTCGACTTCACCGAGCGCAGCGACGGCAGCGTCGTCATCACTCACTACGGCAAGTCCGCGTCCGTGCTGCGCGGTCGCAAGGCTGCCGACTTCCTCGAGGATGCCGAGTCAGGCGACGACCAGGAACTCATGGCCCGCGTCACCGGCAACTACAAGCACGGCAACGAGCGCACGGCAAAGAACCACCCACGCAACCGCTGAGACCTTGGGTCAGCCGAGCTGACCGCGCACCGCTCCTGCCGGGTATGCCGCGGTTGTCGACCTCGACGTCGGGCAGGTCAGCCGGGGCTCGAGCGTCTTTCGCAGGTGTGCGATCGCCGCCGCAGCGTTGGCATCACGGACCTCCAGCGGGACAGGTGGAAGGAGGTCGTCCCACACGGCCATGTAGGTGCCCCGCAACTGGGCCATCCCCACCGGCCGGGCGATGAACCACACGTGGGCGTGCGAGCCACCGTCACCCCAACGACTCACATGACAGCGCCCCACGCTGGGCAGGGACTCGACCGCCCGCACGAGCGCAATGGTCCTCACGCCAAACTCGGCGGCCTGCTCGTGAGACAGCTCGTCGAGGTCGATGTGGTCGCGCGGCTCGAGGACGAGGATCAGCGGACTTCCGGAGGGCGGCGCCACCTTGACGTGCCAGTTCTCGTCGGCCCACACCTCGGCCCATCCGCCGTCGTTCCCACCACGGCACGAACACTCCGGCCCACCGGGCTCACCCATCCGGGGCATCTCATCCCCCACAGGCCCGACTTCCTTGACCCGAAGATCACTTGCCTCGAACGGGAAGACGTCCCAGGCCGGCATACCCTGCGCATCGAGCGGGAGGCGACCCTCCTCGGACTGGGCGGCAAAGACGCGGGCGGCGAACTCTTGGATCGATTCAGGCATCCCCAGACCCTAGGCCGGTCCCGCCGAATCTGCCCACGACGAGGGCGGCGCCAACCTGCGCCCCGACGGCGATCGCGACGCCGAGGATCCACCATGCGCCGACGTCACCTGTCACGGACCACGACACCACCCCCAAGCCCAGCAGCACGGCACCGAGAAAGAAGCCGGCCACAGGAATCAGGTTCCGTGCCCGGAGAAGCGGGACGAGCAGGCACGCCCAGCCGATCAACAGGACCGTGACGCCGACGAGGTCCCACGCCGAGGGCCCGTGCCCCTCGCTGAGGTCGAAGACCCGAGAACCGTCATCGGGCAGAGCCACGATCGCGCAGCCAACCAGAGGACAGGGCCAACCACAGCACCAGTCCCCGCCTCACCGACGAACGTGCACGCACGCGTCCAAGGTAACGACACGCCGTCGTCATCAACGAGAAGGTCCCACGGAGCGCGCGCTCTATGACGCGATCCGTGGGACCTTGTTGCGAGGTGACGCGCGAGGTCGCGAGCCTCAGACGTTGAAGCGGAACTCCACCACGTCGCCGTCGGACATGACGTACTCCTTGCCCTCCATGCGGACCTTGCCGGCAGCCTTGGCCGCGGCCATGGACCCGGTCTCGTCGAGGTCGGCGAAGGACACGATCTCGGCCTTGATGAACCCGCGCTGGAAGTCGGTGTGGATGACACCGGCAGCCTGCGGAGCCGTCCATCCCTGACCGATGGTCCACGCCCGCGACTCCTTGGGACCAGCCGTCAGGTAGGTCTGCAGCCCCAACGTGTGGAAGCCCGTGCGAGCCAGCTGGCTGATGCCGGACTCGGTGGCTCCGAAGGATTCGAGCAGCTCCATGGCCTCGGCGGAGTCCATCTCCATGAGGTCCATCTCGAGCTTGGCGTTGAGGAAGACGGAGTCGGCCGGTGCCACCAGTTCACGCAGCGTGGCGTGCAGGTCAGCGTCGGCGAGCTGGTCCTCATCGAGGTTGAACACGTAGATGAAGGGCTTGGTCGTGAGCAGCCCGAGCGACGTCGTGGCATCCCAGTCGAGACCGATCTTGGCGTCGTCCTTGACGGCATACAGGGTCTTGCCCTCTTCGAGGACCTTCTGCGCGACCAAGGCGTTCTCGTGGAGCGGCTTGGACTCCTTCTTGATCCGCGACTCCTTCTCGAGGCGCACGACGGCCTTCTCGAGGGTCTGGAGGTCGGCGAGGATCAGTTCGGTGTGGATCGTCTCGATGTCGGACTCGGGCGAGACCTTGCCGTCGACGTGGACGACGTCACCGTCCTCGAACGCGCGCACCACCTGGCAGATCGCGTCGGCCTCGCGGATGTTGGCGAGGAACTTGTTGCCCAGTCCCTCACCCACCGAGGCGCCGCGGACGATGCCGGCGATGTCGACGAACGAGACGGTCGCCGGCAGGATCTTCTCGGATCCGTGGATCTCGGCGAGCCGAGCCAGTCGTTCGTCCGGCAGTGGGACGACGCCGACGTTGGGCTCGATCGTGGCGAACGGGTAGTTCGCAGCAAGGACGTTGTTCTTGGTCAGGGCGTTGAACATCGTTGACTTACCGACGTTGGGGAGCCCGACAATTCCGATGGTGAGTGCCACGGGGACAGAAGTCTACTGGCGTGCGGCGCGTGCCTTCGCCACTCGCCGGCCCACCCACCACACGAGGGCGGCAACCACGACGCCGACCACGACGAACAGCGCGTAGATCCCGGCCGCCTGACCGTCACCCTTGGTGAGTGCGTAGACGAGCGCCGCGAGGCTGACGAAGATCCAGATGAGCAGGACCGCCCCCAGCAACATGGCCGCCAGGACGGCCAGGACCTTGCTGAACGTCACGCCAGGCTCCCGGGGACTTCGCTGTTCTCGAAATACATCGTGTATGCCGTGTCGTCACCGTTCAGGAGCTGCTCCACCATCCGTGCGGTGTAGGGCGCAACGTGCTCACCGAGTTCGTGGGGCGCCACCCAGTGCACGGCCTTGATCTCCTTGGGCAGCAGCGTCAGGTCGTCGGTGAACGAGCGCGGGACCACGCCCAGGTCGTAGAGGAAGAGGACCGCGTCGTCCCAGCCGCGCCACGGTGGCAGCCAGTTGACGGCGAGGAGTCGTTCGATCCCGAGGGAGACGCCGAGCTCTTCACTGATCTCGCGGACGACGCACGCGGCCGGTGACTCCTTGGGGTCCACGACTCCGCCGGGCAGGTCCCACTCGGACTTGTAGGTCAGCTGGCAGAGCAGGATCTCGCCGTCCTCGTTGCGCAGGAGCCCCTGGGCGATGTTGCGCTTGCGCGGCAGCTTGGCGTTGAGGATGTGGATGAACGAGCGTCGCCCGGCCTCGCTCGAGGTGTCGGGTCGCCCGCTGTCAGCCATGGTCCGAGGCTAACCTGCCGACCCCGACCTCCCAGAGGCTGTCGGTCCTGAGTGGCACGGTGTCGTCCATGAACCCGTGGATCGCGTTGGTGGGCGGCATCGTCATCGGTGCGCTCGCGGCATACCTGTTCTTCAAGCAGGCGTATGCCGTGCGCGCAGCTTCCGTGGCGACCGAGCGTGACCTGTTGCGCGAGAGGGTCGTCGACCTCGAAGCCTCGCTGGCCGAGGACCTCGAGACGGCCTCACTGCTCGCGCCGCTGCGTGACGCGTTGGGGCGGGTCGAGCGGCAGGTCGGGCGTGCTCGAGCGCGACCGGGTCGAGCAGTTCGGCGCGATCCGGGCCGTCATGGGGCGGGTCGAGTCCGAGGCCCAGCAGCTGGGGAAGCAGACCCAGTCGCTCGCCGGTTCGCTGCGGTCCTCGTCGGTGCGCGGGTCCTGGGGTGAGGTGCAGCTGCGCCGCGTCCTCGAGGCCTCGGGCATGTTGGCGCGGTGCGACTTCGAGGAGCAGGTGCGGGCGCGCAGCCGGCACGACCGCGAGGTGCGGCCCGACGTCGTCGTCCGCCTGCCCGGCGACCGTTCCCTCGTCATCGACGCGAAGGCACCGATGGCGGCCTTCCTCGACGCCCAGACCGAGGACCTGCCCGAGGACGAGCGGGCCGAGCTGCTCCGTGACCACGCGCGGGCGCTGCGCCAGCACGTCCACGCGCTCGCGGCCAAGGACTACTGGTCGGCGTTCGACACCACTCCCGAGATGGTCGTCTGCTTCGTCCCGAGCGACGCGATGCTCGGCGCTGCCCTGGCCGCGGACCCCGGACTGCACGAGCGGGCGATGGCCTCACGCGTCGTCCTCGTCGGCCCCGGCACCCTGCTCGCACTCTTGCGCACGGTGGCGTTCGGGTGGCAGCAGGACTCGCTCTCGTCAAGCGCTCGTGAGCTCCTGGCGTTGGGTCAGGAGCTCTATCGACGACTCGCCACCCTCGGCACCCACACGGCCAAGATGGGGCGGTCGCTGCATGCGACCGTCGAGAGCTACAACCAGTTCGTCGGGGCGCTCGAGTCGCGCGTGTTCGTCACGGCGCGACGAATGCAGGAGCTCGACGTCGTCACTGACGAGCTCCCCCGGCTCGAACCTCTCCAGACCGGCCCTCGGGTGCTCACCGCCATTGAACTGCTCGAGGCCGTGGGCATCGATCACGAACGCCCCGACCTGCTGCTCGACCTCCCCGAGCCGGATCGCGGAGACCAGTCAGGCTCGCGAGCCGGGTAGGCCCTCGCGAGCCTGATCGATCCGGCTCGCGAAGAAAAACGTGGCTCGCGAGCCGAGCTCACCACACCAAGGCGTCAGTGCAGGGAGCCGTCTTCGGTGAAGCCGGCGTCGTGAACCATCTTGTCGGACATGCCGGCAGCCTTGAGGTCGCGGCGGATCTCGTTGGGCAGCGAGAACACGAGCGACTCCTCGGCAGCGACGACCGGGCGGACGTCCTCGTAGCCGCGCTCGGCGAGGTAGTCGAGCACTCCACGCACGAGAAGTTCGGGCACCGAGGCGCCGGAGGTCACTCCGACCGTCCCCACGCCGTCGAGCCAGGACTCGTCGATCTCCTCGGCGTAGTCGACGAGGTGGCCAGCCTTCGAGCCGTGCTCGAGGGCGACCTCGACGAGACGCACCGAGTTCGAGGAGTTGCGGGAGCCGACGACGATCATGAGGTCGCAGTCGGGCGCCATGTGCTTGACGGCCAGCTGACGGTTCTGGGTGGCGTAGCAGATGTCGTCGCTGGGCGGGTCCTGCATGAGCGGGAACTTCTGGCGCAGCCGCCGCACCGTCTCCATGGTCTCGTCGACCGACAGCGTGGTCTGCGAGAGCCAGACGACCTTGTCGGGGTCGCGCACCTCGACGTTGTCAACGCTGTCGGGGCCTTCGACGAGGGTGATGTGCTCGGGCGCCTCACCGGCGGTGCCGACGACCTCTTCGTGGCCCTCGTGGCCGATGAGGAGGATGTCGAAGTCGTCGCTCGCGAAGCGGACGGCCTCGCGGTGCACCTTGGTGACGAGCGGGCAGGTCGCGTCGATGGTCTTGAGACCGAGCGCCTTGGCCTCCTCGTGGACGACGGGGGCGACACCGTGCGCCGAGAAGATGACGGTCGAGCCCTCGGGCACCTCGTCGGTCTCCTCGACGAAGATCGCGCCACGCTTCTCGAGCGTCGTGACCACGTGCTTGTTGTGGACGATCTCCTTGCGGACATAGACCGGAGCGCCGTAGAGGTCGAGCGCCTTCTCGACCGTGACGACGGCTCGATCGACTCCTGCGCAGTAGCCGCGAGGCGCCGCGAGGAGCACGCGCTTGGTGGCTTGGTCAGTCGTGGCGGTCATGCCTCCATCGTAGGTCGCCTCGCTGGGCGTCCCCAACCGCCCAAGACGGCGTATGCCGTGAGCTCGGCTCACGGCATACGCGCAAGTTTTGTTCGTGGTCGGCGCAGGTGCGGTCAGAAGGAGTTCGGGCCGAAACGCTGCCACGCCACGAAGAGCGAGAGCAGTCCGAGGACGATGCTCGGCACGGACAGGCCAATCGGGTCCTTGCGGCGGGCGTGCGTGACGACGGCACCGACCATCGTCACGGCCAGGCCAGCGGCCGCGAGGGGCGTGAGCCAAGGAGCGATGTCGGTGGCGGCGGGCAGGACGAGGCCGATGCCGCCGAGCAGCTCGACCGCTCCGATGGAGCGGACGGCGCGGTCGGAGAAGGACTCCATCCAGGTCATCTTGTCCTGCAGTTTCTTGCCCTGACTGAGCTTGAGCACGCCGGCCATGACGAAGGCGACGGCGAGGACGATCTGGATGATCCACAGCGTGGTGTTCATGGTTTCTCTCTCGGATTCTGGGCAGCTCCGGACGACCCGATGCTGTGCGCAGACGACAACGTACCGAAGTGGAGGACATATTCCACTTAGGGTGGGCGGAATGAGTTCCGAACCGAATCCTGCGTCTCCGGCCCTGCGCGCCGACGCCGAGTCGAACCGGCTCCGGATCATTGCCGCGGCGCAGCAGGTGTTCGGCGAGCAGGGCGTTGCGGCGCCGCTCACGGAGGTCGCCGACCGTGCCGGAGTGGGCATCGCCACGCTCTATCGCCGCTTCCCCACCCGACAGGCCCTGGTCGAGGAGGCGTTCGAGGACGCGTTCGCCCGCTACGACGCGAGCGCCGACATGGCTCTGGCGGAGGCGGACCCGTGGGATGCCTTCGCCGGACTCGTCGAACGCATGGGCGCACTCCAGGCCGAGAACCGCGGCTTCACCCACCTCGTCCAGTCGTCGGTGCCACTGGGCCATCGACGCGACGGCCGCCGCGAGCGCACCTATCGCAAGACCGTCGAGGTCCTTGACCGCGCCACGTTCTGCTGGGGCGATCCGCGAGGACATCACCCCGGAGGACCTACCGGTCCTGTCGTTCGCTCTCGCCGGCATCCTCGAGGCGACTCGCGACGACCTGCCCGATGCCTGGCGTCGCCATCTGGCCTTGTTCCTCGAGGGATGCCGACCGTCGCCTGCTGCAGCGCTGCCGCCCGCGCCCTCTCCACGAATACTCCAGCGGGCAATGCTCCGCGCCGGGCGTCGACGCCAACAGCGCTGATTGTTCGGACACCGCAGACAACGCGGATCGCGGTCCTACGCTGGGGCATGGCCCACTCCCGCCGGTTGGCGCTCGCCGCTCTGATGGCCTCCGTGCTGGGCCTTGCTGGGCTCGCCGGGTGCAGCCGCGAGCGAGTGCCCCTGCCCGCCGCAGACGCCTCGCCTCAGGACGTCATCGGCGCCTACATCAAGGCGATCAATGCCAAGGACTGCGACAGCCTTGAGGCCCTCTCGGATCCGGGGAACTCGGTGAATCCCTGGTGCAGCGGGATCACCGTGACCGACGTGACCCTTGGAGCGGCCGCTCCCGACACGTGTTGTGGCCCGGGCAACGAACACGCTCACGTCATCAACGTGGCCGCCACGATCCACACCCGTGACGGCGACTCCTCCATGCCCGACGGCGAGCACGCCTGGGGCTACCTGCTCGTGCGGGACCATGACACCGATCGCTGGAGGGTGGGCGATCAGGGCGCCGGATGAGCACTGACGGCGGCGCCTCCTACAGTGGCCCCGTGACCAGCCCCGACGCGCGCCCGACTCTGCCCGAGCGGGCCGGCGACACCACCGCCGAGCAGCCGTGGCCGGTCCGCCTGCTCTCGATGAAGATCGCCGAGTACGTCGACAAGATGTCGACCCTGTGGGTCGAGGGGCAGGTCGTCCAGCTCAACCGACGCCCCGGCGCCCGCACGGCCTACCTGACGCTGCGCGACCCCGACGTCGACATGTCCCTGTCGGTCGCGATCCAGGTCAACGCCCTCGACGCCATGGGCACGCCGCTGACCGAGGGCTCTCGCGTCGTCGTGCAGGCCAAGCCGACGTTCTGGACCCAGCGCGGCAGCCTCATGCTCGACGGTCGCCAAATTCGCCCGGTTGGTGTGGGTGAGCTCCTTGCCCGGATCGAGTACCTCAAGCGCAACCTCGCCAGCGAAGGCCTCTTCGACGCCGACCGCAAGCGGCCCCTGCCCTTCCTGCCTCGCCGCATCGGCCTCATCTGCGGTCGGGCCAGCGCAGCCGAGAAGGACGTCGTCGAGAACTCCCGACGCCGTTGGCCCACGGCGCAGTTCGAGATCCGACAGGTGGCGGTGCAGGGAGCCAACGCCGTCACGGAGGTGACGGCGGCACTCAGCGAGCTGGACGGCATACCCGAGGTCGATGTCATCGTCATCGCGCGCGGTGGCGGCAACGTCGAGGACCTGTTGCCGTTCAGCAACGAGGCGCTCATCCGCGCCGTCGCAGCCGCCCGCACTCCCGTCGTCAGCGCCATCGGACACGACGTCGACTCGCCTCTGCTCGACCTCGTGGCCGACCACCGCGCATCGACCCCGACCGACGCGGCCAAGGCGATCGTCCCCGACGCCGACCGCGAGCACCACCTCATCGAGGCCGCGCGCACCCGCGGGACGCCGCGCCCTCGAGGGACGGTTGCACCACGAGCGGCGGCGCCTCGTGGAGCTGCGATCACGCCCGGTGCTCGCCGACCCCGCCGCATTCGTCCGGGTGCAGCGTGATGTGGTCATGGCGTTGCGGGCGCGGGCCCACCATCGGGTCGAGGCCCAGTTGCATCGACACCGCGATCACGTCGGCCACCTCCGGGCCCAGGTACGCACCCTGTCGCCGCAGTCAACGCTCGACCGTGGCTACGCGATCGTGCAGCGCGTCGACGGGGCGATCGTCCACGATCCCGCCGACCTGACCATCAAGGAACTGCTCCACGTGACCGTGGCTCGCGGCGACTTCGGTGTCCGCACCGAGGGTTAGGGTGCTCGACATGGCCAAGAGCACCCCGCAGCCCGAGACCACCGACGCCGAGGTCGACGTCGAGACGCCGGCGACCGGCGAGGCCGACGCGAACGCCAACGCCGATGTGGCCGCGATGAGCTACGAGGCGGCGCGCGACGAGCTCGTCGACATCGTGGCCCGGCTCGAGAACGGCCAGGTCGGGCTCGAGGACAGCATGGGTCTGTGGCAGCGCGGCGAGGCGCTGGCCGCGCACTGTGCGCAGTGGCTCGACGCCGCCGAGGCCAAGCTCAGCGAGTAGCGCACTCCCTGACGGCCGTCACGCGAACTTGTTCCAGTCGAGCTTCCCCGTGAACGTTGGCCACACGAGTGCCGCGCTGAGCGCCGCGCCAAGTCCCAGGAACACGGGCGCAGCGAAATCCGGACCCATTCGGACATCGGCAACATTGTCGACCGGGTTCTCAGGGTCGTAGACGACTTCCGGCACGTCCCCGATACGCGGCTCCGGGTCCCAGCGGTAGTTTCCAACCTCTGCGACCACCTCATCGCCTTGTACGTCGTGGAAGCGCACGACGACGAATGAGTCACGGGCCCGGTGAATGTCAATGACCTCGGCTTGAGTGCGCACACCATGGTCCCTGAGAGCAGTCGCAAGTCCCAGTGAGTACCAAGCCCCAAGAACGCAGCCCACCGCGACAATCGCGAGGAACCAACCAGCCACCCGGGGGCTGTTCGACCAGCGTGCGAACCGGTTGGTGGTCCGCCATGAACCGCTCATCGGGGACGCGTTATTGGGTGACGGGGCCGAGGTGCTCGGCAACGAACTTGAGTTCGTCGAAGGTGCCGGTGCCCGTGAGCAGGGTCGTCAGCGCGCCTGATTCCTTGCGCCGGTCCAAGCAGGCTGTTCTGGACCTTGGCTCCACGCTCGTACTTGAGCCACGTGGTGTCGGCGATCTGGAGCTCACCGATGCGTCGCGCCCGGTTGGTCTGGGCGTCAACCCACAGCTGGGTGGCGTCACGGGTCTGCTCGACGGCGACGTAGTTGCCCGACGGAGCCTGGTAGCCGGCGTGCCACGTCATGAGTCCGTCGGTCCCCTTGACGTAGCGAGCACTCGTCGTCTTCCAGTCCTTGGGCAGGTCCACGGCCTCGGAGATGGGCCAGCCACTGTCCTTGGCCACCGTCAGGCCGTGCCATGGACGTCAACGACGGGACCGCCGAGCGTGTTGACCCGGGGCGTCATGAACCAGATGAGCGCCATGAGGGCACCGATGACGACGAGGGACCGCACCATGTTGGGGGTGGATCCCATCGAGTAGCGGCTCTTCGGCGGCGTGCTGGGCTCGGTGCCCGTCGGCGTGGTGCTCACTCCCCCATGGTCCCTGATGACCGCAGGAATCGACGTATCGGGTCGGCGATAGAGTCGGTCGCGCAGGATCCCAGCCCGATCCAGCCCTCGCGCCACGTCAAGGAAGACAGGTTCCTCATGCCCGACGCCCCGTCCACGAACGTCCCCGACCGCAACCTCGCGCTCGAGCTCGTCCGTGTCACCGAGGCCGCCGCCATGGCCGGTGGCCGCTGGGTCGGTCGCGGTGACAAGAACCGCGCTGACGGTGCAGCCGTCGAGGCGATGCGCGCCCTCATCTCCACCGTCGAGATGCGCGGGACCGTCGTCATCGGCGAGGGCGAGAAGGACAACGCCCCCATGCTCTTCAACGGCGAGCAGGTCGGCGACGGCAACGGCCCCGAGGTCGATGTCGCTGTTGACCCCATCGATGGCACGACGCTGGCCGCCAAGGGCATGCCGAACGCCATCGCCGTCATGGCTGTGAGCGACCGCGGCACGATGTACGACCCGAGCGCCGTGTTCTACATGGACAAGTTGGTCGCCGGGCCCGAGGTCGCTGACGTCGTCGACATCCGCCTTCCCGCGGCCGAGAACATCCGCCGGATCGCCAAGGCCAAGAAGGAAAGCACTGAGGACGTCACTGTCGTCCTCCTCGACCGCCCGCGCCACGAGAAGCTGGCCGAGGAGATCCGCAACACCGGAGCCCGCATCAAGCTCATCTCCGACGGCGACGTAGCCGGCGCCATCTCCGCGGCCCGCGAGACGACCGGCATCGACCTCCTGCTCGGCATCGGCGGCACCCCCGAGGGCATCATCACCGCCTGCGCCATCAAGTGCCTCGGCGGCGTGATTCAGGGGCGGCTGTGGCCCCAGGACGACGACGAACGGCAGAAGGCCCTCGACGCCGGCCATGACCTCGACCGCGTGCTCACGACCGAGGACCTCGTCACGTCCGACAACTGCTTCTTCGTCGCGACCGGCATCACCGACGGCGAACTCCTCCAGGGGGTGCGCTACTCCCGCGGCCGCGCGATCACGAACTCGATCGTCATGCGCAGCAAGTCGGGCACGGTCCGGGTGATCGAGAGCCACCACGTCCTCGACCGCACCGCTGGTCTCCCGCAGGGCGTTGCCTGAGATGGCCAACGAACTCAGCCCCACGCAGCGGGTCCTCGTCGTCGGCGAGACGCTCGTCGACATCGTGCACACGCCCGATGGCGCCGTCGCCGAGCACGTCGGGGGCTCCCCCGCCAACGTCGCCATGGGCATCGCCCGACTCGGCCACGACACGGTTTTGGCGACGACCCTGGGCGAGGACGACCACGGAACCCGCTGCGAGGAGCAGATCACCTCACACGGTGTCGCCATCGAGAACCTCGACACCGGCAGCCATCCGACCTCGACGGCGATCGCCACCATCGACGACTCCGGCGCTGCCGAGTACGAGTTCGACCTCCACTGGGACCTGCGCCCCGTCGCGGAGCTCGACACCTTCGCTCACGTCCACACGGGCTCCATCGCGGCGACCCTCACCCCCGGCGCCGCTGTCGTCACCCAGACGCTGACCGACGCCCGCGAGCGCGCGACGATCTCCTACGACCCCAACGTCCGCCCCACGATCATGGGCGACGTCGACGAGACTCGCACTCGCGTCGAGGAGCTCATCGCGCTGAGCGACGTCGTCAAGGCCAGCGAGGACGACATCGAATGGTTGTATGCCGGTGAGTCACTTCCCGATGTCATGGCCGCCTGGGGGCGGCTCGGACCGGGACTTGTCGTGATCACCCGCGGCGGCGACGGAGTCACCTACCGCGCGACCGCCACGGGCGAGATCGCTGAGGCCCCCGCCCGCGTCGATGAGGTCGCCGACACCGTCGGCGCCGGTGACTCGTTCATGGCCGGCCTGATCTCGGGGCTGCTCGACGCCGGCCTGCTCGGCGACACCGACGCCCGCCAGCGGCTCAGCACCGCGACCATCGAAGCCGTCGCCGGCTCGGTCAACCGGGCCATGGCCACCAGCGCAATCACCGTCGGCCACGCCGGCGCCTACGCACCGACGCGAGAGGAAATCTGAGCACGATGCCTGAGTTCGCCTACGAGGACATCCTGCCGATCGGCAGTGACGACACGGCATACCGGCTGCTGACCACCGAAGGTGTCGAGGTTCTTGACGGTCCCGGTGGGCGCCAGTTCCTTTCCGTCGCGCCCGAGGCGCTGCGCCTGCTCAGCGAGACGGCGATGCACGACATCGCGCACTACCTGCGCCCGGCGCACCTGCAGCAGCTCGCCAACATCCTCGATGACCCCGAGGCGAGCAACAACGACAAGTTCGTTGCCCTCGACCTGCTCAAGAACGCCAACATCGCTGCGGGTGGCGTGCTCCCGATGTGTCAGGACACCGGCACCGCGATCGTCATGGGCAAGCGTGGCCAGCACGTGCTCACCGAAGGCGTCGACGAGAAGGCGCTGAGCAACGGCATCTACGACGCCTACACGCGCCTCAACCTGCGCTACTCCCAGATGGCCGCGGTGAACATGTGGGAGGAGAAGAACACCGGCAACAACCTCCCCGCGCAGATCGAGATCTACGCCGACACCGCCGAGGGGCACGAGAGCACCTACAAGTTCCTCTTCATGGCCAAGGGCGGCGGCAGCGCCAACAAGTCGTTCCTCTTCCAGGAGACCAAGGCCGTCCTCAACGAGGCGGCCATGATGCGCTTCCTCGACGAGAAGCTCCGCGGCCTCGGCACGGCGGCTTGCCCGCCCTATCACCTGGCCATCGTCATCGGCGGCACGAGCGCCGAATTCGCCCTCAAGACAGCGAAATACGCGAGCGCCAAGTACCTCGACACCCTCCCCACCACGGGCGATGCGGCCACCGGACGTGGCTTCCGCGACACCGAGCTCGAGGAGCAGGTGCTCGGCCTCACCCGCGAGTTCGGCATCGGCGCCCAGTTCGGTGGCAAGTACTTCTGCCACGACGTGCGCGTCGTCCGTCTCCCCCGCCACGGCGCCTCACTTCCCGTCGCCATCGCGGTGTCCTGCTCGGCCGACCGCCAGGTGCTCGCCAAGATCACGGCCGAGGGTGTCTTCATCGAGCAGCTCGAGACCGACCCCGCTCGCTTCCTCCCGGACACGACCCACGACGCCCTCGAGACTCACGACGACGAGGCGACCGGCGCCGGTTCGACCGGTCAGGGCGCCGTCGTCGAGATCGACCTCAACCGGCCGATGGACGAGATCCTCGCCGAGCTCACGGCCCACCCCGTCAAGACCCGCCTCTCGCTCACCGGCCCACTCGTCGTCGCCCGCGACATCGCTCACGCCAAGATCAAGGAGCGGCTCGACGCCGGCGAGGAGATGCCCGACTACCTGCGCGACCACCCCGTCTACTACGCCGGTCCCGCCAAGACCCCCGCAGGTATGCCGTCCGGTTCCTTCGGTCCGACGACCGCCGGTCGCATGGACTCCTACGTCGAGCAGTTCCAGGCCGCGGGCGGGTCCAAGGTGATGCTCGCCAAGGGCAACCGGAGCAAGGTCGTCACGGACGCCTGCAACGAGCACGGCGGCTTCTATCTCGGCTCGATCGGCGGGCCCGCTGCTCGCCTGGCCCAGGACTGCATCAAGAGCGTCGAGGTGCTCGAGTACCCCGAGCTCGGCATGGAGGCGATCTGGAAGATCGAGGTCGAGAACTTCCCCGCCTTCATCGTCGTCGACGACAAGGGCAACGACTTCTTTGCCTCCGTGACCAAGCCGATGGCAATGACCATCCCCAAGCGACCAGGACTGCTATGAGTGAAAACCCCACTCCCCCACAGGGATTCGACGACCTGCTTGCCGCCAACGATGCCTTTGCAGCGCGGTTCACGCTCGGTGGCTTCGACGGCATTGCCCACCGGGGTGTCGCCGTCGTGACCTGCATGGACTCGCGGATCGACCCGCTCGGCATGCTCGGCCTCTCCCCCGGCGACGCCAAGATCTTCCGCAACCCCGGCGGCCGCGTGACGGCAGCAGCACTCGAGGCCCTCGTCCTCGGCGTGCACCTGCTCAACGTCCAGCGCATCCTCGTGGTCCCGCACACCAGCTGCGCGATGACGAAGTACACCGAGACCGAGCTGCGCGAGATCATCGGCGAGAAGGCCGGCTCCGACGCCTCGTGGCAGGGCTTCCACGTCATCCACGACCAGGAAGCTGCCCTCAAGGCCGACGTCATGGCCATTCGCGCCCACCCGCTCATCCCGGACACGATCGCCGTGGGCGGGTTCCTCTACGACGTGGACAGCGGCAAGCTCGACCGCCGCGTCTGAGGAACAGACGGGGAATGCCGTGAAGGTCGGACGTAGGGCGATGCACGCTCAGTCGCTCCTTCGTCGCGAACGCGCGCATCGCCCTACGCTCGACCTTCCGTTCCGAATCAAGACGGGTGGTGACCGATGTCAGCAGCGCGCGTTGTCGGGCTGAGCGTGCATCCGCTCAAGAGCGGGGCGATCAGGCCCGTCCAGGCCGCGACCGTGGAGGGTGCGGGGTTCGCGGGTGACCGTCGCTGGATGGTCATCGACGCTGATGGCGTGCTCGTGTCGGCGCGCGAAGCTTCCTCGCCTGTTCTCCATCTCCGCGGACACCCCGGAGACATCGTCGGACGTGACCACGGGTCTGCGTTTGCGGGCCGACGGCCTGGCGGACCTGCACCTCACCGGCGGACTGCGGGCGACGAGATCCCCGTGCGGCTCCACAGCAACGACGTCTGGGGCTCCCTCGTCTCCCCAGAGGCCGACGCCTGGCTCTGCGACGCGCTCGGCGTCCAGGGACTGCGGCTGGTGCGCTGCCCCGACCCCACGCGTCGGGCACTCAAGCCCGGGATCGGTCGCGAAGGCGACCACACGGCATACGCCGATGATGCTCCGGTGACCCTCGCGAGCCTGGCGTCGCTCGCCCAGCTCAACGACTGGGTGGCCGAAGGTGCGGTCGAGCGTGGCGAGGAACTGCCTGCTCCCTTGCCGGTCCACCGGTTCCGTCCCAACGTCGTCATCGATGGGGATCTCGAGGCCTTCGTCGAGGACTCGTGGTCCCACGTGCGCCTCGGCGGAACGACCTTCCGAGTGGCCGGGCCCGTCGAGCCGCTGCGTCATGACGACCATCGACCTCGAGGCTCTCGCCACGGGCAAGGAGCCGATTCGCACGCTGGCCCGCCACCGCCGGTGGGACGGCAAGACCTGGTTCTCGATACAGCTCATCCCCGACGGCACCGGTGTGGTGCGCGTCGGGGATGAGGTTGTGCCCAGCTGAGATTCAGACGATCGCGTCGAGCGCCAGCTTGATCGGCGTCTCGCCGTTGTTGAACAGCACCGTCGTGCGAGCAAAGACGTCGTGCTTGACGACGTATGCCGCCACGGTCGCCACGTCGTCGCGGGTCACGTTGGAGCTGGTGAGACCCTCGCCGACCTCGATGCGGCCCGTACCCGAATCATCCGTGAGCGCACTCGGCCCCAGGACCGTCCAGTCGAGCGACGTCTCCCGAAGGTAGGCATCAGCATCGGACTTGGCCTGGGCATAGGTGAAGAACGAATTGTCCTCCGGCACACCGTGATTGGGACCAGCACCGAAGTAGGACACCATCACATAGCGCGGCACACCAGCAGCGACCGCGGCGTCCATCGAACGGATCGCGGCGTCACGGTCGACGGCAACGGTGCGTTCGGGACTGCCGCCGCCAGCACCGGCGGACCACACGACGACGTCCGCTCCGGCAAACGCCTCGGTCATCTGCTCGACCGACATGGACTCGACGTCGAGGATCGCGGGAGTGGCCCCGGCCTCCTCGACGTCTGCGCTCTGGTCACCCTTGCGGATCCAGGACGTGACGTCGTGCCGCGCGTCGGTCAGTTGCCGGGCAAGACGCAGTGCGATCTTGCCGTGGCCGCCGATGACCGTGATGGAGGCCATCGTCAGGCCGGTCGGCCAGCGACAGTGACGTCGATGTTGCCGCGGGTGGCCTTGGAGTACGGGCACACCTGGTGGGCCTTCTCGACGAGCTCGGTTGCCTTGGCCTGGTCGACGCCGGGGATGACGGCTTCGAGGGCGACAGCGAGGCCGGCTCCGGTCTCGGTCTTGCCGAAGGTGACGGTGGCCGTCACGGTCGACTCGCTCGTGTCGAGGCCGTCCTGCTTGGCGACGAGGTTGAGGGCACCGCTGAAGCAGGCGGAGTAGCCGGCTGCGAAGAGGGTCTCGGGGTTGGCCTTGGGGTTGGCCTGGCTGCCCGGCTTGCCCAGGGGGAGGTCGACGACGCCGTCCTCGCTCTTGACGGTGCCTTCGCGCCCACCCGTGGCGGTGGCGGCAATGGTGTACAGGGTCTGGGTGACTGCTTCGTATGGCATACGAACACCATGCCTCAGCCTTGATCCCCGCACTACGTTGGGTCCATGACGTTCGAGACGACCTTCCCCGACGGCTTCCTGTGGGGCGCAGCAACCGCGAGCTATCAGATCGAGGGGGCGGTGGCCGAGGACGGCCGCTCCCCATCCATCTGGGACACCTATTGCGCCGAGCCCGGCAAGGTCCTCGGGGGCGAGTCGGGCGAGGTGGCGTGCGACCACTACCACCGGGTGCCCGAGGACGTCGCGCTCATGAAGGAGCTCGGTCTCGAGGCCTATCGCTTCTCCGTCGCCTGGCCCCGCGTCATTCCCACCGGCACTGGTGCGATCAACCAGCCCGGCATCGACTTCTACTCGCGCCTTGTGGACACGCTGTTGGACAACGGGATTCGCCCGTTCGTGACCCTCTACCACTGGGACCTGCCGCAGGTGCTCGGCGACAAGGGCGGCTGGCTCAACCGCGACGTCAAGGACTGGTTCGCCGAATACACCGGCGCAGTGGTCGGCGCCCTCGGCGACCGGGTCAAGAACTGGACGACCCTCAACGAGCCATGGTGCTCGTCGCTGCTCAGCTACTCACTCGGTCACCACGCACCCGGTCACACCGACCCGGTCGAGGGACTCGTGTCCGCCCACCACCTCATGCTGGCGCACGGGACCGCGGTGCCGATCATCCGCGAGAACTGCGCCGACGCGGAGGTGTCGATCACCCTCAACCCCACCCAGGTCTACGGACCCGACAACCCCACCGACGCCGACCTCGACGCCGTGCGTCGCGCCGACAACATCCTCAACGGCATCTTCTTCGGACCGCTCTTCCACGGCGCGTACCCGCAGAGCCTCCTCGACGACACCGCGCACCTCACGGACCATGCCTACATCCAGGAGGGCGACCTCGAGGTCATCAACGCACCACTGGACAACCTGGGGGTCAACAACTACTTCCCCACCCGGGTCCGCCACTCCGAGGGTGCCGTCCACCCACTCCCCGGAGGGGACAACGTCGAGGAGACCGAGCCCCGCCCGCCGCTCACCGACATGGGCTGGGAGATCTCGCCGCAGGGCCACCACGACATCCTCATGCGCTCGTCGCAGGAGTCCGGCCTGCCGATCTACATCACCGAGAACGGCTCGGCCTGGCCGGACGTCATCGAGACCGGCCCGGAAGGTGAGGCGGTGCACGATCCGGACCGGACGGCATACCTGCATGGTCACCTCGACGCTGCGAAGCAGGCGATCGACGACGGTGCCGACATCCGCGGCTATTTCGCGTGGTCGCTCATGGACAACTTCGAGTGGGCCTTCGGCTACAGCAAGCGGTTCGGCATCATCCACGTCGACTACGACACGCAGAAGCGCACCATCAAGGACTCCGGGCGCGAATACGCCCGGATCATCGCCGCCCACGGCGCGTGATCCACGGCAACACCCCCGCAACACAGGTCACGATTCGGGGGTCTGATGAAGGAAAGACGCTGCATCGCGCCCCGCTGCTGGGTAGGGTCACGAACTAGTCCGACGTGGGTCGACCACGTCCACTACCGCCAAGGAGTTCCCCGGTGACCACCTCACGTATCCGCCGCGCCAGCGCCCTCGCTGCCGTGACGCTCGTTTCCACTCTGGCCCTTGCCGCCTGCGGTTCCGGTGACGGGGACACCCCCGCCGCCACGAACTCCAGTGGCGTCACGCTGATCACGGCAGGCAAGCTCAAGGCCTGCACGCACCTGTCCTACAAGCCGTTCGAGTTCAAGGAAGGCTCCAAGGTCGTCGGCTTCGACGTCGACCTCATGGAACTCGTCGCCAAGAAGCTCGGCGTCGAGCAGGAGGTCGTCGACATCGAGTTCGCGACGATCACCTCGGGCGCTGCCTTCGCGGCCAAGAAGTGCGACGGCGGCTTCGGTGCGACGACGATCAACGACAAGCGCAAGGAAGCCATCAACTTCTCTGACCCCTACTTCGACTCGACCGCCGCGCTCATCACCAAGAAGGACTCCGGCGTCACCGACCTCGCGAGCCTCAAGGGCAAGAAGATCGGTGTCCAGACCGACACCACCGGTCAGGAGTTCGCCGAGAAGGAGAAGGCCGCCAACGGTTTCACGCCGGTCGTCTTCGATGACCTGCCGACGCAGCTCGCCGCCGTGCTCTCCGGCCGCGTGGACGCCGCGATCAACGACAACGGCCCCCTCCTCGACTACGTCAAGGACAACCCGACGACCGCTGTCGTCAAGGAGTTCGACACGGGCGAGCAGTACGGCCTGATGTTCCGGAAGGACGCCAACGGTCAGAAGCTCACGGACCTGACCAACGAGGTCCTCAAGGCCGCGGTCGCCGACGGCACCTACAACACGATCTACAAGAAGTGGTTCGGAGTCGACGCCCCGAAGTGACCCTTCCGCATCGTCGGGGGCGGCGGTACGGTTTCGACCGGCCCGCCGCCCCTCGGCGTTGTGGCCCATGACCCCGTAGGTCGGCAGGAGAACTGATGAGCACCACCAACACCACCGAAGCGCCACCGAAGAAGAAGTTGTCCCCGCGCAAACGCGCCCAACGCATCAGATGGGTCGCAGTACGCGGTCCTCATTGCCGTGGTGCTCGTCGTCGGCGTTCACGGCCAACTGGGGCCAGATCCAGAGCGTGTTCTTCCGCACGGACCTGATCAAGGAAACCCTGACCTCGGGCTGGGCTCTGCCTTGAAGAACACCCTCGTCTACACCGCGGGCGCCTTCGTCATCGGACTGGTGCTCGGCACCGTGCTCGCCCTGATGCGCCTGTCGTCGGTCGGGCCGTATCGCTGGATCGCCACGGTGTGGATCGAGTTCTTCCGCGGCCTGCCGGCGATCGTCGTCTTCATCGCCTTTGGCCTGCTGCCCCTGGCATTCGAGCGGCTTGGTCATTCCCTATGACCCCTATGGAACGGTGTGGGTCGCCCTCGGCCTCGTGGCCTCCGCCTACATGGCCGAGACCATCCGTGCTGGGATCCAGGCCGTCCCTCCGGGACAGGTCGAGGCGGCCCGTTCCCTGGGTATGCCGGCCGGTGTCGCCACCCGCAAGATCGTCCTGCCCCAGGCCTTCCGCGTCATCACGCCGCCACTGACCAATGAAGTCATCCTCCTCGTCAAGGACTCCTCGCTCGTCTACGTCCTCGGCCTGTCGGTCAGCGGCTACGAGCTGACGAAGTACGGACGTGACCTCGCCAGCGACAGTTCCAACCTCACGCCGCTCGTGGTGGCCGGCTTCTGCTACCTCATCATCACCCTGCCGCTCTCCATACCTCGTGCGACGCATGGAAGCCCGCCAGAAGAAGGAGCGCTGAGTCATGACAAGCACCACCACGACCTCCGGATCCCCCGTCGTCAAGGTCACCGACCTCCACAAGTCGTTCGGCGCCAACCACGTCCTTCGAGGCCTCAACGCGACGATCAGCCAGGGAGAGGTCGTCTGTGTCATCGGCCCATCGGGCTCGGGCAAGTCGACGTTCTTGCGCTGCATCAACCTCCTCGAGGAGCCGACCAGTGGGTCGATCACCGTCGGTGGCGACGAGGTGACCGATCCCGACTGCGACATCGACGCTGTCCGTCGGAGCATGGGCATGGTCTTCCAGCAGTTCAACCTCTTCCCACATCTGTCCGTGCTCGACAACTGCACCATCGCGCAGATCACGGTCCTCAAGCGCTCGAAGGAAGAAGCGCAGGCCAAGGCCCGCGAGAACCTTGAGAAGGTCGGCCTGTCCGAGAAGGCCGATGCTTTCCCCGCGCAGCTCTCCGGTGGTCAGCAGCAGCGTGTCGCCATCGCCCGCGCCCTGTCGATGGACCCCAAGCTCATGCTGTTCGACGAGCCGACCTCTGCGCTCGACCCCGAGCTCGTGGGTGACGTGCTCTCGGTCATGCGCCGACTGGCCACGGAGGGGATGACGATGTTCGTCGTCACCCACGAGATGGCCTTCGCGCGCGACGTCGCCGACCGGGTGATCTTCATGGACGGTGGCTACATCGTCGAGGAGGGCTCCCCCGAGCAGGTCATCGGCGAACCGAAGGAGGAGCGGACCAGGGTCTTCCTCCAGCGCGTGCTCGACCCGACGCACGTCGAACCGGGAGCCGAGGACGCGGCATACAGCAAGCGTCACGTCGCCGACGCGGCCGCAGACGGCCTTGACGAGCGCCAGCCGGGCACCCACGGCCGCTACAGCGGAGGCGCCGGCCTCGGCTAGAACAGTCGAAAGTAGACAGGGTCCCGCCTCCAGTCGCTGGAGGTGGGACCCTGTCTACTTCGATGCTGGTGGCGCGGGGCCTCAGAGGGTGAGGCGGTCCTTGACGACGGCCACGAGGCGGTCGGCGACCAGCTGGGCGTCGTCCTTGGTGGCGGCCTCGACCATGACGCGCACGACCGGCTCGGTGCCGGACTTGCGGAGCAGGACGCGCCCTGAGCCGTTGAGCTGCACCCCGGCTGCGGCGACCGCGGCCTGGACGCCCTCATCGGTCTCGACGCGGGCCTTGTCGACGCCCTTGACGTTGATGAGGACCTGCGGCATGCGGGTCATGACGGTGCCGAGCTCGGCGATGGTCTTGCCGGTCGCGACCATGCGCGCGGCGAGCATGAGTCCGGTGAGGACGCCGTCGCCGGTGGTGCCGTGCTCGAGCAGGATGACGTGGCCGGACTGCTCACCACCGAGGGTGTGCGAGGAGGCCCGCATCTCCTCGAGGACGTAGCGGTCCCCGACACCGGTCTGCTTGACCGTGATGCCTTCGCGCTCCATCGCCTGGATGAGGCCGAGGTTGCTCATGACCGTGGCGACGAGGGTGTCCTCGTGCAGCGCCCCACGTGACTTCATGTCGACCGCGAGGATCCCCATGATCTGGTCGCCGTCGATCTCGTTGCCGTCGGCGTCGACCGCGAGGCAGCGGTCGGCGTCACCGTCATGGGCGATGCCGAGGTGGGCGCCGCGACGCACGACGGCGTCCTTGAGGTGAGTCAGGTGCGTGGAGCCGTAGCCGTCGTTGATGTTGAGGCCGTCGGGCTCGGTCCCGATCTCGATGACCTCGGCGCCAGCGAGGCGGAAGACCTCGGGCGAGACCGACGAGGCAGCACCGTGGGCGCCGTCGATGACGACGGTGAGGCCGTCGAGCCGGTTGGGGATGGCCTCGAGCAGGTGAGCGACGTAGCGGGCCTGGCCGGCGCGGTTCTGGTGCACCCGACCGACCTGGGCTCCGGTGGGGAGCTCCGGCGGCGTGTTGAGCCCGGCCTCGATCTCGTCCTCGAGGGCGTCGGGGAGCTTGTGCCCGCCGAGCGCGAAGAACTTGATGCCGTTGTCCGGCATGGCGTTGTGCGAGGCCGAGAGCATGACGCCGAAGTGGGCGTCCATGTCTGCGGTGAGGAAGGCGACGGCCGGCGTCGGCAGCACGCCGACGTCGTGGACGTCGACACCGGACGAGGCCAGTCCGGCGATCACGGCCGCGCTGAGGAACTCACCTGAGGCCCGAGGGTCGCGCCCCACGACGGCCTTGGGCTTGCGCCCGGCCTCTCGTGCGCTGCGACCGAGGACCTCGGCGGCCGACATGGCGAGGCGCATGGCGAGGTCGGCAGTGATGTCGACGTTGGCGAGACCACGCACGCCGTCGGTACCGAAGAGTCGAGACATGCTCGGTGGACCTTTCGTTTGTCAGACAGTCGAGTAGGCGAATTCGCGCCATGCCTGCCACAGCAGGCGGCGCACAGAACCGCGCATCTCGTCGAACTTACCCCCGAACGCGCCGATGGCGGCACCCGAAGAAATCGGGTGCCGCCATCGAACGAGCAGTGATCCAGCGCTTGAGGAGCCAAGCGATGAGACCGCGCCAGCGGCTCGATCCAGCGCTTGAGGAGCCAAGCGATGAGACCGCGCCAGCGGGATCAGCGCTTGGAGTACTGGGGTGCCTTACGGGCCTTCTTGAGACCGGCCTTCTTGCGCTCGGGAACGCGGGAGTCGCGCTTGAGGAAGCCGGCCTTCTTGAGTGCCGGACGGTTCAGCTCCTCGTCGATTCCGTTGAGCGAGCGGGCGACACCGAGACGGACGGCGCCGGCCTGGCCGGAGGGGCCACCACCGTGGACGCGCACGAGCACGTCGTAGGCGCCAGCGAGCTCAAGAATCGTGAACGGCTCGTTGACGATCTGCTGGTGAACCTTGTTGGGGAAGTAGGCCTCGAGCGTGCGGCCGTTGACCTTCCACTCGCCGGTGCCGGGGACGATGCGCACGCGGGCGATGGCCTGCTTGCGACGACCGGTGGCTGCGCCGGGCGCGGTCACGGCAGCGCGGCGGGCAGACTCGCCTGCGACGTCGGCGGAGGACTCCGAGGTGTACTCGGTGATCTCCTGGTCCTCGGTGTCGGTGCCGAACTCAGCCTCAGGGGCCTCGATGCTGGTGTTCTCGGTCATTACTGGGCCACCTGGGTGATCTCGAAGGGCTTGGGCTGCTGAGCAGCGTGGGGGTGCTCGGCGCCGGCGTAGACCTTGAGCTTCGTGAGCTGCGCGCGACCGAGGGTGGTCCGGGGAAGCATGCCGCGGACGGCCTTCTCAACGGCCTTCTCGGGGTACTTCTCGAGCATCTCGACGTAGTTGCGGCTGCGCAGACCACCCGGGAAGCCGGAGTGGCGGTAGGCCTTCTTCTGCTCGGCCTTGGCGCCGGTGAGGGCGACCTTTTCGGCGTTGATGATGATGACGAAGTCGCCACCGTCAACGTGGGGGGCGAAGGTCGGCTTGTGCTTGCCGCGCAGGAGCGTCGCCGTCTGAACGGCGAGGCGACCGAGCACGACGTCCGTGGCATCGATGATGTGCCACGTGCGGGTGATGTCGCCCGGCTTCGGGGTGAAGGTACGCACGGTGTTACCTAACGTGTGGATGGAACGGGGAGCCTGTGGTTGCGTCCGAAGACAAACCTCAGGGGTATGCCGTGTGCTCCCGCCAGGGTAGCGACCTAATTCGGTCCCTGCCTCTCGGGTCACCCTGGGAAGGGCGCACGGCACAACAGTCCTCAAGTTTACGGATCAGCCGCCCAGCACCCAAATCGACCTCAACCCACCCCAAAAGGGCACCTGACCTGCGCAAACAGCGGCGGGAGCACGGCATACACAAATGTTGTGCAAACAGAGTGTGCACAGGTATTGTGCACACATGCCCTCAGAAACCTTCGACAACGCGGGCCTCACCGGCCTCCGCCTCGACGCCGCCTCGCTCAAGGTGCTTGCTCACCCGCTCCGCTCACGTCTGCTCTCGAGCCTGCGGCGCGGGGGTCCTGCGACGGCCACCGACCTCGCGACCTCCCTCGGCACCAACTCCGGCGCCACGAGCTATCACCTGCGCAAGCTCGAGTCGGTGGGCCTCGTCGCCGACACCGGTGAGGGTGAGGGCAAGAGGCGTCTCTGGCGGGCCGCCACCGAGAGCCACACGTTCGAACCCAGCGACTTCGACGGGGACGAGGACTCCGAGACGGCGCTCAACTGGCTCGTGCGCGACTACACGCGGCACTTCGCCGAGCAGTTCGAGAAGTGGCTCGACGTCGAGGCCGCCTGGCCGATCGCCTGGCGCGACGCCGCTGGCATGAACGACTCCTACGTCATCGCCACTCCGGCGCAACTGCAGGAGATGAAGGCCGAGCTCGACGAGGTCGTCGCGCGCTATCGCCGTGTGGGACAGGGCAATCCGGCTGCGCGCCGCCTCGCCGTCTACAACGTCACCTACCCGCTGGACCTCGACCGCATCCCCCGTGGGGAGGAGTCGTGACCACGAGCCTCTCCCCCGTCGCCGCGCGCCGCGTCTTCTACTTCCTGTCGACCACGCGGTGGTTGCCGGTCGGTTTCGTCGTCGGACTCTTCACCCTCATCGCCCGCGAGCGCGGCCTGTCGGTGGAGCAGATCACGCTCTACATGACGGCGCAGGGGATCATGGTCCTCCTGCTCGAGCTGCCGACGAGCGGGTTCGCCGACGTGCTGGGTCGCAAGCCCGTGCTCCTGGCCGCTGGCCTCGTGAACATCGTGGCTGGCTTCGCCTTCCTCTTCGCCCAGTCGTTCTGGACGTTCGCCCTCGCCGCCGGACTCATGGGCGTCTATCGCGCCCTCGACTCCGGCCCCCTCGAGGCGTGGTACGTCGACACCGTCCACGACGTCGAGCCGGGTGCGGACGTGCACGGCGCCCTGTCCATCCAGGGCGTCCTCGTCGGCATCGGCATGGGGGGCGGTGCCCTCATCTCGGGCGGGCTCGTGGCGTGGCACCCGTTCAAGGAGTCGAGCGCGCTGCTGCTGCCCGTCCAGATCTTCGTGGCCCTGTGCGTCGTGCACCTGCTGGCCACTCTGACGCTGCTGCGCGAGACACCCCGCAGCGCAGGGCGCCTCGCGCCCCGGCTCGCCTCGTCGGTGCGCGACACACCCACGGTCATCAGAGACGGTTTGCGCCTCCTGCGCACCAACACGGTCCTGCGCAGCCTCGTGCTCGTCGAACTGTTCTGGGTCACCGGGATGATGGCGTACGAAACGCTCCTCCCGTTGCGACTTGCCGAGCTCCTCGGCTCGGAGACCCGGGCTGGCGTCTGGATGGGACCTGCTGCTGCCGGTGGCTGGGCGCTGTTCTCGTTCGGGTCCTGGTTCGGTGGCAAGCTCGCCGATCGGCTCGGTCTGGTGCGAGCGGCGATCCTCGGCCGCGTCATCAACGGGCTCGGTGTGGTCGTCATGGGCCTGGCCCTCGGGCCGGCGGCACTCATCGCTGCCTACCTGTTCACCTACACGATGCACGGAGCCGCAGGCCCGGCGTACCTGGGGCTCATGCACCGAGAGGCCAGCTCCAAGAACCGCGCCACGATCCTGTCGATGGGCTCGCTGGCGATGCAGGGTGGTGGCGCCATCGTCCTGCCCACTCCTCGGCCTCCTCGCCGCCCGCACCTCCGTCGGCACCGCCATGGTGGTCGCCGGCGTGGTGAGCACCATGGGCTTCGTCTGCTTCCTGCCGGCCCGACGCCGCGAACGCGAGCGCGCGATCGACCTGGCAGACGGCGACCCGGACGCCGCCACCGCCTGAAACCCTGCCCGCGACGAGGTTTCGGTGGAAGCATCAACTCATGGCCTACCTCGTCAAGCCCAAGGACCGTGCGCCAGCCCGTCGCGACCGCCTGGACCCGGACCCCACGCTGCCGACGACGTGTGTGATCGGCGCCGGCTCCAGCGGGATCGCGGCGGCCAAGGCGCTCTACGAAGCCCGGCTCCCCTTCGACTGCTTCGAGCTCGGCAGCGCGATCGGGGGCACATGGGTCTACCAGAACCCCAATGGGCAGTCGGCCTGCTACGAGACGCTCGAGATCAACACCTCGTGCCCGCGCATGGCCTACTCGGACTTCCCCATGCCGGAGGGCTACCCGGACTACGCGGCCCACCACCAGATCGCGGACTACTTCGCGGCCTATGTCGACCACTTCGGGTTCCGCCACACCATCACGTTCAACACGCGCGTCGACACGGTCGAGCGGACCGACGACGGTCGTTGGCGCGTGAGCTTCACCGGGCCCGAGGGCGCTCAGCAGCGCGAGTACGACAACGTGATGGTCGCCAACGGCCATCACTGGGACGCACGCCTGCCCGACCCGGCATACCCCGGCACGTTCAACGGCACCCAGATCCATTCGCACGCCTACAACTCGGCCGCGCAACTGCGCGGCCACGACGTCGTCGTCGTGGGGTCCGGCAACTCGGCCATGGACATCGCTGTCGAGGCGTCGAAGGTCGCCCGTTCGGCGCACATCTCCCAGCGGCGTGGTCAGTGGGTGCTGCGCAAGTTCCTCCTGGGCAAGCCGTCCGACCAGGTGACACTGCCGTCGTGGCTGCCGTGGTGGGTCACCAGTGCGCGCCTGGCCTTCGGCGCCAAGCTCTCCGGCAACGTCGCCAAGCTGGGCCTGCCCCAGCCCGAGCACCGTCCCGGCCAGTCCCACCCGGTGCAGTCAGAAGGCATCCGCGGTGCGTTGCGCTCGGGCAAGCTCCTCCCCAAGCCCGGGATCCAGCGACTCGACGGTGACCGCGTGGTCTTCACCGACGGCAGCTCCGTCCCGTGCGACCTGATCGTGTGGGCGACGGGCTACCGCGTGAGCTTCCCGTTCCTGGATCCGTCGCTGGTCTCGGCGCCCGGCAACGACCTCCCCCTGTGGAAGCGGATGGTCCACCCCGACCTGCCCGGCCTGTTCTTCATCGGGCTGCTGCAGCCGGTGGGCGCCGTGATGCCACTGTCGGAGGCCCAGAGTGCCTTCGTGGCAGCCCTGCTGACCGGTGAGCTCGCGCTCCCGCCCACAGCGGAACTGCGCACGGAACTCGCCGCGGACGACACGGCATACAAGCAGCGCTTCTACCAGTCAGCCCGCCACACGATGGAGGTCGACTTCGACCACTACCTGTGGGAGCTCGGCCGCGAGCGCAGGCGCGCGGCCGAGCGGGTCACTGGCTCGTCACGGTCGTGAGGTGCGTCGTCGAGTTGTAGGTGAACGACGTCTTGGCGCCATCAGTCGGCACCGTGAGCGCCATGTTGGCGCCGTTGGGCACTCCACCGTCGCCGTAGTTCTCGGTCCACGACAGGCCGTGAGCCACCTTGAACGTCCAGCTGCCTGCCGGGATCTTCGTCGTCGCCCAGCTGAAGATGCCGTCGCCGTCCTTGTCCTGCAACCACGGACGCATGCAGTCCGGTGAGAAGTCCGCCGAACAGCCCAGTTCGGACTGGAACGAACCCGGCACCGTGATGATCTCGGTCTGCTCGTCCGAGGTCGCCCAGTGCGTCGTCGGGTCGTAGTAGAACGTCACCGCACCGTCCAGGGTCTCGTAGGAGATGTTCGCGCCATCGCGCTCACCCTTGTCGCCGTAGTTCTCCGTCCACGATCCGTTGAGCGCGGCCTTGTAGGCGTAGGGCCCGACCGGCAGGGTGAAGGCGCCCTTCCAGATCTTGTCCTGGGCGTCGAGGGCCAACCGGGCGTCGACACATGACGGTTCCCAGTCGGTGGCACAGCCCATCTCGGAGTTGTGCGTGCCGGCGGGGACGACGGACGTCGGCTGGGTGGCCGGCGAGTCACCGATCTCCGCCTCGGCCGGCGGCGGTGTGTCCGCCACGACGGTCGCCCACGTGCCGTCCGCGGCCACGCGACCAGCCGCGTCGCGCACGACGGCGCGGTACTCGAGAACCGAGCCCAGCGGCATACCCGCAACGTCGTGGAAGACGCGGAACGGAGCATTGTCGTCGGTCCCGATGGTGCGCCACTGCGTCGTGCCGACCGGCCGGTAGAGGAAGGTCGTCTGGGCGAACGTGCTCGCTGCGACGTTGGCGGAGACCTCGGCCCGACCCGCGACGGTGGTGGCGGCGCCGGTCGACACCTCGATCGTCGGTGCAGCACCCGAAGTGTTGATCGCCTTGTTCGCCTTCCAGATGCTCACCGTCAGCGGCGGCACCGTGACCTTGACCGACCCGTCCGCGGCCGGTTTGACCGCCGTGTCCGTGCCCGAGATGGGCGTGAAGACGACACCCTTGCCCTTGCTCCAGGTCGGGAAGGTCGCCGACGCTGCCGTCGTCGAGTTGTTGGCCGCGACGACGTATTCGACCTTCTGCGAGGCGTCGATGCGCGAGACCGCGAAGATCCCAGCCCCGTCGGCCGCGAACCGCGCGACCTGGGCACCGTCCGCGAGCGCCGGGTTCTTGGCCCGCACGGCCGACAGGTCTCGGATGTGCGTGTAGAGCGGGTGGTCCGTGGCGTAGCGGTCGCGTGACCCCTCCGGCCCGGCGAGGACGTCCTCGGTGTTGTAGATGTCGACCTTGCTGGCAAACATGTCCTCACGCGCCAGCTGGTCGCCGCCGGTGCCGATGAAGCCCTGCTCGTCGCCGTAGTAGGTCACCGGGTTGCCGCGAGTGGCGAACATCAGCGACTCGGCGAACTTCACGCGCGCCAGGTGCTCGGCCTCGTTGGCCGAGGCCTCCTTGAGGAACATCGCGACGCGGCCCATGTCGTGGTTGCCGAGGAAGGTCGGCAGCTCATAGGCGTTGCTGTCGGCGTCGGTGTACCAGTCGTCCTTGGCGAAGAAGTCCGCGAGCACGTTGGCCGGCTTGCCCTTGGCGAGGTCAACGCCCTGCTGCTGGAACCCGAAGTCGAGCGTGGCCTGGAGCTTGCCGCGCGTCGTGTACTCGGACATGACCGCCGGGTTGCCGTCGTAGACCTCACCGAAGGCGAAGAAGTCGTCGTTGCCGACCCGCTTGGCCTCGCCGAGGATGTCCGGAACGAACTTCTGCCAGAACTCGAGGTTGACGTGCTTGACGGTGTCGATGCGGAAGCCGTCGATGCCGAAATCGACCCACTCCTTGTAGATCTCGCCCATGCCGTCGACGACCTCGGGACGCTCGGTGAACAGGTCGTCCAGCCCGATGAAGTCGCCATAGGTGGAGGACTCACCGGCAAAGGTCGAGTCACCGCGGTTGTGGTACATCAGCGGGTTGTTGAGCCAGGCCGGGGTCTTGGCGTCCTCGTCGCCCGCGTGGAAGAACGGCACGTAGGGGAAGGACGTCGCCGGGTCCATCTCCGGGAACGTCTCGTTGACGTAGTCGCGGTCATCGAAGACCACACCCGTGGCGTTCTTGTAGGGCGCGGCCTTCTTGGACTTGTAGGTGTAGGTCCCGCCCCGGTAGTCGATGACGTCAGCGGTGTGGTTGGTGATGATGTCGAAGAAGACCTTCATCCCCTTCTTGTGCGCCGCCGCGATGAGCGCCTTCATCTCCGCGTTGGTGCCGAGGTGCGGGTCGATCTGGGTGAAGTCGGTGATCCAGTAGCCGTGGTAGCCCGCGCTCTCCTCCCCCGGTTTGCCCTGCACTGGCTTGTTCTTGAAGCTCGGCGTGAGCCAGATGGCGGTCGTCCCCATGCCCTTGATGTAGTCGAGCTTGTTGAGCACCCCCTTGAGGTCACCACCGTGGTAGAAGCCCTTGTTGGTGGGGTCGAACCCCGTCGTGAGCGGCCCGCCGGTGAGACCGCCCTTGTCGTTGGCCGTCGCGCCGTTGGCGAACCGATCGGCCATGAGGAAGTAGAACCGCTCCTTGGTGAGCGGTGAGCGAAGGGAGTTCGCGGCCAGGGCTGCGTCCGCACCGGTCGTGCCGCCGGAGAGGCCCTGCGGCGTGAACGTCACGAGGTGGCTCACGTCGTCATAGGCGAACTTCAACGTCGTCGTGCCCCCGAGGACGAGAGGGATGTTGGGGCCGTCGAAGACCCCTCCTGCGCCGTAGTTCACGTCCCACGTGTCGTTGATCGCGACCTTGAACTCATAGTTCCCTGCGGGGAGCGTGAACGTCTTTGCGTATGCCGTCGTGTCACCGAGCCGGGTCAGTTCTGTTGCGCTGCAAGCGGGTTTCCAGTCGTCGGGGCAGCCGAGCTCGTCTTGGAGCGAGCCAGCGAGGGCGACCGACGTCGTCTCGGCCGCGGCGGGGAGCGCAGCCCCCACGAGCGGGGCGAGAGCGAGAGCGCCCCCGGCCAGGACGGCATACACGCGGCGTGGACTCGGCATCGTTGCTCCTCCAAAATCGCCGCGGCACCCCTATTGGTGCGCGGTCGTAGTCCTTTGTGACCACGCGGGGCACTCACAAGGGACAGGAGTGGAGGCTATCTGCGTAAACGCTTTACATGAAGCCCTGGGCCTCGCCTTGTGCGCCTGAGCCCACGTCGGGCCGTGGGTTCAGGCGCACAAGGCAGGATGTGGCTGGTGAAGCAGTTCATCCTCGGTGCCGTCACCACGCTCGTGGCCCTGCTCGTTGCCGCCTTGGCCCTCGTGTGGTCCGTGGGCCGCCCCGGGACCGGGTCCGACGTTCCCACGCCCACCTCGAGTCGGTCCTCCAGCGCCTCCGCGTCCCACTCTGCTGACGACGGCCACGACCATGGCGCTGACGGCACGTGGCTCAGCGAGGTCCGGCTGAGCAGCGCCGACGTCGTCTCCCCCGACGGCGAGTTGACCGACGTCGCCGCCATCGGCAGCGGCGTCGCTTTGACCAAGGACGGACTGCGCGCCGAACGACTCGACATCGACGCGACGCTTCCCTTCGAGACCGCAGCCGGCCAGATCGGCGACGGGGTCACGCTGAGCGCAGGTCCAAACGGTCGGGCTGCCCTCGTCCGGACCGTCAATATCCTCAGCCGCGACATCACCGTGCGTGCCACAGGCAGGGTTCAGGCCGTCAACGGCCAGCTCGTCATCGAGCCCGAGACCGTCGACTTCGATGGCCCGGACTGGCTTGACACAGCCGCTTCGGCGATCGTCCGCGAGCTCGTGACAATCCGGCACACCGTCCAGGGCGTCCCCAAAGGCATGGCGTTGACCTCAGTTGCTGTGCAGGCCAACGGTTTTCGCGCTCACCTGCGTGGCGAGAACGTCACCATCGGCCCCTAGCCGTCGAGGGTGCGCGTTGAGCGGGCCTCCACGGCCCGGGCGGCGAGGTCGGCGTCGGCCGGATAGCTCACCTCTTCGAGCGAGAGTCCGTGCGCGGGCATCACCTTCACCCGCGGATCCCGGGCTCCTCCGGTCAGGATCTCGCGCGGGAAGTCGACCTCCGCACGTCCCATGCCCACCGGCACCACGGAACCCACCAGGGCGCGAACCATGCTGTGGCAGAACGCATCTGCGACGACGGTGGCCTCGACAGTGCCGTCAGGTGCGCGGTCCCAGGAGTAGTCGAGCAGCGTGCGAACGGTTGTTGCGCCCTCCCTCTTCTTGCAGAACGCCGCGAAGTCGTTGAGCCCGACGAGCCGGCCGGCAGCCTCATGCATCGCGGCCACGTCGAGAGGATCCTTGAGGACGACCGTGTCCCCGCGACGCAGCGGATCGAGGGCTCCGGGGTCGTCGCAGATCCGGTAGAGATACCGGCGCTGGATCGCCGCGAACCTCGCATCGAACCCGTCGGGTGCGCGCGACACCGCGCGCACGACGACATCGGACGGGAGTATGCCGGCCAGCCGGGTTCGCGCCGCGTCCTCCGGTGAGCGCGAAGACCGACCGGGCAACGCGGCATACAGGGTTGCGTCGATGTCGGCGTGCACGACCTGGCCGCGCGCGTGGACACCGGCGTCGGTGCGCCCAGCAACCGTGAGCCGCACCGGTTCTGGGGCCCGGAGCAATGTCGTCAGGGCAGCAGACAGCTCACCCTCGACCGTCCGGCGTCCGGGCTGCGCGGCCCAGCCGGAGAAGTCGGTGCCGTCATAGGCGAGGTCGATCCGCACCCGCAGCAAGGTCATGGGTCCGCAGCCTAGGACACGACCTGCCCACACCCGCGATCCGCACGGACTACGGTCGAGGGCGTGACGAACGCACGAGAGCGCACGGAACGCGCGCAAACGGCATACGACGCCTTGGTCGCGGACAACGAGAAGTTCGCCGAGGCGGTGACCTGGATCGCCGGCGCCGTCGAACGCGGCCGCGACTTCGCCACGTACTACCAGGAGCACTGGCTCGCCGACCGCGAGGTGGTCGGTGCCGAGCTGGTGGTCATGGGCGAGGACGAACCGTGGGTCGCGATCGGCGATCACACAGAGCAGCTTCGTCGCCTGCTGCGCATCGTCACCAACGGTCTCGTCGGCCCTCTGGAGCCCGGCGACGCCACGCACAACCCAGAGCTGACGTGAACGTGCGACCGGCCCGCGTCGCCATCAGCGCGGCCTTCTTCGTCCAAGGCCTGCTCTTCATCTCGATGACGCTGCGCCTGCCCGAGGTACAGGACCTGTTCGATGTCTCCGAGCTGGCCCTCTCGGGGCTGATGCTCATGCTCGTCCTGCTGGCCGGGGTGGGGTCGGTCCTCGCCGAAACCTTGGCCAAGCGGATCGACAGCGCCCGCACCCTGCGCCTCGCCCTCGGCGTCATTGCCCTCGCCTTCGTCGTCCTGCGGTTGGGGGCTCGCGGCGGCGGGGCCTGTTCCCGCTCTACGTTGCCGGGCCTCGCGCTCTACGGCGTCGGGTTGGGCGCCAACGATGCCGCGAGCAACATGCAGGCCGTGGCCGTCGAGCACCGCATCGGCCGCCCGGTCATGCCGTCGTTCCACGCGGCCTGGACCGCAGGTGGCCTGCTCGCCACCGCGCTGGCGTTCACGCCCATGTCGCTGTCCACCACGGTCCTCGTGCTCGTGCTGGCACCACTCGCAACCCTGGCCGCTCCGCTGCTCCGCCGCGACGTCCCCACGGTCGCATCCCCGTCAACCACGGAGCTGGGCGTGCCGTGGTCACGCATCCTTCTCGTCGGCGTCGCGCTGATCCTCTTCTACATGGTCGACACGTCCGCGACCGCGTGGGGACCGGTCTACCTCAGCAGCGACGAACGTCTTCGACAACCCGCCGACGAACAGCTCGATGTTTGCGCTGGCGACCCTCCCCTACCTCGCGGCCACCCTGCTCGCCCGCCTCTTCGGTGACGGCCTCACCGCACGCCTCGGCGCCCGCACGGTCGTGCGCGGCGGGAGCATCATCGCCTTCATCGGCCTCGCGATCATCGTCTTCGCCCCGCGCTCGACGTGGCAGGTCGGCATCCTCGGCTTCTTCGTCGTGGGCCTCGGCGTCGCCATCATCGCGCCCCTCGCCTTCTCGGCGGCAGCCCGCATCGCCAGCGAATCCGACCCCGCCGCGGGCCCCATCGACGAGGTCGCCCACCGCGCCCGCGTCGACTCGGTCATCGCCCGCTTCAACCAGTTCAACTACGTCGGCGCCCTCCTGGGTGCCGTCCTCACCGGAGCGATCGGCAGCGGCAACCTGCGGATCGGGTATGCCGTCCCCATGGTTCTCGTGCTCCTGATGCTCCCGCTGGCGAGACATTTCGTCGGCCCGGGCACGCGCACTGCCGCCCCCGACAACTCGCTCGCGTCAGGCCCGGCCACTCCCTAGGCTCGAGTGCATGAGTCGCCCCAACCTCACCGATGCCCTGGCCCACCGCGACCTCGTCCTGCGCGCCTTCATCGGCGCCGACGGCCGCCTCTCGAGCATCCCCACCAAGCTCACCAAGCGCCTCGTCATCCTCGACCACATCGCCCAGTCCTTCGAACCCGGCGTCCGCTACACCGAGGCCGAGGTCAACGACGTCATGCACCGCTTCCACCCCGACCATGCCGCCCTGCGCCGCTACCTCGTCGAGAACGAGTTCCTCGAGCGCGACGCCGGCCTCTACTGGCGAGCCGGCGGCACCACCCACATCTGAGCGAGACTCCCGGGCCAATGGACATGCAGTGGGCAGCCCAATGGACCTACACAATTCCATCGGCAGCCCAGTCTGAGCACGAGGGAGACGCGCGCCCGGCACTACTGCATGTCCATTGGTCCGCCACTCGCGAGGCGCAACGCAAACGGGCCGCTCACCAAGAAGGTGAACGGCCCGTTTGAAAGGCGAAACAGATCAGGCGTTGTCGTCCTCGACCTGCTTGGCCTCGCCACCAGCAGGCTCGAAGCCGGCTGCCTTGGCGTCGTCGGCCGAAGCGAACCAGAACTCGGCCTCGGTCTGGTCGTACCACTGCGAACCCTCGACGTGGTACTTGCCGGAGTCGGCGTTGCCCTTGACCGAGTAGCCCTCGGGAGCGGAGCCGTCCTCGGTGGCAGCAACAGCGCCCTTGGGCAGGTCGACTGCGGCTGCAGCCTCGGTGGCGGGAGCGTCGGTGGCCTCGGCCTCGACGGTCTCGGTGACCTCGGCCTCGGCGGCCTTGGACTCCTTGACGGCACGCTTGGTCGCGCCCTCGGCCTCCTTGACGGTGGCCTTCTTGGCAACGGGCTCGCGAACGAGCTCGATGACCGCCATGGGGGCGTTGTCGCCCTTGCGGGGGCCGATCTTCGTGACGCGGGTGTAGCCACCCTGGCGCTCGGCCATGTCAGGTGCGATCTCGACGAAGAGGCGGTGAACGACACCCTTGTCGCGGATGACCGTCATGACCCGGCGACGGGCGTGAAGGTCACCACGCTTGGCGAAGGTGACGAGGCGCTCGGCGAGCGGACGAAGGCGCTTGGCCTTGGTCTCGGTGGTCGTGATCGAGTCGTGCTCGAACAGCGACGTCACGAGGTTGGCCAGGATGTGGCGCTCGTGAGCCGGTCCGCCTCCGAGACGGGGACCCTTGGTGGGCGTAGGCATGTCTTTACTCCTTGATGTGGGTCAGCGTCAGAGCTGCTCGTCCTCGGCGAACGACGCGTCCTCTGCGTCGTCGGCGTCGGCGAAGCTGAACTCGTCGTCGTAGGAAGCGATCTGGCTCGGGTCGAAGCCGGCGGGGCTGTCCTTCAGGGCGAGACCCATGCCGTGGAGCTTGGCCTTGACCTCGTCGATGGACTTCTGACCGAAGTTGCGGATGTCGAGCAGGTCCGCCTCACTGCGGCCGACGAGCTCACCCACGGTGTGGATGCCCTCGCGCTTGAGGCAGTTGTAGGAACGGACCGTGAGGTCGAGGTCCTCGATCGGCAGAGCGAGGTCCGCGGCGAGCGCGGCATCCGTCGGCGACGGGCCCATGTCGATGCCCTCGGCCTCGACATTGAGCTCACGGGCGAGGCCGAAGAGCTCGACGAGGGTCTTGCCGGCAGAGGCGAGCGCGTCACGCGGGGTGACGGCCTGCTTGGTCTCGACGTCGAGGACGAGGCTGTTGAAGTCGGTGCGCTGCTCGACTCGGGTCAGCTCGACCTTGTAGGTGACGTTGAGGACCGGGCTGTAGATGGAGTCGACCGGGATGCGGCCGATCTCCTGGTCACCGGACTTGTTCTGCTGCGCCGAGACGTAGCCGCGACCGCGCTCGACGGTCAGCTCCATCTCGATGCTGCCCTTGTCGTTGAGCGTCGCGATGTGCAGGTCGGGGTTGATGACCTCGACACCGGCCGGCGGTGCGATGTCCGCGGCGGTGACGGCGCCAGAGCCCTGCTTGCGCAGGTACATGACAACCGGCTCGTCGTGCTCCGAGGAGACGACCAGACCCTTGATGTTGAGGATGATCTCGGTGACGTCTTCCTTGACACCGGGGATCGTGGAGAACTCGTGGAGAACGCCGTCGATGCGGATGCTCGTCACGGCCGCACCGGGGATGCTCGAGAGCAGGGTGCGACGGAGGGAGTTGCCGAGCGTGTAGCCGAAGCCAGGCTCGAGCGGCTCGATGACGAAACGGCTCCGGTGTTCGGAGACGACGTCCTCGGTGAGGATCGGACGCTGTGCGATGAGCACGGTGATTTTCCTTCCCACGGGCGACCGCTATATGACGCCTCGTGAAACTGCCGGGGTCAAACCCGGCTGTCCAGCCCACCTCTGTCTGTGGTCAGGACGAGCGCTGGGTATGCCGTGTGCGCAAGCGCGCACACGGCATACCCGACGCGTGAATCAGTTCTTCGAGTAGAACTCGACGATGAGCTGCTCGGTCAGGATCGAGTCGATCTGCGCCCGGATGGGGAGCGAGTGGATCAGGATCTGGAGCGAACCCGGAACGACCTGGAGCCAGGCCGGGGTGGGGCGGTCGCCGAAGGTCTCACGGGCGAGCTGGAGCGGGAACGTCTCCACCGACTGCTTGCGCACGGTGATGATGTCGTACTGCTCCACGCGGTAGGACGGAACGTCCACGCGCTTGCCGTTGACCTCGAAGTGACCGTGCGTGACGAGCTGACGCGCGGCACGACGGGTACGGGCGAGGCCCGCACGGTAGATGACGTTGTCGAGTCGCGACTCGAGGATCGTCAGGATGTTCTCACCGGTCTTGCCGGGGCGGTTCGCCGCTTCCTTGTAGTAGCGACGGAACTGCTTCTCCATGACGCCGTAGGTGAAGCGAGCCTTCTGCTTCTCCTGGAGCTGGGTCAGGTATTCCTTCTCCTGCATCCGGCGACGGCCGTGCTGGCCGGGCGGGAAGGGGCGCAGGTCGAAGTTCTTGTCGCCGCCAACGAGGTCGACGCGCAGACGGCGCGACTTCTTGGTGATGGGGCCGGTATAACGAGCCATGTTCTTAGTTCTCTTTCCGTCTTCTCAGGCGCTCAGACGCGGCGGCGCTTGGGCGGGCGGACACCGTTGTGCGGTGAGGGCGTGACGTCCTGGATCGAGCCGACCTCGAGGCCAGCAGCGGTCAGGGAGCGGATCGCGGTCTCGCGACCGGAGCCCGGACCCTTGACGAAGACGTCGACCTTGCGCACGCCGTGGTCCATCGCACGACGGGCAGCAGCCTCAGCGGCGGTCTGCGCGGCGAACGGGGTGGACTTGCGCGAGCCCTTGAAGCCAACCTGGCCGGCGGAGGCCCAGGCGATGACGGCACCGGTGGGGTCGGTGATCGAGATGATCGTGTTGTTGAACGTCGACTTGATGTGGGCCTGGCCCACGGGAACGTTCTTCTTGTCCTTGCGGCGCACCTTCTTGGCGCCGGCCAAACGGCCCTTGGGAGGCATTACTTACCAACCTTCTTCTTGCCGGCGACGGTGCGCTTCGGGCCCTTGCGGGTACGCGCGTTGGTCTTGGTCCGCTGACCGTGGACCGGAAGGCCCGAACGGTGACGGCGACCCTGGTAGGACCCGATCTCGACCTTGCGGCGGATGTCGGCCTGGACCTCACGGCGGAGGTCACCCTCAACCTTGAGGTTCTCGTCGATCCAGTCGCGAAGCGCGACCAGGTTGACGTCGGTGAGGTCCTTGACGCGGACGTTGGGGTCGATGCCGGTGGCCGCGAGGGCCTTCTGCGAGCTGGAGCGCCCCACACCGAAGATGTAGGTCAATGCGATCTCGACGCGCTTCTCGCGCGGAAGATCGACTCCTTGGAGACGTGCCATCTTGTGATGGTTCCTGTTCTGGTGTTCCGGAGGTCTGGTGCAGTCGCCGATCCGGTTTTCATGATCCGGTCCTCGGCCTCCGGGCCGAGGGTGACGTCCCGTGCTCACCTCTGCAGGTGACGCAATCGGGGGTCGGGCGCTGCGTTCTCATCATGTACTTGTGCGTGTGCTCGAAGGCTGTGGCCTCGTGCAGGTCCCAAAACTCAGGACGATCAGGCTGTGATTAACCCTGGCGCTGCTTGTGGCGCGGGTTCTCGCAGATGACCATGACCCGACCGTTGCGGCGGATCACCTTGCACTTGTCACAGATCTTCTTGACGCTCGGCTGAACCTTCATTGCCTCTGCTGTCTTGTCGATCCTCCCGACACGGCGGAAGCCGCGCGGGTTCTTGCTGTGGTGGTTCTGTGGTGCTGTGGATGCTGCTGCTGGGTGGGCGAACCCGATCAGCGGTAGCGGAAGACGATGCGGCCTCGGGTCAGGTCGTAGGGGCTGAGCTCCACCACCACGCGGTCCTCGGGGAGGATCCGGATGTAGTGCTGACGCATCTTGCCTGAGATGTGTGCGAGCACCTTGTGACCGTTGGTGAGCTCCACGCGGAACATCGCGTTGGGGAGCGCTTCAACGATCGTGCCCTCGATCTCAATGACGCCGTCCTTCTTGGCCATACCCTCTCAATCCGTTGCTGGCCCCACCCTGGGTGCGGCGCGAGGCCACCAGTGGAACCATGGAAGTGTGGCTCGTGCGTGTTCAGGCAAGCCTGAGTGCACACGAGACCGACGCTCCATCCTACGGGAGCCCACGCTGAGCACGAAATCCATCGGTGAGCCTCGACCGCACGTCGTATGCCGTCCGCGACCCGGCGGAGACCACGCCTCGCGCTCGGGCAAGACTGGACCCCATGATCGTGCGCATCGCCGCCGTGGGGGATCCCGGCCAACAGCAGAACCACCAGGCCCTTGCTGGGGCTCGAACGAACTCAGTGGGGCCGGCCTCGGACCTTGAGTGGTGGCCGTTTGCACCCGGGGAGGCGGCTCACCGCGGGTTCGAGCACTTCGACGCGCTGTGGTTGATGGACTGGCCGCAGGACGCCGCGTCCGAGCCGGTCCGGCGAGCCGCGTGGTTGGCGCACCAGCAGGGCCTTCCGTTCATCGTCTCCCCGACCGACCACCCGGATGGTTCGTCGGGCAGGCACGGGAGCGGGCGGCATACCGGATCCGTGGCGAGCACGAGCGAACGCGAGCCGCAGCAGTTCGAGGCGGCCGAGCGCGAGCCGCGCCCCTACGTCCACCAGATGCGCGGACCGCGCTACCGCTGGTGGCGCCCGCTCGTGGCGCTCGCCGTTGCCGTCGCGGTGCTGATCTTCTTCGTCATCGCGTTGATGGTGCCCAGCGAACTCGGCGGTCTCCTCGATGACGAGGACACGCTCGTCGACCCGCTGAACCCGTGGGCCGCACTGGTCACGAATCTCCTTCTGGCCAGCCTCATCCCGGCCACGCTCATCGGTCTCTGGGTCGGGATTCCGGCGGAGCCCGTGGCGGGTCCTCTCGGTGGCCGGGCGGCTGCGGTGGGGCTGGCTCGGGTGGTGCCTGCTCGTCGTCACTCCCCTGTGGGCGGCCTACCTCGCGGTGACGCTGGGTGGTCTTCGACCAGGAGGTCCTCGACCGACCCGAGCACTGGGTTGCCCTCCTCGCGATCACGCTGTTCACCACTCCCCTGCAGGCGGCGGGTGAGGAGCTCGCCTTCCGCGGCGGGCTGGTCCAAGGTGTCGGCGCGTGGTTCCGATCCCCCGTGGTCGCCCTCGTCGTCACCACGATCCTGTCGACGGCGTTCTTCGCGGCGGCCCACGGCTCCGCGGACCCGTGGATCATCATCGAACTGGGCTCCCTGGCCGTCGCCGGTTGCTGGCTGGCGTGGCGCACCGGTGGGCTCGAGGCCGTCATCGTCCTGCACGTCGTCAACAACGTGCTGATCATGTGGACCGGGATCCTCTTCGGCGGGCTCGAGGAGTCGTACGTCGACGGGACCAGCACTGGGTCACCGGTCTCGGCGGCCATGAACGTCGTTGCCACGTCAGTCGTGACGGCCGTGCTGCTGTGGCTGGCGCGTCGACGAGGCGTGGCTCCGGCAGGCTGGCGCACGCCCGCGCGCGGCTGACCGCTCGGGTCAGTGCCCGAACGCGTCGAGGATCTGGGCTGCGGCGTCGACCGCGCTGAGCTCGCCGGATCGCACGGCCGACTCGATCTGGGTCCGCTGCTCCTTGACCCGGGGCGCGGCACGCACGGCGTCGGTGAGGTGGGCGTCGACGAGGGCCCACATCCAGTCCTGCTGCTGCTGGGCCCGCCGCACCTCGAGCGAACCCTCCGACTCGAGGTGGGCGCGGTGCTCGAGCACGGCCGCCCACACCTCGTCGAGGCCGGCGCCGGTCAGGGCCGAGCAGGTCAACACGGCCGGGCGGCGCACGTCGGCCCCGGGGAGCATGAGTCGCATCGCCGCCGTCAGGTCCTTGGCCGCACCCTTGGCCGGCATCTCCCCGTCACCATCGGCCTTGTTGACCGCGATGACGTCGGCGAGCTCGAGGATGCCGCGCTTGATGCCCTGCAACTGGTCGCCGGCTCGCGCCAGGGTCAGCAGCAGGAAGGTGTCGACCATCTCGGAGACGGCGATCTCGTTCTGCCCGACACCGACGGTCTCGACGATGACGACGTCGTAGCCGGCCGCCTCGAGGACGAGCATCGACTCGCGGGTCGCGCGCGCCACTCCCCCGAGGTGACGACCACTGGGGCTCGGCCGGACGAACGCGTGGTCGCTCGCGCTGAGCTCACCCATCCGCGTGCGGTCACCGAGGATCGAGCCTCCCGTGCGCCGAGAGCTCGGGTCGACGGCGACGACCGCGACCCGGTGCCCGGCCTCGATGAGCCGGACTCCCATCGCGTTGACGAAGGTCGACTTCCCGGCACCGGGAACCCCCGAGATCCCCACTCGCACAGCGGAACCCGTGTATGCCGTGAGCTCGGTGAGCAGGGCACGTGCCCTTTCGCGGTGGTCGGGTCGGGTCGACTCGACCAGCGTGATCGCGCGGGCGATGTGGGTCCGCGAGCCCGCGCGGATCCCGTCGAACAGCTCGTCGGTCACGCGCCGGCCTGGGCCGCGGCGTCCAGCCGGGAGCGGAGGTCGGCGATGAGGCTGATCGCCGCCGTCGAGATGACGGTGCCGGGCGGGTAGATCGCGTCGGCGCCAGCGGCCCGCAGGTCGTCGAAGTCCTGGGACGGGATGACGCCACCGACGACGATCATGAGGTCCTCGCGGCCCAGCGCGTCGAGCTCCTTGCGCAGTGCCGGCACGAGGGTCATGTGACCAGCAGCCAGCGACGAGACACCGACGACGTGGACGTCGGACTCGACGGCCTGGCGTGCGACCTCGGTCGGCGTCTGGAAGAGCGGGCCCACGTCGACGTCGAAGCCGAGGTCGGCGAACGCCGTGGCGATGACCTTCTGTCCGCGGTCGTGGCCGTCCTGGCCCATCTTGGCCACGAGGATGCGGGGGCGACGGCCCTCGGCCTCCTCGAACTCCTCGACGAGTTCCTGCGCCTTGCGCACGTTGGCGTCGGAGCCTGCTTCGTCGGAGTACACGCCACCGATCGTACGGATCTGGGCGGTGTAGCGGCCGAACGCCTCTTCCATCGCGTCGGACATCTCACCGACGGTGGCCTTGGCGCGGGCCGCGTCGATCGCGAGCGCCAGCAGGTTGGTCTCGAGCGAGCCGTCGGAACCACCGCGGGCGGCGGCGGTCAGGCGCTCCAGGGCAGCACGGCATACGTCGTCGTCGCGCTCCGCGCGCAAACGCTCGAGCTTCTCGATCTGGCTCTTGCGCACAGCGGCGTTGTCGACCCTGCAGGACCTCGATGGGTTCGTCGTTGTCGGGGATGTAGCGGTTGACGCCGATGACCGGCTGCTGGCCCGAGTCGATGCGCGCCTGGGTGCGGGCTGCCGCCTCCTCGATGCGCATCTTGGGGATGCCGGCCTCGATCGCCTTGGCCATGCCACCGGCGGCCTCGACCTCTTCGATGTGCGCCCACGCGCGCTCGGCGAGGTCGTGGGTGAGCCGCTCGACGTAGGCCGAGCCGGCCCACGGGTCGATGGTGCGCGTCGTGCCCGACTCCTGCTGGATGACGAGCTGGGTGTTGCGGGCGATGCGCGCGCTGAAGTCGGTCGGCAGCGCGATCGCCTCGTCGAGGGCGTTGGTGTGCAGGCTCTGCGTGAGGCCCTGCGTCGCCGCCATCGCCTCGATGCAGGTGCGGACGACGTTGTTGTAGACGTCCTGTGCCGTGAGCGACCAGCCACTCGTCTGGCAGTGGGTGCGCAGGCTGAGCGACTTCGGGTTCGTGGCGCCCTGCTGCTCGACGAGCCGCGCCCAGAGCAGGCGGGCCGCGCGCATCTTGGCGACCTCCATGAAGAAGTTCATCCCGATGGCCCAGAAGAAGGAGAGTCGCGGGGCGAAGCGGTCGACGTCGAGGCCGACCTCCTTGCCCGCGCGGAGGTACTCGATGCCGTCGGCGAGCGTGTAGGCGAGCTCGAGGTCCTGCGTCGCCCCGGCCTCCTGCATGTGATAGCCGGAGATGGAGATCGAGTTGTAGCGCGGCATCTTCTCGGAGGTGAACGCGAAGATGTCGCTGATGATCCGCATCGACGGCTCGGGCGGATAGATGTAGGTGTTGCGGACCATGAACTCTTTGAGGATGTCGTTCTGGATGGTCCCGGAGAGCTTCTCGGGCGCGACGCCCTGCTCCTCGGCCGCGACGACGAAGAGCGCCAGCACGGGGATGACCGCGCCGTTCATCGTCATCGACACCGACATCTGGTCGAGCGGGATGCCGTCGAAGAGGGTGCGCATGTCGTAGATCGAGTCGATCGCGACACCGGCCATGCCGACGTCACCCTCGACGCGGGGGTGGTCGCTGTCGTAGCCGCGGTGGGTCGCGAGGTCGAACGCGACGCTCAGACCCTTCTGGCCCGCCGCGAGGTTGCGGCGGTAGAAGGCGTTGGACTCCTCGGCGGTGGAGAACCCGGCGTACTGGCGGATCGTCCACGGCTGGTTGACGTACATCGTCGGGTAGGGGCCGCGCAGGTAGGGCGGCGCACCCGGGACCGTCTCGAGGAAGTCGAGGCCCTCGAGGTCGGCGTCGGTGTAGAGCGGCGGCACCTCGATCTGCTCCGGGGTGAGCCACGTCTGGCCTCCGAGATCGGGGGTCTCGGCGTCGGCGGCCGGCCGGCCGTCACCGAGGTCGACCTGGCTGAAGTCGGGGATCGAGCTCATGCGGGAGCTCCCATCTCGTCGAGGAGGGCGGAGAGGAAGGCGACGACGTCCGTGTCCTTGGCGACGCCCTCGTAGCCCTTGTCGTTGCCGGCGAGAGCGGCGCCGGACTCGGCCCCGTCCTCGACGGCGTCGATGCCGGCCACGGTGAGCAGGTTGATTGCGTCGATGCGCTTGTCGGCGGCGCGAGGCACGTCGAGGGTCGGCACCGCGACGCGCGGCGGGTGGCCGTGCTCTGTTGCGTATGCCGCAGAGCGGTCCCGGAGCGCTTCGAAGATCGACGAGTCACGGTGCGGCACAAGGGCATTGGGCTCGGTGGTCAGCTCGGCTCGGGTCACGCGCTCGAGTGGCTTCTCGCCTGCGAGCGGGAACGTGCTCACTCCCGTGATCGGGGTGGAGCGCGTTGCCAGGGCTGTGTCGCGCTCGGCGACGGCAGCCGAGATCCGCTGTGCGACAACGCCATTCGCGAGCGCGACAGCCATCCCGCCGGCCGCTTCGATCTCCTGGAAGGTCGCCCAGGCGGCCTTGGCCACGTCGTCCGTGAGGGTCTCGACGTACCAGGAGCCACCCGCGGGGTCAGTGACCCGCGCGACGTTGGACTCCTCGGCGAGCAGGATCTGGGTGTTGCGAGCGATGCGCCGGGAGAACGGCGTCGGCAGTCCCGACACGGTGTCGAAGGGCAGCACCGTGATGGCGTCCGCGCCACCGAGGCTCGCGCCGAACGTCGCGAGAGTGCTGCGCAGGATGTTGGTCCAGGCGTCGTCGCGGGTGAACATGCGCCCGGAGGTCACCGCATGGGTGAAGGCGCCACGGGACTTCTCGGGGACGCCGACGCTCTCGCCGATGCGCGCCCAGGCGCGACGCAGCGCACGCAACGCAGCCGCCGTGAGGAACTGGTCGGCGCTCGCGCTGACCCGGAACTCGATGTGGCGGAACGCCTCCGCGACATCGACACCCTCGGCCTCGAGGTGGCGGAGGTAGGCCACACCCGTCGCGAGCGCGAAGGCGACCTCGTCAGTCACCGTCGCCCCGGCATCGCCGTGGACGCGGGTGTCGATCGTGATGGCACGAATCTCGCCGTGGTCGGCGAGGCGGCGGACTGCGTCGGCCAACGGCGACAGGTCCGGCGCCGAGCCCGTGCGGGCCGCGGCACCGAGCGGGTCGTGGCCGAGGTTGCCCGAGCTCGCACGAGAACCGGACAGGACGGCATACAGGGCGTCCGCGGCAGCGGCCTGGTCGTCCCACGAGGAGACGACGACCGGCGCGAGGTCGAGGCGAACCTCGGCCAGGGCCTCAGCGACGTCGCTCGGAGCAAGACCGTCGGCACCCACGTGCAGCCAGACCGAGGTGACGCCGTTCTCGAGGTCGGCGAGGACGAGCTTGCGGGTCGCGGCAGCGTCGGGGTCGTCGTGGACCTGCCGCACGTCCCACGGGACATCGGCATCGCGCAGCGCGCGCCCACGGGTGAACGGCATCGCGCCGGGCACGCCGAGCGGAGCGGGCTCGGAGGACTTCGTGTAGAGCGGCTCGATGTCGAGTCCGCCCTCGAGGTGCGAGCGCATCGAGGCGACGGCGTCGTCACGCGCTCAGGTGCTGGTCCTCGGGTCGCCCCTTGTTGACCACGCCGGCGACGAGGTCTCGCCACTGCTCCTGCGTCCGCTCCGGGAAGTGTGCCGCCAGCGTCATCGCCGCGGGCCGCTTCGGGGCCACCGTCATCCACTGCTCCTCAAGCCGATCGGGTCAGGTCGCACCTGTTCTTGAGGTCTGCGAACCTCTCGTCACCCTACCGGCGTGGCAGCGCGCGCCCCACGAGAGTTTGCGCACACCGAGACGACTCAGCCCTTAGGCGGATGTCCGCTCCGCAACGACCTTCTCGTATGCCGTCCGCAGCCTTTCGCTCGCCCGTGGGCCTGCGCTGGGCGGCAGGGGCGTGCCGAGGTGGTGGGCACGCAGCTCGTCCATGAGCTCGGCGACCATCGTGGGGCCGCCCTCCTCCATGAGCTGCTGGCGGATGGTCAGCTCGGGCGTGGTCTCACGATGCGCCCGACCCCAGGTCCCGAGGGCGACGAGCACCGGAAGGGTCTGGATGCCCGCCTCGGTCAGGCTGTAGCGAGCGCGCTGACCACGGGTCGCGTCGTCACGGGTGAGGAGTCCGCCAGCGACCAGGGCCTTGAGCCGCGACGACAGGACGTTGCTCGCGATGCCCTCGTCCGAGCCGGTGAGGAGTTCACGGAAGTAGCGGCGGTCGCCGAACATCATGTCGCGCAGGACGATGACGCTCCAGGGGTCACCGAGCGCCTCGACGCCGGCGTTGATCGCGCAACCCGACCGTGGCTCACCGCGCATGTCTCTCCTCGTGAAGTCATTTGCCGATAGTGCTTGCGATCGGCAACCACTCTACTCTACGGTGAGTTCTGGTTGCACTTCGCAATCACTCTCCCCAAGGAGCTCACCATGTCCATCGTTCGGGTCGCAGCGTTCACCATCTCCATCGACGGCTTCGCCAGTGGCGAGGGCCAGACCCTCGAGGCGCCCTTCGGCCATGCCGGCGAACGCCTCCACGCGTGGATGTTCCCGCCCGAGACGGGCGGCGAGACGAAGACCAAGTACGGCATCGACGGCGCGTTGGGCTCCGTGAGCTACGACGACGGGTCGGTCGGCGCGGAGATCATGGGACGGCGCAAGTACTGGCCCTACCCCGGCCCGTGGACCGACGACACCTGGCGCGGGTGGTGGGGAGAGAACCCGCCCTTCCACACCCCCGTCTTCGTCATGACGCACCACCCCCACGAGCCGATCGAGATGGAGGGCGGGACGACGTTCCACTTCGTCGAGGGGACGCCAGCGGAGGTCCTGGCCACGGCGCGCGAGGCCGCGGGTGACCTCGACGTTCGCATCGGCGGTGGCCCCATGGTTGTCCGCGAGTTCCTCAAGGCCGGCCTCGTCGACGTCCTTCACCTCGTCATCGCGCCCATCGTGCTGGGTCGCGGCGAGTCGATGTGGGAAGGCCTCGAGGGCCTCGAGTCGCAGTTCGACATCCAGACCGTGACCTCCGCCAGACCGGGCTACGTCCACCAGTTCTGGCAGCGCAAGGGCCTCGGCCAGACGGACGTGGCCTGATGGGACGCCTGCGCTACGGGATGATCGTCTCCCTCGACGGCTACGCCCGTGACACCTCGGGCTCGTTTGCCTGGGCGAGACCCGACCACGATCTGCACTCCTTCGTCAACGAGCAGGAGCGCAGCGTGCAGACCTACGTCTACGGCCGCGGCCTGTGGGAGACGATGCGCTACTGGCAGGACCCGCCTGCGGGCGACGTCACCGCGCCAGAGCACGATGAGTTCGCCGCGATCTGGCAGGAGACCGACAAGGTCATCGTGTCGACGACCCTCGACCCGCCGACCGAACCACGCACCGAGCTCTGGGACCACCTCGACCTCGATCGTCTCGCCGCCCTGGTCCAGAACAGCGCGACCGACGTGAGCATCGGCGGACCCACCCTGGCCGCCCACGCGCTCAAGGCCGGGCTCGTCGACGAGATCACGGCATACGTCATGCCTCACGTCGCCGGAGGCGGACTCCCCTGGCTCCCCGACGGCTTCACGTCCGAACTCACCCTGCGCGAGCAGCACGCGTTCGACAGCGGTGCGGTGGCTCTTGTGTACGACGTCGCGAGGAGCGCCTCATGATCATCGTGACCGGACATCTCGTCGTGGATCCCGCGGACCGTGACCGCGCGGTCGAGTTGTCACGCGAGGCCGTCATCGCTGCGCGGGCAACCCCAGGGTGTATCGACTTCGCCGTGAGTGCCGATGCGGTCGAGCCCGACCGCGTCAACATCAGCGAGAGGTGGACCGACCGCGCGACGCTCGACCGCTTCCGCGGCGGTGGCCCCGAAGGCGAGGTCGGCGAACTCATCCGCGACTTCGCGGTGGCAGAGCACGAGGTGACGTCGAAGGATTCGGCAGCGGACGGCATACGCGCGCTCCTCGACGCACGCATCGCGGCCGTCAGGGCCAAGGACCTCGACGCGCTCGGGTCCCTGTTGGCCAGCGACCTGGAGTCCTTCAACGTCCTGCCGCCGCACCGCGCCGAAGGACGCGAGCCCACGCTCAAGGCAGCGCGCGGCTGGTTCGACGGCTATGCGTCAGACATCGGGTACGACGTCCACGACCTCATCGTCACCGCTTCAGGTGACGTGGGTTTCGCGTCGTTCCTCTATCGCGTCACCGGCACCCTCACCAACGGAGTCGACGTCGACATGTGGGTGCGCGCCACCTTGGGGTTCGAGCGCCTGGACGGCCGCTGGATCGTCACGCACGACCACGAGTCCGTGCCCTGGGATCCCGAGACGGGGCAGGGCGTGCTGACACTGTGAGCCTTCGTCAGTCGCGCCAGCCCAGCGCCGGAGCCACGTGGGTGAGGATGCTCTCGAGAATGTGGGCGTTGTAGTCCACGCCGAGAGTGTTGGGGATCGTCAGGAGCAGGGTGTCGGCCGCTGCAATGGCCTCGTCCTCGGCGAGCTGACGCACCAGCTCGTCCGGCTCCGCGGCATACGACTTCCCGAAGCGAGCGAGCCCGCCGTCGATCATCCCGACCTGGTCGGTGCTGCGCCGGTCCGCGCCGAAGTAGGCATGGTCCTGCGCCGTCACCAGCGGGAAGATGCTGCGGCTCACGGAGGTCCGCGGCGTCCGCTCGTGGCCGGCCTCGCGCCACGCGTCGTGGAACATCTGGATCTGCTCGGCCTGCAGCTGGTGGAAGGGGACACCCGTGTCCTCGGTGAGCAGCGTCGAGCTCATGAGGTTCATCCCCTGCTGCGCGGTCCAGACGGCGGTCGCGCGCGTGCCGGCGCCCCACCAGATGCGGTCGCGCAGACCCTCGGAGTGCGGCTCGACGCGCAGCAGGCCGGGCGGGTTCGGGAACATCGGGCGTGGATTCGGCTCGGCGAATCCCTCGCCCTCCAGCATCTTGAGGAACTCGGCCGTATGCCGTCGCGCCATGTCGGCGTCCGACTCACCTTCGCGCGGGTCGTGACCGAAGTGCCGGTAGCCCTCGATGACCTGCTCGGGCGATCCCCGGCTGATGCCGAGCTGGAGGCGCCCCTCCGCGATGAGGTCGGCGGCCCCGGCAGTCTCGGCCATGTAGAGGGGGTTCTCGTAGCGCATGTCGATGACGCCCGTGCCCAGCTCGATCCGGCTCGTCTTCGCCCCAGCGGCGGCGAGCAGCGGAAAGGGCGATGCGAGCTGCTGGGCGAAGTGGTGGACCCGGAAGTACGCCCCGTCGGCTCCCAGCTCCTCGGCCGCGACCGCCAGGTCGATCGACTGCAGCAACACGTCAGAGGCCGTGCGAACAGCGGACTGAGGGTGAGGGTTCCAGTGGCCGAAGGACAGGAAGCCGATGTTCTTCATACCTGCATTCAACACCGCGGATCTCGGCGCATTCCTCGCGCCGAGCTCAGGCCGGGTCAGCCCAACGGTGCGTAGGCCACGCCGAGCTCGCGCAGCTTGGCCTCGCCGCCGTCGACGGCGGTGAGGACCCACAGGCCCTGCGCCGTGGCAGCGACGGTGTTCTCCCAGTGGGCCGCACGCGAGCCGTCGTTGGTGACGACGGTCCAGTCGTCCTCGAGGACCCGGTTGGCCTCGGCGCCGAGAGTGATCATCGGCTCGATGGCGATCGTCGTGGCGTCGACGACGGTCGGCCCCTTGCCGCTCACGCGGTAGTTCGGGACCTGCGGGTCCATGTGCATCGACGTGCCGATGCCGTGGCCGACGTAGTCCTCGACGATGCCGTACTCACGACCACGCCGCTCCCCCGATGCGGTGATGCTGTCCTCGACGGCCTCGCCCACGGCATACAGGCTCTTGCCGACCGACGAGGGCGGCGATGCCGGCCCACATCGAGGCCTCGGTGTCGTCGATGAGCTCGAGGTCCTCGGGGCGTCCGGCCTCGCGGCCACCGACGATGATCGAGATCGCCGCGTCGCCGTGCCAGCCCTCGATGATCGCGCCGCAGTCGATGGAGAGCAGGTCGCCCTCCTCGAGCACTCGCCCACCGGGGATGCCATGCACGACCTCCTCGTTGACCGAGGTGCAGAGCGTGCCGGTGAAGCCGTGATAGCCCAGGAAGCTCGGGGTGCCGCCACCGTCGCGGATGTGGGCCTCGGCGAGGGCGTCGAGCTCCTTGGTGGTCATGCCCGGCTTGCACCGAGTCACGCGCCAGCTCGAGCGTCCGCCCCACGAGCAGGCCAGCGGCGCGCATGAGCACCACCTGCTCATGAGTCTTGGCCTCGATGCGCTCACGTCCGAACAGTCCCATGCCCCGCAACCTACAGCCGCGCCTCCCGCTCCCCCGAATCACGGGAGGGCGGGAGGCGCGCGTGGTGCTGGGATCAGGACTGGACGGGGACCTCGTCGAGGTCGAGAACCTTGCTGTGCAGGGTCTCGAGGAGCTCGCGCAGCTCAGCGGCGGCCGCGTCACCGTCGAGGACGACGCCCTCGGCGCTCAGCTGCTCGGGGAAGCTCAGGCCGACGGAGCCGACGACGTCGGCCTTGACGTGAGTGAGGACCTTGGTGAGGTCGGCGGTCGCGTCGGTGGCGCCCGTCCAGCCGTAGCCGACGAGGGCAATGGGCTTGGCGTTCCACTCGGCGAAGAGGTAGTCGATGGCGTTCTTGATCGGCGCCGGGAAGCTGCGGTTGTACTGCGGGGTCACGACGACGACCGCGTCGGACTCGAAGATCTCGCTCGCCCAGGCCTGCGTGTGCGGCTTGGCGTAGTTGCCCTGCATCGGCATGCCCTCCTCGTCGAGGAACGGCAGGCCGATCTGCGCGAGGTCGAGGATCTTGACCTCCCACTGCTCGGGGGCGGCCTGCTCACTCACCCACTGGGTGACCTTGTGGCCGATGCGGTTCGGACGGGTGCTGGACACGATGATGCGCAATTGATTCACGTTTCAACCAACAGGGTATGCCGGGTGTGCATTCCCGGATCGCCGCACCGTGCGCTCGGCGGGGCTGGCCCGTGGCCGGGTGAGCCTAGGGTGGCCGGCATGGACCGCGAACGCGAGAACCTCACCGCTGCCCTGGCCAGTGCCCGGCGACACGTGCTGCGTCAGCTCGAGGGACTCGACGACGAGGCGCTGCGCCGGCCCGTCCTCCCCTCGGGGTGGACGGTCCTCGGCCTGGTCCGTCACCTGACCCTCTCCGATGAACGCTTCTGGTTCGAGGTCGTCGTGGCGGGAGAGCCCTTCGACTGGTGGCCCGACGGCGACGGAGGTGACTGGCTGGTCTCGCCCGACGAGTCCGCCGACGACGTCATCACGGCCTATCGGAACGCGATCACGGCCTCCGACGGGATCATCGCGGCGCACTCCCTCGACGCGTCACCGGCATATCGCGAGGCCCAGTGGGAGCCCGACGACTTCGCCGACCTCCGCGCCATCCTGCATCACGTCATCATCGAGACCGCGACCCACGCCGGCCAGCTCGACGCCGTGCGCGAGCTCCTCGACGGCCGTCAGTACATCGTCCTCTGACCCAGCCACAGACAAAGACGGCGTATGCCGGGAACGTGCGTCCCGGCATACGCCGTCGTGTGTCTGTGGTGACCCTCAGCTCAGGGCGGAGATGATCCGCTCGGAGACCTCGTCGACCTCACCGAGGCCGTCGACCTCGACAAGAAGCCCGCGCTCGCCGTAGACCTCGACCAGCGGAGCGGTCTCGCGGCGATAGATCGCCTGACGCTCGCGAACGACGTCCTCGGTGTCGTCGGCGCGGCCCTCGATCTCGGCCCGCTTGAGCAGGCGGTCGACGACCGCATCCTCGTCGACGGTGAGGGCGAGGACCTTGTCGAGTCCGTGGTCGTGCTTGGCGAGCATGGCGTCCAGGGCGGTGACCTGACCGGTCGTGCGCGGGTAGCCGTCGAGCAGGAAGCCCGGCTCGCAGTCATCCTGGGCCAGCCGGTCCTCGACGATCGCGTTGGTGATGTCGTCGGAGACGTAGCCACCGGCTGCGGTGATCTCCTGGACCTGCTTGCCGAGCTCCGTGCCGTTCTTGATGTTGGCGCGGAAGATGTCACCGGTGGAGATCGCGGGGATCCCGAAATGCTCTGCGATGCGGGCAGCCTGGGTGCCCTTGCCTGCTCCGGGGGGGCCGAGAATGATCAGACGCATTAGCGGAGGAACCCTTCGTAGTGACGCTGCTGCAGCTGGGACTCGATCTGCTTCACGGTCTCGAGTCCGACCCCGACGATGATCAGGATCGAGGTGCCACCGAACGGGAAGTTCTGGTTGGCGCCGACGAGGACGAGAGCGAGCAGCGGGATGATCGAGATCAGCGCGAGGTAGATCGCACCCGGGACGGTGATACGGGTGAGGACGTACTGAAGGTATTCCGCCGTGGGTCGCCCGGCTCGGATACCCGGAATGAAGCCGCCGTACTTCTTCATGTTGTCGGCGACCTCAGTGGGGTTGAACGTGATCGAGACGTAGAAGAACGTGAAGAAGAGGATGAGCGCGGTGTAGGTCAGGCCGTAGGCCCAGGTGTCGCCACCGGCGTAGTTGGAGTCGATCCAGTCGACCCAGCCCGGCGAGGTCCCGTCGGCCTTGCGGTTGAACTGCGCGAGCAGCGTCGGGAGCGCGAGCAACGAGCTGGCGAAGATGACCGGGATGACACCGGCCATGTTGACCTTGAGCGGGATGTAGGTCGAGGTGCCGCCGTAGACGCGACGCCCCACCATCCGCTTGGCGTACTGGACGGGGATCCGTCGCTGGCTCTGCTCGACGAAGACCACGAGGGCGATGATGACGAAGCCCATCAGGATGATCCCGATGAAGATGTCCCAGCGACCCTCCTTCTGCTGGATCGCCCAGAGGGCGCCGGGGAAGGATGCCGCGATCGACGTGAAGATCATGATCGACATGCCGTTGCCGACACCGTGGTCGGTCACGAGCTCACCGAGCCACATGACGAGGCCGGTACCGGCCGTCATCGTGAGCACCATGATGAGGATCGTGACGAGCGAGTCGTCGGTGAGGATGTTGGTGCACGCCGGGTTCGCGAACAGCTGCGACGGGTTCTGCGCGAAGGTGATGAAGGTCGCCGACTGCAGCACGGCCAGGGCGATCGTCAGATAGCGCGTGTACTGCGTCATCTTCGTCTGCCCGGCCTGGCCCTCCTTCTTGAGGGCCTCGAACTTGGGGATCACCACCGTGAGGAGCTGGATGATGATGCTCGCCGTGATGTACGGCATGATCCCGAGCGCAAAGATCGACAGCTGGAGCAGGGCCCCACCGCTGAAGAGGTTCGCCAGGCCGAGCAGGTCGTTGGCGTCCCCCGCACCCTTCTGGCACGCCTGGATGAGCGAGTAGCTCACGCCGGGCGTCGGCACCTGGGCGCCAAGACGGTACAGAGCGATGATCCCAAGCGTGAACAGGATCTTCCTGCGCAGGTCGGGCGTCTTGAACGCGCGGCCGAAAGCGGTGAGCACAGGTCCTCCAGGTGGGCGGCGGTAGCCGCGTCAGTGGTGATCGACGAACAAAGATACCCCGGCGTCGTCTGCGGTCGGCGACCGCAGTCTTCTCAGGGGGTCAAACGACGTATGCCGCAAGGCGAGTTCCCGGATTGCCTCCGGGAACCGCGCCCTGCGGCATACGCACTGCTGTTGTCAGCGACTCAGATCAGATCTGAGTGGCCGAACCGCCTGCCGCGACGATCTTGTCCTTGGCGGACGAAGAGAACGCGTTGGCGGTGACGTTCACGGCAACGGTGATCTCGCCGGTGCCGAGCACCTTGACGAGCTCGTTGTCGCGAACCGCACCCTTGGACACGAGGTCCTCGACGCTCACGTCTCCACCATCGGGGAAGAGCGAGGACAGCTTGTCGAGGTTCACGACCTGGTACTCGGTCTTGAACGGGTTCTTGAAGCCGCGCAGCTTCGGAAGACGCATGTGGAGGGGGGTCGAGCCACCCTCGAAGCGCTCCGGAACCTGGTAGCGAGCCTTCGTACCCTTGGTACCACGACCTGCGGTCTTACCCTTCGAGCCCTCACCACGACCCACACGGGTCTTGGCGGTCTTGGCTCCCGGGGCGGGACGCAGGTGGTGGACCTTGAGCGCGGATCCGCCGTTGGCCGATCCAGTCTCGGTCTTCTTGTCGACCATGATCACTCCACCTCCTCGACGGCAACGAGGTGCGTCACCGTCTTGACCATCCCGCGAATCTCGGGACGGTCCTCCTTGACGACAACGTCGCCAATGCGCTTGAGACCGAGGCTGCGCAGCGTGTCACGCTGGTTCTGCTTGCCACCGATCCCTGAACGGGTCTGAACTACCTTGAGACGAGCCATCACGCACCTGCCTTGGCCTCGGCGATGCCCGCAGCCTGGGCGCGGAGCATCGCAGCGGGGGCAACTCGGTCCACGGGAAGACCGCGGCGGGCAGCAACGGCCTCGGGACGCTCAAGCTCCTTGAGAGCCTGGACGGTCGCGTGGACGATGTTGATCGCGTTGGACGAACCGAGGCTCTTGGAGAGCACGTCGTGAACGCCGGCGCACTCGAGAACCGCACGCACCGGGCCACCGGCAATGACACCGGTACCGGGGCTGGCGGGACGAAGCATGACGACGCCGGCAGCGGCCTCACCCTGGACGGGGTGCGGGATCGTGCCCTGGATGCGCGGGACCTTGAAGAACTCCTTCTTGGCCTCCTCGACACCCTTGGCGATCGCGGCGGGAACTTCCTTGGCCTTGCCGTAGCCGACACCCACGGTGCCGTCTCCGTCACCGACGACGACGAGGGCGGTGAAGCTGAAGCGACGACCACCCTTGACGACCTTGGACACGCGGTTGATGGTCACAACCCGCTCAAGGTACTGGCTCTTCTCGGCCTCACGACCGCCACCACGACGGTCGTCGCCGCGGCCACCGCGACGGTCTCCGCCGCCACGGTTGTCGCTGCGCTCGCCACCGGCGGCGTTTGCGGTTGCGGGACCGGTGCCTCGACGCTGGGGTCCTGGCATCAGATGTTCCTTCCAAAAACGGAATCAGTGTGGTTCGCGAAGTGGTTCACAGTGACAACCCACTTTCGCGAGCGCCATCGGCGATAGCCGCAACGCGACCGTGGTACTTGTTGCCGCCACGGTCGAAGACAACGGCCTCGACACCGGCAGCCTTGGCACGCTCGGCCACGAGCTCGCCGACCTTCTTGGCCTTGGCGGTCTTGTCGCCCTCGATGGAGCGGACGTCGGCCTCCATGGTCGACGCCGACGCGAGGGTCTTGCCCACGGTGTCATCGACGACCTGGACGAAGACGTGACGCGACGAGCGCGAGACGACGAGGCGGGGACGCACTGCCGTGCCCGCAACGTGCTTGCGGAGACGAACGTGGCGACGGCCGCGCGCGGCGACCTTGCCCTTGGCACGCTTGATGATCATTCCCATGGCCTACTTACCAGCCTTTCCGACCTTGCGGCGGATGTGCTCGCCGGCGTAACGCACGCCCTTGCCCTTGTACGGGTCAGGCTTGCGGAGCTTGCGAATGTTGGCGGCCACCTCACCGACGAGCTGCTTGTCGATGCCCTCGACCTGGAACCTGGTGGGGTTCTCGACGGTGAAGGTGATGCCCTTCGGCGGCTCGACCGTGATCGAGTGCGAGTAACCGAGTGCGAACTCGAGCGAACCGCCCTTGTTCTGCACGCGGTAACCGGTGCCGTGGATCTCGAGCTTCTTGACATAGCCCTCGGTGACACCGAGAACCATGTTGTTGATGAGCGAGCGGGTCAGGCCGTGGAGCGAACGCGACTCGCGCTCGTCATTCGGGCGGCTGACCTGGACCTGGTCATCGTTCTTCTCAACCTGGATGGGCTGAGCCACCGTGTGCGCGAGTTCGCCCTTGGGACCCTTGACCTTGACGGTCTGGCCCTCGACGTTGATCTCGACACCGGAGGGGATGGCAACCGGAAGACGTCCGATGCGCGACATGTCAGATCCCCTTACCAGATGTAGGCGAGGACTTCCCCACCCACACCCTTGCTAGCGGCCTGCCGGTCTGTGAGCAGACCGGAAGACGTCGAGATGATGGCGACACCGAGTCCACCGAGAACCTTGGGGAGGTTGGTCGACTTGGCGTAGACGCGCAGTCCGGGCTTGGACACGCGACGCACACCAGCGATGGAACGCTCGCGGTTGGGGCCGTACTTGAGGTTGACGGTCAAGGTCTGTCCGACCTCGGCCTCCTCGACGGTCCAGCCGGCGATGTAACCCTCGGCCTCGAGGATCTCCGCGATGTGCGACTTGAGCTTGCTGAACGGCATGGCAACCGTGTCCTTGTGCGCCGAGTTGGCGTTCCGGACGCGGGTCAACATGTCCGCAATCGGGTCAGTCATTGTCATTGGGCTTCTCCGCCCTCTCTCACCGTGGTTTCATCCGGGGCTGCTGCTCCGGCTGACCTTCGATGTAGATGGTTTTGGGGTATGCCGCGGGTGCGGCGTGATCTCGGCTGCGCCGGGACCGGGATGGCTGAGTCAGCCGTGGTCACCAAGAAGACTTCGTGATACCGGGGAGCTCGCCGCGGTGGGCCATCTCCCGGAAGCAGATTCGGCACAGGCCGAACTTGCGGTACACGGCGTGGGGACGGCCGCAGCGCTGGCAGCGCGTGTAACCGCGCACCTTGAACTTCGGCTTCTTGTTGGCCTTGTTGACAAGAGCAGTCTTCGCCATCTCAGCTGTTCTCCTTGAACGGGAAGCCGAGCGCCTTGAGCAGCGCGCGTCCCTCGTCGTCGTTCGTCGCGGTGGTGACGATGGTGATGTCCATGCCCCGGACGCGGTCGATCTTGTCCTGGTCGATCTCGTGGAACATCGACTGCTCCGTGAGGCCGAACGTGTAGTTGCCGCGACCGTCGAACTGCTTCGGGCTCATGCCGCGGAAGTCACGGATGCGGGGAAGTGCGACCGAGATGAGGCGGTCGAGGAACTCCCACATGCGGTCGCCACGCAGCGTGGTGTGCGTGCCGATCGGCATGCCCTCACGCAGCTTGAACTGGGCGATCGACTTGCGAGCCTTGGTGACAACCGGCTTCTGGCCGGTGATCGCCGTGAGGTCGCGCACCGCGCCGTCGATGAGCTTGCTGTCCTTGGCTGCGTCACCGACACCCATGTTGACGACGACCTTGACGACGCCGGGAACCTGCATGACGTTGGCGTAACCGAACTGCTCGAGCAGGCTCGCACGGATCTCGTCCGCGTAGCGCTGCTTGAGGCGAGGCTTCACAGCCACAGTGGTGGTTTCAGTCATCTGGTTCACAGGTCCTTGCCCGAGCGCACGGCGACGCGGGTACGGGTCGTCTTCTGACGCCCGTCACGCTCGACGGTCTCGACGCGGGTCTTGGTACGGGTCGGCTTCTTGTCCTCGGGGTCGACGACGGACACGTTGCTCACGTGGATCGGCGACTCCTGGACGACGAGGCCACCGGTCTGGCTGCCACGGGCAGTCTGGCCGGCCTTGGTGTGACGGGTGACGCGGTTGACGCCCTCGACGAGCACGCGGTTCTTCTCACGGTCGACAGAGATGACCTTGCCGGTCGAACCCTTGTCCTTGCCCGTGAGCACCTGGACGGTGTCGCCCTTCTTGATGCCAAACTTCGCCATGTCAGAGCACCTCCGGCGCCAGCGAGATGATCTTCATGAACTTCTTGTCGCGCAGCTCGCGGCCCACCGGGCCGAAGATGCGCGTGCCACGAGGGTCACCATCGGTCTTGAGCAGCACAGCTGCGTTCTCATCGAACTTGATGTAGGAACCGTCTGGACGACGGCGCTCCTTCTTGGTCCGGACGATGACCGCCTTGACGACATCGCCCTTCTTGACGTTGCCACCGGGGATGGCGTCCTTCACGGTGGCGACGATGGTGTCGCCGATACCGGCATATCGGCGACCCGAGCCCCCGAGAACACGGATGCAAAGGATTTCCTTGGCACCGGTGTTGTCGGCGACGCGAACTCGCGACTCCTGCTGGATCACTTATCTGTCTCCTATACGTCGTGCTGGTTCTCTGTTTGCCTCGGACGAACCGACGGGCGTCAGAGCCTGGCCGAACTTGGGCTTACTTGGCCTTCTCGAGGATTTCGACCACGCGCCAGCGCTTGGTCGCCGAGAGCGGGCGGGTCTCCATGATGAGGACGCGGTCACCGATGCCGGCGACGTTCTCCTCGTCGTGTGCCTTGACCTTGCTGGAGCGACGCAGCACCTTGCCGTACAGGGCGTGCTTCACGCGGTCCTCGACCTCGACGACAACAGTCTTGTCCATCTTGTCGCTGACCACATAACCCTGGCGGGTCTTGCGGTAGTTGCGTGCCTCAGTTGCGGCCACGGTTTCGTCCTTCACGTTCTCACTCACTTGGCAGCCTCGCTCGTCGTGACGTCGCCGGGAGCCTGACCGATGCCGAGCTCGCGCTCACGCATTTCGGTGTAGATCCGGGCGATGTCCTTGCGGACGGCGCGGAGCCGACCGTGATTGTCGAGCTGGCCGGTGGCGGACTGGAACCGCAGGTTGAACAGCTCCTCCTTGGCCTTGCGCAGTTCATCGACGAGACGATCCTCGTCGAATCCACGCAGCTCGTTGGAGATCAGGTCCTTGGAACCGATAGCCATCAGAAGTCACCACCTTCACGCTGGACGAAGCGGCACTTCATCGGCAGCTTGTGCATTGCCAGACGCATGGCTTCACGCGCGACCTCTTCGGACACACCGGAGATCTCGAACATGATGCGTCCGGGCTTGACGTTGGCGATCCACCACTCGGGCGAACCCTTACCGGAACCCATGCGGGTCTCAGCCGGCTTCTTGGTCAGCGGGCGGTCGGGGTAGATGTTGATCCACACCTTTCCACCACGCTTCATGTAGCGGGTCATCGCAATACGAGCGGACTCGATCTGACGGTTGGTCACGTAGGCCGGCTCGAGAGCCTGGAGGCCGTAGTCACCAAACGCGATGGTCGTCCCACCCTTGGCAGCGCCGGAACGACCCGGGTGGTGCTGCTTGCGGTGCTTGACGCGACGGGGAATCAACATCAGCTGGACGCTCCCTCAGTGGTCACTGCCGAAGTCGTGTCGGCTGCGGGGGCCTCGGTCGCCTGGGGAGCCTGGGTCTCCGGACGGTCGCGACGAGCGCGAGCCGGACGGTCGGCGCCTTCGCGACGCGGCGGGCGGCCCTGGCGCGGCGCGGTGGCCTGCTGGGCAGCGAGCTCACGTGCGGTGACGTCGCCCTTGTAGATCCAGACCTTCACGCCGATGCGGCCGAAGGTGGTGCGGGCCTCGTAGAAGCCCACGTCGATCTGCGCGCGGAGGGTGTGCAGCGGCACACGGCCTTCGCGGTAGAACTCGGTGCGGGACATCTCAGCGCCGCCGAGACGGCCGGAGACCTGGACGCGGATGCCCTTGGCACCTGCGCGGGTCGCCGACTGCATGCTCTTGCGCATGGCACGACGGAACGAGACGCGAGCAGAAAGCTGCTCGGCAACGCCCTGGGCCACGAGCTGAGCATCGGTCTCGGGGTTCTTGACCTCGAGGATGTTCAGCTGAACCTGCTTGCCCGTGAGCTTCTCGAGCTCGCCGCGGATGCGGTCGGCCTCGGCGCCACGGCGACCGATGACGATGCCCGGACGTGCCGTGTGGATGTCCACGCGGACGCGGTCACGGGTGCGCTCGATCTCGACCTTGGAGATGCCTGCACGCTCCATGCCCTCGGACATGAGCTTGCGGATGGCGACGTCTTCCTTGACGTAGTCGCGGTAGCGCTGACCCTCCTTGGTGGAGTCAGCGAACCAGCGGCTGCGGTGCTCGGACGTGATACCCAGACGGAAGCCGTGCGGGTTGACCTTCTGACCCATTAGCGGTTGCCTCCCTTGCTGGGCTTGGGCGCAACGACCACGGTGATGTGGCTCGTGCGCTTGTTGATGCGCGAGGCGCGGCCCTGCGCACGCGGACGGAAACGCTTCATGGTCGCGCCCTCGTCAACGTACGCGGACGTGATGAAGAGCTCGTGCTCGTCGAAACGCTCGGCGGTCTTGTCGGCCTTGAACCGGGCGTTCGCGATGGCGCTCTCGAGCACCTTCAGGATCGGGTCCGATGCACCCTGCGGGGCGAAGCGCAGCGTGGCAATGGCCTCGGTTGCGTTCTTGCCGCGGATCAGGTCGATGACGCGACGCGCCTTCTGCGGTGTGACTCGCACGGAACGGGCCTGGGCCCGAGCCTCGAGAGTCACGGTGTCGTTGGTAGGCATCAGCGGCGCCGGCCCTTCTTGTCGTCCTTCACGTGACCCTTGAAGGTGCGCGTGGGTGCGAATTCGCCGAGCTTGTGGCCGACCATCGACTCGGTGACGAACACCGGGACGTGCTTGCGGCCGTCGTGGACGGCGAGAGTGTGACCGAGCATGTCCGGGCTGATGACCGAACGGCGCGACCAGGTCTTGATGACGTTCTTGGTGCCCGCTTCGTTCTGGACGTCGACCTTCTTCTGAAGGTGGTCGTCGATGAAGGGGCCCTTCTTCAAGCTACGAGGCATGTGTCAATGGCTCCTTGTCAGCGCTTCTTGCCAGTGCGGCGTCGGCGGACGATCATCTTGTCGCTCGGTTTGCCCGGGCGACGGGTGCGGCCTTCGGCCTTGCCCCAAGGGGAGACCGGGTGACGACCACCGGAGGTGCGGCCTTCGCCACCACCGTGCGGGTGGTCGACCGGGTTCATGACGACACCACGGACGGTCGGGCGCTTGCCCTTCCAGCGCATGCGGCCGGCCTTGCCCCAGTTGATGTTGGACTGCTCGGCGTTGCCGACCTCACCGATCGTCGCGCGGCAGCGCGCGTCGACGTTGCGGATCTCGCCGGACGGCATACGCAGCTGGGCGTAGGGACCGTCCTTGGCAACAAGCTGAACGCGGACGCCGGCCGAACGCGCAATCTTCGCGCCGCCACCGGGGCGGAGCTCGACAGCGTGAATGACCGTACCGGTCGGGATGTTGCGCAGCGGGAGGCTGTTGCCGGGCTTGATGTCGGCGCCAGGACCGTTCTCGATGTTGGCGCCCTGCTCCAGACCCTTGGGGGCCAGGATGTAGCGCTTCTCACCATCTGCGAAGTGCAGGAGAGCGATGCGGGCGGTGCGGTTGGGGTCGTACTCGATGTGAGCGACCTTGGCCGGGATGCCGTCCTTGTCGTGGCGACGGAAGTCGATGAGTCGGTAGGCGCGCTTGTGGCCACCACCGATGTGACGCGTCGTGATGCGACCGTTGTTGTTACGGCCACCGCTCTTGGTGAGCGGACGCACGAGCGACTTCTCAGGCGTGGTGCGCGTGACCTCGACGAAGTCGGCGACGCTAGAGCCGCGACGGCCAGGCGTCGTCGGCTTGTACTTGCGGATACCCATGTCGTGTTTCCTTAAGTTCCTCAGTCGTCTCTCAGGCGCCAGCGCTGCCGAAGATGTCGATCGTGCCCTCGCGGAGGGTGACGATCGCGCGCTTGGTGTCCTTGCGCTTGCCCAGTCCGAAGCGGGTGCGCTTGGTCTTGCCCTTGCGGTTCAGCGTGTGGACCGAGTCAACCTTGACGTTGAAGATCTCCTCGATGGCGATCTTGATCTCGGTCTTGTTCGAGCGCGGGTCCACCAGGAAGGTGTACTTGCCCTGGTCGAGCAGTCCGTAGGACTTCTCGGAGACAACCGGCGCCAGCAGGATGTCGCGCGGGTTCTTTGCGATTGCAGGACTCACTTGACGTCCTCCTTGTCATCCGTGGCGATCGTCTGGGCAGCTTCGCCACCGGCCGGGACGAACCCGGCGGCCTTGGCGGCGTCCGCAGTGCGGAACCAGACCTCGGCCTCAGTGGCGTCATACCAACGCGAACCAGCCACGTGGTACTTCATGGAGTCCTTGTTGCCCTTGATGTCGAAGCCCGCAGGTGCGGAGCCGTCCTCAAGTGCAGCGTGGCTGTCGGCGCCGAAGCCACCGTCGGTGTCTGCCTCAGCAGCGACCTCGGTCTCGACGACCTTGGCCGGCTTCTCAGCCTTCGCGGGCTTCTCAGCCTTGGCCGGCTTCTCAGCCTTGGGGGCCTTGGCAGCCTTGGCGGGCTTGTCGGCAGCAGCCTCGACGACCTCGACCTCGACCTCAGCGGTCTTGACCTTGGCGACCGGGCCGGCGACGAACGCGTCGAACGCAGCCTGCGTGAAGACCACGTCGTCGGCGCAGAGCACGTCGTACGTGTTGAGCTGGTCGGCGACGATGACGTGCAGGTTCGTCAGGTTGCGCACCGACTTCAGCGACACGATGTCACTGCGGTCGAGGACGACGAGCATGTTCTTGCGCTCGGTCAGTCCTGCGAGCAGTGCAACGGCTTCCTTGGTCGACGGGGCGGTGCCCGTGACGAGAGAAGCAACGACGTGGATGCGGCCGTGACGAGCGCGGTCAGAGAGGGCGCCGCGCAGGGCAGCAGCCTTCATCTTCTTGGGGGTGCGCTGCGAGTAGTCACGAGGCGTCGGTCCGTGGACGACGCCACCGCCGGTCCAGTGCGGCGCGCGGGTCGAGCCCGCACGGGCGCGGCCGGTGCCCTTCTGACGGTGCGGCTTGCGACCACCACCGCGGACTTCGCCGCGGGTCTTGGTCGAGTGCGTGCCCTGGCGCGCCGCGGCGAGCTGGGCGACGACGACCTGGTGGATCAGGGGGATGTTGGTCTGCACGTCGAAGATCTCGGCGGGCAGGTCAACGTTCACGGTCTGCGTAGCCATGGTGGTCACGCTCCCTTCACGGCGTTGCGGACGAGCACGACCGCGCCACGGGGGCCGGGAACGGCGCCCTTGACGAGCAGCAGCCCCTTGTCGGCGTCGACGGCGTGGATCGTGAGGTTCTGGGTGGTCTGACGCACGCCACCCATACGGCCGGCCATGCGCATGCCCTTGAAGACACGACCCGGGGTGGCGCAGCCACCGATCGAGCCCGGCTTGCGGTGGTTCTTGTGCGAACCGTGGGAGGACGAGACGCCGTGGAAGCCGTGACGCTTCATGACACCGGCGAAGCCCTTGCCCTTGGTCGTGGCGGAGATGTCGACGGCCTGTCCGGCCTCGAACGTCTCGGCGGTGAGCTCCTGGCCCAGCGAGTACTCGGCAGCATCCGCGGTGCGGAGCTCGACGAGGTGGCGGCGCGGCGTGACGCCGGCCTTCTCGAAGTGGCCGGTGAGCGGCTTGGTCACCTTGCGCGGGTCGATCGCGCCGAACGCGATCTGCACCGCGGCGTAGCCGTCGGTCTCGGCGTTGCGGACCTGCGTCACGACGCAGGGCCCAGCCTCGATGACGGTGACGGGGATGAGCCGGTTGTCGGCGTCCCACACCTGGGTCATGCCGAGCTTCTTGCCCAGCACACCCTTCACGGTCTTGGTTGCAATGTCAGTCATCTGTCAACCCTCAGAGCTTGATCTCGATGTTGACGTCAGCCGGGAGGTCGAGACGCATCAACGAGTCGACAGCCTTGGGCGTCGGGTCGATGATGTCGATGAGGCGCTTGTGCGTGCGCATCTCGAAGTGCTCGCGGCTGTCCTTGTACTTGTGCGGCGAACGGATGACCACGAAAACGTTCTTCTCCGTGGGCAGCGGCACAGGGCCGACCACCGTTGCGCCGGCACGGGTCACCGTGTCGACGATCTTCCGCGCCGAGTTGTCGATGACCTCGTGGTCATACGACTTCAAGCGGATGCGGATCTTCTGTCCCGCCATCTTGGCTTCCGTCTCTCTCTCGCCGTCTTCTTACTTCTGTCTTTGGTCGATCCTCAGGTCCGACCCCCGAGGTCGGGCGTGTCGCGCCCGTTCCGCGGCCCGACGGCATACGCATTCCTGCGTCAGTCCGTCGGATGAATCGGAACTCCGTGAATCGGAGCCGCTTTGCCTGCCGTGTGTCGCCCCGGCTTGACCGGTTCGAGTGGTTCTCACGTACAGGGGTGGTCCGAACCCGACGAGTGGTCGAGGGGATGCGTTCCACACCAAGCAACTGGACAATAGTGCCAGAGGCGGGGGCGACCTACCAAATCGAGTCCGGGGCGCACGGCATCCCTGTGCTCGTGGCGCGTCGTTCTCCTCCCTCTGTCCAGCACGAAGCCCCCGCGATTCACGTCCGCGAGGGCTTCGGCCCGGACACCAGAGTCGGTGCCACTGGTCAGGTGGTGGTCAGCGAGGTCCCCCGCCGAGCACGCCGGCGTCGAGGGCCTTGAGCACGGACGCCTTGTCGGCTGCCGTGAGCTTGCCCGCCTTGACCGCCGCGTCGAGCTTGTCCGAGAGCGCTGTGCGGTGCTCCGCCGTGCGGGCGGCGCGAACCTTCTCGAGGGCCGCCGTGACCTTGTCCGTGCTCACACCAAGTTCCTTGGCAAGAGCGGCAACGTATGCCGTCTGCTTGGCTTCGCGTTCGGCGTCCGTCGGCTTCGTGCCCTCCGCTGGCCGCTCGGTGGGCTTGTTGGCCTCGCGCACCTTGTCGATGGCGGCCTGGACCTTGGCCTCGTCGAGACCCAGGGCCGTGGCGAGCTCCTTGGCGTCGGCACCCTTGGGGCCACCCTTGCCATGTCCGGGACCACCTGGCCCGCCGCCCCGCTCCCCCGGTGCGATCGCCGATGGCGCCTCGCCGCTCTGGGTCGAGGACGACGTGCTCGGGGTCGGGGTGGTGTCAGCGAGGGCTTGGCTGGCGCCGAGACCGATCGTGGCGATCGCGGCTGCTCCGGCCACACCGGCGAGGGCGGCCGTCTTGGTGATCCTGGGCATGGAGGGTTCCTCTCGTTGCAGTCGAACCCGGGGTGGCCGACCGTCGTCCCTCCACCGTGACTCCCCGAACTGGACCCTGCGTATGCCGCACCTGTCACGAACCTGTCAGTCCGACCCGACCTCACCGCACAGCGGGACAGGCAGTAGTCGCCACACGCTCAGGAAGACCGAGGGCGGCCAAGGGATGCGGAAGGGCCCCACACCTCTTGCGAGGTGTGGGGCCCTTCTCGAGTGCGTCAGTGACGCAGTCGGTCAGTCAGATCACGCGGTGATCTTGGTGACGCGACCGGCGCCGACGGTCCGGCCACCCTCACGGATGGCGAACTTGAGGCCCTCTTCCATGGCGATCGGCTGGATGAGCTCGACCGACATCTCGGTGTTGTCGCCGGGCATGACCATCTCGGTGCCCTCGGGCAGCTTGACGACGCCGGTGACGTCCGTGGTGCGGAAGTAGAACTGGGGACGGTAGTTGTCGTAGAACGGCGTGTGACGGCCACCCTCATCCTTGGACAGGATGACAACGTTCGCCTCGAAGTTCTTGTGAGGCGTGATCGAGCCCGGCTTGCAGATGACCTGGCCGCGCTCGACGTCCTCGCGCTTGATGCCACGGATGAGCAGGCCGACGTTCTCGCCCGCACGACCCTCGTCGAGGAGCTTGCGGAACATCTCGATGCCCGTGACCGTGGTCTTGGTCGCGGGGCCCTCGTGGATGCCGACGATCTCGACGTCCTCGTTGACGTTCAGGATGCCGCGCTCGATACGACCGGTGACGACGGTGCCACGACCGGTGATCGTGAACACGTCCTCGACGGGCATGAGGAACGGCTTGTCAACGTCACGCTCGGGCTCGGGGACCGACTCGTCGACGGCGTCCATGAGCTCCATGACGGTGGCGCCCCACTCGGCGTCGCCCTCGAGCGCCTTGAGCGCCGAGACCTTGACCACGGGAACGTCGTCGCCGGGGAACTCGTAAGCGGAGAGCAGCTCACGAACCTCCATCTCGACGAGCTCGAGGATCTCCTCATCGTCGACCATGTCGGCCTTGTTGAGGGCCACGACGATGTAGGGGACACCAACCTGGCGAGCCAGGATGATGTGCTCCTTCGTCTGCGGCATCGGGCCGTCAGTGGCGGCGACAACGAGAATCGCACCGTCCATCTGAGCAGCACCGGTGATCATGTTCTTCACGTAGTCCGCGTGACCGGGGCAGTCAACGTGTGCGTAGTGACGCTTCTCGGTCTGGTACTCGATGTGCGCGATCGAGATCGTGATACCGCGCTGCTTCTCTTCGGGTGCCTTGTCGATGTCGTCGAACGCGAACTGCGGGTTCAGGTCCGGATACTTGTCGTGCAGGACCTTGGAGATCGCAGCAGTCAGCGTCGTCTTACCGTGGTCAATGTGACCAATGGTGCCGATGTTGACGTGCGGCTTGGTCCGCTCGAACTTTGCCTTCGCCACTTTTTGTCCTCCTCAGGACTCTTCTTTGGTGAAACGCTTCACGGCCGTGCAGGACGTGGCGTCGTTCTGGGGGTTGTGCTTGTGGTTGTTCTGGAACGCAGTCGATACGGCGATGTTGCCTTGTCGACCAGTTGCCAGATCCGGACCAGCGACCAGTCTAGCGGTCACTCGCCCCGGGTCTTGGCGATGATCTCTTCGGCAACGGACTTGGGAACCTCTGCGTAGGAGTCGAACTCCATCGAGTAGTTCGCCCGGCCCTGCGTCTTCGACCGAAGGTCTCCGACATAACCGAACATCTCGGACAGCGGAACAATGCCCTTGACGACCTTGGCACCGCTGATGTCTTCCATGGCCTGGATGTGGCCACGGCGCGAGTTGATGTCGCCGATGACGTCGCCCATGTACTCCTCGGGCGTACGCACCTCGACTGCCATCATCGGCTCGAGGATCACGGGGTCGGCCTTGCGGACGGCCTCCTTGAGCGCCATCGACCCAGCGATCTTGAACGCCATCTCCGAGGAGTCGACGTCGTGGTAGGCACCATCGAGCAGCGATGCCTTGATGCCGACGAGCGGGTAGCCCGCGAGCACGCCGTACTGCATGGCGTCCTGGATACCGGCGTCGACGGACGGGATGTACTCGCGCGGGATGCGACCACCGGTGACCTTGTTCTCGAACTCGTAGAGCTCGCCGGACTCGGTCGTGTCCAAGGGCTCGAGGCGGATCTGGATCTTCGCGAACTGACCCGAACCACCCGTCTGCTTCTTGTGGGTGTAGTCGTGCTTCTCGACCGTGCCCTTGATGGTCTCGCGGTACGCGACCTGCGGCTTGCCGACGTTGGCCTCGACGTTGAACTCGCGCTTCATGCGGTCGACGAGGATGTCGAGGTGGAGCTCGCCCATGCCGGCGATGATCGTCTGGCCCGTGTCCTCGTCGAGGTGGACCTGGAAGGTCGGGTCCTCGGCCGAAAGCTTCTGAATGGCCGTGGAGAGCTTCTCCTGGTCACTCTTGGTCTTGGGCTCGATCGCGACCTGGATGACCGGGTCCGGGAACGTCATCGACTCGAGGACGATCTGCTGGTCGGGGTCACTCAGGGTGTCACCCGTCGTGGTGTCCTTCAGGCCGATCGCGGCGTAGATGTGGCCGGCGAGGGCCTCATCGACCGGGTTCTCCTTGTTGGCGTGCATCTGGAAGAGCTTCCCGATGCGCTCCTTCTTGCCCTTGGTCGTGTTGACGACCGCGGTGCCGGCGGAGATGTGACCCGAGTAGACGCGGATGAAGGTCAGCGTCCCGAAGAACGGGTGCGTCGCAACCTTGAACGCCAGGGCCGAGAACGGCTCGGTCGTGTCGGGCTTGCGGGTCAGCTCGACCTCCTCGTGGTTCGGCTTGTGGCCGACCATCGGGGGGACGTCGATCGGGGACGGGAGGTAGTCCACGACCGCGTCGAGCATCGGCTGGACGCCACGGTTCTTGAACGCCGAACCACACAGGACCGGGTAGAGCTCGGAACGCACGGTGAGCGTACGGATGCCGGCCTTGATCTCGGCAACGGTGAGGTCCTCGCCACCGAGGTACTTCTCCATGAGGGTGTCGTCGGACTCGGCGACCCGCTCGATGAGGTGGTGGCGGTACTCGTCGGCCTTGGCCTGGAGGTCCGCGGGGATCTCCTGGACCTCGTACTTGGCGCCCATGGTGACGTCACCCTTGGAGTCACCGGGCCACACGAGGGCGCGCATCTCGACGAGGTCGATGACCCCGAGGAAGTCGTTCTCCGCGCCGATCGGCAGCTGGATCACGAGCGGCTCCGCACCGAGGCGGTCCTTGATGGTGTCGACGGTGAAGTAGAAGTCCGCGCCGAGCTTGTCCATCTTGTTGACGAAGCAGATGCGGGGGACGTTGTACTTGTCGGCCTGACGCCACACGGTCTCGGACTGGGGCTCAACGCCCTCCTTGCCGTCGAAGACTGCGACGGCGCCGTCGAGGACGCGCAGCGAGCGCTCGACCTCGACGGTGAAGTCGACGTGACCGGGGGTGTCGATGATGTTGACCTGGTTGGCACCCCAGAAGGAGGTCACGGCGGCAGACGTGATCGTGATGCCGCGTTCCTTCTCCTGCTCCATCCAGTCGGTCGTGGACGCGCCATCGTGCGTCTCACCGATCTTGTGGTTGACACCGGTGTAGAAGAGGATGCGCTCCGTCACCGTGGTCTTGCCGGCATCGATGTGGGCCATGATGCCGATGTTGCGGACCTTGGTCAGGTCCGTCAGGACGTCGAGTGCCACTCGGTTATCTCATCTCGCTCGTTGCGGAAGTTCTGCGTGCTGTTCAGGTGCAGCGGTGTTCAGTGCTGCGGTACTGCGGGTGCAGTTCCAACGGAACTGCGGGCTCCGGTATGCCGGGAGCGCAAGGCGCGCACCCGGCATACCGGGAAAATCACCAGCGGTAGTGCGCGAAGGCCCGGTTGGACTCGGCCATCTTGTGCGTGTCCTCGCGACGCTTGACTGCAGCGCCGAGGCCGTTGGAGGCGTCGAGGATCTCGTTCATGAGGCGCTCGGTCATCGTCTTCTCACGACGCTGACGCGAGTAGCCGACGAGCCAACGCAGCGACAGGGTCACGGCGCGGTTGGGCTTGACCTCGATCGGGACCTGGTAGGTCGCACCGCCGACGCGGCGGGACTTGACCTCGAGGGTCGGCTTGATGTTGTCGAGCGCGCGCTTGAGCAGCAGCACGGGGTCGGTGCCGGTCTTCTCGCGGGCACCCTCGAGGGCGCCGTAGACGATCGTCTCGGCGATGGACTTCTTGCCATCGAGGAGGATCTTGTTGACCAGCTGGGTCACCAACGGGCTCTGGTAGACCGGGTCGATGAGGAGCGGGCGCTTCGGAGCGGGGCCTTTACGGGGCATTACTTCTTCTCCTTCTTGGCGCCGTAACGGCTGCGTGCCTGCTTGCGGCCCTTGACACCCTGGGTGTCGAGCGAGCCGCGGATGATCTTGTAGCGAACACCGGGGAGGTCCTTCACACGGCCACCACGCACGAGCACGATGGAGTGCTCCTGGAGGTTGTGACCCTCACCGGGGATGTAGGCGGTGACCTCGATGCCGGAGGTCAGCTTGACGCGCGCGACCTTGCGGAGCGCGGAGTTCGGCTTCTTCGGGGTGGTGGTGTACACACGCGTGCACACGCCGCGGCGCTGCGGAGAGCCCTTGAGGGCAGGAGTGGTCGTCTTCGTGACCTTGTCCTGCCGGCCCTTGCGCACCAGCTGGTTGATGGTAGGCAACCTGGATCCTTTGTCTGTCTGGTCGATGTCACGGCGGATGCCGCAACTCCTTGTGGTTGTCCGGTGCTCGACCCCCGCGTTCGGGTGTGTCGCACCGGGTGCTCTCCCCTGCACTCCCCGTTCCAGCCCGCAGCGCGGTGAAGCGACGTGGTCGTGGTGTGGGTTGCCCGGCGAGAGGTGGGCGGTCACGTTCTGTGGACGCTCAGCGCCCTACCCGTGACCAACGTCTGGGCCTAGCCAGACACGGTGATCAACGATACCGGTATGCCGGTAGGGCACCAAATCGCGCCAGCCCGCTCCCCCGTGTGCGCGGTGCGGATTCAGAGCAGGGTCAGGCTTCCAGTCTTTCGAAGGCCGGGGCATATCGGAAAGCCCCCGCCTGCTCGGGCCTCCACGCACGAAGCGTCTTGATCTGGAAGTACTTCTCCTCCCAGGGGCCGGGCGCGCCGACGCCGAGCCCGGCGGCCGTGACAAAACCGAAATGCCCGTAGTACTCCGGGTCGCCCAGCAGCACGATCGCGGCGTCGCCACGCTGCTCTGCCGAGGCGATGACCGAGGCCATGAGGGCGGCACCGATCCCCTGCTGCTGCAGTGCGGGCGCCACGGCGATCGGCCCGAGGCCCACTGAGGGCCTCTCCCCCATCGTCGCCGCCGAGCACATGACGTGACCCACGACAGCACCGTCGAGCTCGGCCACGAAGGTCAGCTCGTCGATGACGTCACCGTCCCCGCGCAGCTCGTCGATCAGGGCCGACTCGACGGATCGAGCGGCTCCCTCGACCCGCGGTGAAGGCATCGTCGTGGAGCGCGGCGATTTCCGCGTGGTCGTCGGCGCTCTCGCGCCGGATGATCATGTCGTCACGCATGCGGCCAGTGTGCGCCCTGCCTGTGGGGACGACGAAGGGCGGGTATGCCGTGTGGTGACCACACGGCATACCCGCCCTTGCGTTTGTTTCAGTTCAACCGATCAGAGCCGGTCGAGACCGAGCTCGCTGTCGTCGAGCCGGACGGCCTCGCCCGAACCCGGACCGAAGGCCGGGTAGGCGAACTCGTCGTAGTTCGGCATCGAGTACATCGCGGCCTTCGCCTCTTCGGTCGGCTCCACATTGATGTTGCGGTAGCGCAGCAGGCCCGTCCCGGCAGGGATGAGCTTTCCGAGGATGACGTTCTCCTTGAGGCCGAGGAGGGTGTCGGACTTGCCCTCCATGGCGGCCTCGGTGAGGACGCGGGTGGTCTCCTGGAACGAGGCTGCGGACAGCCAGGACTCCGTGGCCAGCGAGGCCTTGGTGATACCCATGAGCTCGGGACGACCCGAGGCAGGGGTGCCACCCTCGGCGACGACGCGACGGTTCTCGTCCTCGAAGCGACCACGCTCGGCGAGCATGCCCGGAAGCAGGTCCGCGTCGCCGGCCTCGATGATCGTGATCCGGCGGAGCATCTGCCGGACGATGACCTCGATGTGCTTGTCGTGGATCGACACACCCTGCTGGCGGTAGACGTGCTGGACCTCGTCGACAAGGTGCATCTGCACCTTGCGCGGACCGAGGATGCGCAGCACCTGCTTCGGGTCGATCGAACCCACGGTGAACTGGGTTCCGACCTCGACGCTCTGACCGTCGGTGATGAGCAGGCGCGCGCGCTTGCTCACCGGGTAGGCGTGCTCCTCCGAGCCGTCGTCCGGCGTGAGCAGGATGCGACGAGCCTTGTCGGTCTCATCGATCGTGACGCGGCCACTGGCCTCGGCGATCGGCGAGACACCCTTGGGGGTGCGGGCCTCGAAGAGCTCGACAACACGCGGCAGACCCTGCGTGATGTCGTCACCAGCCACACCACCGGTGTGGAAGGTACGCATCGTGAGCTGGGTACCGGGCTCACCGATCGACTGGGCCGCGATGATGCCGACGGCCTCGCCGATGTCGACGAGCTTGCCGGTCGCGAGCGAACGGCCGTAGCAGAGCGCACACGTTCCGACCTTGCTGTCGCAGGTCAGGACCGAGCGGACCTTGACGCTGTCGACACCAGCCGCGAAGAGCGCACCGATGACGAGGTCACCGAGGTCGATGCCGGCCTCAGCCAGAGTCTCGCCGTCCTTGACGACGTCCTCGGCCAGGGTGCGGGCGTAGACCGAGGTCTCGACGTCGTCGTGAACGGTCCGGTTGCCCGAACGCTCGTCCGTTGCCGCGATCGGCATGGGCAGACCACGGTCGGTGCCACAGTCGTCCTCACGGATGATGACGTCCTGCGACACGTCGACGAGACGACGCGTGAGGTAACCCGAGTCAGCCGTACGGAGCGCGGTGTCAGCAAGACCCTTGCGCGAACCGTGCGTGGAGATGAAGAACTCGAGCACCGACAGACCCTCGCGGAAGTTCGCGCGGATCGGGCGGGGGATGATCTCGCCCTTCGGGTTGGACACGAGTCCACGCATACCGGCGATCTGGCGCAACTGCATCCAGTTACCGCGAGCACCCGAGCTCACCATGCGGTAGATGGTGTTGGTGGCCGGAATGTTGGCCTCCATCTCCTTGGCGACCTCGTTGGTGGCCTGCGTCCAGATCTCGATGAGCTCCTGACGACGCTCGTCGTCGGTGATGAGACCACGTTCGTACTGGACCTGGACCTTGGTGGCCTTGACCTCGTAGCCCTCGAGGATCTCGAGCTTGCGCGGAGGCGTGACGACGTCGGAGATGGCGACCGTGATGCCGGACCGCGTGGCCCAGTGGAAGCCGTACTCCTTGAGTGCGTCGAGCGAGGCCGCGACCTGCACCTTGGTGTAGCGCTCGGCGAGGTCGTTGACGATCGTCGAGAGCGCCTTCTTGTCGACCTGGTGGTTGACGAACGGGTAGTCCATCGGCAGCGTCTCGTTGAAGAGCGCGTTGCCCAGGCTCGTGTCCGCCAGCCACTCGGGCACGAAGCCCTCGTCGTCGGGCACAACACCCTCGGGCAGGACCGCACCCGGCGTCGGGACGACGTGGTGGAGACGGATCCGGACCGGCGTGCCCAGCAGGATCTCGCCGGCGTCGAAGGCCATGCGGGCCTCGTAGACGGTCGAGAAGACCCGGCCCTCACCCTGGCTGCCCTCAATGGGCGACGTCAGGTGGAACAGACCGATGATCATGTCCTGGGTCGGCATGGTGACGGGGCGACCGTCAGCCGGCTTGAGGATGTTGTTGCTCGAGAGCATGAGGATGCGGGCCTCGGCCTGCGCCTCTGCGGAGAGCGGCACGTGCACGGCCATCTGGTCACCGTCGAAGTCCGCGTTGAACGCGGTGCAGACGAGCGGGTGGATCTGGATGGCCTTGCCCTCGACGAGCTGAGGCTCGAAGGCCTGGATGCCGAGGCGGTGCAGCGTGGGTGCGCGGTTGAGCAGGACCGGGTGCTCGGTGATGACCTCTTCGAGGACATCCCACACGACGGAACGGTGACGCTCGACCATGCGCTTGGCCGACTTGATGTTCTGCGCGTGGTCGAGGTCGACCAGACGCTTCATCACGAACGGCTTGAACAGCTCGAGAGCCATCTGCTTGGGCAGACCACACTGGTGCAGCTTGAGCTGGGGGCCGACGACGATGACCGAACGGCCGGAGTAGTCGACGCGCTTGCCGAGGAGGTTCTGACGGAAGCGACCCTGCTTGCCCTTGAGCATGTCGGACAGCGACTTGAGCGGACGGTTGCCGGGACCCGTGACCGGGCGACCACGACGGCCGTTGTCGAAGAGGCTGTCGACGGCCTCCTGCAGCATCCGCTTCTCGTTGTTGACGATGATCTCGGGTGCACCGAGGTCAAGCAGTCGCTTGAGGCGGTTGTTGCGGTTGATGACGCGACGGTAGAGGTCGTTGAGGTCCGACGTCGCGAAGCGGCCACCGTCGAGCTGCACCATCGGGCGCAGGTCCGGCGGGATGACCGGGACAGCGTCGAGGACCATGCCGGCCGGCTTGTTGGTCGTCGTCATGAAGGCCGAGACGACCTTGAGGCGCTTGAGCGAGCGGGTCTTCTTCTGACCCTTGCCCGTGGCGATGATCTCGCGCAGGAGCTCGGCCTCGGCCTCGAGGTCGAAGGACTCCAGACGCTTCTGGATCGCCGCGGCACCCATGCCACCCTCGAAGTACAGACCGAAGCGGTCACGCATCTCGCGGTAGAGGATCTCGTCGCCCTCGAGGTCCTGGACCTTGAGGTTCTTGAACCGGTCCCACACCTGCGTGAGGCGCTCGACCTGAGCGTCCGCACGCTTGCGGATCTGGTTCATCTCGCGCTCGGCGGAGTCGCGAACCTTGCGCTTGGCGTCGGACTTGGCGCCCTCGGCCTCGAGCGCGGCGATGTCGCCCTCGAGCTTCTTGGCCCGAGTGTCGACGTCACCGTCGCGACGGTTCTCCATCTCCTTCTTCTCGACCTCGATCTGCGCCTCGAGCGAGGGCAGGTCGGTGTGGCGCTGGTCCACATCGACGCTCGTGATCATGTACGCGGCGAAGTAGATGACCTTCTCGAGGTCCTTCGGCGCGAGGTCGAGCAGGTAGCCCAGGCGTGACGGGACACCCTTGAAGTACCAGATGTGGGTGACGGGGGCGGCGAGCTCAATGTGGCCCATCCGCTCACGACGCACGGCCGCACGGGTCACCTCGACGCCGCAGCGCTCACAGATGATGCCCTTGAAGCGGACGCGCTTGTACTTGCCACACGCGCACTCCCAGTCCCGGGTCGGACCGAAGATCTTCTCGCAGAAGAGTCCGTCCTTCTCAGGCTTGAGGGTGCGGTAGTTGATGGTCTCAGGCTTCTTCACCTCGCCATGGCTCCACTCACGGATGGATTCGGCGGTGGCGAGGCCAATGCGCAGTTCGTCGAAGAAGTTGACGTCGAGCACGTGGTTCCTTCTCTCGTTGCTCTTGCTAAGTCTTAGAAGTTCAGTACAGGTTGGTCAGAAAATGCTGGGTATGCCGTGCGCTCACCGAGCGCTTCGTGCGAAGGTGCGCGCACGGCATACCGATCAGACCTCTTCGACCGAACTGGGCTCGCGACGCGACAGGTCGATCCCGAGCTCCTCTGCCGCACGGAAGACGTCTTCCTCGGCATCGTGCATCTCGATCGCCTGGCCATCGCTGGACAGGACCTCGACGTTGAGGCACAGGCTCTGCATTTCCTTGATGAGCACCTTGAAGGACTCGGGAATGCCGGGCTCGGGGATGTTGTCGCCCTTGACGATGGCCTCGTAGACCTTCACGCGACCGTTGACGTCGTCCGACTTGATGGTGAGCAGCTCCTGCAGCGCGTATGCCGCGCCGTAGGCCTCAAGTGCCCAGACCTCCATCTCACCGAAGCGCTGGCCACCGAACTGGGCCTTACCGCCGAGCGGCTGCTGGGTGATCATCGAGTACGGGCCCGTGCTGCGCGCGTGGATCTTGTCGTCCACGAGGTGGTGCAGCTTGAGGATGTACATGTAGCCCACCGACACCGGCTCCGGGTACGGCTCGCCGGAGCGACCGTCGAAGAGCGGCGTCTTGCCGGAACCGTCGATGAGACGGACACCGTCACGGGTCTCGCGGGTGCTGTCGAGCAGACCGACGATCTCGTCCTCGCGCACACCATCGAACACGGGCGACGCGACACGGGTGCCGGGCTGCGCGGAACGGGCGTCATCGGGGATGAGGTTGGCCCAGTCGGGGTTGCCCACGATCTCCCAGCCGCGGCTCGCGGCCCAACCCAGGTGCAACTCGAGGATCTGGCCGATGTTCATTCGACCGGGGACACCGAGGGGGTTGAGCACGACGTCGACCGGCGTGCCGTCCTCGAGGAACGGCATGTCCTCGACGGGGAGGATCTTGGAGATGACGCCCTTGTTGCCGTGACGACCGGCGAGCTTGTCGCCGTCCGTGATCTTGCGCTTGTTGGCAACGTGGACGCGCACCAGCTGGTTGACGCCCGGGGGAAGCTCGTCGCCCTCGTCCTTGTCGAACACCTTGACGCCGATGACCGTGCCGGTCTCGCCGTGAGGCACCTTGAGGGACGTGTCGCGAACCTCGCGCGCCTTCTCACCGAAGATCGCACGGAGCAGACGCTCCTCCGGGGTCAGCTCGGTCTCACCCTTGGGCGTGACCTTGCCGACGAGGAGGTCGCCATCGCGAACCTCTGCACCGATGCGGATGATCCCGCGCTCGTCGAGGTCCGCGAGGACCTCTTCGGAGACGTTGGGGATGTCCCGGGTGATCTCCTCGGGGCCGAGCTTGGTGTCGCGGGCGTCGACCTCGTGCTCCTCGATGTGAATCGAGGAGAGGACGTCGTCCTGCACCAGACGCTGGCTGAGGATGATCGCGTCTTCGTAGTTGTGGCCTTCCCACGGCATGAATGCCACGAGGAGGTTGCGACCCAGGGCCATCTCGCCACCGTCGGTCGCAGGACCGTCGGCGATGAGGCCACCCTTTTCGACGCGGTCACCCTCGGAGACGATGACGCGCTGGTTGTAGCTGTTGCCCTGGTTGGACCGGGTGAACTTGTCGATCCGGTACGTGCGGGACGTGCCGTCATCGGCAGCAACGGTGACGAGGTCCGCAGAGACCTCGGTCACGACGCCAGCCTTCTCGGCGATGACGACGTCACCGGAGTCGACTGCGGCGCGCAGCTCCATGCCGGTGCCGACGAGCGGGGCCTCGGCCTTGACCAGCGGCACCGCCTGACGCTGCATGTTGGAACCCATGAGCGCACGGTTGGCGTCGTCGTGCTCGAGGAACGGGATGAGCGCGGTTGCGGCCGAGACCATCTGGCGAGCCGAGACGTCGATGTAGTCGACGTCGTCGGCCGGGATGTACTCGACCTCGCCACCCTTGACGCGCACGAGCACGCGCTCGCTGGTGAATCGCTCACCAGCAGCGTCGAGCGCTGCGTTCGCCTGGGCGATGACGTGCTCGTCCTCTTCGTCAGCCGACAGGTAGTGGATCTCGTCGGTGACCCGACCCTTGGTGACCTTGCGGTACGGGGTCTCGATGAAGCCGAACGCGTTGATGCGGCCGTAGGACGCGAGCGAACCGATGAGACCGATGTTGGGACCCTCAGGGGTCTCGATCGGGCACATGCGGCCGTAGTGCGACGGGTGAACGTCACGCACGTCCATGCCGGCACGGTCACGGGAGAGACCACCCGGGCCCAGCGCGGACAGGCGACGCTTGTGCGTCAGTCCGGAGAGCGGGTTGTTCTGGTCCATGAACTGCGACAGCTGCGAGGTTCCGAAGAACTCCTTGATCGAGGCCACCACGGGGCGGATGTTGATCAGGGTCTGCGGCGTGATCGCCTCGACGTCCTGGGTCGTCATCCGCTCGCGAACGACGCGCTCCATCCGGGACAGGCCCGTACGGACCTGGTTCTGGATGAGCTCGCCGACGTTGCGCAGGCGACGGTTGCCGAAGTGGTCGATGTCGTCGGTCTCGACGCGGATCGCGACGTCTTCACCCTTGCGACGGCCCGGGAGGGTCTCGTCACCGTTGTGGAGAGCCACGATGTACTTGATCGTCGCGACGATGTCGTTGACGTTCAGCGTCGAGTCGGTGAGCTCGCCCTCGATACCCAGCTTCTTGTTGATCTTGTAGCGACCAACCTTGGCAAGGTCGTAGCGCTTGCCATTGAAGTAGAGGTTGTCGAGCAGGTTCTGCGCGGCCTCACGGGTGGGCGGTTCGCCCGGACGGAGCTTGCGGTAGATGTCGAGCAGGGCGTCGTCCTGGCCCTCGGTGTTGTCCTTGTCGAGGGTGAGCTCGATGGACTCGTAACCGGCGAACTCCTCGCGGATCTGCGCCTCGGTGAGACCGAGCGCCTTGAGGAGCACGGTGACCGACTGCTTGCGCTTGCGGTCGACGCGGACGCCGACCATGTCGCGCTTGTCGATCTCGAACTCGATCCACGCGCCACGGCTCGGGATGATCTTGGCGGTGTAGATGTCCTTGTCGGACGTCTTGTCGGGGGTGCGCTCGAAGTAGACGCCCGGGCTTCGGACGAGCTGCGAGACGACGACACGCTCGGTGCCGTTGATGATGAACGTGCCGCGCTCGGTCATGAGCGGGAAGTCGCCCATGAACACGGTCTGGCTCTTGATCTCACCCGTGGTGTTGTTCATGAACTCCGCGGTGACGAACAGGGGCGCGGAGTAGGTCTGGTCGCGCTCCTTGCAGTCCTCGATGGAGTACTTGACCTCTTCGAAGCGGTGGTCGCGGAACGAGAGCGACATGGAGCCGCTGAAGTCCTCGATCGGGGAGATCTCTTCGAAGATGTCCTCGAGACCCGAACGCTCCGGGACGTCGTCACGGCCGGCGGCGCGTGCCTGTGCGACACGCTCCTGCCAGCGCTCGTTGCCGAGGAGCCAGTCAAAGCTCTCGGTCTGCAGGGCGAGGAGGTCGGGGACCTCCATGGGCTCACGGATCTTGCCGAACGAAAGTCGGCCCGAAGCCGTCAATGCGGTGGTCACGGTCTTGGACGCGGTGCGCGAGGCAGCCAAGGATGGTCCTTCCACTGGCCATGTGTTTTTACGGTGGTCGCACGGCCCACAGCACCCGATCCCCTCTTCGTCGGTGAGCCGAACACGTGCAAGAGCCGGGATGCGGCGGGGGCACGGCGGAGGACGCTCGACGAGAGCGGGCGGAGGTCATGGGCAGGGCAAAGCAACAGTCTAGACCTAAAAGGGCGCAACAGTCCAACCCTGTCCAATCCGCAGGGAGCGCGGGTCGCAGGTCCGGTCATTCATCACAGGCGAGAAGCACGTGGTCTGACCCGGAAAGGATGACTGGCGCAGGCGCGCACGTCAAGCGCCCACCCGGCATACGCCGCATTTTGAGCGCGGACGACGCCCGGACATGCGGAACGGGCGGGTTCGATCCAGTGGATCGAACCCGCCCGTTCGCGGAAGTGCTCAGCCTTGGTGGAGGCTCAGGTCACTTGACCTCGACGGTCGCGCCTGCGGCCTCGAGCTGCTCCTTGGCCTTGTCGGCCGTGGCCTTGTCGACCTTCTCGACGACGGCCTTGGGGGCTCCGTCAACGAGGTCCTTGGCCTCCTTGAGACCGAGGGAGGTCAGCGAACGGACCTCCTTGATGACGGCGATCTTCTTGTCGCCGGCAGCGGTCAGGATGACGTCGAACTCGTCCTGCTCCTCAGCGGCGGCAGCGGCGTCGCCGCCACCGGCTGCTGCGACACCAGCAACCGCGACGGGCGCGGCGGCGGTGACGTTGAAGGTCTCCTCGAACTGCTTGACGAACTCGGAGAGCTCGATGAGGGTCATCTCCTTGAAAGCCTCAAGGAGCTCGTCGGTGCTGAGCTTGGCCATGATGGCGCCTTTCTACTTCTGTGTATGCCGTGAGTGGCGGTGGTGTGTTTCCTGGAACCTCAGCAGATGCTGGGGTCTCAGGCTTCGTCGCCACCCGTGGCGACGTTTTCGGTGGCCTCGACCGCAGGTGCGGCGTCGGCGGGGGTCTCCTCAGTGGCAACCTCGGCCTCGGCCTCGGGAGCGGCAACAGCCGGACCCTCGGACTCGACCTTGGCACGCAGCGCGTCGACGACCCGAGCGGTCTGCGACAGCGGCGCGGCGAAGAGGTAGACAGCCTGGGTGAGCGACGCGTTCATGGCGCCGGCCAGCTTGGCGAGAAGCACCTCGCGGGACTCGAGGTCCGCGAGCTTGGTGATCTCCTGCGCAGTGAGAGCCTTGCCGTCAAGCAGGCCGCTCTTGATCACGAGGAGGGGGTTTGCCTTGGCGAAGTCACGCAGGCTCTTGGCAGCCTCAACCGGGTCACCGTCGACAAAGGCGATGGCGGACGGTCCCACGAGCTGGCCGTCGAAGGCCGTGACTCCGGCCTCCTTGGCGGCGAGCTCGGTCAGCGTGTTCTTGACCACGGCGTAGGTCGCGTTGCCACGAAGGGCGCCACGAAGGTCGGTGATCTGCTTCACCGAGAGCCCGCGGTACTCCGTCAGAACAGTGGCGTTGGAGCTACGGAACTTGTCCGCGAGCTCGGCAATCGCCGCCGTCTTGTCTGCACGAGACATTGGGCCTCCTTCCGTCTGGACGACCCCTGGCTGAAGGCCCGCAACAAAGAGAATGAGCCCCGGCACAGGGCCGGGGCTCGTGATTCATGCGCTCGCAAGCGAGGCATGGCGTCGAACTCGTCCTGCGCTGGTTGCCCGCTCTCGCGGAACCTTCGATCTGGTGCGGGAGCACCAGACAACCGGCGGTCTTTGGTCAAGGGACACAGTACGGGCGCAACGCCCCGGCGACCAAATCGCTCACCCTGTGATCGACTTCGTGCCCCGCACGGACAACTCGCTGGCGCTCGCCGTCCGCGCGTGGCACGTAGTCGATGTGTCAGCTGGAGGAGGGGAAGCTCATCGGGCCGACCTGGTCGGCGGGAGGCTCGGTGATCTCGACCTTCTTGCCCCAGTCGCTGTAGGAGACCTTGATCGACTGTTCGGCGACCTTGGTCGAGATGGTGACCGGACGGTCGTCCTTGTCGAGGACGTAGGTCATGGTGAGTGCCTGGGTCGGCGCACTGGCCGACGGGCTCGGAGTGGGTGTCGTGCCGAGTGCCTTGGCCGAGTCGACGGTGAACTCGTAGGTCGAGTTGCCCGCGTCCTTGGACTTCAACGTGGCCTGGGTGCCCTTGAGGTTCTCGGCCATCTTGGTCGGGTCGCTGATGCCACCCTCGGCGATGCCCTTGAACATCTGGCTGACCGGGTCACTGGCCTTGGGGTCGATCTTGACCCACGGCTTGGCCTGGCCGGGCAGTCCCTTGAGGTAGACGAAGTCGCCCACGGCGATGATCTCCATCTCGGATCCCTCGACCGGGACCTTGGTGTGCTGCTGCAGCTTGCCGTCGACGTATTTGAAGTCGCCAGAAGCCTTTTCGCCGCCGGTGTCCATCGTCATGGTGCCGCTGCCGGCCTTCTCCATGGCGGCGACCATGCGTCCCGCGAGGTCGCCGGCGTCGACCGTGTCGCCCTTGGCCTGGCTCGCGCTGGAGTCGGCGGTGCCCTCGGACGAGCCGCACGCGCCGAGCGCGAGCAGGCCGGCGAGTGCAAGTGCAGCGCCGGTGGAGTGGCGCATCGAGATCTTCATGGGTTCCCTCCCAATTGAGTACATCGAGCGTAGCCGCGTGGCCCGGCGGGCCGCGAACACGCTGGGTCAGTAGGCCTTGAGAGAGGAGACGAGCCAGCGGTTTCCCGACTTGGTCATCGTGGCGATGACGCGGTTCTGGTCGATCGACGGTTCCTTCTGGGTGTCGCTCGTGCGCGCCTGGTTGACGAACGCCTGCACGGTGACGGTGTCGTCGGTCTGCGACATGACACCGGCCTCGTAGACCCGGGCCTTGACCACGGTCTTGTCCTTCTGGGCCAGCGGGACGATGGTCTTGGTCATCGTCGTACCGAACTCCTGCTTGAAGGAGCCGGTGAGCAGAGCCTGGCTCGCGGGGAGTTGCTGGGTCATCGTGGCGTAGTTGTAGCTGAGGACCTGCTCGAGGGCGCTGCGAGCCGTCGCTGTGGCGGCGCTCGCCGAGCGGGCCCGCTCCCCCGGGTCCTTGTGCGTGACGACGAGGACGGTCCCCAGCAGGGCCAGACAGAGGGCGAGGGCGACGGCGGGAAGGGCCAGCGACCGCGCGCTCGCCCGGACGTCGCCGGATTCGGCGGCGTCAGCCACAGCCTCCGGACCGTCTCCAGCCTCTGGTCCGTCCGCAGTCTCCGGGTCGACCTCAGTCCCGGGGCCGACCTCAGCCGCCGGATCGGGCTCGTCGTCGGGCGCGGGCTCCTCGACGGTGCCAGGGGTCTGCCGGTCAGCGTCGATCAACCCGCCCTCGCGGAGGGGTCTGCGGCGCTGCCCGGCGACGCGGGGGCGACGGTTAGCCGACGAACTCAAGGCGCTCCACCTTCCACTGCTCCCCGACGAGACGGAGACCGAGTTTGGTGCGATAGGTCTTCTTCTCGCCGTTGGGGATGACCGTGTTGCTCGTCGGCGCGATGACCCCGACGATGACGGTCGCGGAGTCGCGATCGCCCGCGACCAGAGCGGCCTCGGAGCGTTCGACCTTGCTCACGGACTTGTTGTCGACGATGACCTTCTTGAGTTCTTCGAGCTGGCTGGTGTAGCTGGCGAGGAACTCCCCCGTGGCACCGGCCTTGACCCGGTCGGTGTCCTCGTCGACCTTGCGGTAGTCGATCGTCGCGAAGTTCACGGCGTACTGGCGACCGGCGGCGAGGGCCTCGGACTGGGCCTGCTCGGTCGCGCGGGCGTTCCACCAGTCACGGCCGCGAGTGGCCCCGAGAGCCACCGTCGCGACGAGCGCGACCGCCGCCAGCGCCCAGAGGAGCCTGGCGGTCATCTGGCGGCTCATCGAGCGGCCTCCTGCATGATCCACGACCACGAGTCTGCCCCTGCCGCTCCCCCGGTCGGCGCCTGGGGTGCGAACACCTGCGGCGAACCCTCGGCGGCGGCGGCATTGCCGAACGGCATCATCTGGTTCGCCATGGACAGGGGGTGCGACGACGCGACGCCGTCGCGAGGCCGGGGCGCGTTCTGGGCGCCACGGACGTTCGAGGCCGACCCACGCGGCAAGGTGCAGCCGGCCCTGGTGTTGGTGGGCGGGAGGTTCGCGGTGCGGTTGGGGTCGGTCTTCTGCGTGCCCTCGTAGCCCTTGGTGCAGGCCTTGGGCTCGAGCGGCGTCTGCAACCCGAAGTGGGCCGTGCCGTCGCCGGGCACGACCGTGAAACCTCCCGCGACCGCCGCCGGATAGGTGACGAACATCTGCTCGATCCCGTCGATGCGTGAGGTCGTCACCTGGCCGATGGTGATGAGGTTGGCGATGAGCACGGCGAGATCTGCCTGGTTGTCCTTGACGAGGCCCTCGAGCTCCTTGGACGCGACGACGCCGCGGTCGAGGATGAGCCGCAGGTCGGTGTCGGACTTCTGAAGGGTCTCGGACAGGTTGGCGAAGTCGGTCGAGAAGTTCTTGATCTGGGGAGCCGTGTCGCGCTGGGTGTCGAGGACCGTCTTGCTCTGCTTGAGCAGGCGCACCGTCTCGGGCAGCGCGTCGATCGCGGCGTGAGTGAGGAGGTTGCCGTTGTCGATGAGGCGGGACAGATCCGGGCCCGAGCCCTCGAAGCCGGCGCCCAGCTCGGTCGATGACCGTGCGCAGGTCGTCCTGGTCGACCGACTTGACCGTCTTGTCGACGTCGAGCAGCAGTTCGTCGACGCGGATCGGGTATGCCGTGTCCTTGCGCGGGATCGTGTCTCCCGATGCGAGGACGGGACCCCCGAAGGACCGTGGCTGCAGGTCGAGGTACTGCTCACCGACCGCCGACCGGTTCTCGACGACCGCGAGGGTGTCCCTGGGCACCTCGGCCCCGCGGTCCAGCTCGGCATGAACGAGAACGCCGTCCTTCTCGAGCTCCAGACCGGTCACGCGACCGACCTTCACGCCGCGGTAGGTGACCTCGGATCCTACGAAGATCCCACCGGACTGGGCGAAGCTCGCCGAGAAGGACGCGCCACCTCCGAGGAGTCGCTGGGTGAGTCCGATGTAGTTCGCGGACAGGATCGACACACCGACGATCGTGATGAGGAGGAACGCGGCGAGCTGCGCCTTGGTGAAGTTGCGGATCATGCGGCACCCCCGCCGTAGAGCGCGGTCCACGAGGTGTCGCGGCCGGTCTCGTCGCTGAGGCACAGCGGCGGACACAGGGGCTTCTTGGGCGTCGCCGTCGGCGTCGGGACCGGCACCTTGGGCACCGGCACCTTGGGTACGGGCACCGTCGGGACCGGAACCGATGGAAGGGGCAACGGCGGGAGGGTCCCGCCCGGGAGCGAGGAACCGGGCAGGCCGCTGCCGAGCAGCTTGAGCTCACTGAGGTCGAGGTCGGCCGTGACGGAGAGGTTCACGAAGTCACCCTTGATGGCCTCGAGCATCTTGTCCGGGAAGGGATAGGTCAACAGGATCTCGAGGGACTGGGGCAAGGCGTCACCCGCCGCGTTGAGCTGGGTGAGGATCGGCGCGAGAAGCTCGAGGTTGGCGAGCATGTCGACCTTGGAACCCTGGATCACCTTGGTCCCGACGGCCCCCAGTCGACTGAGCGCCTGGAGCATCTGGGTGAGCTGGATACGCTGGTCGGCGAGAACCTTGAGCCCCTTGGGGAGCTCCTCGAGCGTCTGGCCGATGAGCTCCTTCTGGGCCGCGAGCTTGGCGGCCAGTTGGTCGACCGCGTCGATGGCTCGCACGATCTCGACCTTCTGGTCCTCGAGCCCACCGATGAACGTGTTGAGCTGCCCGATGAGGTGCTTGATCTCGTCGGTGTTGCCCCGCAGCGCGTTGTTGAGCTCCTTCTCGATGACGGCGAGCTGGGCGACGCCACCACCGTTGAGGAGGAGAGACATCGCCGACAGGACCTCTTCGACCTCGGGGTTCCGGTTCGTGCGATCGAGGGGGATCAGGTCGCCGTCGGAGAGCGTTCCGACACCCTTGCCGTCGGCCGGCCCCGCGAGAGAGATGTACTTCTCCCCCAACAACGAGGTCTGCTTGAGCTCGGCCGTCGCGTTGTCCGGCAACTTGCTCGACTTCGGGACCGACAGGGTCACCCGGGCCGTCCAACCGTTGAGCTCGATGTCCTCCACCTGGCCCACGGACACCTCGTTGATCTTGACCGCGGACTTGGGGACGAGGTCGAGGACGTCGGCGAAGTCGACCTTGACCAGCATCGAGGGTCCATCGCCCTTGGCCCCACCGGGCAGTGGCAGGTCGAAGGCCCCGTTGCACGAGCTGAGGGTCAGGGTCACGGCGACAGCGAGCGCTACAGCGCGCAGTGCGCGCACGGCATACGTCATGGCTTGTCCTTCGGAAGGAGGCCACCGAGTGTCGAGTCGGCCCCGCGGATCGTCACGTCCACGGTGTCGGGCGTCGACGTGGCAGCAGCCGGCACGGGGGCCACGAGCGAGGCCACGCCGGGCGTGGTGAGTGCCGCGGGGATGGCCGACAGGCCGGGCAGGTTGAGGAGTCCGGGGATCAGCCCACCCTTGGGGATGATGCTCTGGAGCAGGGAGCACAGGTTGGGGTTGGCGTTGCCCGTGCCGGTCGGTCCGGTGAGGAGGGAACACAGGACGAGGGCTGGGTCGTCGAGGCCCTCGATGTTGCTGCGGGTGTCGAGCGAGCCCGACTTCGAGTTGTAGGCGAGCCCGAGGTTCGACAGGGCGACCGGCGCGTTGTCCAACGTCGCCGCCAGGGCATCACGTTTGGACGCGACGGCCGTCGTCAGCTGGGTGAGCTGGTCGATGTCCTCCGTGAGCACCGCCCGGTTGTCCTTGACGAAGCTCGAGATCTCGCTGAGCGCCACCGCGAGGTTCTTGAGGGCGGCCGAGAGGTCGTCGCGCTCGCCGTCGAGCTGGTCCGAGACCTTGGACAGGTCGGTGTTGAGACGGCGGACCTGGGCGTCGTTGGTCGCGAGCATCCCGGTGAAGGTCTCGAGGTTCTTCACGGTGGCGAAGAGGTCGCCGCGCCCCTCCGCAAACGTCTGAACTGCCTGTGACAGACCGCGATTCATGTCGTTGAGGTTCTGGCCGTTGCCCTTGAGGTTGCGCGCACTCGTGTCGAGCACGCGACTCAGTGCACCGTCCTTGTTGGCCCCCTCCGGACCCAGGGCGACCATGAGGTCGTCGAGGGACTGGGAGATCCGGTCGAGCTCGACCGGCACCGCCGTGCGTTCACGCGGGATGGCGGCGCCGTCCTGCATGACCGGACCGGTCGTGTATGCCGGGAGCAGCTGGACGTAGCGGTCACTCACCAGCGACGGCGCGACGACCGCTGCCTGGGCGTTCGCCGGAACCTTGATGTCCTGGTCGACCTCGAAGGTCACCCGCACCGTCTCACCGCGCGGCTCGACCGCGGTCACCTTGCCGACCTTCACACCGAGCACACGGACGTCGGAGCCGGCATACAGGCCGACGGCACGCGCGAAGTCGCCCGTCACCGTGACCTTCTCGCCACGGGGCCACCACACGAAGGCGGCCGCGACGAGGCCGACGACGACGAGCGCCGCGACGACCTTGCTCATGACCGAGCTCTTCATCGGCCCACCGCCCCGACCGGGACCGTGAGGTTCTGGATGTAGGTGTCGAACCAGCGGCCGTTGCCGAGGGCGCTGGCGAAGACCCGCGTGAACGGGCCCATGGCCTCGATCGTCCTGGTCAGGTCGCCTTCGTGCTTGCGCAGCGTCGCGAGCACCTTGTTGAGCTCGGCCAGGGTCGGGGCGAGCTGGGCCCGGTTGTCGCGGACCAGCCCGGTGATCTGCACTGCCATGGCACTGGTGTTGGTGAAGAGGGTGTGGATCGCATCGCGGCGCTCGTAGAGCTCGGCGAGCAGCAGGTCACCGTCGGTGATGATCTTCTCGATGACCTTGTTCTGGTCAGCGAGCGTGGCCGAGACGGAGTTGGCCGCCTTGAGCAGGGCCTTGAGCTCGGCGTCGCGCCCAGCGATCGTCTGCGACAGACGGGTCAGTCCGTCGAGCGCCAGCTTCACGTTGGCCGGGGTGTCGGTGAACTCGCTGGCGATGGTGTCTAGGGAGGTGGCGAGCTGCGTGGTGTCGATCCGCTCGGTCGTCTCGGTGAGGTCGGAGAAGGCATTGATGATGTCGTAGCTCGACACCGTTCGCGAGAGCGGGATGGTCGTGCCCTCCGACATCTGGCCGCGGCCCTTGGGTTCGAGCGAGATGTACTTCTGGCCCAGGAGGGTCCTCATCCGGATCGAGGCACCGGAGTCGGCGCCGAAGGACACGTCCTCGGTGATGCGGAAGTCGACGTCGACCTTGTTGCCGGCCAACCTGATGTCGGTGACCTTGCCGACTTTCACGCCGGCGATCCTGACCTCGTCACCGGACCGGAGGCCGCCCGCCTCACTGAACGACGCGGCATACGCTTCTCCACCGCCGATGAGGGGCAGCTTCGACGCGTTGAACGAGGCGAAGAGGACGAGGCCGATGGCGAGGATGCCCGCGATGCCGATGGGCAGCGGGTTCCTCTCACGGAAGGGCGTGCTCATCGGCACCTCGCAGCAGCAACGTTGTAGCCGAGACCGCCGGGTGTGGGGCCCGTGGGCAGGACGAGGTTCTTGACGTCGAACCGGCAGAGGTAGAAGTTGAACCACGAGCCGTAGGACGCCGTGCGGGTGATCGTGTTGATCTTCGCTGGGGCGCCGGTGATGAACTTCTCGTAGAGCGCGGTGTTGGCCGGCTCGTTGAGGTTCTTGGTGAGGGCGCCGAGCTGGGCGATGTCGGTCTTGATGTCGGGCCGTCCCGCTGCGAGCAGCTGCGCGGTCTCGTCCGCGACCGAGTTGATGTTGGTGAGCGACTCGCCGATGGCCTTGCGGTCGGCCGCCAGTCCCGACACGAAGCGCTGCAGCTGGATGAGGAGTTCGCCGAGGGCGGTGTCGTGCTGCTCCACCGTGGTGAGCACGGTGGTGAGGTTGGTGATCACCCTGCCGATGACCTTGTCCCGGTCGGCCAGCGTGCCCGTGAGCGACGCCGTCTGGCCCAGGAGCGTGTTGATGTTGCCGCCCTCGCCCTGGAGCACCGAGATGATCTGCGCAGACAGCTCGTTGACGTCCTTGGGTGACAGGGCCGCGAAGAGCGGCTTGAAGCCGTTGAACAGCACGGTGAGGTCGAGTGCGGGGTGGGTGCGTTCGAGCGGGATCCTCGCGCCACTCTTGAGGGTCGCGGCGTTGCCCGGCCCCTGGGTGAGCGCGATGTAACGCTCGCCGACGAGGTTGCGGTACTTGATCGTCGCGACGGTTCCCTGCGTCAGCACGCTCGAGGTGAGGACGTCGAAGGTCACGTCGGCGTGCGTGCGGTCAGCGGAGACCTTGATGTTCTTGACCGAACCGACGCGGACACCGGCGATGCGCACCTCGTGGCCCTTGGCGAGGCCGGTGACGTCGGTGAACACCGCGGTGTAGGCGTTGCGGTCACCCGGCTGGATGTTGGCGATGGTGGCGGCCAGGGTCCCGGTCGCCAGGATCGTGACGATCGCGAAGATGACGAACTTCACGAGGCTCGAGGTCGTCTTCACTGGTTCACCACCGTCCCGCGCAGCATCGGCCCGGCAAGGAGGGTGGCCAGGGAGGCGTCCTCTCCGGGCGCGACACCGGTGAGGGCGCCGACGATCTGCTGCTCCTCGACCGTTCCGGCAAGACCGGACTCGACGCTGGGGATCCGGGCCGCGGTCGGATCAAGGAAGGCCTGCGGCAGCACGGACTGGTTGGACCCGGTGGGTGCCCCGTCCGAGCCGTCCGCAAACTTGGGCGACTGGAACGGGCTGTTCTGTCCGCCCCTGGGCTTCGGCAGGCCCTGGCAGCTGGGGCCCCGCTTCTCCCCCCACGCCGGTTCCTCACCCGGGTGGTAGGCCTTGGACTGAGGGGGGAACTCGAGGGTGATGTGGAAGATGCCGTCACGGACCACGTCGCGCACCTGGGGAAGCCACGCCACCAGGCCCTGGGTGAAGCAGGGATAGATCGGCGAGTGCTTGGCGAGCACCTGCAGGGTGGGGCGCTGGACCCGGCCCACCTGGATGATGCGGTTCTGGTTCGTCTCGAGGAAGCCGGCCGTCGTGTTGGCGAACCCGGCTGTCCCGGCGAGGAATCCGGCCAGCTCCTTCTGCTTCTCCACGATGGTCGCATTGGTCGTGAGCAACGCCTTCGCCGCGCGGAGCAGCTCGGGTGCGGCGACGGCATACGTGCTCGCGAAGTCGGCCAGACCGGAGATGTCGGCCTGGATCGTCGGCAGGTGCGGGTTGAGCTGGGTGAAGTAGTCGTCGACGAGCACGAGGTTCTGGCCGAGCTTCGTGCCCCGACCGTCGAGAGCAGTCGCGAGCGCGTTGAGCGTGGCCGAGAGCTTGGCCGGGTCGATCGATCGCAGGAGGGGAAGCAGGTCCTCGAAGACCTTCTCGAGCTCGATGGCCACGGTCGTGCGGTCCTGGGGGATCTCGTCCCCGGCGCGGATGGCGCGGCCCTGGTCGCCCTCGGGCGTGACGAGGTCGACGTAGCGCTCACCGAACAGGGTCTTGGGCAGCAGGCGCGCACTCACCCTGGCGGGGATGAGGTTGACCATCTCCGGCTTGAGGGCGAGGTGCAGGGTCGCCCCGTCCACACCGGCCTCGATCGACCGGACCTCGCCGACGATGAGGCCGCGGATCTTGACGTCGGAGGCCTCCTGCAGCTGGCTGCCGATGCGATCGGTGCGCAGCGTCACCTCGACGACGTCGGTGAAGACCTTCTTGAACGACGAGATCGACAGGGACAGGAGCAGGGCGATGATGAGCAGGAACGCCACACCATAGGTGCGGTGCCCGAGACGTCCGAGGGTGGTGGATCCGGCCATGGCTATCCCGCGATCCTCACTGTGGTCGTGGCGCCCCACACCGCGAGGGAGAAGAAGAAGTCGACGAGGTTGACGGCGACGATGGACGTGCGCACGGCCTTGCCCACGGCGACGCCGACACCAGCCGGGCCACCGCTCGCGGTGTAGCCGTAGTAGCAGTGGATCAAGATGATGATCACCGCGAAGACGAGCACCTTGAGGAACGAGTAGAAGATGTCTATCGGCGGTAAGAACAGATGGAAGTAGTGGTCGTACGTGCCCTTGGACTGCCCGAAGTAGTCCGTGACGATGAATCTCGTCGCGGCGTACGAGGACAGCAGACCGATGACGTAGAGCGGGATGACGGCAATGAAGCCCGCGATCATGCGCGTGGTCACGAGGAAGGGCAGCGACGGGATGCCCATGACCTCGAGCGCGTCCACCTCCTCGGAGATCCGCATGGCGCCGAGCTGGGCGGTGAAGCCACAGCCGACGGTCGCGGCCAGGGCCAGGCCCGCGACGAGCGGGCGCGATCTCACGGGTGTTGAGGTAGGCCGCGAGGAAGCCGGCGAAGGCTCCCGTCCCGAGCTGGTTGAGCGATGAGTAGCCCTGCAACCCGACCTGGCTGCCGGTGAAGAAGGCCATGAAGGTGAGCACGCCGACCGTGCCGGCGATGACGCTGAGCGCGCCACTGCCCAGGGAGACCTCGGCGAGGAGTCGGAGGATCTCCTTCTTGTAGCGGCGGATGGTGCGCGGGCTCCACGCGATCGAACGCACGTAGAAGTGCATCTGGTCGCTGAGGCTGTCGAGCGCCTTGCCCGGGCGCGCCATCAGGTCCTTGCTGCGGCTCATCGTCGGCTCCCCATCAGATCTTCTGGGGAACGACTTGGAAGTAGATCGCCGAGACCACGAAGTTGATGACGAACAGCAACATGAAGGTGATGACCACGCTCTGGTTGACCGCGTCACCCACACCCTTGGGTCCGCCACCCGCCGTCAGTCCCTTGTAGGAGGCGACGATCGCCGCGACGGCACCGAAGAGCAGCGCCTTGATCTCCGACGTCCAGAGGTCGGCCAGCTGCGCGAGCGCCGTGAACGACGCGAGGTAGGCGCCCGGCGTTCCGCCCTGGATGACGACGTTGAAGAAGTAGCCGCCGCCCACACCGACGACGGACACGAGCCCGTTGAGGAGCACGGCCACGAGCATGGTCGCGAGGACGCGAGGCACGACGAGGCGCTGGATCGGGCTGATGCCGAGCACCTCCATGGCGTCGAGCTCCTCACGGATCTTGCGCGAGCCGAGGTCGGCGCAGATCGCCGAACCACCGGCACCCGCGATGAGCAGTGCCGTGACGATCGGTGATGCCTCGCGCACGACGGCGAGCACGCTCGCGGCACCGGTGAACGACTGGGCCCCGAGCTGGCGGGTGAGGGTGCCGAGCTGGAGGGCGATGACCGCACCGAAGGGGATCGACACCAGGGCCGTGGGGACGATCGTCACCGAGGCGATGAACCAGCTCTGCTGGATGAACTCCTTGGTCTGGAACGGCCGCTTGGGCAGGGCGATCAGGACGTCGAGGGCAAGGGCGAACAGCGCGCCAGCCTGCTTGAGCGGGCCCGGTGATGACGTTCATGTCGTGGCCCCCTGCGCGGGGGCGACGGACTGTGAGACACCGGGGACGCCAGCGTTGCCGGACAGGAAGGATCCCGGCGGCGGGGTGACGTTGTTGGCCCGGCACCAGTCCCCCGGGGGCCTTCTCCGCGGCGCGAGGCGTTCCGTCGCTCGTGCTGAGCTGCAGCGGGATCGGGGGCAGCGGTGGCAGCTCCTGAGCCGGACTCGGACGCGAGCTCGTCGGCGTCCTTCTCCTCGGACATCCCGATCGGGCCGATCGTCTGCGCGTTGAGGAACTGGCGGACGACCGGCTCCTCGGAGCTGAGCAGCATCTCGCGTGGGCCGAACATCGCAAGGTGCTTGTGGTAGAGCAGGCCGATGTTGTCGGGCACCGTGCGGGCGGTGTTGATGTCGTGCGTGACGATGAGGAACGTGGCGTCGATCTGCGCGTTGAGGTCGATGAAGAGCTGGTTGATGTAGGACGTGCGCACCGGGTCGAGCCCCGAGTCGGGCTCGTCGATGAGCAGGATCTCGGGGTCGAGCACGAGTGCGCGGGCCAGACCCGCACGCTTGCGCATGCCTCCGGAGATCTCGCCGGGGAGCTTGTCCTCGGCACCGGTCAGGCCGACGAGGTCCATCTTCTCGAGGACGATGCCGCGGATGTCGGACTCGGACTTCTTGGTGTGCTCGCGCAGCGGGAAGGCGACGTTGTCGTAGAGGGTCATCGACCCGAAGAGCGCACCGTCCTGGAAGAGCACCCCGAAGAGCTTGCGCACCTCGTAGAGGTCCCGCTCCTTCAGGGTGACGAGGTCATCGCCGTTGATGACGATGGAGCCCTTGTCGGGCTTGAGCAGGCCCACAAGCGTCTTGAGGAAGACGGACTTGCCGGTTCCGGAGGGTCCGAGCATGACCGAGATCTCGCCCGCGGGGAGGGTGAGGGTGACGTCGTTCCAGATCATCTGTGACCCGAAGGACTTCGTCAGTCCCTGGACGTCAATGGCGACACCCATGCAACACCTCTCTCCAGTCCGGTTGCGTGGCAGGGAAATCGTCGCCGCGGAAATGGCAAACCGAGGCGACGTTGCAACAGGGCTTTGGTGAAGTTACCCCGGGGTTACTTCCGGCACAACCCCAGACCCGCGGAGAGCAAGACAGGTCACACAGTTTCTGGGGCCGCCATACGGCATGACTCGTGGGGATAAGAGCCTCCATGGTCACTTCGGCCCACAACGAAGCGACCCCCGTTCCGAAGAACGGGGGTCGCTCAGTGTGCAAGGGGAAGATCAGGCGTCGGCCTGGGCATCCTCCTCGAGCAGGTTGCGGGTCTTGGTGAAGTCCACCGGGATGCCGGGGCCCATCGTCGTCGACATGGTCGCCTTGCTGATGTAGCGACCCTTCGAGGACGACGGCTTGAGGCGGAGGATCTCCTCGAGCGCGGCCGCGTAGTTCTCGACCAGCTTGGTCTCGTCGAAGGAGGCCTTGCCGATGATGAAGTGGAGGTTGCTGTGCTTGTCGGCACGGAACTCGATCTTGCCGCCCTTGATGTCGGTCACGGCCTTGGCCGTGTCCATCGTGACGGTGCCGGTCTTCGGGTTCGGCATGAGGCCACGGGGACCGAGGACCTTGCCGAGACGACCGACCTTGCCCATGAGGTCCGGGGTGGCGACGATCGCGTCGAAGTCGAGCCAGCCGCCAGCGACCTTCTCGAGCAGGTCGTCGGAGCCGACGTAGTCAGCACCGGCGGCGCGAGCGGCCTCGGCCTTGTCGCCGTTGGCGAAGACGAGGACGCGGGCGGTCTTGCCCGTGCCGTGGGGGAGGTTCACGGTGCCGCGAACCATCTGGTCGGCCTTGCGCGGGTCGATGCCGAGACGCATGGCGACCTCGACGGTCTCGTCGTACTTGGCCTTCGCACCGGTCTTCGCGAGACGCACGGCCTCGAGCGGGGTGTAGGCCTTGTCGGCGTCGATCTTGTCCGCGGTGGCGCGGTAGCCCTTGCTGCGCTTCATGTTCTCTCCTGAGAATTTCAGAAATGGAGTTGTGGTGCGGGCCGGCGCTGGCCCTCCCACCCGCTTCGCTCGGTTGAGCGAAACGCTTTTCGGTATGCCGCCCGCTCGCGTGAGCGGGCGGCATACCGAACGTTGTTGGTGACCTCAGTTGAGGTCGGTCGTGATGCCCATCTGACGGGCGGTGCCGGCGATGATCTTCATCGCGGCGTCGATGTCGTTGGCGTTGAGGTCCGGCATCTTCTGCTCGGCGATCTCGCGCACCTGGTCCGTGGTCAGCTTGGCGACCTTGGTCTTGTGCGGCTCGCCGGAGCCCTTCTGGACGCCCGCAGCCTTCTTGATCAGCTCGGACGCCGGGGGCGTCTTCGTGATGAAGGTGAAGGAACGGTCTTCGAAGACGGTGATGACGACGGGGATGATGTTGCCCCGCTGGTGCTCGGTCGCAGCGTTGTAGGCCTTGACGAACTCCATGATGTTGACGCCGTGCTGACCGAGGGCGGGGCCCACGGGAGGAGCCGGGGTCGCCGCACCAGCCTGGATCTGCAGGTTGATGTAGCCGGAGACCTTTTTGCTCTTGGGAGGCATGCTGTGTGTCCTTTTGTTGGTTGTGGGCCCACGCCTTGGGCGATGACCCGGTTGCAGTGCTGGCGAACGGTCAGAGCTTGGAGACCTGGCTGAACGACAGCTCGACCGGGGTTTCCCGGCCGAAGATGGAGACGAGAACCTTGAGCTTCTGGCCCTCGGCGTTGATCTCGGAGATCGTCGCCGGCAAGGTCTCGAACGGGCCGTCCATGACGGTGACCGACTCGCCGACCTCGAAGTCGACGACCGGGGTCTGGGAGGCGGAGCCCGCACCGGAACCGGACGGGTCAGCGGCAGCAGCCGCAGCAAGCTCGAGCTCGGCCGGCTTGATCATCGTGTAGACCTCGTCGAGGCTCAGCGGCACCGGCTGGTGCGCGTTGCCGACGAAGCCCGTCACACCGGGCGTGTGGCGCACGGCGCCCCACGACTCGTCGGTGAGGTCCATGCGGACGATGACGTAACCGGGCATCCGGACCCGACGGACCAGCTTGCGCTGACCGCCCTTGATCTCGGTGACCTCTTCCATGGGGACCTCGATCTCGAAGATGAAGTCCTCCATGTTGAGGGACTGGATCCGGGTCTCGAGGTTGGTCTTCACGCGGTTCTCGTAACCCGCGTAGGAGTGGATGACGTACCAGTCGCCGAACTTCGAGGCGAGGTCTTCCTTGAAGGCCGCGATCGGGTCGAGGTCCGTGGGGACGACGTCGCCGTCCTCGTCGGACTCGGTCGTCGCTGCCTCGAGGGTGCCCTCGGTGGGAGCGTCGGTGTCGACGTCCTCATCCGTGGCGTCGGCTCGTCGACGGCGTCGGTCTCGTCGGTGTCGACATCGGCTTCGTCGGACACGGTCTCGTCGGTCTCGACGTCGTCGCGGGGACGGTCGGGGAGCGTGTCGAGGAACGCGGGGGCGGTGTCGCCGAGAGTCAGCGACTCACGCTGGGCAGCACTGTCGGACTCGTCGACGGCGAGCGTCTCGGGAGTCGCCGTCTCGTCGGCAGTGTCGCCATCGGACGTCGTGTGGTCGGACACGTGCAGACCTACTTCCTGTGCAGCGTTGAGTTCAAACGTGGTGCGGGCGCGACCTCTCGGTCGCGACCAGGGGCTCAGCCGCCGTTGCCGAAGACCAGGGCGACGAGCTTGCCGAAGCCGAAGTCCAGGGCGGACACGAGCGCCATCATCACGGTCACGAAGACGATGACGACGAGCGTGTAGTTCCACAGCTCGGAGCGCGTCGGTCGAACGACCTTGCGCAACTCGTCGAGGATCTGGCTGATGAACAGACCCAGAGACCCGAAGAGCCGTGACACGGGGTTGCGACCGTCGCCCGAGCTCTTGCTCGCACGTCGAGAGTCGCGGGACTCGCCCACTTCCGTCACAGTTCCTCTTCTCCGAAATGATCTGAACCTGCAGGGCAGGAGGGACTCGAACCCCCAACCGCCGGTTTTGGAGACCGGAGCTCTACCAATTGAGCCACTGCCCTAGGAACGCACCGAGTTGGGCGGTGGTTCCGAGGTGACAACAGGCATGACGAATCATGGTGCGATCACCGAGGAACCAGCATACGGGACGCCCCGGCCCGACGCGAAACGCGTCGGACCGGGGCTGCCCGCACACTGGTGCGAAGGTCCGTTCTCAGCCCACCGGCTTGAGCGGAACCTGACCCCACAGGATCCGGTGGTTGGAGGTCGTGCAGTCCTGAGTGCCCGGGTTGCCGTCCTTCCAGCAGGTCTGTTCGGTGCCACCGCTCGCACGTGAGCCCTTGATCGACGCGAAGATGTAGTCGAACTTCCTGGCGTCGTCCCCGCCGCCGATGGTGGGCTTTCCGCCGCGGTCCGTGCGTGCCGTTGCCAGCCATCTGGTGCAGCTCGCGGAACTGGCCCTTTGCGTCATTGCCCACGCCATAGAGGTTGTCCATCGGGTACGTCTTCGGCGTGGTGTTGAAGTCGCCGCCGACGATGACGACGTCCTTGGCCTGCACTGAGGCCTCCAGCGCCCCCTTCATGGCTGTCGTGAGCTCGTTCCGGTACGATCTGCGGCGCCTTCGCCGCCACCAGGTGCGTCGAGCAGGCCCGGATCGATCGCCCGTTGCGAGTGACATCAGGCACGCCAGGCCGTAGATGTGACCGTCCTTGGGCGTCGAGTTCAGGATGATCGGCGCCACTCCTGAGGCTCCACTCCCGGTCCACACTGTGGCCTCTCCGACCGACTCGCCGTCACCGCACTTGTCCGCCACACGTGCGCTCGCGGAAGGTCGTGTAGCCCAACTCCTTCTGAAGGCGCGGAACCATGCTCGAGCACACCTCCTGAAGCAGGACGAACTCAGGGCCGTCGGTCTGCGTTCGCCTTGCGGATGACTCCGCTCAGCGCGGTGCCCTTCTTGGCCAGGTTGTGCGTGATGACGCGGATCGAGTTCTCCGCGGCCATCGCGGGTGCGGCGGTGGTCATGGCGGTGGCTCCGATGGCGCCTGTCAGCGCCAGTGACGCCACCGCGAGTGCGGCGCCGCGGCGGTGCGTGGACAGTTTCATGTGTGTTCCTCCCCGAAGTGGGATCGCGTCTCGACCCCCGGTCGTTCGACCCTCGCAGCGGCCGACGTCTCGCACCATGGGGAGGACTGCCCTTGCCCCCGCTCGTCTGGGAGCATGGTCGGGTGACCGAGCAGACCACCCTCGCCCCCCTGTCGTCTCTCTCCCCCGCGGACCTCGAGGCCTTCCTCGAAACCCAGCGCACGGCATACGCCGAATTGCAGGGACACGGGCTCAAGCTCGACCTCACGCGCGGCAAGCCGTCGGCCGAACAGCTCGACCTGTGCAACGAGCTGCTCGAGCTGCCCAAGGGCTACAAGGACGCGAGCGGAACCGACACGCGCAACTACGGCGGGCTGTCCGGGCTGCCCGAACTGCGGGCGATGTTCGCCGACCTGCTGTGGGTCGAGCCGGAACAGGTCGTCGCGGGCGGCAACTCGAGCCTGACGATGATGCACGACTGCCTCGTCCAGCTCCTGCTGCACGGCGGCCCCGACTCCCCCAAGCCCTGGTCGCAGGAGGAGAGCGGTGAAGTTCATCTGTCCCGTCCCCGGCTATGACCGCCACTTCACGATGCTCGCGTCCTACGGCATCGAGATGGTCAGCGTGCCGATGAACGACGACGGCCCCGACGTCCCGGCCGTGCTCGAGCTCGTCAAGGACCCTGCGGTCAAGGGCATCTGGATCGTCCCGACCTACGCCAACCCCTCGGGCGGCACCTGCTCGCAGGAAGTCGCGAGCGCCCTGGCGTCGATGGAGACGGCAGCGCCGGACTTCCGGATCTTCTGGGACAACGCCTACGCCTTCCACCACCTCACCGAGGACGAGGCCAAGAGCGCGGACATCATCACGCTCGCGTCGGGCTCGGGCCACCCCAACCGGCCGCTCATGTTCGCGTCGACCTCGAAGATCACCTTCGCCGGAGCCGGCGTCGCGTTCCTCGCGGCGGCCCAGGCCAACGTCGACTGGTACCTCGGCCACCAGCAGTACGCCTCGATCGGGCCCGACAAGGTCAACCAGCTGCGGCACATCCAGTTCTTCGGCTCGGCCGACGGCGTCCGCGAGCACATGGCCCGGCACCGCGACATCCTCGCGCCGAAGTTCGCCGCCGTCGACGCAGCGCTCGAGTCGGCCCTCGCGGGCCGCGAGGTCGCGACCTGGTCGAAGCCGTCCGGTGGCTACTTCGTCAACCTCGACGTCCTCGACGGCACGGCGTCGCGCGTGGTCGAGCTCGCCAAGGCTGCCGGGCATCTCGCTGACCCCCGCCGGGGCGTCGTTCCCGAAGGGACTCGACCCGCGCGACCGCAACATTCGCCTGGCCCCGTCCTTCCCCGTGCTGGCCGAGGTCGAGACCGCCATGGCCGGCGTCGCGACGTGCGTCCTGCTCGCCGCCGCCGAAAAGCTCGCGGGCGTGCAAGGCTGAGGCATGAGCGACCAGCCTGGAACCGAGAGCTTCGACGACGACCTGGGCTCGGTGAGCCTCGACGACGCAGTGGACGCCGGCAGCGGCGAGCCCGACCTGCTCGACTCCAGCGAGGGCGACAACCTCCCCGCCACTCCCCCGGACCAGCAGTCGCGCGCCACGGAGTGGGGCACCACCGCCTCCGAGCAGGCGCAGGGCGAGACGATCGACCAGCGCATCGCGCAGGAGGAGCCGGACCCCGACTCCGCCTACGGCGCACCGGACAACGAGTCCGGCCTGGACGGCCCGTCCGACGAGGTCGGGGCGACGACGTGGACGCCATCGACGCTGCGGACGACTTCCTCGGCGACTCGCGCTCGACGAGGCTCCGCCGATGCCGAGAGACGCTCGCCGAGGAGTCGGCCATGCGCATCGTCGAGGAGTGAGCGCCGAGGAGTCGGCCATGCGCACGTCGAGGAGTGACGCGCCCGACCGCGCGACCTCGCGACCCTGCCCAAGGCCCACCTGCACCTGCACTTCACCGGGTCCATGCGGATCGAGACGGTGCGCGAGATGTCGGCGGCGCACGGGCTGCGCCTGCCGTCCGCGCTGCGAGGCCGACTGGCCGGTGACGTTCGAGACCCGCGACGAACGCGGGTGGTTCCGCTTCCAGAGCCTGTATGACGCGGCGCGGGCCTGCGTGCGCGGCGAGGCCGACATGCGTCGGATCGTGCGCGAGGCGGCGCTGGACGACGGCGCCGAGGGTTCGCGGTGGCTCGAGATCCAGGTCGACCCGACGTCGTACGCACCCTTCGTCGGCGGGATCACGCCTGCGCTCGAGATCGTGCTCGACGAGGCGGCCGCCGTGTCCCGCGAGCCGGGCGCCGCGCAGGTGGGCGTGATCGTCGCGGCCTCGCGGATGCGTCACGAGCTCGAGTCGCGCACCTTGGCGCGTCTTGCTGCTCGGTATGCCGGTGAGGGGCCGGGTGCCGTCGTGGGCTTCGGTCTGAGCAACGACGAGCGGCGTGGGGACACGGAGTCGTTTGCGGCGGCATTCGCCATCGCCCGACGGGCCGGGCTGGCGCTGGTGCCGCACGCCGGCGAGCTGCTGGGGCCTGATGCCGTGGAGCGCACCCTGACGTCGCTTGCAGCCGGACCGGCTGGGGCACGGGGTGCGGTCGGTGGAGGATCCGCGGACGCTGGACCGGGTGGTGGCCGACGGGGTGGCGCTCGAGGTGTGCCCCGGGAGCAACCTCTCGCTCGGGGTCTATCGACGAGATCGAGGACGTGCCGCTGCGGCAGCTCGTCGACGCAGGGGCGACGGTGGCCCTGGGGGCCGACGACCCGTTGATCTTCGGGTCGCGGCTGCAGGCGCAGTACGAGGTGGCGCGGTTGCTCGAGTTCTCGGACGCGGAGCTGGCCGACCTGGCGCGCGGCGTCGCTGCGGGCCTCGCGAGCGCCGACAGCGGTGCGGGACACGGCATACGCCGACATCGACGCCTGGCTGGGCACCTCGCCGGCAGGCCACGGAGCTAGACCCGGACCCACGCAGGGTGCCGCTGAGGACGTGTCTTTGCGCCACGACCTGCGGCAAAGACACCCCCATTTGCGACCGGTGGTGCGGCAAAGGTCGGCTGCTCAGGACGTGCAGCAATGGGTGCCTTTGCTTCAGCTGGCGATGCGAAGGGGTCGGGTTCGTCCACAAGGTGGCTCGGTGCGGCGCGCGTTGTCCACAGAGTCGGCGAGTGACTCTGGTGCGTGGCGCGCGGGTCGCGCACCTCGTGGTCATGACTCCCGAACGAGCGGGAAGCACAAACGGCAGGCCGATCTCGAGGGTGCCGTCCGGACCTGACGGTGGCCGACGCCGTGGGACTGGCGTTGCGCGACCATCGCCGTCGATTGCGGCTGTCCAGCGCGCCTACGCCGCGGTGCGTGGCCGACCGCCTGCACCATCGCGCGGCTCGAGTCTCGGCAGGCCGCTTCAGCCTCGACGACGTGTCGAGGCGCTCGAGGGCACCGGTTCGCCCTCGCCCTGGTGCAAGGGCGCCGTCGGCGGACGCAGGCAACTCGCCGCCACCGTCGTCAACGCCGGACTCCTGGCCGCTGACCGAGCTGCTCGCCCGCGTACGCGACGGGAGCCGCCGGTTCCCTGCCCACCACGAGACCAGGCGGTCATCAACCCGCCGAACGTGGTGGTGGCATCGCGAGTTCTTCGTCGGCAAGGGGCCGCGAGCCGCGGTGGTACGCGCCGCGACCCCGCTGGGACAGCCGAGCACACGGGTGCGCCTGCCTCAGCCCGGGACGAGCGGCACGGACGGCGGGCCAGCGCACTAGCGACGCTTGCTTGACGTGCACGGAGGCGGCACGCCACAGGAACTCGTGCTGCACAGGACGTGCGTCAGCCGGACCAGAAACCGGTGCAGCGCGCGACGCTCAGCAGACGGGCGGAGGTCCGTCGCAGGCCGAGTGGTCCGCCGGGGCGTCCGGCGGTGACGCGGGCGAGCAGCGAGCGGAAGGTCGGCCGCCTCGTCGTCGCTCAGCCCACCGAGGACGTCACGCTCCACGTCGCCGATGCGCGCTGACGACGTGCGCAGGACCTTCTCGCCCTTGGCCGTGAGCACGACCTGGCGCGCGCGCCGGTCGGCCGGGTCGGGACGTCGGGTGACGAGGCCGGCTCTTCTCGAGGTCATCGACGAGATAGGTCATCACGGTGCGGTCGATGCCGAGCCGCAACGCGATCGTGGCCTGGTTGCTGCACACGCCCTCGTCCGCGATCGACAGGATCTGGAAGCCGCGTGGCCCTCCGGGCAGGTCCTCGACCACGCTCCGCGCGCCATCGAGGTAGCGCCGCAGCAGCGCACCCAGCGCCTGCCCGAGGTCGACGCCCCCGGCGCGCGTCGGCGCACTCTGGGGAGCTGCAGTCACCTCGGTCATGGCCCTGAGTCTAGCCCGAAACGGCGGATTTCACGATCATCGTTTTGCACGATCATCTGTTTCACATACTGATCTTGTATCGCAGATGACATCTGCTCAGCGACCACCGAACTCAGGAGCATGTGATGACCACGATCTTCCGGCTGGACTCCAGCATCCGCACCGAGGGCTCGGTCAGCCGAGCCGTCGCCGACACCCTCGAGGCCTCGATCATCGAGTCCGAGGGCACCGACACGACCGTCGTCCGTCGCGACGTCGGCCTGCGACCCGGTAGCCGAACGACGTGTGGGCGACGTCCGCCTTCGCCGGCTTCGTCCCCGAGGCCGACTGGACGCGCCGAGCAGGCCGCGGCCAAGGCCCTACGCCGCCGAGCTCGCCGACGAGGTCGAGGCGGCCGACGTCGTCGTCGTCGCCACCTCGCTCTACAACTTCGGCGTCTCGCAGCACCTCAAGACCTGGATCGACACCGTCATCACCGACCCGCGCTTCGCGCCCGGGCGCCGAGACCGGTCAAGGGCAAGCCGGCATTCCTCGTCGTCGCCCGTGGCGGCGGCTACGGCGAGGGCACCCCGCGCGAGGGCTGGGACCACGCCACGGCCTACCTGCAGCGCATCCTCGCCGACGTCTGGGGCCTCGACCTCGACATCATCGAGACCGAGCTGACCCTCGCCGAGGTCACCCCGCAGATGGCCGGCCTGCGCGACCTCGCCCGCGAGCAGCTCGCCGAGTCCCACGAGAACGCGCGTTCCGGCGGACGTTCAGTGCACCTCAAGTTGCGCAGCGCCGCCTGACGCTCGGCTCTCGACTCGGGCCCGACGACCACGGATCCCGGCGAGCGCCAGCGAGTTGTCCGTGCGAGGGGCACGAAGTGCGGCAGAGAGGGGCAGCGGGTCAGAGGTCGTGGCCGACGAAGACCGGCTCGTTGACCAGGGCGACCCCGAAGCGGTCGTGCACCCCGTCGCGCACCTGCCGGGCCAGCGCCGCGACATCCGCCGCCGTCGCCGACCCACGGTTGGTGACGGCGAGCGTGTGCTTCGTCGACAGGGCGGCTGGGCCCGGCATACCGAAGCCCTTTCCGAAACCCGCCTTGTCGATGAGCCACGCAGCGCTCGTCTTGACGGCGCCACTCTCGTCGGGGAAGCGCGGCGGGGTCGGGCCGTCGTCACCGAGCTCGGCGCGAACGCGTGACTCCAGCGCCTCGAAGCGGGCCGCCGACATGATCGGGTTGGTGAAGAACGAGCCACAGCTCCAGGTGTCGTGGTCGGCCGCGTCGAGCACCATTCCACGGCGGCGGCGCTGCTCGAGCACGGCCTCTCGCGCGTCCCCCAACGGCACGCGCGCACCCACCTCGACGCCGAGTCCGGCGGCCAGGTCGGCGTAGGCGATCGGCTGTGACAGGTCCGCGATCTTGAACTGGAAGGTCACGTCGAGCACGACCAACTGGCTGTTCGCCTTGAACAGTGAGTGGCGATAGGTGAACTGGCACTCGGACGCGCTCAAGGTGCGCACCGTCTGGCTCTGCCGGTCGAACACGCGCACGCGAGCGATGGTCTGGGCGACCTCCTGCCCGTAGGCGCCGACGTTCTGCACGGGCGTGGCACCAGCAGAACCGGGTATGCCGCTGAGCGCTTCGATTCCCGACCAGCCTTGGGCGACAGCCTGGGTGACGACGTCGTCCCAGGTCTCGCCGGCGGCCACGCGAACCATGGCGCCGCCGCAGGAGTCGTCGGACTCGACCTCGATGCCGGAGGTCGCGATCTTCACGACCGTCCCGGCGAACCCGGCGTCGGCGATGACGAGGTTGGAGCCGCCGCCGAGGACGAGCATCGGCTCGTCGGCGTCGTCGACCTCCCGGACGGCGTCGACGATCTCGTCGATCGACTCGGCGATGACGAGGCGCTGCGCAGGGCCACCCACCCGCATCGTCGTCCAGTCGGACAGGGGTGCGTCGTGAAGCTCCTGCATCAGTCGAGCTGGACGATGGCGGTGCAGCGACCGAGAACCTTGGAGCCCTCGGCCGTGACGCTCAGGTCGACGGTCGCTCGACGGGTCTCGGGGTCGACGGCCTTGACCGTGCCTCCGATGATGACCTCGGCACCCGCGGCAGGCACGACGATGGGCTTGGTGAAGCGCGTCCCGAACTCGACGACGCGCCCCGCTTCTCCGGCCCACTGGGACACGACCGAGCCGGCCGCGCCGAGCGTCCACATGCCGTGGGCGATGACGTCGGGCAGACCCACGGACTTCGCGAAGTCCTCGTCCTGGTGGATGGGGTTCTGGTCGCCGGAGGCGTTGGCGTAGGCGACGAGGGTGTCGCGGCCGACGGGAACGGTCACGGGGCCGAAGACGTCGCCGGCCGTGGTCTCTGCTGCGGTGCGAACAGTCATGGTCACTCCCCTCCTCGGACGACGATCGTGGACGTCGACGTGCAGACCGGTTCGCCGTCGGCGGTGAGCTCGGTGCGGGTGGTGATCATGGCGTGGCCGCCGGCCATCCGGACGGAGTCGACGGTGAGGACACCGGTCAGTTCGTCGCCGGCGGTGATCGGTCGGTGGTGGACGAAGCGCTGCTCGCCGTGGACCACGCGGCTGTAGTCGATGCCCGCTTCGGGGTCGAGGATGTAGGCGCGGTCGCACTGCTGCGCGATGCTCACGGCATACGTCGGAGGGGCGATGACATCGGCGTAGCCGGCTGCCCGCGCCACCTCGGCGTCGTGGTGCACGGGATCGGCCGAGCCCACCGCATCGGCGAACGCGGCAATCTGAGCTGCGCTCACGGCATACGGACCGCTTGGCGGATAGGACCGGCCCTCGAAGGCGACGTTCACAGGCATGCCGTCACCCTACCCAGCAGGGACGACGTCAACGGTTGCCACGTCGAGCGCGCGCTCGCGAAGGCGCCGTCGAGGATGTCGAGCCCCTCGCCCAGGAGCTCGTCGGGCATGGACAGCGGCGGGAGGAAGCGCAGGACGTTGCCGAGGGTGCCGCAGGTCAGGGTCACGAGACCCTGCTGGGCGCAGGCCGCCTGCACGGCCGCGGCCAGCGGGGCGTCGGGCGCCTTGGACTCCGCGTCGCTGACGAGTTCGACGGCGAGCATCGCTCCGCGCCCGCGGATCTCGCCGATGACGCCGGGGTGGGCGGCGGACAGCGCTTCGAGGCGCGGACGAATGATGGCCTCCACGGCTCGGGCGCGACCGGCCAGGTCCTCGACCTCCATCGTCTCGATGGCGGCGAGCGCCGCGGCACAGGCCACGGGGTTCCCGCCGTAGGTGCCACCCAGCCCCCCGGGGTGGACGGCGTCCATGAGGTCGGCGCGTCCGGTCACGGCCGCGAGCGGGAGCCCGCCAGCCATGCCCTTGGCGGTCGTCACGAGGTCGGGCACCACGCCTTCTGCGTCGCAGGCGAACCAGTCACCGGTGCGGCAGAAGCCGGTCTGGATCTCGTCGGCGATGAAGACGATCCCGTTCTCGCGACACCAGTCGGCGACGGCGGAGAGGTAGCCGGGAGGCGGGACGATGAAGCCGCCCTCGCCCTGGATGGGCTCGATGAGCACCGCCGCGACGTTGCCCTCGCCCACCTGCGCGTGGACCGAGTCGACCATCGCCGCGAAGGCCTCCTCGGCACACCGCTCCGGACCCGTGGGCCAGCGGTAGGGATAGGCCATCGGCACGCGATGGATGTCGCCGGCGAACGGCCCGAAGCCCTGCTTGTAGGGCATGTTCTTGGCGGTGAGGGCCATCGTGAGGTTCGTGCGCCCGTGATAGGCGTGGTCGAAGACCACCACGGTGGAGCGGCCGGTTGCCGAGCGGGCGATCTTCACGGCGTTCTCGACGGCCTCGGCGCCGGAGTTGAACAGGGCCGAACGCTTCTCGTGCTCACCGGGGGTGTGGCCCGCGAGCTTCTCGCAGACGGCGACGTACTCCTCGTAGGGCGTGATCATGAAGCAGGTGTGGGTGAAGTCCTCCACCTGCCGACGCACCGCCTCGACCACCCGCGGCGCTGCGTTGCCGACCGTCGTCACCGCGATGCCGGAGCCGAAGTCGATGAGCTGGTTGCCGTCGACGTCGACAAGGATCCCGCCGCCAGCGCGTTCGACGTAGACGGGCAGCGCCGTGCTCACGCCTGCCGACACGGCGACGCGCTTGCGGGACTGGAGCGCCAGGGAGCGTGGTCCGGGGATCGCCGTGGCCAGGATGCGCCGCTGCTCGATCGGCTCGCTCATCGGTCCTCCATGCCCCACGGTGATCCGTAGCCCTGCGGCTTCGGTGCCGCGAGCAGCTCGAGGAAGGGTGCCGCGTCGAAGGCCTCGGGGCCGAGCACCCCCGTGCCGGACCAGACACCCGAGGCGAGCAGCTCCAACGCCACGACGGGGTTGATCGCGGTCTGCCACACCACGCACTGGGCGTCGTAGTCGCGCATCGAGTCGGCGTTGTCGACGACGTGGAAGAGGTAGGTGCGCCGGGGCTGGCCGTCCTTGCCGGTGCCGGTGACCCAGAGGCCGGCGCAGGTCTTGCCCTCCATGCGCGGCCCGATCGTCACCGGGTCGGGCAGGGCCGCCGCCACGACGTCACGCGGCGAGACCATGACGCCCTTGACATCGATCGGCGTCGTCGAGTCCAGCCCCAAGGTGTGCAGGGTCTTGAGCATCGCGATCATCTCGGCGCCCAGGCCGTACTTGAAGGTCACCTTCTCGGCCTCGACCCATCGCGGCATGAGGAGCACCTCCTCGTGCTCGACGTGGACGCACTCCACCGGACCGATGCCCTCGGGGAACTCGAACATCTCGGGATCGCTGAAGGCCGGGAGGGTGAAGAAGCCGCTCTCGACGTCGACGGTGCCGTCGGACTGCGTGGCTCGGGCGCGTTCCCAGACGACCGGCGGGTTGAGGCACTCCTCGATGATCGTCCACATCGAGAAGCCGGGAGCAAAGATCTCGTTGCCCTCGTCGTCACGGATGACGAGGTTGGCGCCGTCGCGAGTTCCGAGCTCGTCGATGTGCGAGAACAGGTGGTCCGCGGCATACCGGGCAAAGACGTCCGACAGCCCGGGCTCCACGCCGATGCCGAGCAGCGCCAGTCGTCCGGCCCGGTCCCACGACTCCTGCTCGGCGAACTGGCGGTCGCCGAGCTTCACGTGGGCCTTGGCGTAGGGCTCCTGCGGGTGGCGCTCCGACAGGCTCATCGCCATGTCGAGGTAGTTCGCGCCGGCTGCGAGAGCACCCTCGAAGATCGGCATGACGAAGCGAGGGTCGACGGCATTGAACACGTGCGTCGCCCCCACCTCGGTCGCGAGATCGGTGACCGCAGCCGCCGACGACGCGTCCACCTGCAGAGCCGTGAACCGCGACTCCCCGGCGTTGCGGGACTGCACCGCGGCCACGGTCCGCTCGGCTCGGGTCAGGTCGTAGTCGGCAACGAACCACGCCTCGAAGAAGTCGCGCTCGGCCGCGATGCGTGCGGCCGCGTCACCGACCCCGCCGGCACCGATCATGAGAATGCGCATCGTGAGGTGTCCTATTTCTTGCGGGCGTTGCCCACGAGTTGGCCGGCAACGACGAGCAGCACCGCGATGACGAACATCGAGAAGCCAATCACGTTGGCCTGAGCGGGAATTCCGCGCAGGTAGGAGACATAGACGAACTTGGGGAACGTCGTCGTGTCGCCGGACACGAAGTTGGTGATGATGAAGTCGTCGAACGACAACGAGAACGACAAGAGCGCCGCCGACACGATGCCCGGGAGCACCAACGGGAAGGTGACCCGCCAGAACGTCCCGCCCGGCCCGGCATACAGATCCTGCGCAGCCTCTTCCAGACGCGGGTCGAGACTCTGCAAACGAGCCTTCACCGTGACGACCACGAAGCTGATGCAGAACATGATGTGCGCGATGACGATCGTCCAGAAGCCCAGCCGCAGACCGAACCGCGAGAAGCCCTGCACGAAGATCGTCAACAGGCTTGCGCCGAGGACGATCTCGGGCGTGGCCATGGGGATGAAGATGAGCACGTTGCTCGTCGAGCGGCCACGGAAGCGGTGTCGCACAAGGGCAAACGCGAGCATCGTCCCGAGGATCGTCGCGACCACGGTGGCCAGAGCACCGACCTGGATCGAGGTGACCAGCGCGTCACAGACGCCGGGTGCGCCGCACGGGTCCTTCCAGTGCTTGAGCGTCGGACCGGCCGCGGAGTTCCAGACGATGTTGGACTTGCGGTAGTCGTTGAACGAGAAGGCAAACGTGTAGGCGACCGGCACGAACAGGTACAGCAGGACCACGATCGCCGCGATCATCGCGAACCGCGTGCGGAGCCAGTCCTTGAGAGCGATCACAGCAGGTCCTCCGTCCCGAACTTGCGGATGTAGACGAAGACCATCGCCAGGATCATGGCCATCAGCGTGAACGACAGCGCGGCCGCGACCGGGAAGCCGCCGAGCACCTTGAAGAACTGGCTCTCGATGACGTTGCCGACCATCTTGGTGCTCCGGTCGGAGCCGAGGAGTTCGGCATTGACGTAGTCACCGGCCGCCGGGATGAAGGTGAGGAGCGTGCCCGCGATGACACCGGGCATCGACATCGGCAGCGTCACCGTGCGGAAGGTCGTGAACCCGTTGGCGTAGAGGTCTCCCCCGGCCTCGATGACCCGACTGTCCGCGCGTTCCAGGGAGGCATAGATGGGCAGCACCATGAACGGCAGGAAGTTGTAGGTGAGACCCGCGACGACCGCCACCAGGTCTCGGTGATCCGCCCGCCCGGCAGCAGGTGCAGGAAGTTGAGCGTGTCCGCGACCGGCCCGTTGTCGGCCAGGATCTGGCGCCAGGCGATGGTGCGCAGGATGAACGAGGTGAAGAACGGCGCGATGACGCAGATCATCATCACGTTGCGCCAGCGGCCGGCCTTGAACGCCATCGCGTAGGCGAGCGGGTACGCGAGGACGAAGGCAAACAGGGTGGCCAGTCCGGCATACAGAGGGATCGTCCGAAGTGACCGGCGAAGTCGGTGAGCGCCGTCAGGTAGTTGCCGCCGTTGACGTCGCGGTAGTAGTAGCCCGGGAACCCCGGGAAGCCCGACTGCAACGACACCGTGAAGAGCTGCACCAGCGGCAGCACGAAGAACACGAGCAGCCAGAGCCCGCCCGGGAGAAGCAGCAGGTATGCCGTCCGCGACCTTTTGCGTCCGGCCGCCGGATCCGGACCGGCCACCCCCGTTCCGGCGCCGGCGACGTGCGCGACTCCCGCGGTCACGACGCGTCCACGACTCGCGGTCGGCGAGGCGGCATCGGCACCGGCTGCCGCGGCCGCGTCGTCGACCGGGACACCGAACGCGTGTCCGGAGTTCCACTCGAGCCACACCGCGTCGCCGGGTCGGAGGTGGTTGCGTTCGATGTCGAGGTTCTGCTCGTAGACCGCCCACGTGGCGCCCGACGGCGTCGTCACGAGGAACTGGGTCGCGACGCCCGAGAAGCTCACGTCGACGACCGTGGCCTTGACGTCGTTGCCGCCTCCGACGGGCTGGGTCTCGGTGATGCGGACCTTCTCGGGACGCACCCCGAAGGTGATCGGTCCCTCGTGGACGCTGGAGCGGGCCTTGGGGATCCGCACCGTCGTCCCGGCCACCTCGACCACGAGGTTCGTGCCCTCGGTTCCCGTCACGACACCGTTGCCGAGGTTGGACTGACCCAGGAAGTTGGCCACGAACGACGTCTTGGGCAGGTCGTAGAGCACCTCCGGGTGACCGAGCTGCTCGATGCGACCGAGGTTCATCACGGCCACGGTGTCGGCCATGGTCATGGCCTCCTCCTGGTCGTGGGTGACGTGGATGAAGGTCAACCCGACCTCGGTCTGGATCCGTTTGAGCTCCACCTGCATCTGGCGCCGCAGCTTGAGGTCGAGGGCACCGAGCGGTTCGTCGAGCAGGAGGACCTCGGGCCGGTTGACCAGGGCGCGGGCCACGGCGACGCGCTGCTGCTGACCACCGGACAGCTGGCTCGGCTTGCGCGCCGCCAGGTGGGTCATCTGCACGAGCTCGAGTGCCTCGTCGGCGAGCCTCGACCGCGTCCTGCTCGCCTCGTCGCTTGGGCCCGAAGCTGACGTTGTCGCGGATGGTGAGGTGCGGGAAGAGCGCATAGCTCTGGAAGACCGTGTTGACCGGGCGCTCGTAGGGCCGGGAACCGGTGAGGTCCGTGTCACCGATGAGCAGACGACCCGCTCGTGGGCTGCTCGAGGCCGGCCACCATGCGCAGCGTGGTCGTCTTGCCGCATCCCGACGGGCCGAGCAGGGCGAAGAACGAGCCCTGCGGGACGTCGAGGTCGAGGTCGTCGACGGCGGTGAAGTCGCCGAAGACCTTGGTCACGGCGTCGAGGTGCAGGTCGCCCTGGCCGACGGCCCTTGGAACCCTTGCTGCCCGCACTGGGATCAGCCCGTCGCCCACCACCTTGCCCAGGCGGCGCTGTAGTCGGCGTCCTCCTGGGGGCTGAGAGCCCGGAAGCCCTGGATGTTGTTGTCCTTGAGGTCCCGCGTCCGGGAAGATGAACGGGCTGCTGGCGAGATCGGGGTCGATCTTCTCCATCTCGGCCTGCGCACCCTGGACCGGACAGACGTAGTTGACGTAGGCCGCGACCTGCGCCGCCACCGCCGGCTCGTAGTAGTAGTCCATGAGCGCCATGGCGTTGCGCGGTGGGTCGAGGTGATGGGGACCACCATGTTGTCGCTCCAGAGCGTCCCGCCCGTCGGGGATGACGAACTGCCAGTTTCGTTCTCGGTCTCGGCCCGCAGGAGGAAGAGGTCCCCGCTCCACACGATGCCGGCGATCGCGTTGCCGGACTTGAGGTCCTCGATGTAGGAGTTGCCCTTGACCCGCCGGATGTAGCCGTCGGCGATGCGCTTGTCGATCTCGGCGACGGCGGCCTCGAACTGGGCCTTGCCGAAGCCCGGAGATGTCCTCGCCCTGCTGAGCATGACCAGCCCGAGGGTGTCGCGGAACTCGCTGAGGACAACGACTTTGCCCTTGAGGTCCGTCCGGACCACGGGTCATCGGATCTCGACCGTCTTGCCGCCCGTTGGCCCGGTCGTAACCGATGCCGGCGAAGCCGCTCTGCCAGGTCAGGGAGTACTGCCGGCCCGGGTCGAAGGAGACGTCCTTGAAGGGCGTCGAAGGTTGGCCGCGTGGGGGATGTGAGCTCGAGCGGTTGGGCCAACTGGTCCCGGATCACCCGGTTGGCCATCCAGTCGGTGAAGACGAAGATGTCGCGCCCGATGTCCTGCTTGCCGCGAGCAGCGGGGCGACCTTGTTGAAGTACGAGTCGTTGTCGTCGACGTCCTCCGTGTAGGTCGCCTTGATGCCGGACTCCTTCATGAAGGCTTCCAGCGTCGGGTAGTTCTTGGCGTCCTCGTCGTAGTCGAGGTAGGCCGTCCAGTTCGAAGCGGACGACCTTGTCGGTCGCCGACACGTCCTGGGCAGCTTCAGCGTCGGCGGGACCCGATGCGGGTGGGGTCGGCGTGCGCGCAGCGGCCGCGTCGTGGCGACACGCGCCAGGACGCCGGCGCCGAGCACCGAGCGGCGCACAGAGCGATCGGGTCGATGCTCTTGCCGCGCGGACCAGATCCGCGAGCAACGGGTCTGCAGGAGGACGAAAAGGCTTCATGTGCGCTCGCCTTGCTGGTCGGGGCGGGCCCGGTGCGGGACCCGGCACGGGGGTCGGGGTGCAGGGTGTGACGGGTGCGCAGCGATCAGCTCTCGATGTTGGCCATGACGTGCTTGATCCGGGTGTAGTCCTCGAACCCGTACATCGACAGGTCCTTGCCGTAGCCGGAACGCTTGAAACCGCCGTGCGGCATCTCCGCGACGATGGGGATGTGGGTGTTGATCCAGACGCACCCGAAGTCGAGGGCCGCGCTCATCCGCATGGCCCGTCCGAAGTCCTTGGTCCACACCGAGGAGGCCAGCCCGTAGTCGACGCCGTTGGCCCACTGCAGGGCCTGCGCCTCGTCGGTGAAGGACTGGACGGTGATCACCGGGCCGAAGATCTCGTTCTGGATCTGCTCGTCGTCCTGACGCAGACCGGACAGGACCGTGGGCTCGAGGAAGTAGCCGTCGCCGAGGCCGGCAAGGCGATGCCCGCCCGCCACGAGGGACGCGTGGTCGGGGAGGCGATCGATGAAACCGCTGACCCGTTCGAGCTGGGCCACGTTGTTGACCGGACCGAGAAGCGCGTCCGGATCGTCCGGCATACCCACTTTGGCATTGGTCCGTGCGTACTCGCCCAGGGCGGCGACGAAGTCGTCGTGGATGCGCGGCCCGACGAGGACGCGCGTTGCCGCGGTGCAGTCCTGACCGGCGTTGAAGTAGCCGGCCACGGCAATCCCCTCGACGGCCGCCTCGATGTCGGCGTCGTCGAAGACGATGACCGGGGCCTTGCCGCCGAGTTCGAGATGGACCCGCTTGACCTGGGGCGCCGCACTGGCCGCGACCTCCGCCCCAGCCCGCACCGATCCGGTGATGGAAACCATTGCGGGAGTGCGGTGTTCGACGAGCAGGCGGCCCGTCCCACGGTCACCCGTGACGACGTTGAGCGTGCCCGCCGGTAGGAACTCGGAGGCGATCTCGGCCAGCAGGAGGGTGGTCTCGGGGGTGGTGTCGCTCGGCTTGAGCACCACCGTGTTGCCGGCCGCGAGCGCCGGCGCGATCTTCCAGATCGCCATCATGAACGGGTAGTTCCAGGGGGTGACCTGGCCGATCACACCGATCGGCTCGCGCCGGATCCAGGACGTGTGGCCGGCCATGTACTCGCCCGCGGCGCGGCCTTCGAGGATGCGGGCCGCTCCGGCGAAGAAGCGAATCTGGTCGACGGCCGGGGGCATCTCCTCGCTCGCCGTGAGCGCATGCGGCTTGCCGGTGTTCTCGGCCTCGAGGTGCACGAACTCGTCGGCCCTCGACTCGATCGCGTCGGCGAGGCGCAGGAGAGCCTGCTGCCGCTCGCTCGGCGTGGTGCGACCCCACTCACCGAACGCTGTGGTCGCTGCGGCGTATGCCGCGTCGACGTCGGCTTCGTTGCTCACCGCTGCGCTCGCCACGACGGCGCCCGTGGCCGGGTTGGTGATGTCCTGCCTGGCCTCACCTCGGGCGTCCGTGTAGGCGCCGCCAACGAAGTTGCGCAGGACGCGGGGCTCACTCACGACGTAGACCTCCTTGGGGTCAATCCGATGTCGCACTCTAGCCAGACGCGAGCGCGGAAAAACCAGAGATTGGATGCAGTTGATCCGGAATCCATAGGTTCGACGCCTCCAAAGTAGGGATATCAACAGTCAACCAGTTGCGCATGGCAGCAATCCGCGCCACCATGTCGGCGTGAGCCAACCAGCCCGACCCAGCGCGGAGCCTCCCGAGACGCGTCTCGACGACGTGGCCAAGCGCATCGTCGAGATCCTCCAGCGGGACGGTCGGCGCTCGTACGCCGCCATCGCCAAGGAGGTCGGTCTGTCCGAGGCGGCGATCCGGACCCGGGTCCAGCGCCTCCTCGACGGCGGCGTCATGCAGATCGTCGCGGTCACCGACCCCTTGCAGCTGGGCTTTCGACGGCAGGCCATGATCGGCGTCCGCACCGATGGTGACCTCCTGGCCGTCGCCGACAAGCTCACCGAGCTGCCCGAGGTCGACTACCTCGTGACGACCGCCGGCACGTTCGACCTCCTCTGCGAGGTCGTGTGCGAGGACGACGACCACCTGCTCGAGCTCATCACGCAGCGGATGCGTGCCATGCCCGGGGTCGTCTCGACCGAAACCTTCGTCTATCTCAAACTCAACAAACAGCACTACGACTGGGGCACGCGATGACCGAACGACGAAGCACCACTCCCGCCGGCACGTCCTACCAGGACGCTGCGCGCGACCACCTGTGGATGCACTTCACCCGGCACTCGGTCTTCGAGGACGGCGGATCGGTGCCGATCATCACCCGCGGTGAGGGACACACGATCTGGGACGACCAGGGCAAGTCCTACATCGACGGGCTCTCCGGGCTGTTCGTCGTGCAGGTTGGCCACGGGCGAGAGGAACTCGCCGAGGCTGCCGCGGAGCAGGCCAGGAAACTCGCCTTCTTCCCCCTCTGGTCCTACGCGCACCCGCCGGCCATCGCCCTCGCCGAGCGGCTCGCCGCTGGGGCGCCCGGCGACCTCAACCGGGTCTTCTTCACCACCGGTGGCGGTGAGGCGGTCGAGACCGCCTGGAAGCTCGCGAAGCAGTACTTCAAGCTCACCGGCAAACCCAACAAGACCAAGGTGATCAGCCGCGCCGTCGCCTATCACGGGACACCTCACGGCGCCCTGTCGATCACGGGCATCCCGGCCGCCAAGGAGGCCTTCGAGCCGCTCGTCCCCGGCGCGCTCAAGGTGCCCAACACCAACCTCTATCGCGCCCCGGACCACCTGCGCGATGACGAGAAGGCGTTCGGGCGCTGGGCCGCGGACCGCATCGCCGAGGCGATCGAGTTCGAGGGACCGGACACGGTCGCGGCCGTCTTCCTCGAGCCGGTGCAGAACTCCGGCGGGTGCTTCCCGCCCCCTCCCGGCTACTTCGAGCGCGTGCGCGAGATCTGCGACGAGTACGACGTCCTGCTCGTCTCGGACGAGGTCATCTGCGCCTTCGGCCGGATCGGCTCGATGTTCGCGTGCGACGACTTCGGCTACGTCCCGGACATCATCACCTGCGCCAAGGGCCTGACCTCGGGCTACGCCCCCATCGGCGCCATGATCGCGAGCGACCGCCTCTTCGAGCCGTTCAAGAAGGGCACGACGTCCTTCCCCCACGGCTTCACCTTCGGCGGCCACCCCGTCTCGGCCGCCGTCGCCATGGCCAACCTCGACATCTTCGAGCGTGAGGGCCTCAACCAGCGCGTCAAGGAGAACGCACCGGCGTTCCGGGCGACCCTGGAGAAGCTGCTCGACCTGCCGCTCGTCGGCGACGTCCGAGGAGCCGGCTACTTCTACGGCATCGAGCTCGTCAAGGACAAGGCCACGCGCGAGACGTTCAACGACGCCGAGTCCGAGCGACTGCTGCGGGGCTTCCTGTCCAAGGCCCTGTTCGAGGCCGGGCTCTACTGCCGCGCCGACGACCGCGGCGACCCCGTCATCCAGCTCGCCCCTCCGCTCACGGTCGGGCCCGAGCAGTTCGACGACATCGAGCAGCGCCTTCGCGGAGTCCTCATCGAGGCGGAGAACCACCTGTGAGCCCGGCCTCGGGCTGAGGCACCGCCATGGAGAGCTGGACCCAACCCCTGTGGTGGGAGAACGCGACGCGATCGCCTGCGGAAGCACCCGGCATACCCGATCGAGCGGACGTCACGATCGTCGGTGCCGGCTACACGGGGCTGTGGACCGCGTACTACCTCCTGCGCGAGCGGCCCGACCTCGACGTCCTCGTGCTCGAGGCTGGGCACGTGGGATTCGGCGCCAGTGGGCGCAACGGCGGCTGGGTGTCGTCGCTGTGGCCGGTGGCTCCGGCACGCATCGCCGCCAGCCACGGCCGGGCCGCCGCGCAGGCCATGCTGGCCGAGTTGCGCCACACGGTCACCCACGTCGGCGAGGTCTGTCGCGAGGAAGGCATCGACGCAGCCTTCGCGCAGGGTGGGGTCGTCATCGCCGCACGCAGCACGGCGCAGGCCCAGCGTGCAACGGCCTCCGTGGCCGAGAGCGAGCAGTGGGGAGATGACACGCAGTGGCTCGACTCGGCGCAGGCGCGCGACATCCTTGCGGTCGACGGCCTCCACGGCGCCACCTGGTCGCCGCACTGTGCCCGGATCCACCCGATGCGTCTCGTCCAGGGATTGGCCGCAGCGGTGCGCCGTCGCGGCGGACTCATCATCGAGGGCGTGCGCGTGCTGGACGCGCAGCCGGGCGCCGTGCGGGTCAGCGGCGGCGGGGTCGTGCGCAGCGATGCGGTCGTGCGGGCCACCGAGGCCTGGACGGCGCGCCTGCCCAGGCTGCGACGCAAGGTCGTCCCGGTGTACTCGCTCATGGTGGCGACGGCGCCGCTGCCGGCCTCGGTGTGGGACGAGATCGGGCTGGCTCGTCGCGAGGTCTTCTCGGACCACGGGCACGTCATCATCTATGGGCAGCGCACCGAGGACGACCGGATCGCGTTCGGCGGGCGGGGCGCGCCCTACCACTGGGGATCCGCGATCCACCCTCGGTTCGACGCCGACGCCACGGTCTTCGCGGCGCTGCGACGCACCCTGACCTCGATGCTGCCCCAGGTCGGCGACGTCGAGTTCACCCACGCCTGGGGTGGGCCGTTGGCCGTGGCACGCGACTGGCAGCCGTCCGTGGGTTTCGACGCCGATGCCCGGGTGGGTTGGGCCGGTGGCTATGTCGGCGACGGCGTGGCCGCGAGCAACCTCGCCGGCCGCACCCTGGCCGACCTCATCAACGGCCGGAGCACCCCGGTGACCTCACTGCCCTGGGTCGGCCACGTCTCGCCCGGGTGGGAGCCGGAGCCGCTGCGCTACCTCGGCGTCAACGCCGGGCTACGACTGGCGAGCCTGGCCGACGCGCAGGAGGCTCGCACCGGTCGCCCCACGCGGTTGACGCCCCTGCTGGGACGGCTCACGGGCGGCTGACCGACGGCCGACTCTGAGGGGCCTCGGACATGACGAAGCCGCCCGACACCGTGAGGTGGGGCGGCTTCGGCGAACGAGGCGCTGGGGTCAGCGGGTCTCGCGGTGCTCGGTGTGCTTCTTGCAGCGGGGGCAGAACTTCGCCAGCTCGAGCCGGTCGGGGTCATTCCGACGGTTCTTCTTGGTGATGTAGTTGCGCTCCTTGCACTCCGTGCACGCCAGGGTGATCTTGGGGCGGACGTCAGTGGCCTTGGCCATCGGGGCAACCTGCTCTCGAAAAAGTTGATCGTGGTGTGATGCAAAACTGTGTGTCGCGCTAGTTCACGAGGGGTTTCACGCGACGACCAGCACAACAGAATACGCGAGTTCGGGTATTCCCCGAAATCGCGCCGAGTAGCGGGAGCGGGGCTCGATCCCGCGACCTCACGATTATGAGTCGTGCGCTCTAACCAGCTGAGCTACCCCGCCTTGGGGGTCCGAGGTCACCACACGGTCGTGATGGCCCTGACCAGAGCCCCCTGTCGGAATCGAACCGACGACCTTTTCCTTACCATGGAAACGCTCTACCGACTGAGCTAAGGGGGCGTTTCAGGCACCGGGTCAGACCCGGGCTGAGTGCGTCGGGAATGCTACACGGACACCTGCGCGGGGGTGAAATCCGGCCCCCGAAGTGGGGTGCGCGACCACCTTCCGCTCCCCCCGGACTCACCCGGGAAGGCTGATCACGGTCATCCCCGGGGACGTCGCCGGACGGTCCATCGCGGCGAGCGCGGTCCCGGCTTGCGCCAACGTGAGGACCTCCCCGACCAAGCGATCCGGACGCAAGGTGCCGTCCTCGACGAGGGCCAGCATCGCGGCATACTCATGCGCCGCCATGCCGTGCGAGCCGTAGATCTCGAGCTCGTGGGCGATGACCCGGTCCATCGGCAACGGCGGCGCGGCAGCGTCGCCGAGCAGGAGGCCGACCTGGACGTGTCGGCCTCTGCGCCGGAGGGAGTTCACGGACGCGACCGCTGTGGCCGGGGTGCCGAGAGCGTCGATCGAGACGTGGGCTCCCCCACCGGTGAGATCTCGGATGGCTGCGGCGGTGTCGGGCTCCTGACTGGCCGTTGACCACGTGCTCTGCGCCGAGCTCAGCGGCCCGGGCCAAGGCGGACTCGGAGACGTCGACCGCCACGACGCGAGCACCCAGGGCCTTGCCGATCATCACGGCCGACAGTCCGACGCCACCGCAGCCGTGGACGGCGAGCCAGTCCCCGGCGCGCAGCCGACCGTGCGCGGTGATCGCGCGGAACGCCGTGGCGAAGCGGCAGCCCAGCGACGCCGCCGTCACGAAGTCGATCGACGCCGGCAGCGCCACGAGGTTCACGTCGGCCGCGCGGATCGCCACCCGCTCGGCAAAGGACCCCGGCCCGGTGAAGCCCGGCTGGGTCTGGTCGGGGCAGACCTGGGCATCGCCTGCCAGGCAGTAGTCGCACACGCCGCAGCCGTTGACGAACGGCACGGTGACCCGATCCCCGACCCGCCAGTTCTGGACGTCCGGGCCGATCTCGGCGATGGTGCCGGCCAGCTCGTGGCCCGGGATCTGGGGCAGAGGGACCGGGTCGTGGCCCTTCCACGCGTGCCAGTCCGATCGGCAGACTCCCGTGGCCCGAACGGCGATCACCACGCCGTCGGGGGCGCAGACCGGTTCCGGCACGTCGGTCAGCGTCGGGAGTCTCGCCGTACGCGGGGTAGGAGACGGCCTTCACCGTCGGGTGGCCCTCGTCGAGGGGGAACTGTCACTCATTGCACGAGTCTTGCCGACGCTCGTAGCAGTGCCAATGGCAGGCTGGCCACATGACCGACTCCCAGACCCCGCGCCCGAGCGACGAGACCGCCGACGAGACCGTCGTCGAGACCGCGGACGACACGTTCGCGGAAGGGGTGGACGACGCAGTCGACGAGGCGGCCGAGGAGCAGGTGCGGACGTTCTGGGACGTCGCTCGGCTCCATGCGCACCTCAGCGAGGTTCCTGCGTACTTCGGGCCCACTCCGCTGGACTCCGTGCCGCCACCTGCGTGGTCCTTCGGCGCCGGTCCGGAGCAGGCCGACGAGCTCCTGGGCCTCGTTCTCGCCGGCACCAAGACGGCCACCGCTGGCGCCCTGTGGGACTACGAGGCCGAGGGCGAGGACCTGCCGGAGATCGGCACGCTCAGCATCATCCTGGACTCCCTCGGGCAGCCACGGGCACTCATCGAGACCACCGAGGTGCAGGTCGTCCCCTTCGACGAGATCACTGACGAGCAGGCCAGGCTCGAGGGCGAGGGCGACCTGTCACTCGCGTATTGGCGGGAGGTGCACCAGCGCTTCTTCACCGAGGTGGCCGATCACGATCGCGGCTTCTCCACCGACATGCCCGTGGTGTGGGAGCGGTTCCGCGTCCTCTACTCCGACTGAGACGGCTCCGACTGAGGTCGGCGATCAGGCCAGGTCGCTGAGCGCGGTGCGCGCCTCGACGAGCGACGGGCCGTACCACGTGATGAGCCGCCCGTTCACGAGCCGGGTTGCGGTGCGGGAGAACGCTTCTGGCCCGTCCTCCGCCGTGAAGACATAGGGCTCGTCGGGCAGCAGGACGAGATCGGCGCCAGCAGCATCGAGCTGCTCGAGGTCGACGTGCGGGTAGCGGCCTTCCACTCCGGCGGTGACGACCTCGAGCCCGAGGCGGGCGAGCAGGTCGGCCGTGAAGGTCGGGTGACCGACGACCATCCACGGGTCGCGCCAGATCGGCACGACGACTCGCGCGTGCGGCGTCGGCACCTCACCGGACCACGCCTCCTCGGACTGGGTGAGCCACTCCGGAGCCGCCCATCCGCAGGCGTCGACGAGGAGTCGGCGCATCGACGCCAACGACTGCGGCACCGTCTCGATGTCGGTGACCCACACCGCAATTCCCGCCTCGCGGAGGCGCGAGACGTCGAGCTCGCGGTTCTCCTCCTTGTTCGCGATGACGAGGTCAGGGTGGAGATCGGCGATGGCAGCGCGGTCGGGGTTCTTGGTCCCCCGAACCCGAGCGACGTCGAGGTCGGCCGGGTGCGTGCACCAGTCAGTTGCCCCCACGAGTGCGCCCGGGGTCGTGGCGGCCACCGCCTCGGTGAGGGAAGGGACGAGCGAGACCACACGGCATACGCCGCCGTCTGGCAGGTCCACAGCGTGACCGAGGTCGTCGCGCAGCGTGCGGCTCATCGACAGGCCTCAGGCGCGGCCGACGGCGAGGAACGTCGCGAAGGTTCCGCGACCCTGGTGGTCGCCACCGAGCTCCTTCTCGACCGAGCCGGCGTCGACGACGCTGACGTCGTGGAATCCGCTGTCGCGCAACAGTTTTGCGAACGACTCACGGTCGAAGCCGTCATGGCCGGTGAAGTTGTCGTGGTTCGCGTGGAAGGCGCCAGCCCGGTCGTCATCGAGCTCGACGACGGCGACCCAACCGCCGGGAGTCAGGAGCGCCTTGACGCGTTGGAGCAGGAGGCCGACATCGCGGACGTGGTGCAGCGCGAGCTGGGCCCACACCCCGTCGAAGCTGCCGTCCGGCGGCGGATCGGTGACCAGGTCCAGCCGCTCAGCGGTGAGGCGGTCGGCGAGGCCGGCGCGCTCGATGTTGTCGCGCGCGACGTCGACCATGCCCGGCGAGGCATCGGTGACGAGCACCGAGGCGACGTGGTCGGCGAGCGCGATGCTCAGCTGACCCGTGCCGCCACCGATCTCGAGCACGCGCTCGGTCCCGCTGAGCCCCAACGTGTCGCGCAGCAGGACCGCTGTCGCACGCGCGCGCTCGAGCTTGGCGGGGTCGGCGTCCCAGGTGCTCGCGGCGGCGTCGAAGTGGCCGTGATCGCCGTCGTGGCTGTGGTCGTGCTGGTGGTCGCTGGGGCTCATGGCTCTCACCCTGTCACGTCGACCGCGAGCGTCAGCCCAGGGCCGCCCGCAGCGCCTCGCCCATGCCGCGCAGGGCGTCCATGACGTCGTCGCGACGATGACCCATGGGCATCTTCCGACCAGTTGGCAAGAACGGCGTATGCCGTGGCTCGCCCGCCGCTGTCGACGATCCCGACGTCCGCGCGGACTCCGAGGTTGGTGCCGGTCTTGTTGACGAGGATCGGCCCGGCGTACTCCTCCGCGTGCGAGAGCGGGTCCTGGTGCCACGCCGAGGCGACCATGGAGAGGTCCATGCCGGGGGCGAGCCACCCGAGGACGCGCTCGCCGGTCGAGCCCACGACGCCGCGCTCACGCCACAGGCGAGCGAGGACGTCGACGTGGTCGGCGGCGCAGCCGAGGCTGAGGTGGGGCGGGTCGTCGGGGCCGCGCAGGCCGCGCACGACGTCGACGAGGTCCGAGCCACGAGGCGCCCACTGCGCTGCCCGTGCGCGGATGGAGTCCTGCCCCAACAGGTCGATGAGGACGTTGGTGGCGAGGTTGTCGCTCACCGCACCGACGAGGTGGGCAACGTCGGTGAGCGGGAGGACATCGCTCGAAAGGTGCTGCCACAGGCCGGAATCCGCGACCGGAGTGACCGCGCGCCGGTCCAGCGGCTGATCAGCGGTCAGGCGACCGTCCCGCAGTCGTTCGGCCAGCTCGATGAGGGCGAAGACCTTGCCCACGCTCGCCGTCGACAGCAGCCGGTCCGGGTCGTGGGAGGCGAGAACCTCGCCGCTGCCGAGGTCGACGATCCTGATGGACCAGTCGACCTCGGGCAGCAGCTCAAGGTTCAGCGACACGTCAGCGAGGCGCCATCCGGAGGGAGCCGTCGAGGCGGATCGTCTCGCCGTTGAGGTAGTCGTTGTCGATGATCGACAGGGCGAGCTTGGCGTACTCGTCGGGGCGACCGAGGCGCTTCGGGAACGGCACGCCAGCGGCGAGCGCGGCCCGGAACTCCTCGGCGACCGTGGCGAGCATCGGCGTCTCGACGATGCCGGGAGCGATCGTGCAGACGCGGATGCCGTACTGGCTGAGGTCGCGCGCCGCCGGAAGCGTGAGCCCGACGATGCCGCCCTTGGACGAGGCGTAGGCCGCCTGACCGACCTGGCCGTCGTAGGCCGCGATGCTCGCGGTGTTGATGATGACGCCGCGCTGGCCGTTCTCGTCGGCCTCGGTCTCGGCGATGGCCTCGGCCGCGATGGCGAGGACCGTGAACGAGCCGATGAGGTTGATCTCGACGATCTTGCGATAGAGCGAGAGGTCGTGGACGCCCTTCTTGCCGAGGATGCGCGCGCTCGGACCGATGCCGGCGCAGTTGACGACGATGCGCAGGGGCGCTGCGGGGTCGGCGCTGGCCTGGGTGACGGCGGCGCGGACCTGCTCCTCGTCGGTGACGTCGGTCGCGACGTAGGTGATGCCGTCGACCTGCGGGAGCCTGCTCGATGCCCGCGGGAAGGTCGAGGGCGTAGACGTGAGCGCCCTGTGCTGCGAGGGCTGCTGCGGTGGCGCCGCCGAGGCCGGACGCGCCTCCGGTGACGATGGCGGAGGTGTGCTCGATCTGCATGGGCGTCATCCTGTCACTGCACACAGATGACGCCGTCACCCAGCCACGTCGACGCTCGCCAACTGTCGGCGGTCCGGTGGAAGTTCGCGCTTGGGGCCCACAGGGCGCACACTCAGAGGAATGACCTCTGCATCCGCACACGGCCGCCCCCGACACGCCAACAGCCCGTTTCGGCCTCGGGCCGAGGTGGCGATCGAACAGTTCGTGGCGGGCGACCGCGTCTGTCACGACTCGCACGGCCTGGGCCGCGTCGTGAGCATCGATACCGGCGGGGCCACCGTTGACTTCGGCGGCAGCACCTTGCGGATCGAGACGCCCTTCCGCAAGATGACCAAGCTCTAGCCTCGAGCCACAGCGGCGGCAGCCTCGTTGAGGCGGTCACGCGACCCACCCTTGACTGCCACTGCGGTAGCCGCGTGGACCCAAGTGCCCGAGAGCGTGGATTCGAACGGTTCATCACCTTCCTTGATGCGATTGTCGCGATCGCCATCACACTGCTCGTGCTGCCGTTGGTCGAGCTGACTGCAGACGTCGATCGTTACGGCTCTGTACGTGAACTGCTGCGCGAGAACCAAGCCGAACTCGGGGCGTTCGTCCTCAGTTTCCTGGTCGTCTCGCGATTCTGGTTCGTCCAGCATGATTCCGCCCGCCACCTCCGGCGCTACGACCGTCGGGTCGCCGGGATGCTGATGCTGTGGGCGTTGACCATCGTGTTTCTCCCATTCCCCACTGCGCTGGTCGCCGAGTCCAGCGGAGACGGCGCGACGAAGGCGCTCTACGTGGGCACGCTGATCTCCAGCGTGCTGCTCATGGCGATTGTGGAGTTCTATCTGCGACGGCACCCAGAGCTCACCGACGGCGACCCGGAAGGCGACCTCGACCCCGTTGACGGGATCGCCAGCATCGTCGCGCTACTCCTCGCCTTGGCGATCATGCTCACGACACCAGCCACGAGCTACTTCCCCTTGTTGCTCATGCTCGCGGCCGCACCGGCAGCGGCCGGGTGGCGCAGGGCCCGCCGCCGTGGGCCACTCGCGGCGCCGTGACGCACGTCAGGAGGGGAAGTCGGGCCCGGCATCCAGACGTAGCTGGAGCAGGACGTCCAGAGCCACCGAGTCACCATCCCGGCCTCCCGCTCCGACCTGGAGCGGGGCGTCGGTGGGCTCCACGTGGACGCCGGCCAACCGTGCGCGCAGGCTGGGCGCCACGACGAGGACGTACCAGCGGCCGTCCGTGCCAACGGCGGCCCGGCGGTCCCTTCGCACGTACCAGCCGACGACGTCGGTGCGCAGGGTCCCAGGGCCGCTGTAGGGGAAGGCCCGCAGCCGAGAGGGTTCGACGCCCGAGTGCGGCCATCAGTCGGCGTGGGTGTCGGTAGACCTTCCTCTTCGCCGAAGACATTGACTTGGCGGAGAAGTAGGTGGCGCTCTCGGTCAGACGTTGCGGCGGTACTGGCCGCCCACCTCGAAGAACGCGTCCGTGACCTGCTGCAGCGTGCAGACGCGCGCCGCATCCATGAGGACGGCGAAGACGTTGTCACCGTTCATGGAGGCCTCACGCAGACGCTGCAGGGCGACCTCGGACTCCTCGCGGTGCGCCTCGCGGTAGGCGTTGACCCGCTCGAGCTGCGACTCCTTCTCGGACTCCGAGGCCCGGGCCAGCTCGATGTGCTGCGGGGTTCCACCCTCGGCCTCGGGCTTGCGGAAGGTGTTGACGCCGATGATCGGCAGCGACCCGTCGTGCTTGCGGTGCTCGTAGAGCATCGACTCGTCCTGGATCTTGCCGCGCTGGTAGCCCGTCTCCATGGCGCCGAGGACTCCCCCGCGCTCACTGATCCGGTCGAACTCCTCGAGCACGGCCGCCTCGACCATGTCGGTGAGCTCGTCGATGATGAACGACCCCTGGAGCGGGTTCTCGTTCATCGCCAGGCCCCACTCGCGGTTGATGATGAGCTGGATCGCGAGCGCGCGGCGGACCGAGTCGGGGCCCGGGGTCGTCACTGCCTCGTCAAAAGCGTTGGTGTGCAACGAGTTTGCGTTGTCGTAGATCGCGATGAGCGCCTGCAGCGTCGTGCGGATGTCGTTGAAGTCCATCTCCTGCGCGTGCAGCGAGCGACCCGACGTCTGCACGTGGTACTTGAGCTTCTGGCTGCGCTCGTTGGCGCCGTACTTCTCGCGCATCGCGACGGCCCAGATGCGGCGGGCGACACGACCGATGACGGAGTACTCGGGGTCCATGCCGTTGGAGAAGAAGAACGACAGGTTCGGCGCGAAGTCGTTGATGTCCATGCCGCGCGCGAGGTAGGCCTCGACGTAGGTGAACCCGTTCGCGAGGGTGAACGCGAGCTGGCTGATGGGGTTCGCCCCGGCCTCGGCGATGTGATAGCCGCTGATCGAGACCGAGTAGAAGTTGCGGACCTGCTGCTCGATGAACCACTCCTGGATGTCGGCCATCATCCGCAGCGAGAACTCGGTCGAGAACAGGCAGGTGTTCTGGCCCTGGTCCTCCTTGAGGATGTCGGCCTGGACCGTTCCGCGAACAGACGAAAGAGCAAGAGCGCGTATGCCGTTCGCTTCCTCCGCGTTCGGCTGCCGGTCGTGCTCGGCGACGAACTTCGCCACCTCACCGTCGATGACCGTGTTGAGGAAGAACGCGAGGATCGTCGGCGCCGGGCCGTTGATCGTCATCGACACACTCGTCGTGGGCGACGTCAGGTCGAAGCCGTCGTAGAGCGCCTTCATGTCCTCGAGCGTCGCGATGGAGACGCCGGACGTGCCGACCTTGCCGTAGATGTCGGGGCGCGGGTCGGGGTCGCGACCGTAGAGCGTCACCGAGTCGAACGCCGTCGAGAGGCGCGTCGCCGGCTGTCCCTCGGAGAGGAGCTTGAAGCGACGGTTGGTGCGGAACGGGTCGCCCTCACCGGCGAACATGCGGGCCGGGTCCTCGCCCTCGCGCTTGAACGGGAAGACACCCGCGGTGAAGGGGAACAGCCCGGGGAGGTTCTCGCGTCGGAGGAACGACACGAGGTCACCGTGGTCGGCGAACGTCGGCACGGCAACGCGACGAATCTTGTTGCCGGACAACGATTCCTTGACCAGCGACGTGTGGATCTCCTTGTCGCGGATGCGCACGACCTGCTCGTCACCCGAGTAGGCCTCGACCGTCGCGGGCCACTGCTCGATGGCCTCTTCGACGATCGCAGGCAGCTCCTTGCGAGCCTCCGCGAGCAACTGGTCGACCGCGTGGTCCTCGTGACCCGCGGCCGCCAACTCGTCATCCACGAACTCGAACCGCTGCACCCGACGGGCCTGGACGGCATACGCATCGGTCTGCTGGTGGTAACCGCGAACCGTGTCGGTGATCTCGGAGAGGTAGCGGACGCGGGACGCCGGAACGATCTGGCGAAGAACGGAGGAGTGGCGCACGTCGACATGCGGCAGCGCGCCCTCGGAGAGCGCAAGACCCTTGTCGGACAGCAGTGTTCGCAGCTCCTGATAGAGCGCAGTGACACCGTCGTCGTTGAACGTCGCAGCCGACGTGCCGAAGACCGGCATGTCCTCGGGCTTCTTGCCGAAGGCGCCCTTGTTGCGGACGAGCTGACGACCCACGTCGCGCAGCGCGTCCATGGCACCGCGGCGCTCGAACTTGTTGATGGCGACGAGGTCGGCGAAGTCGAGCATGTCGATCTTCTCGAGCTGGCTCTGCGCGCCGAACTCGGGCGTCATGACATACATGGACACGTCGGCGAACGGCACGATGGCCGCGTCGCCCTGACCGATGCCGGGCGTCTCGATGATGATGAGGTCGTATGCCGCTGCCTTGAGGATCGTGATGACGTCCTCGAGGCCTTCGGGAACCTCACGACCACCACGGGTGGCCAGGGAGCGGAAGAAGACACGATCGCCGTCGAGCGAGTTCATCCGGATGCGGTCACCGAGGAGGGCACCCCCACCCTTGCGCTTGGTCGGGTCGATCGCGATGACGGCGACGCGGAGCTTGTCCTGCTGGTCGACGCGCAGGCGACGGACGAGCTCGTCGGTGAGGCTGGACTTGCCCGAGCCGCCGGTGCCGGTGATGCCGACGACGGGGACGTGATGACCGGCCGCGGCCTTCTCGAGCTCGGCGCGCAGGTCCTCGGACAGGGCGCCGGTCTCGGCGCCGGTGATGGCGCGGGCGATCGCGGCCCGCTCCCCCGCGAGGACGGCGGCAAGATCGGCCGACCCGGCGGCATACAGGTCCGTGTCGCAGGCCTCGATGACCGTGTTGATCATCCCGACGAGACCGAGACGCTGGCCGTCCTCGGGACTGAAGATCGTCACACCCGCCTCGCGCAGTCGCGCGATCTCGTCCGCGACGATGACCCCTCCGCCACCGCCGACAACCTTGACGTGACCAGCACCGGCTTCGCGCAGGAGCTGGACGAGGTACTCGAAGTACTCGACGTGACCGCCCTGGTAGGAGCTGACGGCGATGCCCTGCACGTCCTCCTCGATCGCCGCGTCGACGACCTCCTGGACGGAGCGGTTGTGGCCGAGGTGGATGACCTCGGCGCCCTGGCTCTGCATGATGCGCCGCATGATGTTGATCGACGCGTCATGGCCGTCGAAAAGGCTCGACGCGGTGACGATGCGGACCGGGTTCGTGGGCACGTGCAGCTCGGGCGACGTCTGTGTCATACCAAGATAGTAGGACGTCCAACTATCTACGCGGAAGTCACCAAGGAGCCAGACCTGTCACACCCAGGGGCCAGCACTCGGTGATGAGGCGGTCACACGCCGCCGCCACCCATTCCGCCGCCGCTGCTCGGCCCACCACGGTGGGTCTGTCCGACGCCTTGGCAATCGACTTCACGGCTTTCGCCAAACCCCTGTCGCATGCGAGCAGACGCGCGTAGCGTTCTGGTGCTCGAATCCCGAGCATCAAGACTGGCCGTTGCGTGCGGACCAGCGCCGCAACCCTGACGGCCGCCCTCCCTTTGGAAGGTCGTGCGATGCCCAGATCATCCATCCGGCGCGCCATGGTTGCGGCAGGAGCCGCGCCGGTGCTCGCGCTGACGCTCACACCCCCGACGTTCGGGGCCTCTGCGGATCCGGGCCCCTCGCCCACCCGCACCTTCACCGCCACTCCCCTCACCGCCAGCGACGCCGTGAGCGCGAACAAGGCCCCCTCGTCGCGGCTCGCCCGCACCCCGCAGGAACTCCTCAAGCGCACCGACTCCGCCCGTGTGAACGTCATGATCAAGTACGACTACGACGCCACTGCGAGCTACGCCGGCGGTGTCCGGTCCCTCGCGGCGACCAGCCCCGGCGTCACGAAGCGCAAACTCACCGGCAAGTCCGCCGCCGAGAAGGCCTACGCCGCCTACCAGTCGACGCAGGAACGCACCATCAGTGCGGCCGTCCGCCGAGCCGTCCCCTCCGCGACCATCGGCCAGTCCTACCAGGTCGTCTACGGCGGCGTGGCCGCGTCGCGTGCCCGCCAAGAGCATCAAGGACATCGTCAAGGTCGACGGCGTCGTCGCCGTCCTGCCCGACGAGCTGCAACACCCGCTGACCGACGCCAGCTCGGACTTCATCAACGCGACCGCACTGCAGAACACCCTGGGCGGCGCGGCCGGGCCGAAGAACGCCGGCAAGGGCATCCTCTACGGCAACCTCGACAGCGGCGTCTGGCCCGAGCACCCGTCATTCGCCGACCAGGGCAACCTGAGTGCACGACCGGGGCCCTGCGCTGATGTGCAACTTCGGCGACAACCCCCTGACGCCCGCGACCGACGTCTTCAACTGCAACAAGAAGCTCATCGGTGGTCGACCGTTCCTCAACACGTACCTTTCCGACGGCGCCCGGGCCGCTGCCGAGCCGTACCACTCGGCTCGCGACTCCGGCGGTCACGGAACCCACACCGCCTCGACGACAGCCGGCAACGTCGTGGCCTCGGCGCCCGTCTTCGGCGTCAACCGCGGCCCGATCCGTGGCATCGCCCCCGGCGCGTGGCTCGCCGAATACAAGGTGTGCGGCATCCAGGGCTGCTACCAGTCCGACTCCGCCGCCGCGGTTCAGCAGGCTGTGCTGGATGGCGTCGACGTCATCAACTTCTCGATCAGCGGTGGCAACGCCCCCTACAGCGACCCGGTCGAGCTCGCCTTCCTCGACGCGTACGCCGCGGGTGTGTTCGTCGCGGCGTCGGCCGGCAACTCCGGCCCCGGGGCGGCAACCTCGGACCACCTCAGCCCCTGGGTGACGACGGTGGCCGCCTCGACCCAGACGCGCGAGTTCGCCACAACGCTGAACCTCGCAGGCGCGGGTGGCGCACCCGCGCTCGCGCTGGACGGTGCGTCGATCACCGCTGGCAGCGGCGCTGCGCCCCTGCCGATCGTCAATGCGAGTGCCCCGCCCTACAGTGACGCGCTCTGCGCCCACCCGGCGCCGCCGGGACTCTTCATCGGCAAGATCGTCGCCTGCCAGCGCGGCGGCAACGGTCGCGTCGAGAAGGGCTTCAACCTCAAGCAGGGTGGCGCCGCCGCCATGGTGCTCTACAACGCGACCCTCGCGGACGTGGAGACCGACAACCACTGGCTCCCGACCGTGCACCTCGCCGACGGGACCCAGCTGCTCGCCTTCCTCTCCGCCAACCCGACGGCGACCGCCCAGTTCGCGGCCGGTCAGAAGCGCAACGGTCAGGGCGACGTCATGGCGGCCTTCTCGAGCCGTGGGCCCGGCGGGACCTTCCTCAAGCCGGACGTGACCGCGCCCGGCGTGCAGATCCTCGCGGGCCAGACACCGACACCCGACGAGATCACCGGAGGTCCGCCCGGAGAGTACTTCCAGGCCATCGCCGGCACGTCGATGAGTTCGCCCCACGTGGCCGGCGCTGCCGCCCTCGTGATGGCGGCCCACCCGACGTGGACCCCGGGTCAGGTGAAGTCCGCGCTCATGACCTCGGCGACGACGAGTGTCGTCAAGGAGGACCTCGCCACCCCGGCTGACCCGTTCGACATGGGCGCCGGACGCATCAACGTGGGTGCGGCATCCGCCGCTGCCCTCACCCTGGACGAGAGCGCCGCGAACTTCTTCACGCTCGGCACGGCGGACATCACTGCTGTCCACCTCAACCTGCCGTCGGTCAACGCGCCGACCATGCCGGGTGCCCTGACCACGAAGCGCACGGTCAAGAACGTCAGCTCGGTCAAGCAGAACATCACCGTGGTCGGGTCGACGACCGCCGATTCCAGGGTCAAGGTGAGCCCGGGACAGTTCAAGCTCAACCCGGGCGAGTCCCGCAGCGTCACGATCAACATCTCTTCGGAGTCGCCCATCGGCTCGCAGCGGTTCGGGACGATCGTGTTCACGCCGAGTTCGGGCGCCGCACTCCACCTGCCGGTGGCCTTCGTGCACAAGCAGTCAGCCGTCAGCCTGACGCAGTCCTGCGCCCCGACGACGATCGCGCGTGGTGCGACGTCGACCTGCACGATCACGGCCACCAACGGCTCACCGACAGCAGCAGCCGTCACGATCGACACGACCGTGAACAAGCAGCTCACCGTCGGCTCGGTCAGCGCACCAGCGGTCGTGACCGGAACCCGATCGGCTCGGGCCACGGCCACCCTCGCACCTGAGGCTCCGGGCATCCCGGCGATCGGTCCGGGCAGCCTCGCCGGCTTCATCCCGCTCGATCTCTTCGGCACCCCAGCCACACCGATCGGCGATGAAGAGGTGATCAACTTCAACGTTCCGTCGTTCGTCTACGCCGGCCGCTCGTGGAACCGGATCGGAGTCGACTCCAACGGCTACCTCATCGTCGGGGGTGGCACCTCGGAGGACAACAACTGTTGCAACCTGCCGAGTGGGCCGAGTCCGGCGAGGCCGAACAACGTCCTGGCACCCTTCTGGACCGACCTCGACGGCACCGGCGCACCGGGCATCTATGCCACCGTCCTGACCGATGGGGTGAGCAGCTGGATCGTCATCGAGCACCGGATCAACGTGTTCGGGACGACCTCCCAGCGCAACTTCCAGGTCTGGATCGGCATCAACGGGGCGGAGGACGTCACGTACGCCTACGACCCGACTGCCCTCCCGGCCGCCCCGGTCGGGCAGGCCTTCCTCGTCGGAGCCGAGAATCCCCTCGGCGAGGGCCAGTTCCTGCCCGTGGGCACCGTGCCCACCCAGGACCTGCGGGTCACCTCGAGCCCCGGCTCTCCGGCCGGATCGCTCACCTACACCGTCGGTGTCGTCGGCGCCGCCAACGGAACCGGTGTCGTGGAGACGGACATGACCGCCCCCACGATCCTCGGCACCACGATCGTGAGATCGCAGGTGGGAGTCAACTAGGCCAGGTGCCCTGACGGGCACACGACCACAGAACAACAGCACGTATGCCGCTGAGCCCAGCTCAGCGGCATACGTGCTGTTTCAGGTCGTTCTGTTTCAGGGCGTTGCGCGAGAAGCGGCCCATCGAATCGCCTCGACGTAACCGGCGGTGCCATGGCCAATGATCTGGTGGTCGGTGACGTCCGTGAGGTAACTGAAGTGGCGGAAGTCCTCGCGCGCGTGGATGTCACTGATGTGCACTTCCACACTCGGCACGGTCACCGCGGACAGGGCATCCCGCAGAGCGACCGAGGTGTGCGTGTAGCCGGCGCCGTTGATGACGAGCGCGGCGATCCCGCGACGCCCCTCCTGCACCCAGTCGATGAGCACGCCCTCGTGGTTGGACTGCCGGAACTCGAGCGTGAGCCCCTCTGCCTCACAGGCGGCACGGCACAGGGCCTCGACGTCCGCGAGCGTCTCGCTCCCGTAGATCTCGGGCTCACGCTCGCCGAGCAGGTTGAGGTTCGGGCCGTTGAGGACGAGCACCGTGGTCGAATCCATGAGCCCGAGTATGCCGTCCGCTCGCCTTCGCGACCGGCTGCGTGTCAGGGGCGGGGGACGTAGCCGTCAGCGAAGGTCGAGCAGAAGGAGGTGTCCACCGTCAGGTCCTTGCCCTGGGCCGCGGCGAAGGCCCGCGACCGACCCAGGTTCCACGACAGCACGTCGTCATCGAGGTCGGCGCTGCGCTCCATGTTCCAGTTCACGACACACGCCGCCTGCTTCGCGTCGAGCCCGTTGATCATCGTCGGGATCGCGTCGGGACCCAGGCCAGCGAGGTAGGAGGTGTCCAGCTTGCCGGTCTCGTGGAACCGGTCGATGTTGCGCTGCGCCACCCACCCGTCGGGGTTCATGAGGCCGAAGCCGAGGAAGAACAGGGCGCCGGTGAGCAGGGCCGCGCGTGGCACCCAGCTGCCCCCGCCGCGCACGATCGCCGCGATCATCAGCACGATGAGCAGGCCGAGCCACAGCTCGAATCCGTCGACGAACACCCGGAGCACGGTGTAGCCGTAGGCGTCCTGGTAGAGGCTCATCCGATAGAGCGCGGACGCGACGACTGCGAGCGTGAGCAGGCACAGAGTGATGAGTGCGACCTTGAGAGTCAGACGGTCCGAGGCCGTCTCCTGAGCGGCCTTGCGGGTCGCGATGCCCACGACGATCAGGGTCAGGAACGTGGCGGTGGTCAGCTGGCCGAAGCCCTGGTGGACATATTCGGCATAGGTGAGTCCCGTTGTCTCGCTGAGGTATTCGTGACCGCCCCACATCGCGGTCGCCTGAGCGGCGAGGAATGCGACGAACAGGGCGATGACGACACCGAGCGGGACGAGCCATTCCCAGCGGTGCGTGACGGTGCGACCACGAGGGACGTCGAGGTCGGCGATCTGCGGCGGGTTGAGCGCGAGGTAGGCCCCGGCCAGCGCGATGCCGGCCACGAAGATGAAGACGAAGACGCGTCCGATGATGGTGTCCCAACGCAGGTCCGGGACGAGCGACTGCGCCCACGAACCGAAGAGCGCGTCACCGGAGGCAAAGAGGCCACCGAAGAGCACGAGCCCCACCGCGGCGATGGCGATGGTGCGCAGGACCGGCCACAGCAACGGCATCCGGCTCGTTGCGGTCAGCGTCCGCCCGAGCAGGGGAAGGCCACGCAGCCCGGCGAGGACCCACGACATCGCCGACAACGGGATGCTCACGAACGAGCGCGCCCGGGTGACGGTCGCCGCGAGGAGCAGGGCCGCGATCATCGCCGACAGGACGATGATCCACTCCGCTGCACGAACCACGGACATGGCCGTGAGCCCGACCCCCACGGCGATGCAGGTGAGGGACCACAGGTTCCGCTTCTCGCGGGCCGCCGAGAGGATCAGTGCCGCGGACAGCAGCGCGACCAGGCCGACGGCGAGGCCAATTCGCCTCTCGGGCAGGGTGATCGACGCAAAGAGCCCCAACAGCAACGCCCCGATGAGCAGCTTGGGTTGAGGGCCCAGCCCTGACTCGGGCCAGAACTTCCCGAAGAGGGTGTCGGTCAGGAGGGGCGCGCCGGGCCGGGCGACGACACCGTACTGCGGCGGCATCGTTGTCGTGGGCTGCCGCTGGGGCTGGGGCTGGGGCGCCACCGGGGGTGGGGCAGGCGTTGTCGACATGGTGACCTCCGTGGTCGGTCTGGAGTGTGTGCGGGTATGCCGCGGCAGCACCGCGCGCAGTTGCGCGCCGCGGCCGCCGGGTGGGGTCGGAAGGACATGGATGGAGCCGCCATGGAGCTCACAGACCCAGGAGGCGATGGCGAGGCCGAGGCCGGTGCCGCCGCCTGCGTCATCACCGGTGCCGAAGCGTCGGAAGACGTTGTCGGCCTTGTCGGCCGGGATGCCGGGTCCGTCGTCCGAGACCTCGAGCGACCAGCGGTCATCGTCGAGAACCGTTGCCACCAAACGGATTTCACCATCGGGAGGGCTGTGACGGGCCGCGTTGTCGAGGAGGTTGGCGACGAGCTGCGCAAGGCGCGCGGGGTCGGCCGTGACGGTCAGATCGTCGGGGACCACACGGCATACGTGATGGACGGTGCGCACTCCGAGCTCGGCCTCGGAGACCGCACGGGTGAGGACCGCCTTGACCGACACCGGCTCGAGACGCAGGGGTTGGACGCCCGCGTCGACCCGCGAGAGGTCGAGGAGGTCGCCGACCAGGCTGCTGAGCCTTTCGGACTGCGTGAGGGCGCCCCGCAGAGCCGCGTCGTCGGGCTGGACGACACCGTCGACGAGGTTCTCGAGGAGGGCGCGCTGTGCGGTCAGGGGTGTGCGGAGTTCGTGCGAGACCGTCGCCACGAGCTGGCGCCGCTGGCGGTCGGCGTCGGCGAGGTCCGTGGACATGGCGTTGAAGGCGCGGGCGAGCTGACCCACCTCGTCGGTCGACCGGGTGGACACGCGCTGGCCGTAGTCGCCCGCAGCCATTCGACTCGCGGCGTGGGTCATCTCTCGCAGGGGTGCCGTCATGCCGCGCGCGAGCCACTGGGTGACGACCAGAGCGAGAGCGACGGTGACGGGCAGAGTGAGCCAGAGCGGCATACCCGCTCTGTCACCGATCGTCGCGAACAGCGCTGCGACAACGCAACTCACCGCGACGAGGAGACCGAGCTTGATCTTGATCGAGCCAACCGCCTCCAGGGGCTGGTCGGTGTTCACGCGCCCTCCAGGGCATAGCCGACGCCGTGGACGGTGCGCACGCGAGCCGAGCCGATCTTGGCGCGCAGCGACTTGACGTGACTGTCGAGGGTGCGCGTGCCGGAGGCGTCCGCCCAGCCCCAGACCTCTCCCATGAGCTGCTCGCGGGAGCGCACGGTGCCCGGGGCCGACGCGAGCGCGGCGAGGAGATCGAACTCCAGCGGCGTCAGGTGCACGTCCTGACCATCGACAGACACTCGGCGGGCCGGGCCATCGATTTCGATCGAGCCGACGTGGGTCGTGGGCGCGGGGGTGGCGGCGAGCTCTGCGGCGCGCTCGACCCGACGGAGCAAGGCGTGGGTGCGGGCCACGACCTCACGCATGCGGAAGGGCTTGGTGACGTAGTCGTCGGCGCCGACCCCGAGCCCCACGAGGATGTCGGTCTCCTCGTCGCGGGCGGTGAGCATGAGCACCGGGACCGGGCGGATCGCCTGGATGCGACGGCAGACCTCGAGCCCGTCGAACCCCGGAAGCATGACGTCGAGGACCACGAGGTCCGGCGTGTGCTCGGTGAACGCCGCAACGGCCGCGGGCCCATCGTGCGCCTGGTGGACCGCGTAGCCCTCGGCGCGCAAGCGGTCGGTGACGGCCTGGTTGATCGTCGGCTCGTCCTCGACGACCAGCACTGTTCCCATTCCGCTCATGGATATGACAGTAGGAGCCAACTGTGGATGGGCGTGGGCGCGACCTGTGGAGATCTCGTGAAGATCGGTGCGGGGGCCGGGCCAGATCGCACGTGTATCTGGATCGGGCGTGGGACCTCCTCTCCCACAGCGACCGCGAGTCGCACCAACCAGGAGGGACACACATCATGAAGACAGCAACCCGGGCGCGCCGACGCGCCTGTCTCACCGGCGGCGCCGCGTTCGCGGTCGCCGCCCTCGTCACGCCCATGGCGATGGCCGGCACGACGTCGGGGAACCTCCCCAACGGAGCCGAGATCACCGTCGGCGTCACCTCCCCTGTCGACGGTGACTCGTTCATCGTGCCGGCGGGCGACACCACGATCGACGTGCCCCTGTCGGGCACGGCCAGCGTCGCCACGGGGGCACCGAGCACGAGCTGGATCTACGTCGTCGACGTGTCGGGCAGCACCAGCCTCGACTGCGACGCCACCCGGACGATCCTCACCTGCGAGAAGGTCGCGGTGAAGGGACTCAACGACCTCGTCGTCACCGACGGCTCTGCCCTCGAGAGTGCCGTTGCGGCCTTCGGCCAGGGTGCGGACACGGCAGACATGCAGGGGGCTGCGGGGGACCAGAAGTTCACCTCACCCTCGGGCACCGACGTCAACACGGTGGTCGACTCGCTCAGTGCCGGTTCCATCGGCCAGTTCACCGGCAAGAACGTCGGCTCTGACTTCACGAACTACGCAGCCGGGCTGCAGGCGGCGAGCACTCTCGTGGCCGCCGCTTCCGGCACGCAGGTCAACGTCGTCTTCCTCTCCGACGGGGAGTCCAACGCCGGTGCCCTCGCGGACTTCAACACCGCCCTCACGTCCGTGACCGGTGGCGCGACGATCTATCCGTTCGCCGTGGGCAGCGGGAGCTCGTGTGGAGGCGGCACGGCCGGCACGCTCAACGACATGGCCACGGCCAGCGGCACGACCTGCTTCGCCGTGCCCGACCCGGCCGACCTGCCCGACGTCATCACCAACGTCACCGGCACCACCCTCAAGACGCTGAGCGTCACGCTCGACGGCAACCCGGTGGCGTCGACCCCGAGCACGGCCCTGCCGACCGCAGGACCCGCCTCGATCACCTGGACCGCACCGGGCGACGACCTCGCTCCGGGCCTGCACGAGGTCTGCGCGACCGCGACAGGCGTCGGTCCGGCGAGCGACGCCACGGCCACCGGATCGGTGACCCGCTGTGAGAGCTTCTCGGTCTTCGCCTTCGCCCTCACTCCCCCGACCGCGATCAACGAGCTGGGCAGCGACAACGCCCACACCGTCACCGCGACGGTGACGGGTCCGGCAGCCGACCTCGGCGGCCATGCAGTGGACTTCTCCGTCTCGGCCGGACCGAACGCGGGCGAGTCGGGCACGTGCGCACCGGCCTCCTGCGAGACCGACGCGACGGGTCACGTGACCTTCACCTACGACGTGCCGGTGGAGCCGGCCTCGCTCGGCACCGACACGATCTCGGCGACCGCCACCATCCACGGTGATGAGGCGACGCGAACGGTGTCGAAGCTGTGGCGCGACACCACTCCTCCGATCGCCCAGTGCGTCCCGTCGACGAACCCCGGAGGTCACGAGCCCGCGGCTCCCGGCAACGGCGGCCAGGGTCAGAACCAGGACGGCTTCTATCGCCTCGTCGCCCATGACGACGTGTGGCCGGACAGCGACCTCGACCTCTTCGTCAAGGACGACGGCAGCTCCACCGTGTGGGGACCGTTCGCCGTCGACACCGACATCAAGTACACCGAGGCCAACGGCGCCAAGCCCAGCCAGAAGCCCGGCTCCGGTGTCGTCGAGTGGAACCTCAAGGGCAAGGGTGACGCCGAGTTGTACGCCATCGACGGTTCGGGCAACCAGTCCGCGTCGGTGAAGTGCCTCGTGCCGAACGCCCCCCAGTGATCCAGCGTCACTGCTGAATCAGCAACGCGCACACCGCTCCTCGGCTCAGGCCGGGGAGCGGTGTCGCGTGCGGAAGACGGTGGGCGTGAGTCCGGTGCACTGCGCGAAGTGGTGACGCAGCAGGGCGGCGCTGCCGAACCCGACGTCGCCGGCGATCTGCTCGATCGACAGGTCCGTCTCCTCGAGCAGCTCACGCGCCCGCAGGATCCGCTGGTCGGTGATCCACTGGTGCGGCGTCGTACCCGTCTCGGAGACGAACTTGCGCGCGAACGTCCGCGACGACATCGAGGCACGACGAGCCAGCTCGGCCACGGTGTGCGGCTCGTCCAGGTTCTCGAGGAGCCACTGCAGGACCGGGCCGATGCTCTCGCACTCGGTCACGGGGATCGGCCGGTCGATGAACTGCCGCTGCCCACCGTCTCGGTGGGGCGAGATGACCATGCGCCGGGCAATGCGGTTGGCGACCGCTCCACCGTGCTCCGACCGGACCAGGTGAAGGCACGCGTCCATGCCCGCAGCGGTGCCGGCGCTCGTGATGATCGTGCCGTCGTGGGCATAGAGGACGTCAGGGTTCACCTTGGCCAGCGGGTATGCCGCGGCGAGCTCGTCGCTGTGCCTCCAGTGGGTCGTGACCTCGCGCCCGTCGAGGACCCCGGCTGCGCCGAGGGTGAACGCACCGGAGCAGACCGACAGGACGTAGGCGCCGCGGTCGACCGCGTCCCTCACCACCTGCTTCACGGCTTCGGACGGTGCGTATGCCGCGTCGCTCGCCGGGATGGCCACCAGGTCGACGTCCGTGGTCGCCTCCAGACCGAGGGGCGCGGTCAGGGTGACACCGCCGTCGCCGCGCAACGGCATACCCGGAAATTCGGTGCACACGCGGAAGTCGAAGGGCGGCACTCCGTCGTCGGTGCGGTCGATGCCGAACACCTCGGTGAGCACGCCGAACTCGAACATCGCGACGGGATCCTGCAGGACGACGGCGACGGAGCGAAGGGCCATGCCGTCATGATGGCAGGTTGGCAGCATTTAGTGCAAGGGTGTCAGGTCTGCCACTCGTGGCAGTAAGTGCATGAGCGTCAAACTTGTGCCATGAGCACATTCATCGCCTCCGTCGCCCCCTTCATCCCAGCGCTCATCCTCACCGCACTCTTCGTGTGGGCCCTCGAGCGCAGCAACCGTCGCAACGGATCCGCCCCCTGGGTCGACGACTACCGCCACCCGGCGGCGCACGACGCGGACCACCGCCGCAGCGCCCACGACATGGACTCCTACGGCCGAGCGGCCTGAACCCGGCTGGCGTCGGAACCCACCGACGTCAGCTGCGGTCGCGGCCGATCGCGTAGCCGATCAGGGCGCCGACAAGCCCAGCCACGGCATACGGTCCCCACTGTTTGACGGCCGAGGGCAGGGCCACGGCACCGAGGTCGATCGCGTCGTCCACCGGCGGGGTTGGCCGTGGTGTCGGACGCGGCCGAGGCTGCGGATTCGGCTCTGCCGCAACCGCTTCGTGCGTCGGGCCGCGCCTCGACTGCCGGCTCGGCTGGTTCCGGCGGATCGAACTGGCTCTCGATGCACGCCACGAACTGACCGAGCAGCTTGTCGGAGACGTCCTGCATCACACCGCGACCGAACTGGGCCGGCTTGCCGGTGATGGCGAGGTCGGTGTCCACCGAGACCCGCGTCGCATCACCGTCCGCGGAGAGCTGCAGCGTGACCATGGCGCCCGCCGTGCCGTTGCCGCGCTTGTCCTTGCCCTTGGCCTCGATGACGGCGCGATGCGCGGACGGGTCGCGCTCCAGGAAGGTGCCGGAGCCGGCATACACGAGGGCGATCGGGCCGAGCTTGACCTTGACCGTCCCCGCGAAGCCGTCGTCGCTCGCCTCGGTGACCGTGGCGCCCGGGAAGCATCCCCCGACGCGTTCGAGGTCGAGCAGGACGTCCCACACCACATCGGCCTCGGCCGGCACGGTGAACTCGTGGTGCAAGTCCACAGGGTCAGCCCCCCGCGGCGGCGAGAACCGCTCGACGCGTGAGGATCGGCGCGAGGGCCCGGCGATAGTCGGCGCTGCCGTTGAGATCGCTCGGCGGGTTCGTGCCTTCGGCCGCCGCGGCACAGGCCGCGCGCACCGCGTCGTCCGTCGCGGCCGCACCGACGAGCGCCGCCTCCACGGCAGACGCGCGCAGTGGCGTCGAACCCATGTTGGTCAGGCCGATGCGGGCCTCGGCGATCGACCCACCCTCGACGCGGACGGTCGCCGCGACCGCGACGATCGACCACTGGTGGGAGACCCGGACGAACTTCTCGTAGTGCCCGCCCCAGCCGGTGTGCTTCGGGATGCGGATGGCCGTGAGGAGTTCACCCTCACCGACAGCGGTCTCGAAGAGGTCCTGGAAGAAGTCACTGGCCGCGACCGTCCGCTCTCCTCCACTGCCCGTGACGACGAACTCGGTGTCGAGGGCGAGCGCGGGTGCGCCGACATCGCCGGCCGGGTCGGCGTGGACGAGGGCGCCACCCACCGTGCCGCGGCGCCGGATCTGTGGGTCGGCGACCTCCTTGATGGCCGCGTGCAGGACCGCGGCGTGGTCGCGCACGAGGTCGGACGCGAGGGCGTCGTGGTAGGTCGTCATGGCGCCGATGACGATGTGGTCGCCGTCCTCCCTGATGCCGCGCAGCTCCTCGATGCGCCCGAGGTCGATGACCATCTCGGGCGCGTTGAGGCGCATGCGCAGAACGGGCAACAGGCTCTGGCCGCCGGCCAGCACCTTGGCGTCGTCGCCGGCCTCGGCGAGGGCGGCGAGGGCGTCGGCAACCGACGTCGGGGCGAGGTAGTCAAACGCTGCGGGGATCACTGGCCTGCTCCTTCGGTCGTCGCGCCGGGTTCGTCCTGGTTCGCGGAGTCGGCCTGGAAGTGTGGCTGGACCTCAGCCGGTGTCGGCTCGGACTGGTTGGCGCCGGCCGACTGGATCGCATTCCACACCCGCTCGGGGGTGCACGGCATCGTGATGTCGTTGATGCCTCGCGATCGCAGCGCGTCGACGATGGCGTTGACCACGGCCGGTGTCGAGGCGATCGTGCCTGCCTCGCCGACGCCCTTGGTGCCGAGCGAGTTCGACGTCGACGGGGACGTCGTGTGGTCGGTGATGAAGTTGATCGTGTCGGCCGCCGTGGGGAGCGTGTAGTCGACGAAGGAGCCGGAGACGAGCGTGCCCTGCTCGTCGTACTCGGCGCCCTCCCACAACGCCTGGGCGATGCCCTGGACCAGTCCGCCGTGGACCTGGCCCTCGACGATGAGCGGGTTGATGATGACGCCGATGTCGTCGACGCAGACGTACTTGCGCATCTTCGTCGCGCCCGTCTCGGTGTCGACCTCCATCGCGCACAGGTGGGTGCCGTGCGGGAAGGAGAAGTTCACCGGGTCGTAGGTCGCGTCGGCGTCGATCGTCGGCTCGGCGCCGTCGGGCAGGTTGTGCCCGGCGAACGTCGCGAGTGCGATGTCGGTGAGGCCGATGCCCTTGTCGGTGCCCTTGACCGTGAACTTCCCCTCGGCGAACTCGAGGTCGTCGGCGTTGGCCTCGAGCAGGTGGGCAGCGATCACCTTCGCCTTCTCGATGACCTTGTCGGCGGCGAGCACGAGTGCCTCACCACCAACGACGAGCGAGCGGGACCCGTAGCTGTCCATACCCTTCGGGGCGATCTGGGTGTCGCCGTGGAGGACCTCCACGTTCTCGAAGGGAACTCCGAGCCGGTCGGCGACGATCTGGCTCCACGCCGTCTCGTGACCCTGACCGTGGGGCGACGTGCCGGTGATGACCTCGACGGTGCCGGTCGCGAGCATCCGGATGCTCGCCGACTCCCAGCCGCCCGCGCCGTAGTTGAGCGAGCCGAGGACACGTGAGGGTGCCAAGCCGCACATCTCGGTGAAAGTCGAGACGCCGATGCCGAGCTGGACCGGGTCGCCCGAGTCACGCCGCTGCTGCTGCTCGGCGCGGAGTTCGTCGTAGCCGAAGAGCTCCTTGGCCTTGGCGGTCGCGGCCTCGTAGTTGCCGGAGTCGTACGTCATCCCGGCAACGGTCGTGAACGGGAACTCTTCGTGCGTGATCCAGTTCTTCTCGCGGATCTCGAGAGGGTCGACCCCGACCTCGGCCGCGAGCTCGTCCATGAGCCGCTCGATGGCGTAGGTCGCTTCGGGCCGCCCAGCGCCTCGGTAGGCGTCCACCCAGGTCTTGTTGGTGTAGTAGTTCGTCGTGTTGAACCGGTAGGCCGGGAACTTGTAGATCGAGTTGAACATCCACGCGCCCAGCACTGGCACACCGCCGCCGACGATCGCGGCATACGCACCGAGGTCGGCCATCAACTCGACCTTGAGCCCGGTGACCGTCCCGTCCTTCTTGGCGCAGAGGGTGAGCTTCTGCCACTGGTCACGACCGTGGTGCGCGGAGACCATCGACTCGGAGCGGGTCTCGGTGTACTTGCAGGGACGACCGAGCTTGCGCGCCACCGCGAGGGTGACGAACTCCTCGGGCGTCGACTGCAGCTTGCCGCCGAAGCCGCCACCGACGTCGGGGGCGATGACCCGGATCTTGGACTCGGGCAGGCCCGTCGTGGCGGCGATGCAGAACCTCAGGATGTGCGGGACCTGCGTGGACGACCACATCGTGACCTGCTCACCGGTCGGATCCACGACAGTGGACCGCGGCTCCATGAAGGCTGGGATGAGGCGCTGCTGGCGATACTCACGCTCAATCACAATCCCGTCGATGCCGGCCTGTCGGATCGCCTCGTCGACGTCCTCGCCGGTGCCACCCTCCTTGGAGTCGAGCTGCCAGAAGGCGGACTTGTTGGTGCCCAGCGACGGGTGCGCCAGGACCTCGTCCTTCGCAGCTTCCTTGAGGTCGAGGACCGCAGGAAGCGCGTCATAGTCGACGTCGACCAACTCGGCGGCGTCACGTGCGGCAGCGGCGGTGCGGGCGGCCACGACGGCGACGATCTCGCCGGCGTGCGCGACTCGGTCGAGGGGCATCGGCAGGTGGTCCGGCGTCTTCTGGTCGGCCGTGATGGGCCACGCCGTGATGTTGACGCCCTGGATGTCGGCGATGTCGGCGCCGGTGAACACCGTGATCACACCGGGGGCGGACTTGGCCTCCTCGGTGTCGATGTTCGTGATCGTCGCGTGCGCCAGCGGACTGCGGACCATCGCGAGGTGGAGCATCCCGGCCAGCTGGATGTTGTCGGTCCACTTGGTGCGTCCAGTGATGAGCCGCTGGTCCTCCTTGCGGCGGCGGGCTCGCCCGATCTCTGTGGTCTTGGTGGTCTCAGCCTCGGGGCGGTCGTCGACGGTGGTCATGACTGCGCTCCCGCAGTCGCGCCAGCAGTCGCGCCCTCAGGGGCGCCCTGTCCCGCCGCCTGCTGCACGGCCTTGACGATGTTGTGGTAGCCGGTACACCGGCAGAGGTTGCCCTCGAGGCCCACCCTGATCTCCTCCTCGGAGGGATTCGGGTTCTCGTTGAGCACGTCGATGGCCTGCATGATCATCCCCGGCGTGCAGTAGCCGCACTGGAGGGCATGACACTCGTGGAACGCCTTCTGCATGGGATGCAGTTCGCCATTGGTGGCGAGCCCCTCGATCGTCGTGACCTCGTGCCCGTCCGCCTGGACGGCGAGGACGTTGCAGGACTTCACACTCCGGCCGTCGAGGTGGATCGTGCAGGCGCCACAGTTGCTCGTGTCGCACCCGATCACGGTCCCGGTCTTGCCCACCGATTCTCGGAGGTAGTGGACGAGGAGCATCCGGGGCTCCACCTCGTCGGTGTAGTTCTCTCCGTCGACCGTGACCGTGATTCGAGTCATCATTGACTCCTGCTCTGGGGGGTGTGCGGTACTCGCGATCCTGCCTCGGTCAGCCACACTCCACAAGGTTTCAACGAAACCCACAGGTCGCGACACGCCCGTCAGGAGTGGATGGGGCCCTCCCGCGAGCCGAGGCGATCGCCGCGTCCGCCCCAGCGCAGCGCGATGATCTCGGCCGCGATCGAGACCGCTGTCTCCTGCGGGGTGCGAGCCCCGAGGTCGAGGCCGATGGGTGACGACAGGCGTCCGAGTTCGACCTCGGTCAGCCCGGCCTCACGCAGTCGCGCCATCCGTTCGTCATGCGTGCGACGTGACCCCATGGCCCCGATATACGCGACTTCGGGCAGCCGCAGGGCCACTTCGAGGAGCGGCACGTCGAACTTCGGGTCGTGGGTGAGGACGCACAGCACCGTGCGTTCGTCGACCCGTCCGGCGTCGACCTCGTCGCGAAGGTAGGCGTGCGGCCAGGACACGACGACCTCGTCGGCCGCCGGCAACCGGGCAGGGGTGGCGAAGACGGGGCGCGCGTCGCACACCGTCACGGCATACCCAAGGAAGTGGCCCACCTCGGCAACCGCCGCCGCGAAGTCGATGGCGCCGAACACGATCATCCGCGGCTTGGGTGCGTAGGACGCGACGAAGACGCGCATCCCCTCACCACGACGTTCGCCGTCGGGACCGTAGGTGAGCGTTTCGGTCAGTCCCGACGCGAGCAGTCCGCGCGCATCGTCGGTGACGGCCTCGTCGGCGCGGTCGCTGCCGAGCTCGCCGACGACGGCTTCGGGCCGAACGACGAGACGCCGCCCGACCCATTCGGCATCGGGGTGCGCGACAACCGTCGCCACTGCGACCGGCCGACCTTCCGCAATGTCGTCGGCGACGTCACCGAGTTCCGGGAACGACTCGCGATCGACGCGCTCGACGAAGACGTCGAGCTGTCCCCCGCAGGACAAACCGACGGCGTATGCCGTGTCGTCCGAGATGCCATAGTGCGCCAGTTGCGCTGTGGCAGAGGCGATCACGTCCTGCCCCACCTCGTAGACGGCGCCCTCGACACACCCACCCGAGACCGAGCCGACGACCGTGCCATCCGGGCCGACAAGCATCGATGCACCCGCCGGGCGGGGCGACGAGTTGAAGGTCTCGACAACCGTGGCGAGAGCGGCGGGTTCGCCTGCGTCCCACCACTCGCGGAGCTCGGTCAACACCTCACGCATCTGCGACAACCTCCAGGAGTTCAGCGAAGGCGGCCATCGAGTGTCCGGCCACGAAGGTGTCAACGTACGGCAGGGCCGCGATGATGCCCTGCTGGACCGGTGCGTATGCCGGGTGCCCGCGATGCGGGTTGGCCCAGACGACGTGGTGGGCCAGGGCGTGCAGGCGACGCATCTGCTGCGCCAGACCTTCTGGCTCGCCGCGCTCCCACCCGTCGCTGACGATGACGACGACGGCTCCCCGGGCCATGCCACGCCGCCCCCAGCGCTCGAGGAAGGCCTTGAAGCCATCGGCGAGACGGGTGCCGCCCGACCAGTCGGGGATCACCTGACCTGCGGCGACGAGGGCTCGATCCGGATCGGGCTGCTGGAGTGCCCTGGTCACGTGGGTGAGGCGCGTGCCGACGGTGAAGACCTCGACCGACGCGCTGCCGCGACACCACACGTGACCGAGCCGGAGCAGGGCGTCGGTGTAGGCGTTCATCGATCCGGACACGTCGATGAGCACGACCACCTTGCGCGCCCGCTCGGCGCGGCGTTGGTGCCGGATCGGGCCGGGCTCGCCGTGGCGGCGGATCATCTCGCGCAGGGTGCGCCGGGCGTCGATGCGCCCCCGGTTGGCGGCAGTGAGGCGATGCGTGCGCCGACGAGGCGAGCGGGGACGGAGGGCGGCGAACATCGCGGCCAGAGCGGCCCGCTCACGCGCCGACATCGACGCAATGTCCCTGTGCCGCAACACTTCCGTCGCACTGGCCATGGCCCGGACGTCCTCGGTGTCGCCCTCCTCCGATGACTCACCCGAGCCTCCGTCCTGCAGGTCGGCCATCGTGGCTGGCGGGCGCAGAGGAGCCCTGCGAGCGGTGCCCGGGCGCTCGGCACCGAACCACGCGGCATACACGAGGTCGTGCCGTTCGAGATCGGCTGGTGAGCCGCAGAGCGTCGCCCGGCCCGCGGCATACACGGCTGCTTGGTCCTCGAGTCCCACAGTGGCGACGGCGTGCAGGTAGGTGCGTTCTCGATCGGCCGTCACGGCGACACCGGCCGCCCTCAGGGCGCGCGCGAACCCGAGGAGGATCTCCTCGGCGGATCGCGCCACCACGGTCACTTGGCGAGGATCTTCTCGAGAGCTGCGCGCACGCGGACGGCGTCCTCGCGGTACTTCACGGCGACCCCGAGCGATGCCGCTGCCGATGCGGTGTCGAGTTCGCGCACGCCCAGCTCGTGGAGGGCCCGGGCCCAGTCGAGGGTCTCGGCCACACCGGGCGGCTTGAGGAGCTCGGCGTCGGTTCGCACCGAGTGGATCGCGCGCACGACCTGCTCGGCCAGGGCTTCGGGGACCTCGGGCGCGCGTGACCGCACGATGGCGAGTTCCCGCTCGAGAGAGGGGTGTTCGAGCCACTGGTAGAGGCAGCGACGCTTGAGGGCGTCGTGGACCTCGCGGGTGCGGTTGGAGGTGAGGACGACGAGCGGGGGTGTCGTGGCGCGGACGGTGCCGAGTTCGGGGATGCTCACCTGCCAGGTCGAGAGGACCTCGAGGAGGAAGGCCTCGAACTCGTCGTCGGCGCGGTCGATCTCGTCGATGAGCAGGACGGCAGGGGCTTCGCGCAGGGCGCGCAGGATGGGACGGGCCACGAGGAAGCGCTCGTCGAACAGGCCGGACTCGACGTCGTCGAGGGACGCCGCTCCGTCGACGGCTTCGACTGCGCGCAGGTGGAGGATCTGGCGCGGGAAGTCCCAGTCGTAGAGGGCTTGGCTGGCGTCGATCCCCTCGTGGCACTGGAGGCGGATGAGCGGGACGCCGGCGGCTTCGGCCAGCGCCTCGGCCAGGGCGGTCTTGCCCGTACCCGGCTCGCCCTCCACGAGGAGCGGCCGGTGCAGGCGGGTCGCCAGCCAGGCGATGGTCGCGAGCTCGTCATCGGCGAGGTAGCCGGTGCCCTCGAGGGCGGACCGCAGATCGGCAGCAGTGGAGAACTCCATACGGTGCATCGTCACACGTCTGCCCCGGGGCCGGCGCCGCTCAGAACGGAATGGGCTGTGGTGGCTTGGGCGGTGGTGGTGGGAAGTCGATGACGTAGCGGTCCCAGCCGGGGTTGAAGTCGAGGTCGACGGGGTGTGGCGGTCCGCCGTAGGTGTTGCCGCGCATGTCGAACGAGATCGGGTGGGCGCGGGGTTGGGCGTTGGCGGGTCCGCCGAGGAGTTCGATGAGTTCTTCTTCGAACGTGGTGGGGATGTCTGCGGGGTCGTGCTGCGATGCGCCCGGTCGTGGTGGGGTCGCGGTGGGTGGCTCCGGCGGTGATGAGGTGGAGGTGGTCCACGGGCCAGGTGGTTTGTTGGAGCCCGGTGGGGTCGGTCCAGGTGACGGTGCCGTCGGGGTGGAGTTTGACGGTCCAGCCGTCGCGTTGCTTGATGCGGTGGTGGCGCCGGCACAGGCACATGAGGTTGATCGGGCATGTGGGCCCACCCGGCCAGGGGCGGACGTGGTCGAGGTCGCACTGGCGTGCGGGCACGGTGCAGCCGGGGAAGCGGCAGGATCCGTCGCGTAACCGGATGAGTCGGGCCATGCCGTCGGGTACCCGGTAGGACTGGCTGAAGTCTTCGAGGTCGTGGCCGGAGCGTTCGGCTTTGCGGTGAGCACGTCGGGCGGGTGCCTGACCCCGGGCCAACGCGGCGGGCACGTCACCGTGCACGAGGGCGCCGGTGCGGTGTCGCAGGTCAGTTCACGGTCGGGGTCGGAGGTGCCGGCAGCGTCGAGCCATTCCCGGCGCACGAACGTTGTCCCGCCCTGTCCGAGCCCACCGACCTCGACGAGGTCCTCCGCCGCACCGGTCGCGGTGTCAGCGGCTCGGGCCGTGGCGGCAGGTGCTGAGGCTGAGCGTGCTGCGGAGGCAGTGGTTCCTGCGGAGGCGCTGGCCTTGGCGGGTGCGCGCCCGGGTGTGGGCTGCTGCGCCTTCGCGTCGCAGGTGTTCGCGTCAGCGGCGGCCCCGGTGGCGTCCTTGGCCAGATCGTCTGTGGGCAGTTGCGGGCGTGGTGGTGTCGGCGGCTGGGGTCGTCGTCGGCGGCGCGGGTGGCGTGGACGACGACCTTGACGTCGCTGTGTTCGAGGATGAGTTCCATCATCGCGTCCGCGCGAGCCAACTCGAGGCTGTCGGCCTTGCCCTCGCGCACCAGCTGGCGGGCGCGTTCGGTCACGGCAGCCCACGCCCCTCGGGCGTCTTCGACGCGGAAGTCTCCGCGCCAGTGGTCGGTGCCGTGTTCGCCGGTGCGGCGAGTCAACCCGCGCCGGGCCCGCTCTTCCTCAGCTTCCTGGGCCACCGCATCCGGGTCGACCTGCGCCGCCGTGCGGGCCAACAGCTGCCGCAACGGCCCGACCGTCAGCTGTCCCCACACGTCCTTGACCCGGTCCACGACCTCAGCCGCGGACTCGGGCGAGAGGAACTCGGTCTCCTCCGTGACGACCCGGGCACGGTACTCATCCAGGTCACCCGAGGCCATGGCATCGACCACGGCCGGGGTGCGGGTCATCTGCCGGATCGCGTCCAGGATCCGGTTCGTCGCCACAAACACCGAACACCCCAACCGGGGTGCCGCCAGCTCCGGCCCGTCCAGGCGTTGGTGCCCCAACCCGTGATGGACCTCCACGCTCGTGCCGTCTTCCTGCCGGTGGAAGTCGCGTGCGGACAGGTGCGCCAACGCGACCGCCTGCCGGGCCGACGCGGCGTCCTTCTCCCGCTGGGCGAGTTCGATGACGTCCAGGAGTTCCTCGGAACTCAACCCCTCAGCGCACGCACGCAACGCGGCATACCGGCCCTCAAGGGCGGCGGTCGCGGAGGTGCTTTCCATGACCCAAGAATACTCGAACGTGAGTTCTACAGTCAAGAAGTTCGGGCTACGCTCTGGGCTGAATTCGCAACTGGCACAACCTAATTCACGAAACGGGCACGACGAACCAGGCCCTCGTCAACCACCGTAACAACGCCCACTGACAGCCGTCAGATCAGACGTCTCCGGGCCGATCGATGTCGCGCCCAGTGGCGAGATCGCCGCACTCGACGAGGTGCGGCGGGTGGCTGTCGAAGTAGGTCCTCGCCCCGTGATCGCCCACCGCGTGATGACGGATGAGCCGCCAGTGGTTCCGGCCAATGAGCACCGGATGACCGGCGCGACCGTCAAAGGCAGCCCGAACGAGGACACCATCGAGATCCCCGTCGACCGACGTCAGCAGCCGCCGATGAACCGGAGCACCCACATCAGGCAGGTCGACCAGCATGAGGAGCACGGCGCGGGCATCCGTCGCCTCGAGCGCATCGATCCCGCAGCGCAACGAGGCCCCCATCCCTTCGTCCCAGTCCTGCGCCTCCGCCACGATGCCGCCAACCAGCTCGGCCCGCAGCCGAACGCTGTCAGCCGAGTGGCCGACGACGACGTGGACCTCGCTCACCCCGGCGTCGTGCAGCCGGCTGACCGTCGTCTCGACGAGCGAGGGCCCGGACGGCGTGAGGCGAAGCAGCGCCTTGGGCCCTCCCATGCGTCGCCCGGCGCCCGCCGCGAGAACGAGTCCGGCGACCCCTCCGTCAACCATCCGGCCACTCTGCCACCCGGCGGGGCTCAGCGCGTGGCGACCGCCCAGAGTGTGGTCGTGCCGGAGATCTCGTTGCCGACGGCGAGGAGCGGCGCACCCGTCGGGCTGTCCTCGGCGGCAATGAAGTGCACACCCTCAGGACCGAGGTCGCCCGCAGTCCCAGCCTCGGCGTCGCCATCGGCGCGACGGTTCGATCCGTAGCCGGCAATGCGACCAGCAGCCGGATCCGTGATGTCGACGACGGCGATCCCACTCGTGCGCTCCAGCCCGACGAACGCGTAGGTCCGGCCGCCGATCTTGCCCAGGTCAAGGCCTTCGGGCTCGGGTCCCTTGTTGTCGCTGCGGCTGTCGGCCGAGTCGTTCTCGGAGTTGTCGGCGTTGAACAGCGCCGGGTCGGCCGCGGCCGTGAGGCGTTCGAAGGCGTCACCCGAGTCCCACACGAGCGAACCGTCGGCTGCCCGCACGCTCACCGATCGCCCACCAAGCACGTGCAGTTCGGAGTAGCCGGCCGCGGTGTGCGGTGACGTGGAGGTCACCGTGAGGCGACCGAGCGCAGCGTCCTTCTTGAGCGCCGCGGCGTTCGGGAAGGCGGCCGGGTCGAGCGTGAGGTCCTTGACCCGCTTCTCCTCCGCGAAGCAGTCGTAGTCACGCGCGTCGCCCTCGTTGGCGGTGACGAGGAAGGTCTGGCCCTTGACGGCATACGAGGCAATGGAGTCCGGCTGGTACATCCCCTTGACCGGCCACTGCGCGATGTTGATCGCCTTGTCCTTGTCCGAGGCGTCGAGACCCTGACCGGCGACCGAGTGGTCCTTGAGCCCCAGCGGCGCGATGGCCGTCACCGCAGCACTGCGCACGTCGATGGTCGCGACCGAGTTGGCTTCCTGCAGCGTGACCCACGCGGTCTGTCCGTTGGTCGACGTCGTGATGTATTCGGGCTCGAGGTCCTGGGCCACGCTCGCTCCCGGTCCGTAGATCCGCACACCTTGCGCTCGGAGAGAGTCGACATGCGAGTTGTATGCCGTGAAGCCGGCCGTCCTGGCCGTCGCCTTCGCTGCCCCCTGGCGGAGGTCGACGACCGAGACGCTGCCTTCGGGGTCGACCTGCCCGGCGCAATAGCCCTCCGGCTCACCCTCATTCGCGACGAGCGCGAAGTCGCCGCTCGGCGTGAAGGTCACCATGTCGGGCAGTGCCCCGGCCGGGACGCTGGAGAGCTTGGCGAACGTCGTGGCGTCGAAGAAGCCGACGGAACCCACGTCGGTCTTGGTGTCGGCCTGCTGCGCGACGGCGACCAGATTCCCGTGCACCGCAACGCTGTTGGCACCGGGTGCGTCGAGCGAGGAGAGCTTCACCGGAGTGCGCGGGTCGCGGATGTCGAGGACGTCCACCGTGCCGGCCTGGGCGTTGACGACGAAGAGGCGCTGGCGCTCGGGGTCGTGGGCGACGATCTCGGAGGCCCCCTCGTCGTAGGCACCGGTGCTGTAGGTCCCGAGCGGCGTCAGGGTCACCTGCGGGGCAGGCGGTGCTGCGACGGCGGATCCGGAGACGGCGGGCACGAGAGCGGCGGCGACGACGGCCGCGGCGGCGAGGGGTGCAAAGGCACGACGAGATGGCATGGACGCAACGTAGGCAAGGGCGCACACGGCATACAGGTGTTCAGGTGAACACTGGATGAGCACCAGTCGACGGCTCGTCAGCGGCAGGCGTCCGACAGAGTGGGTCCATGAGCATCACGACGAGAGCGGCTGTCCTGCGCCACTCGACCACCGACCAGCCGTTCGCCGCGTCGACGCCTCTCGCGATCGAGGAGCTGACGCTGCAGGGACCCGGGCCGGGCGAGGTCCTCGTGCGGATCACGGCCGCGGGCCTGTGCCACTCCGACCTCTCGGTCGTCAACGGCGACCGGCCGCGCCCTCTGCCCATGGTCCTCGGGCACGAGGCGGCCGGCGTGGTCGAGGAGGTCGGCCCGGGCGTCACCGACGTGCGCGTCGGCGATCGCGTCGTCTGCTCCTACGTTCCCTCGTGCGGCAACTGCGCCGACTGCGCTGGCGGGAATCCCGTGCGGTGCGTCGACGCCCAGGCCGCCAACCGCGAGGCACGGCTCGTCACCGGTCGCCGCCCGTTCAGCGACGCATCGGGCGCCGAGCTCCACCACCACCTCGGCGTCTCGGCCTTCTCCGAGTACACGGTCGTCTCGCCGCGATCGCTGGTGAAGGTGCCCGACGAGGTCCCGCTCGAGACGGCCGCCGTCTTCGGGTGCGCCGTCCTCACCGGCGCCGGCGCGGTCTTCAACACCGCCGTCGTACGTCCGGGAGAGGCCGTGGCCGTCATCGGGCTGGGCGGCGTGGGCATCTCAGCGGTCATGGCCGCAGCACTCGCCGGCGCCCACCCCGTCATCGCCGTCGACACCGTCGAGTCCAAACTCGCCTCGGCCAGGGCGGTCGGCGCGACCCACGGCGTCCTCGCGGGTGACGACGCGGTCGAGCAGATCCGCGAACTCACCAAAGGTGGTGTCGCAGTGGCGATCGAGGCCGCTGGGCACCCGGCCGCACTCTCCACGGCATACGCCGCAACGCGGGTCGGCGGGCGCGTCATCATCACCGGTCTCCCCCACCCGCGCCACGAGATCGGCATCCCGATCGTGTCGCTCGTCGCCGAGGAGAAGTCGATCCTTGGCTCCTACATGGGCTCGTCGGTCCCGCGCCGCGACCTGCCGCGGCTCTTCGACCTGTATGCCGCGGGGTTGCTTCCCGCTGATGCTCTCGTCACCTCGAGCGCGGTGCCGCTCGACGACCTCAACGCGGCCCTGGACCGCCTGCACTCAGGCTCAGAGGTCCGCCAGATCATCACTCCGGGGCGCTGACCTCACGGTCGACCAGTCACTGTCCAGGCGGGGCCTGCCCCACTGGCGCCACCGCACAGCTGTGTCCGTTCTCCAATGGAATCTGGGGTGAGAGTGGGCGCGTCACCTGTACCCCGGGTGGCGGGAACCGTGGTTCGGCTGTGAAGTCCGCCTACCCGAGCTCGGCCCCCACAAGGTCGCGAGTGCGCAGCGCCCAGGCACTTGTCGTGAGCCACGCCATGGCCAGGACACCGAGGCCACACCCGAGCATCACTCCCCAGCCGAGGTGACTCGCCCGGGCCAGACCGTCAGCCACGGGACCGTTCAACTGCCCGAGCGTGATGGCACCGAACACCGCCACGCCCAGCGCCGTCCCGACCTGACGGCTGGTCGATGCGATGGCCGCTGCCACGCCCGCCTGGGCACGCGGCATACCTGACACGGCACTGTTCGTGATCGGGGCGTTGAGCATGCCGAATCCGATCCCGAACGCCAGGTACGCGACGACGAGAACGGCATACGGGGTGTCGGCCCGCAACGTCATCAGGATGGCGGCACACGTGGAGATGCCCACTCCGGCCACGATCATCGGCAGCCGCGGACCGCGCGATCCGACGATGCGACCGGAGATCGGAGCGAAGATCGCCGTCATCGCCGCCATCGGCAGCGTCATCAGGCCGGCGTGGAACGGCGAAAGGTCGCGAACGTCCTGCAGGTAGAGGGTGTTGAGGAACAGGAATCCGCCTAGGGCGGAGAAGCCCAGCACAGCCGTGAGCACCGAGCCGCTGAAGGGGACGCTCCGGAAGAACTGAGGGTCGAGCAGGGGCTCGCGACGGCGACGTTCGTAGGCCACGAGCACCACCAGCGCGAGCAGCGCGCCGCCGAGCAGGGCGATGACGGTGACGGAGGTCCAGCCGAGGCTGTTGCCCTCGATGATGCCGTAGGTCAGGGCGCCGAGCAGCAGCATCACGCACAGCTGTCCGATGGGGTCGAAGCGTCGCGCCTTCGGTGCCCGCGACTCGGGAACGAAGCGGATGGTCAACGCGATGGCCACGACGACCACCGGGACGTTGAGCCAGAAGATCGCCTGCCATCCGATCGCGTCCACCAGCGCTCCGCCGACGACGGGCCCCAGAGCCATCGAGAGTCCGACCGTGCCGCCCCAGATGCCGATCGCGCGGGCCCGTTCCTGTGCGTCCCGAACCGTGTTGGTGATGATCGACATCGCGACCGGGTTGAGCATCGAGCCGCCGATCGCCTGCAGCATCCGCGACGCGATCAGCACACCGGCCGTGGGCGCCAGCGAGCACAGGAGTGAACCGGCACCGAAGAGTGCCAGCCCGCACTGGAAGACCTTGCGCCGACCGATCCGGTCCGCGACGGACCCGGCCAGCATCAGCAGGCTGGCGATGACGAGGGTGTAGGCGTCGACGACCCACTGGAGCTGTGAATAGGTCGCACCCAGATCGCGCTGGATCGACGGCAGCGCCAGGTTGAGCCCGGTGGTGTCGATGCCGACGATGAACAGGCTCAGGCAGCAGATGCCGACGATCAACCAGCGACGCGATGTGGTGAGCTCACCCGGCATGGCGAGCGCAGTGGTCCGGGTGGTCGTCATGCCAGTGCCGCCGTCTGCAGCTTGTCGAGCAGCCTCGCCAGCTCGAGTCGTTCGGCGGCAGTGAGGCTGTTCATCAGCGGTGGGGCGCCGTCCGGCAGCGACCGCACCTCATCCAGCCATTCGCGTCCGAGAGTCGTGGCCGAGACCAGCTTCACCCGGCCGTCTGCCGGGTGGGGTGTGCGCACCGCGAGGCCGTGGGCAACGAGATCGTTGACGATGCCCGTCATGGCCGGGGCGTCGACCCCCATCGCATCGGCGAGCTCGCGCTGGCTGCGGGACTCGTGCTCGACACGTCGCAGCGCGCGATAGCGGCTGTAGGGCACCGGCCGCATGGTCGCGAACTGCTCCGCGAAGTACCACTTGTTGTCCATGACCAAGCCCATCATCGACAGCCACAGGCCCACCGGGGTCGGTTTGATTGTGCTCATACAACTATTGTATGAACACAACTATCTGGCGCGCAAGCACTGTCAAGGAGCGAGAGGCCCCGCAGAGCGGCGCCTGAAGGCGCGCACTAGGCGTAGTGGCCGATGACGAAGGCCGAGAGGAAACCCACGGTGGCGGCCAGGCCGGCATACAGGTGGGTCTTCTCGAAGGCCTCCGGGATCATCGTGTCGGCGACCATGGCGAGGATCGCTCCGGCCGCGAGCGCGGTGATCGCGGCGACAGTCGTCGGAGAGGCGCCCTCGAGGAACAGGGCCCCGAGGAGGCCGGCGAGCCCGCTGGCGACGGCGATGGTGCACCACACTCCAAAGACGTAGCGGGCGCTGCGGTGCGAGGCCTTCATCCCCGAGGCGCTGGAGAGGCCCTCCGGGAGGTTGGACAGGAAGATCGCCGCGAAGACCGCGACTCCGACGCCACCGCCCTTGAGCAGCGTCAGGCCAAGCACGATCGACTCGGGGATGCCGTCGAGGAGTGCCCCGATGGCGATGGCCGCCCCGCTGCCGGGAGTGTCCTCCTCCGACCCTTGGATCTCGTGCGAGCGCTTGCGGTGGCGGGCGCCGCGCTTGGACAGCAGGATGTTGGCCGCGACGTAGATGCCGGCCCCGGCGAGGAAGCCGACAGCCGTCGGGACGAGCCCGCCGGTCTGCTCGGCCTCGTCCACGAGGTCGAAGGACAACGCCGAGATGAGGACACCGGCACCGAAGGCCATGATCGTCGCGACGACCTTCTGCGGCACCCGCACGAGCCACGCGATGGCGGCGCCCAGAACCAGCGCCCCGCCCGCGAGCAGGCCCCACAGACCCGCCTGTGCCCACACCGGCATGCGAACCATCCCTTCGTCAGGACATGCCTACCCGATGACGGGCACGCAGAGGGCGAGGCGCACACGACGCGGAGGTGAGGGAATGACGAAGGCCCCTGACCGGCATACGCCGGAATTCAGGGGCCTTCGTGCACGTGGTGGCAGGTGAAGGATTCGAACCTTCGAAGCTTTCGCGATGGATTTACAGTCCACTCCCATTGGCCGCTCGGGCAACCTGCCGTGCGCGTGGAAGGATAGCAAGCCACAGCGCCGAAACAGAAACCGTGCCCCCCGACAGCCGCATCCGGGGTGCCCAACACGAGGAGGACCCGTGGCCGACAGCTCCATGGACATCGTCAGCAACTACGACAAGCAGGAGATCGCCAACGCGGTCAACGCTGCCGCCAAGGAGGTCGCCAACCGCTACGACTTCAAGAACGTCGGCGCCTCCGTCGAGCTCTCCGGTGAGTCCATCGCGATGCAGGCCAACTCCGAGGAGCGCGTCCTCGCCGTCCTCGACGTCGTGCAGACCTGGCTGGTCAAGCGCAAGGTCTCGCTCAAGCACCTCGACGTCCCCGAGGCCGGGCCGCGCCTGTCCGGCAAGGAGTACAAGCTCGACGTGGCCCTCAAGCAGGGCATCTCGCAGGAGAACGCCAAGAAGGTCAACAAGCTCATCCGCGACGAGGGCCCCAAGGGCGTGAAGTCGCAGATCCAGGGCGACGAGCTGCGAGTCTCCAGCAAGTCGCGCGACGACCTGCAGGCCGTGCAGCGCATGCTCGTGGCCGCGGACCTCGACGTGGCGCTGCAGTTCACGAACTACCGCTGACGCTCCCCCACACACGTCCGCCCGCAGGGTCACCATGTCGACCCTTCGGGCGGACGTTTGGCGTATGCCGTGTCCCACAGCTCTTGGCGGGTCGCGTCATTTCTGGTTACGCTCCGGTAACCCACACTGCCGTGGCCCTGCCGGATCGAACAACGGAGTTCAGATGCGCCGCACTGCCCTACGTGTCGCTGCCCTCGCCGGCGCCGCCGCCGCCGCCACCCTCGCCCTCGGCCTCGCCGCACCCGCGCAGGCCGCCAAGCCCGGGCCGCGCGTGCCGGCCGGCCCCTACGTCGCCCTGGGCGACAGCTTCTCGGCCGGCTCCGGGGTCCTGCCACTCACCTCCGCCAACCCGCTCTGCGCGCAGTCGGCGCTCAACTACCCCCACCTCATCGCGCAACGGACCGGCCGCGTGCTCAAGGACGTGACCTGCGGCGGCGCCGACACCAGCGACTTCTACGCGGCGCAGTACCCCGGCACCCCCGCCCAGCTCAACGCCGTCACGTCCGATGCGCGCCTGCTGACCATCGGCATCGGCGGCAACGACTCGAGCCTGTTCACCGGTCTCATCCAGAACTGCCTCACCGCCGGGCTCTCGACGCTCGGCCAGGGCAGCCCGTGCAAGGACAAGTACGGCTCGACCTACACGACGACCATCACGACCAAGACCTTTCCCGCAGTCAAGAAGGCCATCGCCGACGCCAAGGCCAAGGCGCCGAAGGCCACCATCGTCGTTCCGGGCTACCCGCAGGTGCTGCCGCCGACGAAGGGTTGCTACCTCGCGATGCCCATCGCGTCGGGCGACGTGCCCTACGTCAACGGGATCGAGCAGGCACTCAACGCGGCCGTGAAGCAGGCCGCGCTCGACAGCGGCGCGACGTTCGTCGACATGTGGGCACCGTCAGCAGGCCGCGACGCCTGCCAGCTGCCGTGGGTGCGGTGGGTCGAGCCGGCGGTCGGCTCAGTGAACTTCGTGCCGATCCACCCGAACGCCGCCGGCGAGCGGGCCTACGCCGACCAGATCATGGCCCGCGTCAGCCTTTAGCCGGCGGGCTGGTGGGCCCGAGAGCCTGTTCCAGGGTCGTGCGGAGCCAGTCGCGGTAGTGGCGTTCCGTGTGGCCGAGTTCGCGACGGATGAGGGACCAGGTCTCGGGCCCGAGGAGGACGTAGAGCAGTTCCGTGGCCCCGGCGGCCCCCAACGGTCGCGGGATCAGGCCCTGCTCCGCAAAGCTCTCGGCCAAGACGGTCATGTCGGACAGATGCCTTCGCTTGCCCCTGCTCCACAGCGCCGCCACTTCGGGGTCGACGCTGGAGGCCTCACGGGCCACGGCGAACACTGGCCCGGTTCGTTCGTGCAGGCCAGAGGCGGCTTTGGCGAGCAGGTCGATCTTGCGGTCCAGCCGAGACTGGGCGAGCACGTCGAGAAACCAGTGTGACTGTGCAACTGGCACATCCGGTTCCGGGGCGACGATTGCCGCACCGATGACCGCCTTGAGGATGGCTGGCTTCGTTGCGAACTGAAGATAGACGGTCTTCTCGGCGACTTCCGCTGCCTCGGCGATGGAACGCACCGACGTGGCGACGTACCCCCCATCCACGAACAGTCGGCCCGCGGCGTCGACGATCCGCTGGCGGGTCAGGCGAGTGGAGGCCTCTCGAGCGGGCGAACTGTAGGGCCGTCGCGCGCCGTGGATCTTCTTTCTGGCCATAATTCCCTGTCCTCGAACCGTTGACACCAGTGACACTGTAGTGGTTTCGTTATCAATACAGCGCTACTGTATCGATTGGAGGGCACGCTTCGTGACCAGCTTGGTCCACCACCCTCGTTTCGAAGCACCAGCCGCACCGATGGTCCGTCCCGACCTCGTCGTCGTGAGCGCCCGCGGGCATCTGCGTGTCGCAGTCGTCGTCACCCTGGTCATGGCCTGTCTGGTCGCAGGGGCAATCGTCCTGTTTGCCGCGCTGGCGACCATCGACACCGGAGGGCGCATCCCCCACCCTCTTCCGCTGCCCGCCCCGACGGGTCAGTCGGTCGGTGGCAGCTGACCCCACTCCGACCTCAGGCCCAGCGGGCGCGCGAGGCCAGCGCTTCCTCGAGCTTGGACAACTCATCCGCCATCGACCGGCGCACACCGGCTGTGAGGTCGGGTCGCGCCATCGCCTCACGGACCAAGTCCACGGTCTCGGGTTCGACGACGCGACCCGGGAAGGCGAGGATCGCCACGCGGTCCAACGCGTCCGCACCCAGCCACTGCGCAAGGTGAGGGATGTCCGAGACGTAGCGAGCGGCATACGGGCGAAGGTCTTCGAGCGATCCGCTCGACCAGAATCCGGCGGCCAGGGCGTTGAGCTCGTAGTTGGAGCGTGCGCGGTTCTGCGTGAGCTCCGCCCACGCCCATTCCTTGTCGGGTATGCCGGGTCGCGCGGCTCGCGCTCCCAGTGCGGCGAGCTGCCCGGAGAGTGTGGTGTCGTCACCTTCGACGCGGGCGATGAGGGCGTCGTCGGCGAGCCCGAGTCGCGCGAGGGTGCGCAGGACGATCCAGCGGAAGTCGGCGTCGTCATCGAGCCCGGCGGGGAGACTGCGGCCGCCGACCCAGGCGAGCAGGCGGTCCTCGTCGGCCGTCGTCGCGGCCACCACCCGGGCAGCCACGACCGCATGGTCCGAGCCGGGCTCGGCGCCCTGGAACGCCATGAGCGCCGCGCCGGCGAGACGGCTGTCGGCCGACTCCCTGAGCTCAGGCGAAACGAACTGCGGGACGAGTCGATCGGTGAAGGCCAGCGCCACACGGGACATCAGCGCGACGTCGGACTCGTGCGGCCACGCGGCCGTGAAGGTGTCGAGCGCCACCCGCGGGTCGACGCTCGCGCGGTAGACGCCGGTGAGCACCGCACCCCAGAGGACGGAACGGGCAACCGGGTCCGTGATGCGTGAGAGCTGGGCCGGCAAGGCCGCCAGCGAGGCCTCGTCGAGGTCGACCTGGGCCCAGGTGAGGTCGCCCGCGTTGGGCACCAGCACGGCTGCGGTTGCGGCGAACCCATCGACGTTCACCGTCGGCGAATCCAGCGTCACGACACTGCGGAACACCTCGGCGCCGTCGGTGAATCCCGCGACGTCGAGTGCGTGCAGCCGGTCCGCCGGGTAGGTCTCGGGAGTCGTGCGGGTCAGCGTGCCGAAGCGATCGAGTGCGATGACATCCACGCCAGCAGTCTCGAGCCAGGCGCGGCTCCACGCGTCGAGCGGTGCACCGTGCGCCTCCTCCATCGCGGCAAGGAACTCGGACAGCTGGCCGTTGCCGTGCTCGTGGGAGCGCAGGTAGGCCGTGACCCCCGTGTTGAACGCGTCGACCCCCATGAGCGTGACGAGCTGCCGGAGGACCGACGCTCCCTTGGCGTAGGAGATGCCGTCGAAGTTCTCGAGCGCGCTCTGCGCGTCAGGAGCCGGCGAGCCTGCGACGGGGTGGGTCGATGGCGCGCGCTCCGCGGCATACCCCCACTGCTTGCGCGCGATCCCGAACTCGACCCAGCTGTCGGTGAATTCGGTCGCGGTGCTCGTCGCCGTGTAGGCCATGAACTCGGCGAACGACTCGTTGAGCCAGAGGTCGTCCCACCACTGCATCGTCACGAGGTCGCCGAACCACATGTGCGCCATCTCGTGGGCGATCGTGTTGCTGCGCTGGAGGATCTCCTCGCGCGTCGCGACACCCCGGTAGAGCATCTGGTCGCGGAACGTCACGCAGCCCGGGTTCTCCATCGCGCCCGCGTTGAACTCGGGGACGAAGACCTGGTCGTAGTCACCGAAGGGATAGCGGACGTCGAAGGTGCGGTGGTAGTAGTCGAACGACTGCTTGGTCACCTCGAACATCTGGGGTGCGTGCTTCTCGAGTTCCGGCTGCAGGCTGCGGCGGGCGTGGATGCCGAGGGGTATGCCGTCGTGCTCGTCGTGCACGGAGACGTACGGCCCAGCGCAGACCGTGACGAAATACGTTGCGAGAGGCAGGGTTTCGCTCAGCGTCCACTCCCCCGGTGCGTTCTGGGTGGCGCGGCCGTTGCCGAGGACGACCCACTCCTGGGGCGCGCGCACCGTCACGGCATAGGGCGCCTTGAGGTCGGGTTGGTCGAAGCACGCGAAGACCGTCGGCGCCGCGTCGAGGAAGAGGTGCCCGTAGACGTAGTCCTCACCGTCGGCGGGATCGGTGCTGCGGTGCAGCCCCTGCCCGTCGCGCGAGTAGGCCATCGTGGCGACGACCTCGATGTCGTTGTCCGCGGCGAGGCCGGACAGGGGCAGGCGCCCCTCCACGAGGGAGTCAGGTGCAATCACGGCACCGTTGAGGGTGATCGAATCGACGCTGACGGCACGCAGCTCGAGGAACGTCGCCGCACCGGGTTCATTGCAGGAGAACCGAATTCGAGTGGTCGACCCGAAGTCCTCAGCCCCGCGGTCGAGGTCGAGGTCGACCTCCATACCGTGGACGGAAATGAGCTGCGCCCGCTGCCGGGCTTCGTCGCGAGTCAGTGAAGGCACGCCGCGATGGTGTCACACGGGCTCGGGTCCACACCCCACTTAGGGTGGATGCCATGCAAGGGGGAAGCGCGACGACACTGCCCGCGCTGACGGGCGCGCGCTGGCTCGCCGCGTTCGTCGTCTTCGTCCACCACGCCGGGCTGGCGGCCTACCTGTCCGGAAACCCGCAGCACTTCCTCATCGCGGTCGGCAGCGCCGGGCACGTGGGCGTCAGCTTCTTCTTCGTGCTCTCGGGGTTCGTCCTGCTGTGGTCGGCTCGGCCCCATGACGCGGCGGTCACGTTCTGGTGGCGGCGGGTCGCCCGAGTCGTGCCGTCCCACGTCGTCACCGCCTTCATCGCGTTGGCGCTCGGGTTCACGATCGCGCCCTCACTGGGACCCCGCGACGAAACAGGCGGCTGGGCCGCGACCCTCACCAACGTCGGACTGCTCAACTCCTGGGTTCCCGGATGGTCGCAGGCCGGGAACCCGGTGAGCTGGTCGCTCGTCTGCGAAGCCTTCTTCTATGCGCTCTTCCCAGCGATGGCGCTCCTCGCCAGGAAGGCCAACCGCCGTGGCGCCTGGCTCTGGCTCGCCGGCGCCGGCGTCATGGCGGTGGTCGTCGGCCATCGTCATTGACCTGGCCCCGGACGACTTCAGCCGGGTTCCGCTCCTGCGACTGGCGGAGTTCGTGGCCGGGGTGGCCTGCGCGCGCCTCGTCCAGCTCGACGCGTGGCCCGCCCGCGTGCGTGCAACCGGGGCAGTTGCGCTCGTCGCCTGCGGCTGGGTCGCTGCCTCGCTCCTCCCGGACGCGTATGCCGTGTCGCTCGCGACGCTTCCCGGTTTCGTCGCGCTCATCGGGGCACTGGGCCACAGTCAGGCCGCGCCGGGAACGACCTCGACCCTCGCGGGGTGGCTCTCGCGACCCACACTCGTGCGGCTGGGCGAGTGGTCGTTCGCGTTCTATCTCGTGCACATCCTCGTCATGCGGACGCTCGAGCACACGGTGGTCTCACACCCCGCGCTGGCGTTGGCCCCTGGCCTGGCCCTGATGGGCGGTGTCCTGCTCGTGAGCGTGGTGCTCGCCGGCACGCTCCATCACCTGGTCGAGGTGCCGGCGAACGCCTGGATCCGGGCGCGCACTCAACCCCGGATCGGGCCGCGGATCCTGAACGCAGGTCAGCTGGAGCAGTAAAGGGCAGTGGCCCGTCACACCCGAATGGTATTTTCATGGCATGAGAACCACCATCGACGGAGCCGGTCGCATCGTCGTTCCCAAGGCGATGCGGGTCAGCATGGGCCTCACGGCGGGGAGGGAGATCGACGTGGTCTTCACGGACGGGCGAATCGAGATTGAACTCGCACCCATCGAGGTCGATCTCGAGGTGGACGGCGGTCACCCACGGCTCGTGGCCCGACAGGCGAACCACCCACCACTGTCCGATGCGGAGATCAGAGACGTGCTCGAGTCGACGCGCCGATGACCGACCCAGCAGCCTGCGACACCAGCCTTCTCGTGCCCGCGCTCCTGTCCTGGCACCCTGCCCATGACGAGAGCCGCGAACTGCTGCACAGCGAGGTCGGCCACGTCCCCGCCCATGTCCTGCTCGAGAGCTTCAGCGTGATGACCAGGCTTCCGGCCCCACACCGCGTCGCCACCGGCGACGCCGCCCGGGTGCTGGGTGCGCTGGCCCTCACACCAGTCGCCCTTCCTGCGTCACATCACCTGCGACTCGTCGCAACCCTCGCCGAGAAGGGACTGCGTGGCGGAGCGATCTACGACGCGCTCGTGGCTCGCACCGCAGCCCACCATGGCCTGAGGTTGGTCACCCGCGACCGTCGAGCGACGGCGACCTACGATGCCGTCGGCGTGACGTACACCCTCGTCTGAGAAGGCAGTGCAGCGCGGCACCCAGTGGGTCCACGTGCGGTCAGCTGGGGCGGTAGCCCGTCGCCATGGCCTGGAGGCGGGCGATGCGGTCGGCCATCGGGGGGTGCGTCGACATGAGCCGCGAGATGTCCTGGGAGCGGAACGGGTTGGCGATCATCATGTGGCTCGCGTTGACGAGGTTCTTGGTCGGGGCGAGCGGTGCGCGTGACACCCCGGACTCGAGCTTGGCCAGGGCTGACGCAAGGGCGAGCGGGTCGCCGGTGAGCGTGGCGCCATCCTCGTCGGCGTCGTATTCACGGGTGCGGGTGATCGCGAGCTGGATGACCATCGCCCCGATCGGTGCGATGAACGCCATCGCGAGGCCGGCCATGGCCCCTCCCGGGTTGTCGTTGTCGCGGTTGCCCCCACCGAACATCGAGCTGAAGGCCAACATCTGACCGACGCTGCTGATCACGCCAGCGATCGCCGCCGCAACCGAGCCGGTGAGGATGTCGCGGTTGTAGACGTGCATGAGCTCGTGCCCGAGGACGCCGCGCAGCTCACGCTCGTCGAGGAGCTGGAGGATGCCCTGGGTGCAGCAGACGGCGGCGTTCTGCGGGTTGCGCCCGGTCGCGAACGCGTTCGGTGCCTCGGTCGGCGAGATGTAGAGCTTGGGCATCGGCTGCCCCGCCTTGGTGGAGAGCTCGCGGACGATGCGATACATCGCCGGGGCCTCGGTCTCGCTCACCGGGAACGCCTGCATCGCCTTGATGGCGAGCTTGTCGCTGTTCCAGTACGAGTAGAACGTCATCGCGACTCCGAAGAGCGCGAAGATGAAGATGAAGCTCGGATTGCCGAAGTAGGTCGCTGCAACCCAGCCGAGGCCGAGGAACAGGGCCATGATGAGCCCGAAGAGGCCAGCGGTCTTCGCGCCGTTGAAATGGTTGTGCATGTGTCTATTAACGCAGACCCGGCGCGCCACGTTCCGACGACAGCACGCGCTCCCATTCGAGGCTGTCGCGCCAGGCTCCACCGATGAAGAACGACGAGGTGGTCGTCCCATAGCTCCGGAAGCCCTGGGACTCGAGCACGCGGTGCGATGCCTCGTTGTCGTGCGACGTGCTGGCCACGGCCCGGTGCAGCCCCAGCTCGTCAGCCATCAACTCGAGCAGCTGGGCCAGCGCCCGTCGTGCATGACCTTGCCGTTGGTGGGCCGAGGCGATCCAGTAGCCCACGCTGCCGACGAGGAACGGCCCGCGCTGGATGCCGCTCACGGTGATCCAGCCGACGAGTTCGTCCCCGGCAAGAACGACGCCGGGCCACATCCGCCCGTGCGCGTGCTCGTCCAGGAATCCTTGGATCCGCTCGCGTTGGCCCTCCACCGTGTAGTAGTTGGCGGCGCGGCTCGGCTCCCAGAGCGCCGAATCCTCGCGGTCGCGAATGAGGTGTGCCACCAGCGCCTCGGCGTCCTCCGTGCGCACGACCCGGATGCTCGTCGACTCCCCCGTCACGTGACGAGGCCGACGAGCAGCTGCGGCAGGGCACTGGCCACAATGAGGATCGCGGAGCCCAGCGCCGCGACACCCACGCTCGCCCGACGCGACCGCGGTCGTGCCGGAGCATCACCATCGGGCTCACCGAAGAGCACCGCGAACCACCGCACATAGACCGCGATCCCGAGCACTGCAGCGACAACGGCCACGACCGCCACCGGCCAGAGCCCCGCCGAGATCACCGGCTTGAGGGCGACGATCTTGGCGACGAGCCCGATGACTCCCGGCGGCAGGCCCGCGAGCACGAGCAGTGCGAGCGCGAGCGTTCCACCGGCGACCGGGTCGCGTCTCAGCAGACCTTTGTATGCCGTGAGCTCCCGACCGTCTTCGACGTGCGGTCCGTGGATGGCACGGACCGCAGCGAACGCGACAAGGCTGGCCACGGCATACACGACGACGTAGACGGCGGCAGCCTGACGGCCGGCGACGGTGAGCGCCGTGAGCGGAAGCAGGATCCAGCCGGCCTGGGCGATGGTCGACCACGCGAGCAGGCGGACGACGTCGGTCTGGCGCAGGGCCATGACGGTGCCGGTGAGCATCGACGCAACGGTGAGGATGACGAGCGCTGCAACGACGACGTGCGGTCCGGGAGTGAGCCCGACGACCGCGTCATAGGGCGCCAGCACGACGATGAGCGCGCCGACGGCGGCGAGCTTCGAGGCCGACGCGAGCAGGGCCGAGACCGGGAGCGGGCCGGACGTGAGCGTCGTCGGCGTCCACGCGTGGAAGGGCACGGCCGAGATCTTGAACGCGAGCCCGGCGATGAGGATGACAGTGGCGAGACCGGCGAGGGTGCGCTGCTCGGGCACGGCCCACGCGGCTGCGAGGGAGTCGCCGGTCAGTGTCGGGTCGCCGGTGGCGGTGACCCACAGGGCGGTGCCGAGGACGAGCAGTCCGAACGACACGAGGGACGTGGTGAGGAGGGTGAGGGCACCGTGGGCTGCGGCGCGACGATCACGCCAGGCGACGAGGGCGATGACCGGGATCGTCGCGAGCTCGAGGGTGATGAGCCAGGTGCCGAGGTCGCGCGACGCCACGACAGCGACGGCTCCGGTCGCTGAGGCGAGCAGCATGACGACGTCGATGACGCCGGCCTTGCGCACGGACATGAGAGCGAGCACCGCGAGGGTTGCGAGGAGGGCCGCGATCTGGAGGGTGCTGGTGAGCGGGCTGCCGTCCCACATGCACCGACCGTCGGGTGCCGGTGTGCAGAGGGTGAGTCGGGTGCCCGTGACCCCGAGTCCGGGGATGGCGGCGGCCGCTCCCCCGGCGAGGCCGAGGCCCGCGATGATCGGCGCGGCCAGTCGGGCACGCGGAGCGATGGCGTCGACGAGGAGGACGAGCACCATGGCGGCGACCGGGATGAGGGCTGGAAGCAGCAGCGCCCAGGACAGGTCGAGCCTCATCGGCCACCTCCGATGAGCGCGGTGACGGCGTCGGCCGTCACCGAGAAGACGAGATGCGGCGCGATGCCGATCGCGACGACTCCGACGGCGAGGATCGTGACGACGGCGAGCTCGACCCCACGTGCGTCAGGCGCCCGATCGGGCGCGTCGACTGCGACCTCGTCGCCGACCCAGACGATGCGCGCCACGCGCAGCGAGTAGGCCGCCGCCAGTGCAGCACCGACAGCGGCGATGACTGCGCAGGTCCGCAGGATTCCGGTGTGCTGAGCCGGATTCCACGCGGCAACGAGAGCGACGAACTCGCCCCAGAAACCAGCGAGACCGGGGAGCCCGAGACCAGCCGCGAGCCCGAGGATGAGCCCGAAGCCGAGGCGGGGCGACACCTCGCGCAGCGCGGGTCGCACGACGGCGAGGTCGACCGAGCCCCAGCGGTGCTTGAGCCCACCGACGATGACGAAGAGCAGGGCCGAGATGACGCCGTGCGCGATGTTGCCGATGAGCGCAGCCTGGAGTCCGGTCTCGGTGCCGGAGGCGAGGCCGAGGACGACGAAGCCCATGTGCGCGACGGACGAGAAGGCGATGAGTCGCTTGAGGTCGCGCTCGACGAGGCAGATGAGGCCACCCCAGAGGATGCCGATGACTCCCGCGATCGCCAGAACGGGTGCGATGCGCGTGAAGCCGTCGGGCACGCTCGCGAGCGGCAGCCGCACGAGGCCGTAGGTGCCGAGCTTGAGGAGCACTGCCGCCAACAGCACCGAACCCGCGGTGGGCGCGGTGGTGTGCGCGGCGGGGAGCCACGTGTGGAGCGGGAACACGGGGACCTTGACGGCGAGGCCCAGAGTGAGGAGCACCGCAATGAGCGTCTGTTGACCCAGGCTCAGGCTCGCGGCCGCCGCGGGCAGAGCCGCGAAGTCTGCGGTGCGCGTCTGCGTCACGAGCAGCAGGATGCCCACGAGCATCAGGGTCGAACCGATTGCCGTGTAGAGGATGAACCGGGCCGAGGCGTCCGCCCGCTTGGCTGCGCTGTGGGGATCGCCGTAGCGGCTGATGAGAATCCACATCGGCACGAGGACGACCTCGAACGCGATGAAGAACAGCACGGCATCGCGCGCCGAGAACGCCGCGAGCGCACCGGTTTCGACGAGGAGCAGGGCCCCGAGATAGGTCGCCGCACTGCCACTCGACGGCGAGTCGGCCCAGGGCTGCTCGGCCCAGGAGTGCGCAACGACGAGGATGCCGATGGCAGCGGTGAGGACGATGAGCGGCGCACTGATGCCGTCGACCTCGAAGTGCCAGCGCACGCCGAGATCGGGGATCCAGGCGCGGTCGACGACGGGCCGCGACACCGTCGCGACGACCGCGCTCGCTCCCCCGACGCCGGCGGCTGCGAGGGCGATGATGCGCGCCGAGAACGGTGTGAGGGCGCGTCCGCCGGTGACGAGCCACAGCCCGACCGCACCCGGCACGACCAGCATGAGGATCAGCGCCATGTGAGGACCGCCGTCCCGGCCGCGATGATCAGCCCGACAGCGATCATCCCGATGCCTGCCGACGGGGCTTCGCGACGGTGCCCGCGTTCCGCGAACCAACCAGCGATGCCGGCCGAGGCGGCTGCCCCGCGCACGTAGCCGTCAACGACCTCGCGGTCGAGGAAGGCCACGACCCTGGCCAGTCCCAGGACCGGTTCGGCAACAAGCTTCCGGTATGCCGTGTCGAACCCGAGGCCGGCATCGGCCAGTGCGCGTTGACGCGGCGTCCGGACGAAGGCCTCCCGCGGATCACCCGATCCGCGCGCGAGAAAGGACACGCCGGCGCCGATGCCGATGAGCAGCAGGGTGAGGAGCATCCACCACGACGACGCGCCGTGGATGTCGAAGAGCCCGGTGATGAGCACCAGTCCACCGACGACGGTGAGCACCGTGAGAACGGCCAGCGCAGCGAGAACGGAGTCCGACGGCATACCCGTGTCGGGGTGGCCAGCGGCCTCCTCGTCGATCTCGTCCGCCGCCAGTTGCGCCCTGTGGGACGAGTGCTGTCCGATCTCGAGGGGTGCGGTGACGACGAGGTGCGCGCGGGTGGCGTAGGCGGCGGTGAGGACGACGGTGACGAGGAGCGCGGCGAGGACGAGGATGCCCGGCCCACCGGTGGTGATCGCGCCTTCGTAGGCCGTGACGATGACGTGCTCCTTGGAGAGCCCACCGACGACGAACGGCGCCCCGGCGAGGGCCAGGAGCCCGAAGAGCCACGCGACCCGGGCGAGCTGGTGGATGTTGCCCGCCCCGCGCAGCCTGACGGCCAGGGTCGAGCCGGCGACGACGGAGAGCCAGCCGATGGTGAGGAAGAGGAGGGACTTGAACAGCGCGTGCGACCACATGTGGAACAGCGCCGGGTCGGGACCGATCTCCTGGGTCGCCGTGGCCAGTGCCGACAGCATGATCGCGACCTGACTCACCGTTGACCACGCCAGCAGGCGCTTGAGGTCGGACTGACCGAGGGCGAGCACGGCGGCCCCGACCATCGTCACGGCCGTCGCGGCCCCGAGAAGCCAGCGGGCGCCATCGGCGAGGACGAGGATCGGGAAGAGCTGGGCGAGGACGACGGTTCCGGCGGCGACCATCGTGGCCGCGTGGATGAGGGCGGAGGCCGGCGTCGGGCCCTCCATCGCGTCGGGCAGCCAGTCCTGGAAGGGGAACTGGGCCGACTTGCCGAGGACGCCGATGACGACGAGGGCGACGAAGAGCGAGCGCAGCCAGGGCTCCCGGGGGCGCCAGGCAGGCCGCCACCTGGGTGGCCGAGTCGACGCACTCTGCGCCTGGCGAACGGACCAGTCGCCGATGACTGGTCGAGCCCGGTCGACCCGGCGCCGGCGACGAGTCCCACGATGCCGACGACGAAGCCGATGTCGGCGACCCGCGTGACGATGAACGCCTTGTAGGCCGCCCGTCGCGCCGACTCCTTGCGCGACCAGTGGCCGATGAGGAGATAGGAGCACCAGCCCATGACCTCCCACCCGACGAGGGTGAGGACGAGGTCGCGGGCATGGACGACGAGCATCATCGCGGCGGTGAAGAGTGAGACGGTCGCGGCGAACTGGGCGAGACGGTCGTCGGCGGCGAGGTACCAGCGGGTGAAGACGAGCACGGCCACGACGACGAGGGCGACGACGGCAGCCACAGCGGCGGTGGCTGGACCGGCACCGAGCTGGAGCGGCATCTCGAAGGCGCCGACGCGCAGTGGTTCACGCAGCGTGACGATGTCCTGCCCGCGGGTCGGCGCGACGACGAGGCCGACGACGGCCACCGCCAGGGAGAGGAGAGAGCCCGCGATGGCCACGACAGCGGCCAAGCGCGGAGTCCGCCGCAGCGCGAGAGTGACGACAGCCGCGAGGACGGGGACGAGGACGAGCAGGTGCGACACCTGGAGAGCGCTCACGACCCCTCCCCTGACTCGGTCGAGGCCAAGGGCTGGTCGAGGTCGATCGAGCCGCGATGGCGGAACGCCGTGAGGATCACCGCGAGCGCGACGACGACCTCAGCCGCGGCGATGGTGATGACGAAGAGCGGCAGAACGCTGGAGGACTCCCAGCGAGAGGGCGACGGTCGCGCCTGACGCCACGAGCAGCACCAGCGAGCCCGACAGGATGAGCTCGACGCCGATGAGCAGGAGCACCGCGTTGCGACGAACCGTCACGCCCATGACTCCAAGGCCCACGAGGATCGCGGCCAGTACGTAGGGCCCGGCAAGGTGGATCACGACGCTGTCCCCGCCGACTTCTTACCCGGCCGCGAGACGGCGAGGGCGGCGATCAACGCAGCCAGCAGCAGCACCGACAGGGCCTCGAACGGCCATACCCACGTCCCGAACAGCTCGGTCGCAACGGCTTGGTTGGAGACCTGGCGACGTTCGACAGCCGCACCCGCCAGCGGCAACAGGGCCGCCAGCAACAAGCCGGTCGTCGCCGCCCCCGCCACACCGGCCGCCACCCGACGCCACACCGGCACGTCATGCACGAGGTCCGGTCCGATCGGTGCGCGCGTCAACATCAGGGCAAAGAGCACGAGCACGACGACGGCGCCGACATAGACCAGCACGAGCACCAACGCCACGAGTTCGTGCCCGAGCACGAGCAGGCACCCCGCCACGCCGAGCAGCGTCACGACGAGCCACAACGCCGCATGCACCACCTGACGTGTCGTCACGGCGAGCAGGCCAGCGACAACCGCCAGCAGCCCACACGCCGCGAACGCGAGGTCCAGTGAGGTCATGCGTCCGGTTCCTTGGCTGCTGGTCGCGGGGTCCGGGCAGGCTTGTTGATGGCGGCGATCTCGGCCGGTTCCGCGGCACGCTCGTCGAGGGCGGGAGGTGCCGGGACGGTCTCCATCCAGCCGCCGAGCCGGTCCTTGTCGTGGAGGAGGTCGCGAATGTCGGTCTCGGCGTACTCGAACTGGGGACTCCAGAAGAGCGCATCGAACGGGCAGACCTCGATGCAGATCCCGCAGTACATGCACAGCGAGAAGTCGATGGAGAAGTCGTCGAGGACGTTGCGCTGGCGCTCGCGGCCACCCTCGGTCGTCGCCGGGATCGTCTCCTTGTGCGACTCGATGTAGATGCACCAGTCCGGGCACTCGCGGGCGCAGAGCATGCAGCTCGTGCAGTTCTCCTCGAGGAGCGCGATGACACCGCGGCTGCGGGGCGGCAGGTCGGGTGCGACGTCGGGGTACTCGTGCGTGTGCACCGGCTTCATGGCGGTCTTGGCGGTCGTCGCCAAACCCTTGAGTATGCCGGGCAGGATGCCTTTGTCGTTGTGCTTGCTCATCGCGTCATCACTACGCCAGTTCCGGTGAGGGCCAACTGCATCAGGGCCATGGGTAGGAGGACAAGCCACGCGAGACGTTGGAGCTGGTCCTCACGCATGCGCGGCCAGGCGACGCGGAACCAGATGACGAGGATGGCGATGACGAAGCCCTTGAGCAGCGTCCACAACCACCCGATGTGTTCGTCGAACGGGCCTCGCCACCCGCCGAGATAGAGGACGGCGAAGAGCAACGAGAAGACGACGATCCCGGCATACTCCGCAAGAAGGAAGAACGCGAAGCGCAACCCGGTGTATTCGGTCCACGGGCCCATGACGAGTTCGGCATCGGCGATGGGCATGTCGAACGGCGGGCGCTGCAGTTCGGCGAGCGCGGCGACGAGGAAGACGATGGCGCCGGGCAGCTGCCAGATGAGCCACCACGGGCTCCACGCCTCGACGACACCTGAGAGGCTCAAGGTCCCCGCGGCGAGGCACGCGGACGCGACGGCAAGGACGAGCGGCAGCTCGTAGGACACGAGCTGCGCCGCCGAACGCAGGGCGCCGAGCAGGGCGTACTTGTTGGCGCTGGCCCATCCGGCCATGAGCGTGCCGAGAGCGCCGACGCTCGTCGCGGCGAGGATGAGGACGGCGCTCGCCGGGACGTCGACGGCCACGACATCGCTCTGCAGGGGCAGGGCGGCCATCGCCAGGAGATAGGGGATGAGGGCAACGAAAGGCGCGATCTTGAAGATCGTCCGGTCGGCCGCGTGCGGAGTGATGTCCTCCTTCTGGACGAACTTCACCCCATCGGCGACGAGCTGCGCCCACCCGTGGAAGCCACCGGCATACATCGGTCCGAGTCGACCCTGCATGTGTGCCATGAGCTTGTGCTCCGTCTGTCCCACGAGCAGGGGGAAGACAAGGAAGGCGGCCAGTACGGCCACCGACCTCACGACCACCTCGAGCACGCTCATCGTGGGCAGCCTAGTTGTTGGACCGGTTCAGTCGTGGGGTACGGCCGCACGCTGGTCCGCGTCCCTTCACTAGCCGTTGCGCAGCAACCGGACGTCGTCGGACGTGTCATGGGTCTGGACGACGATCACGTCGGACGTGGAGCTCCTGACGACCTTCGCCGCCACCGAACCCAGAACGCCCTCCCCGTGCTCGCCGAGGCCCCGGTTTCCGACCACGATCAGGTGCTTCGGACTACCGGCCGAGGCCTGGAGGAGCGCGTCGGCCACGTCACCCACGACGATGAACGAGTCGTACGTTCGAACGCGATACTTGTTGAGGTCATCGACAGTCAGGCGCAGGGCCTGGCGGGCCGCGTCCTCGCCATAGATCTCTTCGCGTTCGGCATCCGGGTCGGGCGTGCCGATGGGCAGGTAGGCCGTGACGATCGTCAGTCTGGCGTTGGAGCTCGCCGCGATCTCCATGGCCCGGTGGACGCCGTAGAGCGTGTGCTCGGTGCCGTCAGAGCCGACGATGACGCGGTTGTAGGTGCTGATGCTGCCGTCGGGCGCACCCAACGGGACGATGCTCGACTCGTCGGCATCACTCGGCGACCGGACCCAGAGCATCGCCACGGCGCCCACGAGGAAGAGCGCACCGGCCAGCATCATCGCCTTGTTGGGGTCGGCGTCGAGCAAGTGCTTGTAGATCCACCCGAACGTGAGGGTCTCGATGAGCATCGGAACGACGACCATCATGTTGAGGATGCCCATGTAGATGCCCGAGCGGCCGGGCGGCACCATGCTCGCCACCATGAGGTAGGGCACGCCCACGATCGAGGCCCACATGATGCCCACACCGATCATCGCGACCACCGTGAGCGGCTTGGTGTCGGCGTTCGCGAGGAACATCAGGCTGAGACCACCGAGGACGAGACAACCCGCGTGGGTGAACTTGCCGCCGAAACGGTGGATGAGGGGCAACAGAGCCAGGGCGCTGAGCGCGGTGACGAGGTTGTAGGAGCCGTTGAGCAGACCCGTCCAGCCGACCACTTCCTGGTAGGCATCGGACTCGGTGTCGATGACGTCGAAGGCCGACTTGCCGACGCTCGGAGCCAGGAACTGCCAGTAGATGAACATCGCATAGAACTGGAACATGAAGACGAGGCCGATCTTGTGCATCGCGATCGGCATGACGCGCACGGCCTGGGCGATGTCCTTGATGAAGCCCGTGAAACCGGCCCCCTTGGCCTCCTCGAACTCCGCGAACTCCTCTTCCGTCGGAGTGACCTCGAGGTTCTTGCGCAAGGCGATGAACATCGTGGCGGCGATGCAGACGGCCCCGAGCCAGAAGCAGATGTAGGCCCAGTAGGGGATGCCGTTGCCCGCCTTGCCCGGCGCCAGCTTCTGGAACGCGAAGATCGAGAAGTTGGAGAGCACGGCGCCGGCGCCGGTGAACATGCTCTGGACGAGGAAGCCCCGCGCCAGTTGGCTCTTGGGCAGCCGGTCCGAGATGAGCGCGCGGTAGGGCTCCATCGAGCTGTTGTTGCCGGCGTCGAGCAGCCACAGCCCGAGGACCGCGATCCACAGGACGGAGATGAAGGGGAAGGCCAGGCAGAGCAGGATCATGGCCACGGAGCCCGCGAGGATGAACGGACGTCGACGACCCCACCTCGGCGACCACGTGCGGTCCGAGAGGGCGCCGATCATGGGCTGGATGAGCAGGCCCGTGATCGGTCCAGCGAGGTTGAGGATGGGGAGCTCCTCCGGCTTTGCCCCCATGGCCGAGAAGAGCGGGCTCACAGCCGTCTGCGTCAGCGCGAAGCTGAACTGCACGCCGAAGAATCCGGCATTCATCATGAAGATGTTGCGCGACGTCATGAGGGGTTTGTGCTGGAGATCCTCGGAGCTGTCCTTGACCGCGATCTCGGTGTCGACCGACATACGTGACCCCTCTCGGCTGGCGGATCACCTCGTTGTGACCCGCGTCACATTGGCGAACCTAGGACTCCTCGACCCCCCCTCGCAACCGATGAACTCAGGGATGAGACGGTGTATGCCGCAGACGCAACCTGCGTCCGCGACATACCCACGAGTCACTTGAGCGGCCCGTCAGGCGCGATGCCAGGCGCGGTTCAGCGCGGGCCCCAGTCGGGGCCGGGGACGCCGGGCGCCTGGACGCGACGGCGCGAGGGGGACTTGGCGGAGTCGTGGCCCTCGCCGGGCTCCTTGCCGCCGGGCCACTGCTTCGAGGCGCGGGCAGCGAGGACGAACGACTTGCGCAGCGGCGTCCCCTCGAACCCGTCGGGGAGGAGCAGCGGGCGCATGCCCGCGCCGGACCCGTCGTCGAAGCCGGCGAACTCGACCCCGAACATCTCGTGAGTCTCGCGCTCGTGCCAGGCGGCACCGGCATACACATCGGTGACGGACACGATCGCTTCGCCTTCGGCGACGCGCGTCGTGATCCGCATGGCGCGTATGCCGCGTCCGTCCGTTTCGTGGGAAATGTCCAGCGCGCGCAGGACGAGGTCGTAGCCGGGGGCGGCCTCGTCGTAGGTGCGGTCGACGGCGCTCAACCAGTCGAAGAAGGTGAACCCGGTGGCCTGGGCGGCGGCGACGGCTTCGTGCCAGTCGGCCAGGGCCACGTCATGCAGCTCGTCCGGCGTCGCTGTGCTCACCGGCTCAGACTAGACCGACCCAGCCTCGACTTCGTGCCCGATACGGACGTGAGGAGCCCGGCGACGAATGTCCGTATCGGGCACGAAGTCGGATTTCAGCGGGTGGCTGCGGCGTGCTCTGCAGCCTGACGCTGCGACCAGGCGCGGTCAGCGGCGTCGATGCTCGCCCGGGACGACAGGTCGACACCGGCTCGCGCTGCGGCTGCCTTGACGCTGGCCGAGTTCAGGTCCGGTGTCAGGACGACTGCGGGCTGGATGCTCGAGTCGGCCGCGGCATACGTGCGCTGTTGCGCGGCGAGGCGCTCCGAGGATGCGGCCGCGCGCCCGATCGTCTTGGCGTTGACCTTGAGGGCCGAGCCGGTGAGCGGCGTACTCACGGTCGGGACGTAGCCGCTGGCGTGGCCGGCGACGTTGGGGTGGTAGCTCTCCTCGACCGGGTTCGACAGGCCGTTGAGCCATTCGACGTCGTCACAGACGGCGTGACCGATGAAGCGCGACGTCGGGTTGGCGAAGCTGAAACCCTTGGCACCAGCGGCTGCTGAGGTCCTGGAGTTGATGAGGTCGGCCATCTGGTTGAGGCGCGTCTCCTCCGCCGGCGAGAACCAGGTGAAGGCGTTGCAGTCCTCGCCCTGGAAGATCCGCGGGTAGCCCACGATGACGACCTTGGCGTTGGGCGCCTTGCTGCGGATCGACGTGTAGAGCGTGTTCAGGGCACCGGGCAGCACGTTGTTGATGTAGTTCTGCGCGCCGTCGATCTTGCCGTTGCAGTTGCTCGCCCAGCCGGGCAGCGCGCACTCGGTGAGGACATCGGCGAAGCCGGCATCGTTGCCACCGATCGAGATGCTGACGTGGGTCGTGGAGGACGAGAGGGCGCTGAGCTGGGTGTTGGTGACGTCGGCGATCTTGGCCCCTGAGCAGGCCCGGAAGTTGAGCGCATATCCCTTGGCTGCGGCGATGAGTGAGGGGTAGGCCTTGGTGGACCGCAAACACGAGGTCCCGTCGTTGATGTAGCTCCGCGTCCCCGTACCCGAGGAGTAGGAGTCGCCGAGTGCGACGTAGGACGACGCCGCCTGTGCTGGGGCGGCGGCGAGCAGGAGGCTGAACGCTGCAGCGGATGCAGCGAGCAGGCCGATCTTTCGGATTGTCGTCATTGACAGCTCCCACTGAAAAGAGGTCGTGGACCTCGTGATTGGTGCTCGCAATCTAGGGCCATTCCAAGCCGACCTTCGTGCTTGTCGCCAAGCCTTTGCCAACCCCATACCGGACGCTGACCCTTGCCAGACCCAGTGTTCTGGTGCGCGATGGCTCCCAGCCTTCCAGGGCACGAGCACCGTCGCCGAGGGCACCCGGGAGCGCGTCCTGGCCGCCGCCGACGACCTCAACTACGTGCCCCTCGGCGCCGCCCGGAGCCTGGCCGTCTCGCGCCACGAACTGCTCGGTCTCGTCCTCCCCGAGCTCGGTGGCCCCTACCACTCCGAGCTGCTCATGGGCTTCGAGTCCCGCGCCTCCGAACTCGGCCTCGGCGTCATCGTCGTCGTCACCCTGGGCAAGCCCGAGCCGGGCCGCGCCATCCGCCAGATCATGTCGCGCGTCGACGCGATCACCGTCCTCGGCTCCGACCTCGACGACGCCATGGCCAGCTCGCGACGGCCAAGCTCACCGCCCACCTCCTCGAGCAGGGGCGCCGCTCGCTGCTCTTCCTCGGAGATCCCGACGCCGGCACCGACATTGCCGGCCGGTATGCCGGATTCTCGGCTGCGCTCGCGGCTCACGGTCTCGACGTGACCGAGCCGATCCGTATCGGCCTGCAGGAGCCGGACGGAACGGCCTTCGCCAGGGCATACCTCGCGGGCGAACACCAGTCAGACGCGCTCGTCTGCGCCAACGACGAACTCGCTCTCGCCGTCCTCGCCCACCTCCAGGAGCACTCGCCAGCGAGCGCCTCCACGCCCACCTCACCGGTCTCTCTGCCACGACCGTTCCCCCACCCACCCACGACATCCTCCCCACGCAGGTGGTCATCCGCTCCTCCTGCGGCTGCACCACGTCCCCTCCCGAAAGGCACCTCGCACGAGTCATCACCCCTCCTTCACACACCGAACGGTCCTCGCCGTCGCCGGCCTGACGGCCGGGGGACGTCAGCGGCGGCGGCGCTGG
>CAWEDC010000027.1:0-31836 GCA_963807825.1 uncultured Actinomycetota bacterium
ACCCTGAGCTCGACGCAACGGCCCGCGCCAGAGATCTCCTCGGAGTCTCCCGGTTGACCAATCAGTCCCTCACGCGCTGGCTCCACGGGCTGCCGGGCGTCGACCAGGTCGGCTGCGAAGCCCGAGCCGCCGACCTCGGCACCCGCTCGATCAAGACCACGAGCAAGGCGTGGGCCATCGACCTCGCCATCTCGATGATCGACCTCACGACCCTCGAAGGTGCCGACACCAAGGGACGCGTGCGCGGCCTCGCCGCCAAGGCGCTCGTCCCCGACCCGAGCGACCTCAGCACCCCACGCCCGGCCGCGGTCTGCGTCTACGGCGACATGGTCGAGACCGCCAAGGAAGTCCTGGGCAACAGCGGCGTCAAGGTCGCAGCCGTCGCCACCGCGTTCCCCAGCGGCCGCGCGAGCATGCCCGTCAAGCTCGCCGACACCAAGGACGCGGTCAAGGCCGGCGCCGACGAGATCGACATGGTCATCGACCGTGGCGCGTTCCTGTCCGGCGACTACCTCACCGTCTTCAACCAGATCGTCGAGGTCAAGAAGGTCTGTGGCGACGCGCGCCTCAAGGTCATCATGGAGACCGGCGAGCTCAACACCTACGACAACGTCCGCCGCGCCAGCTGGCTCTCGATGCTCGCCGGTGGCGACTTCATCAAGACGAGCACCGGCAAGATCCAGCCCGCCGCAACGCTTCCCGTCACGCTGATCATGCTCGAGGCCGTGCGCGACTGGCGCGACCTCACCGGCACCCAGGTCGGCGTCAAGCCCGCCGGTGGCATCAAGACGAGCAAGGACGCGATCAAGTTCCTCGTCACCGTGAGCGAGATCGCCGGCGACGACTGGCTCGACAACCACTGGTTCCGCTTCGGTGCGAGCAGCCTGCTCAACGACCTCCTCCTCCAGCGCCAGCGGATGACGACCGGTGCCTACTCCGGCGCCAACTACATCGCCGACGACTCCCCCTCCACGGCCTACTGAGCACCAAGGACATCTGATGCCCAAGTTCGAATACGCACCAGCTCCCGAGTCCCGGGCCGTCGTCGACCTCAAGAGCTCCTACGGACTCTTCATCAACGGCGAGTTCGTCGATGGCTCCGGAACCAGCTTCAAGTCGATCAGCCCCGCCACCGAGGAGGTCCTCGCCGAGGTCTCCGCGGCGAGCGAAGCGGACGTCGACGCGGCCGTCAAGGCTGCGCGGACGGCATACACGCGGGTCTGGTCCCGGATGAGCGGCGCCGACCGCGGCAAGTACCTCTACCGCATCGCCCGCATCCTCCAGGAGCGCGCGCGCGAGTTCGCCGTCCTCGAGAGCCTCGACAACGGCAAGCCGATCAAGGAGAGCCGCGACGTCGACATCCCGCTCGCGGCGGCGCACTTCTTCTACAACGCCGGCTGGGCCGACAAGCTCGGGTATGCCGCGTTGCCCGGTGGTGCGAATCCGCAGCCTCACGGTGTGGTCGGGCAGATCATCCCGTGGAACTTCCCCATGCTCATGCTCGCGTGGAAGATCGCCCCGGCTCTCGCGACCGGCAACACGGTCGTCCTCAAGCCCGCCGAGACGACGCCGCTGACGGCGCTGCTCTTCGCCGAGGTGTGCCAGCAGGCCGACCTTCCCCCGGGCGTCGTCAACATCGTCACCGGTGCCGGCGCGACCGGTCAGGCGATCGTGGACCACCCCGGCATCGACAAGCTCGCGTTCACCGGCTCGACCGGCGTCGGCAAGATGATCGCCCGCGCCATCGCCGGCACCCGCAAGAAGGCCACGCTCGAGCTCGGTGGCAAGGCCGCCAACATCGTCTTCGACGACGCCCCCATCGACCAGGCCGTCGAGGGCATCGTCAAGGGCATCTTCTTCAACCAGGGCCACGTCTGCTGCGCCGGCTCGCGCCTCCTCGTGCAGGAGACCATCGCCGAGGAGGTCGAGAGCCGCCTCAAGCGCCGCCTCGAGACCCTGCGCGTCGGTGACCCGCTCGACAAGAACACCGACGTCGGCGCCATCAACAGCCGCGCCCAGCTCGACCGCATCATCGCGCTCACGGACGTCGGCGAGGCCGAAGGCGCCGTGCGCTGGGACAACGGCTGCGACCTCCCCAGCAAGGGATTCTGGTTCAGGCCAACGGTTTTCACCGGCGTGACGCAGACGCACCGCATCGCGCAGGAAGAGGTCTTCGGACCTGTCCTCTCGGTGCTGACCTTCCGCACCCCGCAGGAAGCCGTCGCCAAGGCCAACAACACGCCCTACGGCCTGTCCGCGGGCATCTGGACCGAGAAGGGTTCGCGCATCCTCTGGATGGCCGACCAGCTCAAGGCCGGTGTCGTGTGGGCCAACACGTTCAACCAGTTCGACCCGACGAGCCCCTTCGGCGGTTACAAGGAGTCCGGCTACGGACGTGAGGGTGGCCGACACGGCCTCGAGCCCTACGTGAAGGGAACGCAGTCATGAGTCGCGTTGACGTGAAGAAGACGTACAAGCTCTACATCGGCGGCAAGTTCCCGCGCAGCGAGAGTGGTCGTTCCTACGAGGTGTATGCCGCGAAGAAGGGCGCCTTCCTCGCCAACGCGGCGCAGGGTTCACGCAAGGACGGCCGCGACGCGGTCACCGCAGCGCGAGCCGCGCAGCCCGGCTGGGCCGGCGCCACGGCATACAACCGCGGTCAGGTTCTCTACCGCGTCGCCGAGGTCATGGAAGCCCGCCGCCCGCAGCTCGTCCAGGAAGTGCGCGACGCCGAAGGCCTCTCCCCCGCCGCGGCGGAAGCCGTTGTGTCACAGGCGATTGACCGCTGGGTCTGGTATGCCGGGTGGTCCGACAAGTACGTCCAGATCCTCGGTGGGCTCAACCCCGTCGCCGGTCCGTTCTTCAACATCTCGGGCTCCGAGCCGACCGGCGTCGTCGCCGTGCTCGCACCCCAGGAGTCGAGCCTGCTCGGTCTCGTGTCGGTCATCGCCCCGGTCATCGTGTCCGGCAACGCCGTCGTCGTCGTGACGAGTGCGGACCGACCGCTGCCCGCGATCACGCTCGCCGAGTGCCTTGCCACCTCGGACGTGCCCGGTGGCGTCGTCAACATCATCACGGGCAAGGCGTCCGAGATCGCCCCGTGGCTCGCGAGCCACCGCGACGTCAACGCCATCGACCTCGCCGGTGCTGCTGGCGCCGAGGACGTCGACTGGGGAGCACTCGAGGAGGCCAGCGCCGAGAACCTCAAGCGCGTCCTGCGCCCTGCGGGCTCCGGCGCCAGTGCGGTTGAGCCCGACTGGACCGCGACTCCTGACCTGTCCCGACTCACTGCCTTCCTCGAGACCAAGACGGTCTGGCACCCCAAGGGCCGGTGACTTCGGACGAGACCGGTCGGGGGCGCATCGTCGTCCTCGCCGGACCGAGCGGGGCCGGCAAGTCCCGTCTCGCCGAGCGACTCCACGCCACCCACGGGTGGCCGATCGTGCGGCTCGACGACTTCTATCGCGACCTCGAGGACGACCCGTCGATGCCCCGCAGCGACGAGCTCGGGATCATCGACTGGGACCACCCGGACTCGTGGAACGCGTCCGAAGCCGTGGCCGCCCTGGTCGAACTCGTCGACACCGGGTCGGCCGCGACGCCCGTCTATGACCTCTCGCAGAGCCGCGCCGTCTCCACGACGACCGTGACGGCCGCGCCGGATGCGCTCATCCTCGCCGAGGGGATCTTCGCCGCCGAGATCGTCGCGTCGTTGCGCGAGGCCGGGATCCTGCACAGCGCGTGGTGCATCCACCACCGACCGTTCGTGACGTTCGTGCGGCGGTTGGCGCGTGACCTCAAGGAGCGACGCAAGCCGCCGATGGTGCTGGTGCGACGTGGCCTCGCGCTGATGCGCGCCGAGCCCGAGGTCGTCCGCCGTCAGGTGGCGCTCGGCGCCGAGGCCGCCCGCGCCACCGATGTCGAAGCGCGTCTGGCCGGGTCGGCCAGGTCGGCCACGTAGCAGTCAGTCGCCGCGCAGGACCCGGAGCAGCCGGGCACCGAGCCCGGAGCGCTCCTGAATGACGGGGGCGGGCGCATGGGGCGACGTCGTGACCGGGTCCGACGTCGTGACCTCTCCCGACGCCTGACGGACCACTTCGTCCAGGAAGTCGTCGACGTTGCCGCAGTCATAGCCACGCCGCATCGACGTCATCGGGAGCTGGGCGTTGGTCGCGATGGCCGCCACCTCGGCGCCCGACGAGCCAGACTCGACGGCACGGACCAGCTCATCGAGGAGATCGTCGACCGCCCCCTCGTCATACCCGGCTCGGAACTGGGTCGGGGTGAAGACAGCGTTGCGAACGGTCGCGGCAAGTGTGGCGGGATCCATGCGCCAAGGCTAGGTCCCTCGGTTAGGGTTCGTGGCAGTCACTGCCACGGGGAGAAACAGATGAGCGAGCAGGGTTGGTCCGCACCCGGAGGGGGTTCCGGACGTCCGGAACCGCAGCCACCACAGCAGCCCATCCCCGCAGCGCCTCCGCAACCGTTCCCGGCGCAGCCCGGGTTCAGCCAACCCGGCCACCCCGGGTGGGGACAGCCGGGAGCGGCCGGTGGGCACCCGGCATACCCGCAACAGCAGTTCCAGCAGCCACCGCAGCAACGACCGCCCTACATGTCGCCGAGGCAACTCGATCTGCGACCGGGCATCATCCCGCTGCGGCCCCTGACGATGAACGACCTCTTCGGTGCGGTGTTCCGCGCGGTCCGCGGCAACGTCGCCGCCACCGTGGGTCTGGCCGCGCTGACGTCCCTGGTCTTCCTCGTGCCCTTCACCGCGCTCGGCGCCTGGGTGTCGAGCAACGAGAAGTCGATCACGCTCGAGGAGTCGATCGCCAGCGGCGACACCGCCGGCTTCGCCGGCCAAGGCGGTTCCCTCATCCCCCAGATCGGATCACTCCTCTCGACGATCCTGCTCGCGGGATTCCTCGCCTATGTCATCGGCCAGGCCGTCCTCGGCCGCAAGGTCAGCGCGGGTGAGACCTGGCGCGGGACGATCGGGCGCATCTGGTCCCTCATCGGAGCGACCCTGCTGACGCTGCTCATCTACGTCGTCACGCTCAGTGCCATCTTCGCCATCCCCGTGGCCCTGCTCGTGGCCGGCGGCACGGGCGGCAACGGCGGGACCGTCGCCGCGGGGTTCGGTCTCCTCTTCTTCGCGGGGCTCATCGCGGTGGTGGCAATGCTCTTCCTCTGGACCCGCCTCGCCTTCGTCACACCGTCGGTCATCCTCGAGAACCTCGGGGTCGGCAGGGCGTTCGCGCGATCGTGGGCCCTCACCGGTGGCAACCTGTTCTGGCGCCTGCTCGGCATCCGCATCCTCGCCGCGATCGCCATCGGCATCGTCGGCTCGCTCATCACGGCGCCCCTCGCCATCCTCGCCGGGGTCCTGGCCTTCACGGGACTCCCCCTCGACCAGATGTACATCTGGCAGGCCGTCCTCACCGGCGTGGCGGGAGTCATCGCCGGCGCCCTCACCACCCCGATCACCGCCGGACTCGACGCGCTCCTCTACGTCGATCACCGCATCCGCCGCGAAGGCCTCGACGTCCAGCTCATCCAGACCGCGCAGGGCGCTGCCGGCGCGCCGTGGGCCCGCGCCTCGGCATGATCTTCGACGCACCACCTCTCGACCCGTCGCGGACTGAGGGACGTCGCCTTCTCGAGGACGAACTCGCCAAGCCTCGGTATGCCGTGGAGCCCAGTCTCTGGGACCGGTTCCGTGAGTGGTTGCTCGGTCTTTTCAACACCAGCGGGCCCGGGCTGCCGCCGTGGATCTTCGTGCTCGTCCTCATCGTTGCCGTGGCGGTCCTCGCTCTGGTGATCGGGCTGCTGCTGCGACCCGAGGCTCGCGCCCGCCGGTCCGGGACCGAGGGCGCAGTCCTCGACGAACGCGGAGTCGATGCGGCGGCATACCGGCGTCGTGCGCAAAGTGCTGTGCGCGAACAGGATTGGGACACCGTCGTGCTCGATGGTTATCGCGCGATCGTCGCGTCGGCAGTCGAGCGGACCGTCCTCGACGAACTGCCGGGGCGCACCGCGCATGAGGCATCGATCGACCTGTCGCGAGCCTTCGCCGCCGAGAGCGAGCCGATCCGCGCGAGCGCCAACCGGTTTGATGCCGTGCGCTACGGACACGACCAGGCAAGCGAGGACGATGCCCGCGCCGTCCTCGCGCTCGACGACCGACTGGCCAGGACCCGTCCGGCCCTGACGTCCTCTGGGGCTCGGTCATGAGGGTCGTGTCGAGGTGGCGTCGCGTCGGCCTGTGGGCGCTCGTCGTCGCGCTGGGTGTGGGTGCTCTGGCCGCCATCGCCATCGTGACGACGCCCCCGGGTGCCGCGATGGACCCCGAAGGTCTGGGCCCCGGCGGCGGCGCCGCCCTCGTCGCGGTGCTCGAACAGAACGGCGTCGAGGTCGAGACCAGCACCTCGATCGGCGACGTGACCGACGCGCTGCGCGAGCGCGATGACGACACGAGCATCGTCATCGCCAACACGAGCAACCTCGGCACGGCTGCGGCCACGACCCTGCGGCAGGAGTCGCTCGGGGTCGACCGCATCGTCATGCTCTCCCCGACGACGGCGCAACTGAAGGCCGTGGGTGCCGACGCGACGGGCCGGGCTGTCGGCGCGGCCATCCAGGTCGAGAGCCGTTGCGACATCGGCACCGTCGACGAGGGCGATTCCCTCGTCGGCATCGACTCCCGCTACGAGGCCGGCAGCGGCTCGACCGACGCCAAGGTCTGCTTCCCTCTCACGATCCCGTCGCAGGACGGTGGGGACGAGGGCGAGGGCCAGCACGGCGCCGGACTCCTCGAGTTGCCGTCGACCTCGGGACACCCGCCGATGACCATCGTGGGCACCACCACCGGCTTCGCCAACGGCGAGATCACCGACGAGGACAACGCCGCCATCGCCCTGCGCCTGCTCGGGGCGTCGTCCCGGCTGATCTGGTACCAACCGGACGTGGCGGACCTCGCCGACTCCGACACGGGAGAGTCCGGAGGGCTCCTGCCGGCCTGGTTGGCACCCTCGCTCGCGCTCGTCGCCGTCGGGCTCGTGATGCTCGCCCTGATCCGTGGCCGCCGACTCGGACGACTGGTGCGCGAACCTCTGCCGGTGGTCGTGCGGGCTGTCGAGACGACCGAGAGCCGCGGTCGGCTCTATCGACGAGCCCAGGACCGGCCCCGTGCCGCCACCGTGCTCCGGCTCGCAACCCTCGACCGGCTCCGGTCACGCCTCGGCCTGCGTCGTGGAGACTCTGTCGACGCCGTGGCTCGAGCCATCTCGGCCGCCACCGGCCGCCCCGTGCGCGAGGTGCTCGACCTCGTCGCCGGCCCCCCACCCACCGATGACGCCGCCCTCGTGCGGCTCGCCCAGGACCTGTCCGACCTCGAGGAGAAGGCACACCGCCCATGACTGACAACGTCACACCCGAGAGCTCCGCTCCCCAGGCTGCAGCGACCGACAGGCCGCGGCCCCGCAGGCTGCTGCCCCGGAGGCCCGCGACGCCCTGCTGCGCGTGCGCGCCGAGGTCGCCAAGGCGGTCGTCGGTCAGGATGCCGCCGTCACCGGTCTCCTCGTCGCCCTGCTCTGCCGCGGCCACATCCTGCTCGAGGGAGTGCCCGGCGTCGCCAAGACCCTGCTCGTCCGCTCGCTGTCGCAGGCCCTCGACGTGCAGACCAAGAGGGTCCAGTTCACCCCTGACCTCATGCCCGGTGACCTCACCGGCTCGCTCGTCTTCGACGCGCGCACGAGCGACTTCACCTTCCGCCAGGGCCCGGTCTTCACCAACATCCTGCTCGCGGACGAGATCAACCGGACTCCCCCGAAGACCCAGTCCGCCCTCCTCGAGGCCATGGAGGAGCGGCAGGTCAGTGTCGACGGTCAGCCGCACCCGCTCGCGCCGCCGTTCATGGTGGCCGCGACCCAGAACCCGGTCGAGTACGAAGGCACCTATCCCCTCCCCGAGGCGCAGCTCGACCGCTTCCTCCTCAAGGTCACCCTGCCCCTGCCTCCTCGCGCCGACGAGGTCGCCGTCCTCCGCCGTCACGCCGACGGGTTCGACCCGCGCGACCTCAGCGCAGCGGGGCTCTGCACCCGTCGCCTCCGCCGCCGATCTCGAAGCCGGGGCCGACGCGGTCCGCAAGGTCGAAGTCAGCGACGACATCGCGGCATACGTCGTCGACATCGCCCGTGCGACCCGCAACTCTCCGTCACTGTCGCTGGGCGTGAGCCCTCGTGGCGCGACCGCGCTCATGTCGACGGCGCGAGCCTGGGCCTGGCTCAACAATCGTGGCTACGTCACGCCCGATGACGTCAAGGCGCTGGCCCACGCGACCCTCGCCCACCGACTCTCCCTGCGGCCCGAGGCCGAACTCGAAGGTGTCGACGTCTCTGCCGTCCTCGACAGTGCGCTGGGCTCCGTCCCCGTCCCCCGCTGAGGACTCATGGCCCTGACCGCGCGAGCCCTGTGGCTCGTCCTCCTCGGCATCGTGCCGGTGGTGCTCCGGCCCGCCGCGTCAACGGTGTGGCTGTGGCTGCTGCTCTGTGCGGTGGTCGTGGCGGTGGACGTCCTGCTCGCGCCCAAACCACGCAGTCTGGAGTTCGAGCGCGTCCTGCCCACGTCCGTGCGGCTCGGCGAATCGGTGAGCACGGCACTGCTCGTCACGAACCCCGGGACCCGCACCGCCCGCGGACTCCTGCGCGACGCCTGGCCGCCATCCACGGGAGCCGAGCTCACCCGGCATACGCTCCGTCTTCCCGGCGGCGAACGCACCCGCCTCACCACCACGCTCACACCCACGCGACGCGGTGACCGGGTCGCCGACCGCGTCACCGTGCGTCTGCGGGGGCCGCTCGGCATCGCTGCCCGGCAGGCCTCGATGGAGGTCCCCGGTCGCCTGCGGGTGCTCCACCCGTTCCCGTCGCGCAAGCACATCCCCAGCCGACTGGCCGTCCTGCGGCAGCTCGACGGGCGTGCCGCGATGCGCACCCGCGGGCAGGGGACGGAGTTCGACTCGCTGCGCGACTACGTCGAGGGCGACGACGTGCGCTCCATCGACTGGCGGGCGACCGCGCGGCGACAGGCCCTCGTCGTGCGGACGTGGCAGCCCGAGCAGCACCGCCGCATCATCATCGTTCTCGACACGTCGCGCACGAGCGCCGGGCGCATCGGCGACGCCCCGCGACTCGACTCGGGGATGGACGCCGCGCTCTTCCTCACGGCCATCGCCGGGCACGCCCGCGACCGGGTCCACATCATCGCGGGCGATCGGGCCGTGCGCGCCCACGTGTCCGGTCACGACCGCGCCGCACTGCTGCACGACGCCATCTCGGAGCTCGCTCCCGTCGACGCCCAGCTCATCGAGGCCGACTGGCGGATGCTCGCGTCGGAGGTGACGAAGGTGGGCGCCCAGCGTGCTCTCGTCGTGCTCATCACGCCGCTCGAGTCATCGGCGCTCGAGGAGGGTCTCCTTCCGGTCCTGCCGGCACTGGCGTCCCGTCACCGCGTCGTCGTCGCTTCGGTTGCCGATCCCGCCGTCGAAGCGTTGCGTCTCGGCCGTGGAACAGCGACAGATGTGTATGCCGCGGCTGCAGCCGAGCGGACCGTGGGCCTGCGTGCCCGGACCGCGGCAGCGTTCCAGTCCCTGGGGGTCGAGGTCCTTGACCAGACGCCCGAGAAGCTGCCGCTCGGGCTCGTCGACCACTACCTGGCCCTCAAGCGCCAGGGACTCCTCTGAGGTCTCAGCCCAGCGGGTCGGGCGGCAGCAGTCGGTGTGTGCGGATCGCCTCTGATTGCAACCGATCGAGGTCGCGGCGACGACGCTCGGCGAGGACGGAGCGAAGGATCCACTCGGGGTGCACTCCCGGCGGCGGAGGAGGCGAGACGTACTGCACCACCTGCGCACAGAGGTCCTGACCCAACTGATGACGTGACTGCGCCGTGAGACCTCCTGTGCGCGTGAGGAACTGGCGCGCCCCGATGCTGAGGGACGCCGGCATCGGACCGATGTCGGCGCCGCGCACCCAGTGCTCGAGTGCGGGCGCTGCCTCAGGTGGCGCCGTCACCTGGAGCTTGTGGCGCAACGACATGACATAGGTGCCGGCCGCCATGTCACCGAGCCGCTTGGCCCGCGGGTGGATGACGGCCGCAATGACGGCGGGCACCCCCTGCAGCAGATAGAACTCGACGAAGCCCACGAGGTGACGAATCACGCTGTGGCGCAGGGTGATCGGGCCACCGTCGTCGCGCACGGTGCACAGTCCCAGGGCGTATTTCCCCGGGCTGCGGCCCCGCGTCAGCGTCTCGAAGATGACGGGCAGGATCACGGTGAGGCCGACCAGCAGGACGATCCCCGCCGTCCGTCCCACCGCGTCGGACAGGAAGCCGACGAGCGATCCCACGCTGAAGAACGCAACGATCGCCAACACGAACGTGATGAGGAGATCGATGAGGCGTGCCGCGACCCGGCTGAGCACACCGGCCACCGGGAGCTCGACGAAGACCCCCTCGCCCGTGACGAGGTCATCACCGGCGTAGGTGCGGTATCCCCCGTCCACGCTCATGAAGGCGAGGTTATCCCGCCGTCGCGCCGCATAGAGTGGCGACGTGGATCTCGACGCCTACATCGCCACCCATGTGGGTCAGTGGCGCCGCCTTGAGCACCTCGTGGGTCGTCGGCGACTCTCCGGGGCAGAGTCGGACGAGCTGCTCGATCTCTATCAGCGGGTGTCGACCCACCTGTCCGTCGTGCGGTCGTCCAGCCCGGACCCGTCGCTCGTGAGCTATCTGTCAGCGCTCCTGGCGCGGGCACGGCATACGGCAACGGGGTCCCGGACCACATCGTGGGGTGACGCGGCCCGCTTCTTCACCCAGACGTTCCCGGCCGCGCTCTACCGGACGCGCCGCTGGTGGCTCGCCACCACGCTCGCAAGCATCGTGCTGGCGGTCGTCGTCGGCGCCTGGGCGGTGCGTCACCCGGAGGTCTTCACCCAGCAGATGACTGCGGCGGAGATCGAGGCCTATGTGGGAACGGACTTCGCGAACTACTACTCGGAGTACCCGCACCACGAGTTCGCGACCCTCGTGTGGACCAACAACGCGTGGGTGGCGGCCCAGTGCATCGCCCTCGGGGTGCTCGGCCTGCCGGTGCTCTTCATCCTGGCGCAGAACGTCATCAGCGTCGGGATCGCCGGTGCTCTCATGGTCAGCCATGACCGCGGCTCGCTCTTCTTCGGGCTGATCCTGCCGCACGGACTCCTCGAACTCACCGCGATCTTCATCGCTGCGGCCGTCGGGTTGCGGCTGTTCTGGTCGTGGATCGAACCAGGGCCCCGCACCCGCCTGGACTCCTTGGCGGCCGAGGGGCGCACCGCCGCCGGGATCGCGCTGGGGCTCGTGGCGGTGTTGTTCATCAGTGGCGGGATCGAGGGGTTCGTGACGCCGTCGGGACTGCCGACGTGGGCGCGCATCCTCATCGGCGTCGTCGCCGAGTCGCTGTTCTTCGCCTACGTCTTCGTCGTGGGTCGCCGGGCCGCGCGCGCCGGGGTCACCGGAGACGTCGCCGAGAGCGACCAGCCCGCCACCGCCCCCGTCGCCGCCTGACGACGGGACCGTCAGGTCGCGGCGGACAACGCGGCATACCCCGGCTTGACGACGCGCTCGATGATCGCGAGCCGCTCGTCGAACGGGATGAACGCCGACTTCATCGCGTTGATCGTGGCCCAGCGCAGGTCATCGAGGGTCCAGCCGGCCTCGTCGACGAGCAGCTGCATCTCGCGGGTCATCGACGTGCCGGACATGAGCCGGTTGTCGGTGTTGATCGTGACGCGGAAGCGCAGGTCCTTGAGCATCGTGATCGGGTGTGTCGCAATGGATTCGGCCGCGCCGGTCTGCAGGTTGGACGTCGGTGCCATCTCGAGCGGGATACGACGATCACGCACGTATGCCGCGAGGAGACCGAGCGTGTGCGTGTCACCTTCGGTCGTGATGTCGTCGACGATGCGGACCCCGTGTCCGAGGCGGTCGGCGCCGCACCACTGGATCGCTTCCCAGATGCTCGGCAGGCCGAACGCCTCACCGGCGTGGATCGTGAAGTGGGCGTTCTCGCGGCGGAGGTACTCGAAGGCCGACAGGTGGCGGCTCGGCGGGAAGCCGGCCTCGGCGCCGGCGATGTCGAAGCCGCCGACGCCTTGGTGGCGATAGCGCACGGCGAGCTCGGCGATCTCGTCGCTCTTGGCGGCGTGCCGCATCGCGGTGAGCAGGGAGACCATGCGGATCGGCGTGCCAGCGGCAGCAGCCTCGGCCTCACCCTCGCGCAGGCCCTCCAGGACTGCCTCGACGACCTCGGTGAGCGCCAGCCCCTTCTCCGCGTGGAGTTCGGGTGCGAACCGCGACTCGGCATAGACGACCCCGTCGGCGGCGAGGTCGACGGCGCACTCGCGCGCAACGCGGCGCAGCTCGTCGGGGTCTGCATCACGGCGACGGTGTGGCTGAACGTCTCGAGGTAGCGCACCAGCGAACCCGAGTCGGCGCTGTCCCGGAACCAGCGCCCGAGCTCCTCGGCGTCGGTCGGCGGGCAACCCGTCGTAGCCCGACGCGGCCGCCAGCTCGATGATCGTCTGCGGGCGCAGACCACCGTCGAGGTGGTCGTGCAGCAGCGCCTTGGGTGCGCGCTTGACGATGTCGGCGGCCACAGCACCCATCAGGAGATCCTGTCGATGACGAGGGGAAGCAGGTCCGGGCGCGAACCTTCGGGGGCAATGGTGAAGCCGCCCTCGAGGGCTTCCTTGGCCCGCTCGAACTTCTCGGGGGTGTCGGTGTGGAGGGTCATGAGCTTCTCGCCACCGCGCACCGTTGCGCCCGGCTTGAAGTGCAGCTCGATGCCAGCACCGGCCTGCACCGGGTCCTCCTTGCGCGCGCGACCGGCGCCGAGGCGCCACGCGGCGACGCCCACGGCATACGCATCGAGTTGGGTGAGCACACCGTCGGCGGGAGCAAGGATCTCTTCGGTGTGCTTGGCGACGGGGAGTTCGGCGTCGGGGTCGCCACCCTGGGCGGCGATCATCCGGCGCCAGGCATCCATGGCGCGACCGTCCTTGAGCGCAGCGGCGACGTCGTCACCGTCGCGACCGGCGGCCTGCAGCATCTCCTGCGCCAGCCGGACGGTCAGTTCGACGACGTCCTCGGGCCCGCCACCGGCGAGCACCTCGACCGACTCGCGGACCTCGAGCGCGTTGCCGGCCGTGAGCCCCAGCGGCACCTGCATGTTGGTGAGGAGCGCGACCGTCTTGACGCCGGCGTCGGTGCCCAGCTCGACCATCGTGCGGGCGAGCTCGGTGGCGTCCTCGCGGTTCTTCATGAACGCACCCGAGCCGACCTTGACGTCGAGGACGAGCGCGCCGGTGCCCTCGGCGATCTTCTTGCTCATGATCGAGCTGGCGATGAGCGGGATGGCCTCGACGGTGCCGGTGACGTCGCGCAGTGCATAGAGCTTCTTGTCGGCGGGCGCGAGGCCGGTGCCGGCGGCGCAGATGACCGCCCCGACCTCGTCGAGCTGGCGCATCATCGCCTCGTTGCTGAGGTCGGCCTTCCACCCGGGGATCGACTCGAGCTTGTCGAGGGTGCCACCGGTGTGTCCCAGGCCGCGGCCGGACAGCTGCGGCACGGCGACGTCGAAGACCGCGACCAAGGGAGCCAGGGGCAGGGTGATCTTGTCGCCCACACCACCGGTCGAGTGCTTGTCGGCGGTGGGGCGCGACAGGGACGAGAAGTCCATCCGCTCACCGCTCGCGATCATCGCGGCCGTCCAGCTCGCGATCTCGCGACGGTTCATCCCGTTGAGCAGGATCGCCATCGCGAGGGAGCTCATCTGCTCGTCGGCAACGGCTCCGCGGGTGTAGGCATCGATGACCCAGCGGATCTGCTCGTCGCTCAGTTCGTGCTTGTCCCGCTTGGCGGTGATGACGTCGACCGCGTCGAAATTCTCGCTCATGGCGTCATCATGTCACCCGGCGAGGGCGCGCGATGGAGGCTCAGGGACGCTGCGCGAGGTTGTCCGGACCGAAGGCCTGGGGCAACACCTGAGCCATCGTCTGGACACCCTCGGGCGTCATGATCTGGCAGGCCGCGCCGCCGTTCTCCCACAGCAGCTGGCGACAGCGACCGCAGGGCATGAGGGCCTCTCCACGGCCGTCGACGCAGAACACCGCGACGAGCAGTCCGCCTCCGGTGGCGTGCAACTCGGAGACCATGCCGCACTCGGCGCACAGGGTCACTCCGTAGGCGGCGTTCTCGACGTTGCACCCGGCGACGACGCGACCGTCGTCGGTGAGGCCGGCCACCCCGACCCGATAGTCCGAATAGGGCGCGTAGGAATGCGTGGTCATCTCGATTGCCCTGTCGCGCAACGCATCCCAGTCGATGTCAGCCATGCGTGCCTCCTTCGTTCTTGACGGTGTGGGCCACGACGACCGACGCGAGCAGCCGCGCTCCGCAGCTGATGGCGTCCTCGTCGATGACAACGTCCCCCTGGTGCAGGTCATAGGTGCGACCACCGGGCGTGCGGGTGCCGAGGCGGGCCATCGCGCCGGGGGCGTGGGAGAGGTACCAGCTGTAGTCCTCGCCGCCGAGCGACTGGACGGTCGGCGCCACCTGCAACCCCGAGCCGAGGCACGCGAACCGCAACGCGTCGATGGCGTCCGCCTGGTTGACGACCGGTGGCACGCCCTTGATCCGCTCGAGCCGGGCCGTCACGCCATAGGGAGCAACGACGCCCTGGACGATCTCGTCGAGCAGGGGTCCGACGGTGAGCCAGGCGTTGGCGTCGAGCATGCGCAGGGTGCCGCTGCACTCCCCCGTGCTCGGGATGACGTTGCTCGCCGTCCCGGACCGCACGACACCCCACACGAGGGCGGCACCGGCGCGGGGGTCGAGTCGGCGGGACAGCGCGGCCGGGACGTCGGTGACGACCTTGGCCAGCGCATAGGTGAGGTCCTCGGTGAGCTGCGGCCGGGAGGTGTGCCCGCCGCGCCCGGTGAGGTGGACGCGAATGTGGTCGCAGGCAGCCGTGATCGGGCCCTCGCGCAGGCCGACCTGGCCGACGTCGAGCGACGGGTCGCAGTGGACGGCGAAGATCGCGTCGACACCCTCCATCGCACCCTCCGCGATCGCCTCGTGGGCGCCACCGGGGATGACCTCCTCGGCCGCCTGGAAGATCGCTCGCACACCGGTGCCGCGCTCGAGCAGCACCTGCTCGTGCTCCTTGAGGGCGAGCATCGCTCCGAGGAGCGCCGCGACGTGGACGTCATGGCCGCACGAGTGCGCGACACCGTCAGTCGTCGATGCGAACGGGAGATCGGTCTGCTCCTGCACGGGGAGCGCATCCATGTCCGCACGCAGAGCGACCCGGTATGCCGCCTGCTCGGCTCCGAGGTCGGCGATCAGTCCGGTGCCCGGGAGGCGACGCACGCGCACGCCGGCCTGCTCGAGGCGGCTGGCGATGATCTCGGTCGTGCGGGTCTCGAGTCGCGACAGCTCGGGGTGGGCGTGCAGGTCGCGGCGGATCTCGATGAGTTCAGGAAGCGCCGACACGACGCTGGCGCCGAGGGCAGTGAGGGTGTCAGTCATGGGACCGCCCATCGTACTGGGGCGTCCCGCCGAGCCTCACCGCGGCCGCGCTTGTAGGCCTCCCAGCGGCTGACGATCCCGCCCATCTCCACGGAGACGAACTCGAGGAACTCCAGGGACAGCTGCAGGCGCTCCCGGGCGGTCGTCCCGACCCCCAGGTGGTCGACCCCGTCGGACAGCGCCGCGATGATCGGGGCATAGACCTGGTCGGTGTTCATGAGCGCGCCGTGCCACGCGTCTTCGAGAACGACGAAGACGTCCTTGCGCCCGCCGCGTTCGCGTTCCCGACGCAGCAGTCCGATGTGGCCGAGATAGCGCACCGCTCCGGAGATGGCCGCCGCACTCACGGACAGCTCCTTGCTGAGCTCGGCCGCCGTCATCCGCCCGTCATCGTCGACGAGCAGCGCGGCGAAGATCCGGGACGGCATCGGCGGGAACCCAGCAGCGGACAGCGCCGCACCGAGCCGCTCGACGACCGCGTGCGACTCCTCGTGACTGACCACAGCCGGTCCGTCGCCAGCCCTGCGGGCGGCGGTACGGGCAGAGGTGCGGACTGCATCACGAGAGACGGACACGGACGACGAGCGAGACGGCATACACGAAGTTTATAGCATTCACGTTTTTGTGAAAACGGTGTATGTTCGAAGTCGTGAACACCGTCATCGAGACACGCGACCTCCGCAAGACCTTCGGCGCCACCGTGGCGCTCGACGGCCTCGACCTCACCGTCCCCGAGGGTGAGGTCCATGGCTTCCTCGGCCCCAACGGCGCCGGCAAGTCGACCGACCATCCGCATCCTGCTCGGCCTCACCAAGGCCGACTCCGGGCACATGACCCTCTTCGGCGGCGACCCGTGGGCCGACGCGACCGAGCTGCACCGCCGGGTCGCCTACGTCCCCGGCGACGTCGCGCTCTGGCCCAACCTCACCGGCGGCGAGACCATCGACGTCCTGTCCAAGCTGCGCGGCGGCATCGACGAGAGCCGACGCGCCGACCTCATCGAGCGGTTCGAGCTCGACCCGACCAAGAAGGCGCGCTCCTACTCCAAGGGCAACCGCCAGAAGGTCGCCCTCATCGCCGCCCTCGCCTCCGACGCCCCCCTGCTCATCCTCGACGAGCCGACGTCCGGCCTCGACCCGCTCATGGAGCGCGTCTTCCAGGACGAGCTGCGCGCCGCCCGGGCCCGCGGCCACTCGGTGCTCCTGTCGAGCCACATCCTCAGCGAGATCGAGCACGCCTGCGAGCGCGTCAGCATCGTGCGCGCAGGCCGCATCGTCGAGTCCGGCACCCTCGCCGACCTGCGCCACCTGTCTCGTTCGACCGTCCACGCGATCGTGAGAATGCCTGTGGGACAGGAGATTTCGCAGTGGCCAGGCGTCGAGGACGTCCTCGTCGACGAGTCCGGCACCGACATCCGCTTCTCCGTCGACGCGGCCCACGTCGGCGATGCCGTGAGCCGGCTCGACCGACTCGGGCTCACGACCCTCACCTGCGAGCCCGCGAGCCTGGAGGACCTCTTCCTCGCGCACTACAGCTCGTCGCCCGAGGACGTGACCGTGGCATGAGCAGCCTCACCGGCACCGGCACACTCCTCCGCCTCGCCTGGCGACGCGACCGCATCCTCATCCCCGCGAGCCTGCTCGCCCTCACGGCCCTCTCGGTCGGGTCCGCGCAGGCCACCATCGACCTCTATCCCACCGACGAGGCTGCTCGCGCCGGACTCGGAGCCGTCCTCGCCAACCCGTCGATCATCGCGATGTACGGCCCCATCGCGTGCCGAGAACCGCGACTCCTTGTCCGTGTTCAAGACGGTGCTCATGGGTGCCGTTTTCGTCGGACTGTTGGCGTATGCCGTGGTGCGCCGCCACACGCGCGTCGAGGAGGAGGTGGGTCGCCTTGAGCTGGTGGGCGCGGGCGTCGTCGGGCGCCGGGCGCCACTGACCGCCGCGATGACGCTCGCGTCGCTGGCCGTCGTGGGCGCGGCTCTGCTCACGACAGCCGGACTCATCGCCGTGGGTCTCGACCCGGCCGGGTCGATCGCCATGGGCTGTCGCGTGGGTCATCGCCGGGCTCGCGATGGTCGGCATCACCGCGGTCGCGGCCCAGCTCACGACGAGCGCACGCGCCTGCGCCGGCATCGCGCTGAGCGCACTGGCCGCGATGTTCGTCCTCCGCGCCATCGGCGACACCGCCGGTGGCTCGGCCGAGGTCATCTCCTGGGCCAGTCCGCTCGGGTGGGCCTCCAAGGTCGGCGCCTACGGCGCCAACCGGTTCTGGATCCTCGGCCTCGCCGTGCTGTTGGCCGCGGCGCTCGTCGGCCTGGCGTTCTCGCTGCTCGACCGCCGTGACATCGGATCGGGCCTGTTCCCGTCGCGCCCGGGCCCGGCTCGCGCCAAGGACAGCCTCGGCACCCCCATGGGGCTCGTGTGGCGCCTCGACCGTCCGTCGGCGATCGGCTGGCTGGCCGCGTTCGTCATTCTCGGTGGAGTCCTCGGTGGGTTGGTCACGTCGGTCGCTGACATGGCCTCCGACCAGTCCGTGGTCGACATGCTCAAGAAGCTCGGCGGCAGCGCCGGCACGATCACCGACATCTTCCTCGCGACCGAGTTCGCGTTCGTCGGCGTCGCTGCGACCGCAGCGGGCATCTCGCTGGCCCTGCGCCCTGCTGCCGAGGAACGCGCGGGTCGGGCCGAACCCGTCCTCGCGACAGCCACCTCACGCACCTCGTGGCTCGGCGCTCACGCTCTCCACGCGTTCGCCCTTCCGACCGCCCTGCTGCTGGCGCTCGGCCTGGTCGTGGCGCTCGTGTCGGGTGGTCAGGGTGATGTGCCGGGAATGGGTGGGCTGCTCGGCGCCGCCGCCGCCCGACTCCCCGCGACAGCCGTCATGGTGTCGGTCGCACTCCTTGCCGCGGCCGCCGTCCCGAACCGGGCCTCGGCCATCGGCTGGGGTGGGCTCGCGGTGGCCTTCGGCCTGGGTGAGCTCGGCGCCACGATCGGCCTGCCCGACTGGCTGGTCAAGGTCTCACCGTTCGCCCACGTGCCCCAACTGCCGGGCGGCGACTGGTCGGCGACGCCGACGATCGTGCTGTGCTGCGATCGCTGCGGTGCTCACGGGACTGGCCTTCACGGCATACCGGATGCGCGACGCCGCCTGACCCCGGCACCCTTACCCCCCGGGGTATCGGTGGTAGTGGTGGTGCGGAACACGAGGGCTGTCACCTGATCAGGGAGAGGTGGGGAGAAAACTAGTAGGGTCGACCCGGGGCACCCGGGAAACGGTGCCCGAACAAGAGAACTGTCCCTTGCTCGGGACCCCTTTCGCGGGGCACCCGGAAAAGGGGTCCGCTCAGGTGAGGTCGGTTCGACCCAGTTCCTTGAGTTGTTCGACGATCTTCTTGACGTCTTGCGCCCGCTCGCGGGTCGTCACGAGCACCGCGTCGCCCGAGTCGATGACGACGACGTCCTCGAGCCCGACGACAGCAATCGGGCGCCCACCGCGGGGCGACACGAGCCCGGTCGAGTCCACCGAGTGCACGAGCGCCGCATCACCGAGGATGCGCGGGCCTTCGGCCGGCTCGGGCAGGAGCGACGCCAGGCTCGAGAAGTCACCGATGTCGTCCCAGGCGAAGTCCCCCGGCACCACGGCCACCACCCCGATGTCCGACGCGGGTTCGGCGACGGCGTGGTCGATGGCGATCTTCTCGAGCGTCGGCCAGATCTCGTCGAGGCGCTCAGGAGCGGCCGCGATGGCACGCACACCGTCGGCGAGCTCAGGGTGCCAACGGTGGAGCAGGTCGAGCAGCGTCGCAGCACGGACGACGAACATCCCTGCGTTCCAACGGAATTCACCCGTCGACAGGTAGGCCGCAGCGCGGCGGGCATCAGGCTTCTCGACGAACTGGCGCACCCGCCGAGCCGTCGCGGCTCCCGAGATGCGGGTCCCCATCTGGATGTAGCCGAAGCCCGTCGACGGATGCGTCGGTTCGATGCCGATCGTCACGACGAGTCCGTCACGAGCGACCTCGACCGCCTCGGCGACACACGCCCGGAAGGCCTCGGCGTCGGGGATGACGTGGTCGGCCGCGAACGAGCCGATGATCGCCTCGGGGTCCCTGGCCTCCACGACCGCGGCCGCCAGCCCGATCGCCGCCATCGAGTCGCGCGGGGCCGGCTCGGCGAGGACCTGCTCGGCCCCGAGTGACGGCAACTGCTCGCGCACCGCCACGGCATGGGCCACCCCCGTGACGACGACAACCCGGTCGCCAGCCAGCGGCGTCACCCGGTCAAGGGTCTCCTGGAGCAGACTGCGACCCGAGCCGGTGAGGTCGTGCAGGAACTTGGGGTGGCCGGCCCGGGAGAGAGGCCACAGACGGGTCCCGGCTCCGCCCGCAGGGATGACGGCCCAGAACCCGGCAATGTCAGACATGGTCGTCAGGCTAACCACCCCGACACCTACGATGGCCCGATGGATCTGCTGGAGCCGGTGCTCTTCACCGACGCCTGGGGGTCCCATGTGTCCATCGCGAGCCTGCAGGGGCGCGCCATCCCGAGTGCCGAACCCGAGTCCGAGCTGTGGATGGGCGCCCACGAGAGCGGCCCGTGCGGCATCACCCGTGACGGCGTCGCCACCACCTTGACCGACGTCATCCGCGCCGACCCGGCCCGCGAGCTCGGCGATCAGTGCGCCGCCGACTTCGAGAACCGGCTGCCCTTCCTCCTCAAGGTGCTCGCCCCCGGCCGCGCGATCTCCATCCAGGCGCACCCGACCGCCGAGCAGGCCCGTGAGGTCCGCGAGCGCGACAGGGAGACGAGCCACGTCGACGCGACCTACGTCGACGACTGGGCCAAGCCCGAGATGCTCATCGCCATCGCGCCGTTCACCGTCTTCGTGGGGATGCGTACTCCCGACGAGGTCGCGTCACTCGCCAAGCGCCTGGCCCTCCCCCGGCTCACCGCCCTCGTCGACGCGGCCGCCAACCAGCCCAACCCGTCGCACGCCCTCCTCGACGCGATCCTCGCGACGCCCGCGAGCGAGCACACTGCCTTTGCGCGCGAACTCGTCGCCGCCTGCGTCCGCGTCTCGGCCAGCCCCGACGACGAGGGCCATCAGTGCGCCGCCATCGCCCACGTCGCAGAGGACCACCCCGACGACATCGGCCTCGCCGTCCTCCTGCTCATGTATCACCGGGTGCTCGAGCCCGGCGACTACATCGACGTGCCCGCAGGCGTCCTCCACTCCTACGTCAGTGGTCTGGGCGTCGAGGTGCTTGCCAACTCCGACAACGTCGTTCGCGCCGGACTCACGGGCAAGGAGCTCAACGTCCCCGAGCTGCTGCGCATCGTCGACCCCGACGCCGACGGAAGCGTCGGTCACGCCGAGCCCGACCCGGTGCTCCCCGCGACGCAGCAGTTCCCGACCCACTCCGACCGCTTCGCCCTGCGCCGACTTCACGCCCCTGACGAGGTCCCGATCCCGGGCAACGGCACCCCCCGCATCGTGTTCTGTCTCCACGGCGACGTCACCCTCACGTCGCCGAAGGCGACTCTCGCGCTGGGACCGGTGCGGGCGGCATACCTGGGAGCCCAGGACCACGACGTCACTGTCACGGGCAGCGGTGAGGTCTTCCTCGTCACGTTGCCGGGAGTCTGAGCGGACGGACGTTCATCCGCTGATCACCTGACACACCTCCGCAGGCTGCCAGTTCACCACCCGATCTCGGGACCGTGGACCCATGCGAGTAGCCATGGTGACGGAGTCGTTCCTCCCCACGCTCAACGGCGTCACGACGAGCGTATGCCGCGTGGCCCAGTCCCTGCGCGCCCTCGGCCACGAGGCCCTCATCATCGCGCCGGGCCCGGCTCCGGCGACCTTCGAGGGGTTCAAGGTTCACGGACTCCCGTCGATCAACGTGCGCCAGTTCCCCACCGGTGTGCCGACCCCCGCCCTGCGCAGGACGCTCAAGGAGTTCAAGCCCGACGTCATCCACGCGGCCTCACCCTTCGTGCTCGGTGCCCGCGCCCTCCAGCTCGCCGATCAGACCAACACCGCGGCGGTGGCGATCTACCAGACGGACATGCCGAGCTATCTCGCCCAGCACGGCCCGGCTCGCCTCGGTGCCGGCGCCGCGAACGCCGCCTGGCGCTGGATCCGGCGCATGCACGCGCACGCGGACCTCACCCTCGCCCCGTCGCGCCCCACTCTCGCGGAACTGCGTTCGCACGGAGTGCTGCGTACCGACCTCTGGGCTCGCGGCGTCGACACGAGCCTGTTCTCACCGCGCTGGCGCACCGATCCCGGGACGCTCGAGCTGCGTGGTGCACTGGCGCCCAGTGGTGAGGTCTTGCTCGGATATGTCGGCCGCCTCGCCCCCGAGAAGGAGCTGTGGCGTCTCACCGAGGTCGCGCAGATCCCCGGCACTCGCCTCGTCATCGTCGGTGACGGCCCCAACCGCGCCCAGATCGGCGCGCAGCTCACCGAGGCAGTGGCCTCGATGCCCGGACGCCCGAACCGCTCACCCGTCTTCCTGGGTCGCCAGTCCGGCGACGACCTTGCCCGCGCGTATGCCGCGTTCGACGTCTTCGTGCACACCGGCACTCGCGAGACCTTCGGCCAGACGCTCCAGGAGGCTGCCGCTTTCGGGCTTCCTGTCGTTGCGCCGGCGCGCGGTGGCCCCCTCGACCTCGTCGACCACGGCCAGACCGGGCTGCTCTTCGACCCCGACCTTCCCGGGTCACTGCACGACCACGTCGACGCCCTCGTGGGCGACCCGGACTGGCGCTCGACCCTGGGCGCGCGTGCCGAGGAAGCCGTGCGCGGGCGCTCCTGGGACAGCCTCACCGAACAGCTCGTGGGGCACTACGAGGCTGCCCGCACCGCCCGCTCCCGTCGCGCCGCCTGACGCAGCACGTGTCGTAGGGTCGTTCGGATGGTCCGTTTTCCCTGGCGGACCATCCGAGAGGAGCGTCGATGCGCAACGTTGCGCTCGCCGTCACCACGACGGCCCTCGTCGCGGCTGCCCTGACTGCGGCTGCGACACCTGCCCTGGCCACACCGACCCCCAGCCCGACCGGCAGTCCAGCCCCCAGCGCGAGCGCCAGTCCGACCCTGCCGCGTGTCCCTGACACGCTCGATCCCGAGCTCAGCGTCGGCGGCCCCCGCCTCGCGCTGATGAACTCGGTCATCGTCGACACCCCCGCCGGCGTCCCTGCACCGCCCGACGTGAGCGATGTCGCGTGGGTCATCGCCGACGCCGACACCGGCGACATCCTCGCCGCCAAGAACCCGCACGCCCACCTGTTGCCGGCAAGCACCCTCAAGACCCTGACCGCCATCCACCTGCTCCCCCGCATCAAGCCCACGGCCGTCCTCAAGGCCACGACCCTCGAGTCGAACGCCGAGGGCACCCGGGTCGGCATGGTCGCCGGTGGCGACCTACACGGCCGCGCAGCTCTTCCAGGCCCTCGTCATGTCGTCCGGGAACGACGCGGCATACGGGCTCGCCGAACTCAACGGCGGGCTCGCCAAGACGGTCACCGAACTCAACGACCTCGCCGCCGAACTCGGAGCGCACGACACCGTCGTCTCGGACCCCAGCGGTCTCGACGCTCCCGGTCAGCACAGCAGCGCCTACGACCTCGCCCTCTTCGGCCGGGCGGCCATCGCCAACCCGGCCTACCTCAAGCTCGCCTCGACGAAGACGGCGACGTTCCCGTCGGTGGCGACCCAGGCCTCACGCAGTCGGTCGAGCTATGCCATCGGCAACCACAACCGGCTCCTGTGGAACTACCCGGGCACGATCGGCGTGAAGAACGGCTTCACCAAGGCGGCACACCGCACCTTCATCGGAGCGGCCACCCGCGGCGGCAAGACCTACATCGTCACGGAGATGTACGGCACCGGCAGCAGTTGGCGCCCCGCCGCCTCGTTGCTCGACTGGGCCTTCGCCCACGGTGCCGTCGCGAAGCCCGTGGGTCGCCTCGTCGAGCGCGGCGAGGTCACTGAGGCGCCCACGGCAGCTGCCGCGAAGGCACCTGCAGCGGAACCTGCGGGCGAGCCAGCCGTCGCAGCAGCCCTGACGTCACCGACGGGGAACGTGACGCCCTCGTTGCTGCCGCTCGTCGGCGGAGCGGCCCTGCTCGCCCTGGTTCTGGGGACGCGCGTGAGGCCGGCGACGACCGAGTCCACATCGGCTCCGACTCCGGGCGGCACCGGGCCTGAGCTCGATGGCTCGTGGCCTACTTCGAGCCGACGTGCGCCTGCCACGCGGCATACGTCGGCAGCAGCCCTGACGGCCAGCGCTTCGGCGAGACTCGGCGCGGCCTCGTCCTTGGGTGAGAGCGTGACGTCCAGGTCCGCGGGAATCGTCAGGCCGATGTCGGGATCGAGCGGGTGTATGCCGTGTTCGCCCGTCGGGTTGTACGCGGCGGTGCACAGATACATGGCGGTGGTGTTGTCCTCGAGGGAGCAGAAGGCGTGGCCCAGGCCCTCGGTGAGGTAGACCGCTCGACGGTCGACAGCGTCAAGGAGAACCTGTTCGACCATCCCGAACGTCGGTGAGCCTTCACGCAGGTCAACGACGTAGTCGAGCAGGGACCCATGCACGGCGGTGACGTATTTGCCCTGCCCCGGTGGGATGTCGGCGAAATGGATCCCACGCACGGTCCCCCGCGACGAGACCGAGACGTTGGTCTGGACGATGTCGGGCCGATGTCCGAGGTGCTCGGCGAGCTTGTCGCCGCGGAAGGACTCGAGGAAGACGCCGCGGTCGTCCGGAAACTGACGGGGCGTGATGACGAAGGCGCCCTCGATCGCGAGGCGTTCGATCTGCATCAGAACGTCCTGCGGCCCTCGGCCAGGCACGCATGGAGGTAGCCGCCGTAGCCGCTCTTGACCAAGGCGTCGCCCAGTGCGGAGAACTGCGTGTCGTCGATCCATCCGGCGCGCCAGGCGATCTCCTCGACGCACCCGATCTTCGTGCCCTGTCGGGCCTCGATGAGGTGGACGAACTGGCTGGCGTCCATGAGGCCCTCGAAGGTCCCCGTGTCGAACCACGCGGTGCCTCGCGGCAGAACCGTCACGGTGAGGTCCCCGCGACGGAGGTAGGCGTCGTTGATCCCGGTGATCTCCAGTTCGCCACGCGCGCTGGGCTTCAGGTCACGGGCGATCTGGATGACGTCGTTGTCGTAGAAGTACAGTCCGGGGACGGCGTAGTTGGACTTGGGCTGGGAGGGCTTCTCCTCGATCGAGAGCACCTTGCCGGTCTCGTCGAACTCCACGACGCCGTAGGCGGTGGGCTCGCTCACGTGGTGGGCGAAGACATGTCCGCCGCTCACATCGGTCAAGGTGCGCAGGGAGGTCCCCAGGCCCGCGCCGTGGAAGATGTTGTCGCCGAGGACGAGGGCGACCGAGTCATCGCCGATGAACTCGGCACCGATGATGAAGGCCTGGGCAAGCCCATCGGGACTCGGCTGCTCGGCATACGAGATCTCGATGCCCCACTCGTGGCCGTCGCCGAGAAGCCGCACGAACTGATCGAGGTCCTGCGGGGTCGTGATGATCAGGACCTCGCGGATCCCGGCCATCATCAGGGTGGACAGCGGGTAGTACACCATCGGCTTGTCATAGATCGGCATCAGCTGCTTGCTGATGCCACGCGTGATGGGATGCAGTCGCGTGCCAGATCCCCCGGCCAGAATGATGCCCTTCATGCGCGCCACCCTACCGAGCCGTCCCTGTGTCTGATCACGCCAGTCTCTCCCACCGTTACGCTCTCTCGCGTGCGCATACTCGTCACCGGTGGAGCCGGCTTCATTGGATCAAACTTCGTCCACCTGACCCTTGCCACACGGCCGGACGTCACCGTCACGGTGTTGGACGCCATGACGTATGCCGGTTCGCAGGCGTCGTTGGCCGGGCTGGACGAGCGCGTCACTGTCGTGGAGGGTGACATCACCGATGCCGCCCTGGTGGATCGCCTCGTGGCCGAGCACGACCTCGTGGTGCACTTCGCCGCCGAGTCACACAACGACAATTCCCTGTCGGATCCGTGGCCGTTCGTGAACACCAATGTGGTCGGCACCTTCACGCTCCTCGAGGCGGTGCGGCGGCACGACGTGCGCTATCACCACATCTCCACCGACGAGGTCTACGGAGACCTCGAGCTCGACGACCCTGCGCGCTTCACCGAGGCCACGCCCTACAACCCCTCGAGCCCCTACTCCTCGACCAAGGGCGCCAGCGACCTGCTGGTGCGCGCCTGGGTGCGGTCCTTCGGCGTCAAGGCCACGATCTCGAACTGCTCCAACAACTACGGACCGCGCCAGCACGTCGAGAAGTTCATCCCGCGCCAGATCACCAACCTCATCGACGACGTCCGCCCCAAGCTCTACGGCGACGGACTCAACGTGCGCGACTGGATCCACGTCGACGACCACAACCGAGCCGTGTGGGCGATCATCGATCGCGGCGAGATCGGCGAGACCTATCTCATCGGCGCCGATGGCGAGGTCGACAACAAGACGGTCGTGCGCGACATCCTCGAGCTCATGGGCAAGGACGCTGACGACTTCGACCACGTCACCGACCGCCCCGGTCACGACCGGCGCTACGCCATCGACTCCACCCGACTGCGCACCGAGCTCGGCTGGTCGCCTGAGTACCCCAGCTTCCGCGAGGGCCTCGCAGCGACCGTGGAGTGGTACCGCGACAACGAGGCGTGGTGGCGTCCGATGAAGGACGCCACCGAGGCCAAGTACGCCGCCACCCAGAGCGTCGTCCAGCGCTGATGGCGCGCTGGCTCGTCACCGGCGCGGGCGGCATGCTCGCCCACGACCTCATTCCTCGAGTGGCGCAGTCGGGCCACGAGGTGACCGGCTTGGGGCGCGGTGACCTCGACGTGACCGACCCGGCTGCGTGTGAGGCCGCGGTGTCTGGCCACGACATCGTCGTCAACTGCGCGGCATACACGGCTGTTGACCGAGCCGAGAGTGAAGAGGCGGCGGCCTTTGCCGTCAACGCGGTGGGTGCAGCCAACCTCGCCCGCGCGGCCACGCGTCACGGAGCGTCGCTCGTGCACCTCTCGACGGACTACGTCGTCGCCGGTGCCGGACATGAGGCGTATGCCGCTGACGCACCGGTTGCGCCGTTGTCTGCCTACGGCCGGACCAAGGCAGCAGGAGAGTTCGCGGTGCGGGCCGAGTGCCCGCGGTCGTGGATCGTGCGCACCGCCTGGCTCTACGGCGCTGGTGGCAAGAACTTCCCGGCGACGATGCAGCGACTTGCCGGCGAGCGAGAGACCCTGACCGTCGTGGCCGACCAGATCGGGCAACCCACGTGGACCGTCGACCTCGCCGACGCGATCGTGCGACTCGTCGAGGCGGGCGCGCCGTTCGGGATCTGGCACGGCACCGGATCCGGCGAGACGTCGTGGCACGGTTTGGCGCAGGCGGTCTTCGAGGAGTTGGGTCTCGATCCCGCGCGGGTGCAACCGATCCCGTCGAGCGAGTTTCCGACGCCGGCGACGCGACCGGCATACAGCGTTCTCTCCCACGAGATGTGGGCGGCTGCTGGTCTGGCCCCGCTCCCCGACTGGCGCGACGCGCTCCATCGGGCCGCCTCGACGGTGCTCAGCACCAGCTGAGGTCAGCGGCGCCGGGCGACCCGGCGCACGAACCCACGGGCCAGCCCGAGTCCAGCGACGACCGACGCGCCCAGTGCTGCGCCCAACGCGAGGTTGAGCCGGTCTTCCGCGCGCTTCGAGGTGGGCGCAACAACCCGGTCGGTATGCCGTGTCGCTGGGTCGACTCCGACCGCGTCACCTCGGCAGGATCCGGCCCCTCGACCAGCTTGCTGAGCTGCCCTTCGGTGAGTTCCGCAACGGCCTCGGGCACGAGCGAGTTGGCGCTCCACGCCGCAGCGAGCAGCACGATGCGGGACATGAGGTTGAGCCAGGCGAGCAGACCGACGACGAGGGCGATCGACGCGAAGAGAGGGTTGCTCGTCGTTCCGGCGATGAGGGTGGCACCGAGCACCTTGAGGAGGGTGAGGCCGACACCGCCGATGATCGCACCACCGATCAGCCCGCGGCGAGGCACGTCCACTCCTGAGAGCAGCCGCAGCATGACGAGCACGACCAGCCCGTCGAGGACCGCACCGACGACGAAGGCGATGACGCTGAGCAGCCACGCCTGACCGCCAAGTCCGACCTGTCCCGCGACCCACGACGTCGCCGCGCCCGCGATGCCCGTGACAGCGGCCGACACCACGATCGCCACGCCGAGGATGACGAGCACACCGAGGTCCCGCAGCTTGTTGGTGACGACGTTCCCCGGCTCCCCCTTCACGCCGAAGATCGTCCGGATGCCGTCGCGCAGGGCGCCCAACCAGCCGAGTCCCGCGAACAGCAGTCCGGCCAGTCCGACGAGGCCAGTGACGGTCAGCGTGTCACCGGAGGGGATGGTCAGCGGGAATGAGTCCCTCGGTGCCACCGTCCTGGATGAAGCCGGGAAGCGTCTGATTCAGGTAGTCCTTGATCTCGTCGAGCCACTGCGGGTTGCCCTGCAGCAGGACGCCGAAGATCGTGAAGGCAAGGGCCACCGCGGGGAAGATCGAGAAGAACGCGAAGTACGTGACGCCGCCGGCGAGCAGGTTGCCCCGGGCGTCGCCATAGCGCTTCCAGGCCTTCCAGAGCCGAGTCCGCTGCAGGGCAGCCCACAAGCCTTTGACCCGATCCATGCTCAGCCCTCCAGCGTGAACGAGGACAGGGGGCGCCAGACCCCGTCGTCGGTCTGGTGATACAGCTCGAACGCCACGACGTCGATGGTGCAGCGGAAGTCGACCAACCCGTCGAACGCGGCGTCGAGCTGCTCCTCGCCCAGGTTGTGGGCGATGGTCACGTGTGGGTGGTAGTTGAAGTCGAGGTTGCGTACTCACCGGACCATTGCGCACGGCCGTCTCGAGCAACTCGCACTGCGAAATGCCCGAGGACACCTGGACGAAGACGACGGGTGACAGGGGTCGGAAGGTGCCCGTCCCCGACAGCGTCATCCGGAACGGTGCGTGGGCTCCGGCGACAACCTGGAGATGCTCCTCGAAGGCCTCGAGTGCGGGTGCGTCGATCTCGGTCGGCGGGAGCAGGGTCACGTGGGGCGGGATGAAGCGAGCCAGCGGATCGCCGAAGCGTTCGCGGGCTTCCTGGAGCTCGGCCCCGTGGGGTTCGGGAACCGTGATCGCCACGCCGTGGGTGGGCATGCGCTCGACCCTATCGGGCGGCGGGAAGGAGACCGACGCGCTCACGCACGCGGATCATGGTCGCCTGCGCCACGACACGCGCACGCTCGGCACCGGACGCGAGGATCCGGTCGAGCTCTGCCGGGTCGTCGAGCAGCTCCGCCATGCGCGCCTGGAAGGGCTCGACCGCGGCGACGACGACGTCGGCGACCTCCTTCTTGAGATCGCCGTATCCCCGACCGGCGAACGACGACTCCAGGTCCTCGATCGACGTGCCGGACAGGGTCGAGTGGATGACGAGCAGGTTGGAGACACCCGCCTTGCCCTCCGGGTCGAAGCGGATCTCCGCGTCGGTGTCGGTCACGGCGGACCGGATGTTCTTGGCGATCTTGGCCGGCTCCTGCATGAGGTCGATGAGGCCCTTGGGCGACGAACCCGTCTTGCTCATCTTCGAGGTCGGGTCCTGCAGGTCCATGATCTTGGCCGCGCCCTTGACGATGTAGGGCTCCGGGACGACGAGGGCCTCACCGAACCGGGTGTTGAAGCGCCCGGCGAGGTCGCGGGTGATCTCGAGGTGCTGGCGCTGGTCCTCGCCGACGGGCACGAACGCCGCGTCGTACATGAGGATGTCGGCGGCCATGAGCATCGGATAGGTCAGCAGCCCGACGTTGGCGTTCTGGCCCTTGGCGGTCTTGTCCTTGAACTGCGTCATGCGCCGCGCTTCGCCATCAGCCGTCAGGCAGTTCATGACCCAGCCGAGCTCGGCATGCTCGGTGACGTGGCTCTGGCAGAACACTGCGGAGCGCTCGGGGTCGACCCCACCGGCGAGGAACTGGGCGGCCGTCTCGCGGGTCCGCTGGCTCAACACCGCGGGGTCGGTCGGCACCGTGAGCGCGTGCAGGTCAGCGACGAAGTAGTAGGCGTCGAACTCGTCCTGCAGCTTGACCCACTGGACCAGCGCTCCGAGGTAGTTGCCGAGGTGGAGTGAGTCGCTGGTGGGCTGCATCCCGGAGAGGATCCGGGGAGCCGCCGTGGGTGCGTCGGGTGCGGACATGCGCGTCATTGTGTCAGGTGCCCCCACCTAGACTCGCAGCGTGCCGCGCCTCACGAAGACCTTCACTGCCCGCTTCGGCCACGCCCCCGACGGCGTGTGGTCCGCGCCCGGCCGGGTCAATCTCATCGGGGAGCACACCGACTACAACGGTGGCCTCGCGCTGCCCATCGCCCTCCCCCACCGCACCCGTTGCGCCGCGTCGGCGCGCGACGACGACCTCCTCCGGATCCACTCCCTCCAGGACGACTCGTTCGTCGAGGTGCGCATCGACGACGTGGCGGCCGGGCACCCGGCCGGCTGGACGGCATACGTCGCCGGTGTTCTGTGGTCACTGCGACAGGCCGGGTATGCCGTGCGCGGACTTGACGTCGTCGTCGACGGCCAGGTGCCCCTCGGGGCGGGCCTGTCCAGCTCGGCGGCCCTCGAGTGCTCGGTGGCTGCGGCCGCGTCGGACCTCTTCGGGCTCGACCTCCTCGGGTCGGACGCAGGGACGCTCCGCACTGGCCGCGGCGTGCCAGCGGGCCGAGAACGACATCGCTGGCGCCCCGACCGGTGGCATGGACCAGGCCGCCGCGATGCACGCCACCGAGAAGCACGCCCTGCGCCTCGACTGCCGCGACGGCACGACGACCCAGGTGCCGTTCGACCTCTCGGCCCACGACTTCACCCTGCTCGTCACGGACACCCGCGCGAGCCACGCGCTCGCCGACGGCCAGTACGGCGCCCGTCGCGATTCCTGCGAGACGGCCGCCGATGTTCTCGGCGTCGAGTTCCTCCGCGACATCGACCCTGCGGGTCTTGAGGACGCGCTGGCCAAGCTGCCCGACGACGTGCTGCGTCGTCGCACCCGCCACGTCGTCACCGAGATCGCCCGGGTCGACGAGGTCGTCGAAGCGCTGCGCCAGGGTGACCTCGCCGAGGTCGGGCGCCTGTTCACCGCCTCGCACGAGTCGCTGCGTGACGACTACGAGGTGTCGTGCACCGAGCTCGACCTCGTGGTCGACACGGCGGTGGCTGAGGGTGCGCTGGGGGCGCGGATGACCGGCGGCGGATTCGGTGGTTCGGCCATCGCGCTCGTGCCCGTCGCCGACGTCGAGCGGGTGACGGCGGCGATCGCTGCGGCGTTCGCGGACGCCAGGCTCACGGCGCCAATGTCGTTCTCCGCCACCGCTGCTGGGCCCGCGGCCAGGGACTGAGATCTAGCCGAGCGTGAGGTCGTAGTCGATCGTCAGGGGTGCGTGATCACTCCACCGCTCGGCGTATGCCGCCGCGCGGCCGACGTCCGCTCGCGTCGCCAGTTTCGCGAGGGGCGCGCTCGCGAAGTGGTAGTCGATGCGCCAGTCCGGTGTCGTTGTCGAACGCCTTGCCGCGCCACGACCACCACGTGTAGGGACCGGGCCCGGGACCGTGGAGCGCGCGGTGCACGTCGGAGTAGGCGAGGTCGCCGACCCAGCGGTCGAGGTGCGCCTGCTCCTCGGGCAGGAACCCAGACTTGCCGACGTTGCCCTTCCAGTTCTTCAGGTCGTCCGCGGAGTGGCAGATGTTGAGATCACCGGTGAGGACGGCATACCCGTCGTCCTCGGCGAGCGACGCGAGACGTGAGCCGACAGCGTCGAGGAAGCGGAACTTCTCGTCCTGCTTCGGGGTGAGCGCCTCCCCCGTGTGGACGTAGGTCGAGATCACGGTGACGGGTCCATCGGGTCCGCGGACGTCGACCTCGAGCCAGCGCCCGGCATCAGCGAACTCCTCCGGGCCGATGTCGCTGCTGACGCGCAGCGGCGGCTGGCGGGTGAGGACGGCGACGCCCGCATGACCCTTGGTGCGTCCCTCCGCGGAGCTGACGTGCCACTCGTCCAGTCCACCGTCGGCGAGGACGTCACGGAACTGGTCGTCGCTCGCCCGGACCTCCTGGAGCGCGATGA
>CAWEDC010000028.1:0-16038 GCA_963807825.1 uncultured Actinomycetota bacterium
ACAACCCGGTCGGTATGCCGTGTCGCTGGGTGATCGACGGACTCGGCAGGATCCGGCCCCTCGACCAGCTTGCTGAGCTGCCCTTCGGTGAGGTCAGCAACGGCCTCGGGCACGAGCGAGTTGGCGCTCCACGCCGCAGCGAGCAGCACGATGCGGGACATGAGGTTGAGCCAGGCGAGCAGACCGACGACGAGGGCGATCGACGCGAAGAGAGGGTTGCTCGTCGTTCCGGCGATGAGGGTGGCACCGAGCACCTTGAGGAGGGTGAGGCCGACACCCCCGATGATCGCACCACCGATCAGCCCGCGGCGAGGCACGTCCACTCCTGAGAGCAGCCGCAGCATGACGAGCACGACCAGCCCGTCGAGGACCGCACCGACGACGAAGGCGATGACGCTGAGCAGCCACGCCTGACCGCCAAGTCCGACCTGTCCCGCGACCCACGACGTCGCCGCGCCCGCGATGCCCGTGACAGCGGCCGACACCACGATCGCCACGCCGAGGATGACGAGCACACCGAGGTCCCGCAGTTTGTTGGTGACGACGTTCCCCGGCTCCCCCTTCACGCCGAAGATCGTCCGGATGCCGTCGCGCAGTGCGCCCAACCAGCCGAGTCCCGCGAACAGCAGTCCGGCCAGTCCGACGAGGCCAGTGACGGTCAGCGTGTCACCGGAGGGGATGGTCAGGGGAATGAGTCCCTCGGTGCCACCGTCCTGGATGAAGCCGGGAAGCGTCTGATTCAGGTAGTCCTTGATCTCGTCGAGCCACTGCGGGTTGCCCTGCAGCAGGACGCCGAAGATCGTGAAGGCAAGGGCCACCGCGGGGAAGATCGAGAAGAACGCGAAGTACGTGACGCCGCCGGCGAGCAGGTTGCCCCGGGCGTCGCCATAGCGCTTCCAGGCCTTCCAGAGCCGAGTCCGCTGCAGGGCAGCCCACAAGCCTTTGACCCGATCCATGCTCAGCCCTCCAGCGTGAACGAGGACAGGGGGCGCCAGACCCCGTCGTCGGTCTGGTGATACAGCTCGAACGCCACGACGTCGATGGTGCAGCGGAAGTCGACCAACCCGTCGAACGCGGCGTCGAGCTGCTCCTCGCCCAGGTTGTGGGCGATGGTCACGTGTGGGTGGTAGTTGAAGTCGAGGTTGCGTATCACCGGACCATTGCGCACGGCCGTCTCGAGCAACTCGCACTGCGAGATGCCCGAGGACACCTGGACGAAGACGACGGGTGACAGGGGTCGGAAGGTGCCCGTCCCCGACAGCGTCATCCGGAACGGTGCGTGGGCTCCGGCGACAACCTGGAGATGCTCCTCGAAGGCCTCGAGTGCGGGTGCGTCGATCTCGGTCGGCGGGAGCAGGGTCACGTGGGGCGGGATGAAGCGAGCCAGCGGATCGCCGAAGCGTTCGCGGGCTTCCTGGAGTTCGGCGCCGTGGGGTTCGGGAACCGTGATCGCCACGCCGTGGGTGGGCATGCGCTCGACCCTATCGGGCGGCGGGAAGGAGACCGACGCGCTCACGCACGCGGATCATGGTCGCCTGCGCCACGACACGCGCACGCTCGGCACCGGAAGCGAGGATCCGGTCGAGCTCTGCTGGGTCGTCGAGCAGCTCCGCCATGCGCGCCTGGAAGGGCTCGACCGCGGCGACGACGACGTCGGCGACCTCCTTCTTGAGATCGCCGTATCCCCGACCGGCGAACGACGACTCCAGGTCCTCGATCGACGTGCCGGAGAGGGTCGAGTGGATGACGAGCAGGTTGGAGACACCCGCCTTGCCCTCGGGGTCGAAGCGGATCTCCGCGTCGGTGTCGGTCACGGCGGACCGGATGTTCTTGGCGATCTTGGCCGGCTCCTGCATGAGGTCGATGAGGCCCTTGGGCGACGAACCCGTCTTGCTCATCTTCGAGGTCGGGTCCTGCAGGTCCATGATCTTGGCCGCGCCCTTGACGATGTAGGGCTCCGGGACGACGAGGGCCTCACCGAACCGGGTGTTGAAGCGCCCGGCGAGGTCGCGGGTGATCTCGAGGTGCTGGCGCTGGTCCTCGCCGACGGGCACGAACGCCGCGTCGTACATGAGGATGTCGGCGGCCATGAGCATCGGATAGGTCAGCAGCCCGACGTTGGCGTTCTGGCCCTTGGCGGTCTTGTCCTTGAACTGCGTCATGCGCCGCGCTTCGCCATCGGCGGTGAGGCAGTTCATGACCCAGCCGAGCTCGGCGTGCTCGGTGACGTGGCTCTGGCAGAACACCGCGGAGCGCTCGGGGTCGACCCCACCGGCGAGGAACTGGGCGGCCGTCTTGCGGGTCCGCTCGGCTCAGCACTGCGGGGTCGGTCGGCACCGTGAGCGCGTGCAGGTCAGCGACGAAGTAGTAGGCGTCGAACTCGTCCTGCAGCTTGACCCACTGGACCAGCGCTCCGAGGTAGTTGCCGAGGTGGAGTGAGTCGCTGGTGGGCTGCATCCCGGAGAGGATCCGGGGAGCCGCCGTGGGTGCGTCGGGTGCGGACATGCGCGTCATTGTGTCAGGTGCCCCCACCTAGACTCGCAGCGTGCCGCGCCTCACGAAGACCTTCACTGCCCGCTTCGGCCACGCCCCCGACGGCGTGTGGTCCGCGCCCGGCCGGGTCAATCTCATCGGCGAGCACACCGACTACAACGGTGGCCTCGCGCTGCCCATCGCCCTCCCCCACCGCACCCGTTGCGCCGCGTCGGCGCGCGACGACGACCTCCTCCGGATCCACTCCCTCCAGGACGACTCGTTCGTCGAGGTGCGCATCGACGACGTGGCGGCCGGGCACCCGGCCGGCTGGACGGCATACGTCGCCGGTGTTCTGTGGTCACTGCGACAGGCCGGGTATGCCGTGCGCGGACTTGACGTCGTCGTCGACGGTCAGGTGCCCCTCGGGGCGGGCCTGTCCAGCTCGGCGGCCCTCGAGTGCTCGGTGGCTGCGGCCGCGTCGGACCTCTTCGGGCTCGACCTCCTCGGGTCGGACGCAGGGACGCTCCGCGCTGGCCGCGGCGTGCCAGCGGGCCGAGAACGACATCGCTGGCGCCCCGACCGGTGGCATGGACCAGGCCGCCGCGATGCACGCCACCGCGAAGCACGCCCTGCGCCTCGACTGCCGCGACGGCACGACGACCCAGGTGCCGTTCGACCTCTCGGCCCACGACTTCACCCTGCTCGTCACGGACACCCGCGCGAGCCACGCGCTCGCCGACGGCCAGTACGGCGCCCGTCGCGATTCCTGCGAGACGGCCGCCGATGTCCTCGGCGTCGAGTTCCTCCGCGACGTCGACCCTGCGGGTCTTGAGGACGCGCTGGCCAAGCTGCCCGACGACGTGCTGCGTCGTCGCACCCGCCACGTCGTCACCGAGATCGCCCGGGTCGACGAGGTCGTCGAAGCGCTGCGCCAGGGTGACCTCGCCGAGGTCGGGCGCCTGTTCACCGCCTCGCACGAGTCGCTGCGTGACGACTACGAGGTGTCGTGCACCGAACTCGACCTCGTCGTCGACACGGCGGTGGCCGAGGGTGCGCTGGGGGCGCGGATGACTGGCGGCGGATTCGGTGGTTCGGCCATCGCGCTCGTGCCCGTCGCCGACGTCGAGCGGGTGACGGCGGCGATCGCTGCGGCGTTCGCGAACGCCAGGCTCACGGCGCCAATGTCGTTCTCCGCCACCGCTGCTGGCCCCGCGGCCAAGGACTGAGTTCTAGCCGAGCGTGAGGTCGTAGTCGATCGTCAGGGGTGCGTGGTCACTCCACCGCTCGGCGTATGCCGCCGCGCGGCCGACGTCCGCACGCGTCGCCAGCTTCGCGAGGGGCGCGCTCGCGAAGTGGTAGTCGATGCGCCAGCCCGGCGTCGTTGTCGAACGCCTTGCCGCGCCACGACCACCACGTGTAGGGGCCGGGCCCGGGACCGTGGAGCGTGCGGTGCACGTCGGAGTAGGCGAGGTCGCCGACCCAGCGGTCGAGGTGCGCCTGCTCCTCGGGGAGGAACCCAGACTTGCCGACGGTTGCCCTTCCAGTTCTTCAGGTCGTCCGCGGAGTGGCAGATGTTGAGATCACCGGTGAGGACGGCATACCCGTCGTCCTCGGCGAGCGACGCGAGACGTGAGCCGACAGCGTCGAGGAAGCGGAACTTCTCGTCCTGCTTCGGGGTGAGCGCCTCCCCCGTGTGGACGTAGGTCGAGATCACGGTGACGGGTCCCTCGGGTCCCTGGACGTCGACCTCGATCCAGCGGCCCGCGTCGGCGAACTCCTCCGGGCCGACGTCGCTGCTCACGCGGCAGCGGCGGCTGGCGGGTGAGGACGGCGACGCCCGCATGACCCTTGCTGCGTCCCTCCGCGGAGCTGACGTGCCACTCGTCCAGCCCGCCCTCGGCGAGGACCTCGCGGAGCTGGTCGTCGGACGCCCGGACCTCCTGGAGCGCGATGACATCGGCGTGCTGCGCCGCGAGCCACTGCAACCCACCTCGACGGGCCGCGGCGCGAATACCGTTGACGTTGGCTGAGATGAGACGCACTCGGCGAGCCTAGCCGCCGGCTCTCCTCGACGACGAATGGACCGAAGTGGCCACCTGCACGCGGGCCGAGGGGGATGATGTCGGGGACGTGTCCGCGACGGCTTGACTCAGGGGGTGATGGTGCAGTGACCGAGCGCATCCACCTCTCGCGTGCCCACGTCACGGAAGTCGAGGAGAAGTACGTCCTCGAGGCCCTGCGGTCTGGCTGGGTCGCTCCGCTCGGGCCGATGGTCGATCGCTTCGAGGCCGAGATCGCGGAGCGGTGCGGGGTGCGGGGCGCACTGGCGCTCTCCTCCGGCACAGCCGCGCTGCACCTTGCCCTCCTCGACGCCGGAGCCGGCCCGGGGACTGTGGTGGTGCTGCCCACGATGACCTTTGCCGCGTCCGCCAACGCCGTCGCCTACACGGGAGCCGAACCGGTCTTCGTCGACTCGGGACCCGACGCCAACGTCGACGTCGATCTCCTCGTCGAGACCGTGGAGTCCTTGCTGCGCGAGGGCGTGATCGTGGCTGCGGTCATGACCGTCGACCTCTTCGGCCGCTGCTGCGACTACACGTCTCTGGAGGGCCGGCTGGCGGCCCTCGACGTGCCGCTCATCGAGGACGCCGCCGAGGCGTTGGGGGCCCACCACGGTGAGCGTGCGGCCGGATCCTTCGGTCGAGCGGCTGCGCTGTCGTTCAATGGCAACAAGATCATGACGACCTCCGGTGGCGGGATGCTCCTCAGCGACGACCTCGACCTCCTCGAACGGGCGCGCTACCTGTCGACCCAGGCTCGCCAGCCAGCTGCCTGGTACGAGCACACGGAGATCGGCTACAACTACCGGATGTCCAACATCCTGGCCGCCCTGGGGATCGGGCAGCTCGAGCGGCTGGACTCGATGATCGGGCGGCGACGCGAGATCCGCCGCCGCTACGAGGCCGGGCTGGCGGACCTCGACGGTGTGGGCTTCCTCGGCCGTTCCCGGCGGATCTCGACGACAACCAGTGGCTCACCTGCATCACCCTCGACCCGGCCCGGACCGCGACGGACCCGACGGCACTGATGGTGGGCCTCGACGCTGCGGGCATCGAGGCACGCCACCTGTGGAAGCCGATGCACCTCCAGCCGGTGCACCACGGTCGCCGAGCCGCCCTCACCGGTGTCAGCGAGCGACTCTTCGACACCGGGGTCACCCTCCCGTCGGGTTCGGAGCTGACCGACGAGCAGATCGACCGGGTCATCAGCGAGACCCGGCGGATCCTCCAACCCCGATGAGAGCCGCGCGACAGCAAGAGGGTCTTCGACCTGGCCCTCGCCGTGCCTGCCCTGCTCCTGTCGCTGCCGGTCCAGGCCGCGGTCGCCGTGGCTGTCCGACGTCACCTGGGCACGCCCGTCCTCTTCCGCCAGGAGCGGCCCGGGCCTGGACGGTCGGGTCTTCGTCATGCGCAAGTTCCGGACCATGCTCGAGCCGGACCCGGCCCTCGGCCTGGTGTCCGACGCCGATCGGCTCACGCCCTTTGGTGCCTTCCTGCGGTCGACCAGCCTCGATGAGCTCCCGACGCTCTGGAACATCGTGCGGGGTGACATGTCGATCGTCGGTCCGAGGCCGCTCCTCATCCGCTACCTGGATCGCTACACACCCGAGCAGGCGCGACGGCACGAGGTGCGGCCGGGCCTGACGGGTTTGGCGCAGGTGAGTGGTCGCAACTCGGTGGACTGGGACCAGCGGCTGGCCCTCGACGTCGAGTACGTCGACCACCATTCGCTGCGGGGAGACCTCGTGATCATCGCCCGGACGGTGTCTGCCGTGCTGCGCCGCAAGGGCGTGGCTGCCGAGGGCGAGGCGACCATGCACGAGTTCATGGGCAGCCCGGTGGAGCAGCCCGAGCGGACGGACTCGTGACCGGCCAGCGACTCGTCATCGTCGGGGGCGGCGGCTTCGCGCGCGAGGTGGCCGAGATCGCGCGGGTGCTGCGCCCGACGACGGAGCTCGCCTTCGTCGACGACGCTGCAAGCGACGACGCGATCCGCCTCATGACCGACAAGGGCGCGACCCACCTCGGGGCCATCAGGTCGTGGGAACCGATCAGCGGCGACACCTGCGTCATCGCCATCGGCGACCCGGGTGCGCGTGCTGAGCTGTCCGAACTCCTCGCCGGTCGAGGGGCGACCTTCGACGTGCTGGTGCACCCGGACGCCACCATCGCGCGGTCCGCGACGCTCCACCCGGGCGTCATCGTGGCGCCCGGAGCGCGGGTGAGCGCAGACGTCGTGCTGGGCCACCATGTCCACGTCGACCAGAACGCCACCGTCGGCCACGACACGACCGTCGGGGACTACTCGCGCCTCAACCCGTCGGCCTGCATCTCCGGCACCGTCTCGGTCGGCGAAGGTGCCTACGTCGGAGCCGCCGCCGTCATCCTGCAGGGGCTGACTATCGGGGCCGGCGCCGTCATCGGGGCTGGTGCCGTCGTCGTCCGCGACGTGGAGCCTGGCACCACCGTCAAGGGCGTTCCGGCCCGCTGACCGGGTGCTCTGGGCCGGTCAGCGCTCAGTCGCGGCCGAAGAGGTCGCGGGTGTAGACCTTGTCGGCGACGTCGTCGAGGGACTCACTCACCCGGTTGGCGACGATGACGTCGGAACGGCGCTTGAACTCGTCGAGGTCACCGAATCACCTCGGAGTGATAGAAGGTGTCCTCGTCGAGCGCCGGCTCGTAGAGCACGACCTCGATGCCCTTGGCCTTGATCCGCTTCATGATCCCCTGGATGCTCGACACCCTGAAGTTGTCGGAGCCGGCCTTCATGATGAGCCGATACATGCCGACGACCTGGGGCTTGCGGCGCAGGATGTCGGTGGCGATGAAGTCCTTGCGCGTCGTGTTGGAGTCGACGATGGCGCGGATGAGGTTCTGCGGGACGTCGCTGTAGTTCGCGAGGAGCTGCTTGGTGTCCTTGGGCAGGCAGTAGCCGCCGTAGCCGAACGACGGGTTGTTGTAGTGCGAGCCGATCCGCGGGTCCAACCCGACCCCGTCGATGATCGAGCGGGTGTCGAGACCGTGCGACACGGCATACGTGTCAAGTTCGTTGAAGTAGGCGACTCGCATCGCGAGGAACGTGTTGGCGAAGAGCTTGATCGCCTCCGCCTCGGTCGGATTGGTGTGCAGCAGCGGCACATCCGAGTCCAGAGCACCTTCGACGAGCAGCTCGCCGAACCGGCGCGCACCCTCGCTGTGCCCACCGATGACGACCCGGCTCGGGTGGAGGTTGTCGTGCAGGGCCCGCCCCTCGCGCAGGAACTCCGGCGAGAAGACGACGTCGAGTTCGGGGTGGGCGGTCCGCATCCGCTCGGTGAAACCCACGGGGACCGTCGACTTCACGACGACCGTGGCCGGTGGGCGCCAACTCAGCAACAGAGGCGATGACCGACTCGACCGACGAGGTGTTGAAGAAGTCGCGCACCGGGTCGTAGTCGGTGGGCGTCGCAACGATGACGAAGTCCGACCCGGGCAGGGCGTCCGCAGCCGACGTGGTGGCCGTCAACGACAACTCGTGGTGAGCGAGGTAGTCCTCGAGCTCGGGATCGACGAGCGGCGACTCGCGCCGGTTGACCTGGTCGACGCGTTCGGCGTTGAGATCCACGGCGACGACGTCGTGTCGTTGCGCGAGGACGACGGCGTTGGACAGACCGACATAGCCCAGACCCACCACGGAGATCTTCACGGCGGTCACGCTACCGGTCGGCTGTGTCGCATCACCCACCACGCCCCACCCGTGGGCCACAATGGGCGACATGCAGACCCCTGAGATGTCCAAGCGCCTCCTCGCGGAGTTCGTCGGCACGTTCTGGCTCGTCTTCGGGGGGTGTGGGTCTGCGATCTTCGCGGCCGGCTTCCTGTCCACGCCGACGCTGGGTTCGGGTGCGCCCGTGCACCTGGGCATCGGCTTCCTGGGTGTCGCTTTCGCCTTCGGTCTGTCGGTCGTGACGATGGCGTATGCCGTGGGGCACGTTTCCGGTGCTCACTTCAACCCTGCGGTGACGTTGGGTGTGACCATCGCCAAGCGCTTCGAGTGGAAGGACGTGCCCGGCTACGTCGCCGCCCAGGTCCTCGGTGGCCTCGCTGCAGGTGGCGCCCTGTGGGCCATCGCCAGCGGCCGCGACGTCTTTGACGCGACGGGCAACCTCGCCGCCAACGGCTACGGCGAGCACTCCCCCGGCGGCTACTCCCTCATGGCGGTGCTGTGCGCCGAGGTGCTGCTCACGATGTTCTTCGTCTACGTCATCCTCGGCGTGACCCGCGAGAGCGCCCCGACCGGTTTCGCGCCGCTCGCGATCGGCCTCTGCCTCACGCTCATCCACCTCATCTCCATCCCGATCTCCAACACGTCGGTCAACCCGGCGCGTTCGACGGCGGTCGCGTTCTTCAACGGCAACGGTGCGCCGGGCCAGCTCTGGCTGTTCTGGCTCGCGCCCCTGCTCGGAGCGGCGATCGCCGGTGCGACCTTCCACCTCATCACCGGCGTCGACCGTCGTGACCGCGACATCACCGGTCAGGTCCGGGTCGAGGACGAGCTGGTTCCCGAGGGTGTCGACCCCGACGCCCCCCGCAACGTCTGAGCGTCAGCCGCGCAACCGGCATACGCCGCCGGTTTGTCGGTTCGATAGATTCGCCGTCATGGCGAAGATCATCTACACCCTCACCGACGAGGCACCCCTCCTCGCGACCTACTCCTTCCTCCCGGTGATCGAGGCCTTCGCCTCCACCGCGGGCGTCGACGTCGAGACCCGCGACATCTCTGTCGCGGCGCGCATCCTCGCCGCCTTCGCGGACCAGCTCCCCGATGACCAGAAGGTCGCGGACGCCCTCGCCGAGCTCGGTGAGCTGGCGACGACGCCTGAGGCCAACATCATCAAGCTGCCCAACATCAGCGCCTCCGTGCCGCAGCTCAAGGCCGCGATCAAGGAGCTGCAGTCGCAGGGCTTCGACCTCCCGACCTACAGCGACGAGCCGACCACGGACGCGCAGAAGGACGCCAACGCCCGTTACGGCAAGGTCATGGGCAGCGCGGTCAACCCCGTCCTGCGCGAGGGCAACTCCGACCGCCGCGCCCCCGCCGCCGTCAAGAACTACGCCAAGGCCCACCCCCACTCGATGGGTGCCTGGAGCGCAGACAGCAAGACCAACGTCGCGACCATGGGCCAGGACGACTTCGCCAGCAACGAGCAGTCCGTCGTCCTCCCCGCCGACGACACCCTGACCATCCAGCTCGTCACGGACGCCGGCACCACCGTCCTCAAGGGCGGCCTCAAGGTCCTCGAGGGTGAGGTCGTCGACGGCACCGTCCTGCGCGCCGCCGCCCTCGACGCGTTCCTCACCGAGCAGATCGCCAAGGCCAAGGCCGACGACGTCCTCTTCTCGGTCCACCTCAAGGCCACGATGATGAAGGTCTCCGACCCGATCATCTTCGGCCACGTCGTGCGCGCGTTCCTGCCCGAGGTCTTCGCCAAGCACGGCGCCGCACTCGACGACGCCGGCCTGTCCCCCAACAACGGTCTCGGCGCGATCCTCGAGGGCCTCGCGGCCCTGCCCAACGGTGACGAGATCAAGGCCGACATCGAGGCCGGCCTCGCCGCTGGCCCGAAGCTCGCGATGGTCAACTCCGACAAGGGCATCACCAACCTCCACGTCCCGAGCGACGTCATCATCGACGCCTCGATGCCCGCGATGATCCGCACGTCCGGCCACATGTGGGGCCCGAGCGGCGAAGAGGCCGACACGCTCGCCGTCATCCCCGACAGCTCCTATGCCGGCGTCTACCAGGTCGTCCTCGACGACTGCCGCGCCCACGGCGCCTTCGACGTGACAACGATGGGCTCGGTCCCCAACGTCGGGCTCATGGCCCAGAAGGCCGAGGAGTACGGCTCGCACGACAAGACGTTCGAGATCGCCGAGGCCGGCAAGGTCCAGGTCGTCAACGCCGCCGGTGACGTGCTCATCGAGCACGACGTCCAGGCCGGTGACATCTGGCGTGCCTGCCAGACCAAGGACGCCCCGATCCGTGACTGGGTCAAGCTCGCCGTGACGCGCGCCCGCGCCTCGCAGACCCCGGCGATCTTCTGGCTCGACGAGAAGCGCGCCCACGACGCCAACCTCATCGCCAAGGTCAAGACCTACCTCGCGGAGCACGACACCGAGGGTCTCGACATCCAGATCCTCAGCCCGGTCGAGGCCACCAAGGTCTCCATCGAGCGCATCCGCCGCGGCGAGGACACCATCTCGGTCACCGGCAACGTGCTGCGCGACTACAACACCGACCTCTTCCCCATCCTCGAGCTCGGCACCAGCGCCAAGATGCTCTCGGTCGTGCCGCTCATGAACGGCGGTGGGCTCTTCGAGACCGGCGCCGGTGGCTCCGCCCCGAAGCACGTCCAGCAGCTCGTGCAGGAGAACTACCTGCGCTGGGACAGCCTCGGCGAGTTCATGGCTCTGGCCGAGTCGTTCCGCCACCTCGCCGACACCGAGGACAACGCCAAGGCCCGCGTCCTCGCCGACACCCTCGACCGCGCCACCGAGACCCTCCTCCAGGAGAACAAGGGTCCGGCACGCAAGGTCGGCCAGATCGACAACCGCGGCAGCCACTTCTACCTTGCGCTCTACTGGGCGCAGGAGCTGGCCAAGCAGACCGAGGACGCCGACCTCGCCGCCGCCTTCGCGAGCGTCGCCGAGAAGCTCACCGCCGACGAGCAGAAGATCAACGAAGAGCTCCTCGCCGTGCAGGGCTCCCCCGCCGACATCGGTGGCTACTACCGTCCCAACCCCGAGAAGACGAGCGCCGTCATGCGCCCGTCCGCGACCTTCAACGAGGCCCTCGCCAGCCTCAGCTGAGCGATCGTCTTCGTGCCCCGCACGGACAGCGAGCGCCAGCGAGTTGTCCGTGCGGGGCACGAAGACGATGAAGCAACCACCGCGTATGCCGTGTGGTCACCGATCGGTGACCACACGGCATACGCGCGTTCGGGGTGGGCGCGTAGCGTCACGTCCATGAGCGACTGGAACGCGGGCGTCATCGAGGAATTCAGGGCCAACGAGGGACGGGTCGGTGGGCCGTTCGAGGGCGCGCCGATGATCCTCATCCACCATCTCGGCGCCAAGACCGGCACGGAGCGCGTCAGCCCGCTGATGTACTTCCCGCAGGACGACGGCACGATGATCATCGTCGCGTCCAAGGCTGGTGCCCCCGACAACCCGGACTGGTTCCACAACGTGCGAGCCAACCCGCGCTTCGACGTCGAGGTCGGCACGGAGACCTTCTCGGTCGAGGCCGAGGTCCTGCCGCGGGACGAGCGAGATGCCCTCTGGCCGGCCCTCGTCGAGAAGGCGCCGGGCTTCGGCGGCTACCAGGAGAAGACCGATCGGATCATCCCGGTCGTGCGCCTGCGTCGCGCAGCCTGACCGGACTCGAGGCTGCGTAAGTCCTGCCTCAGCCCGGCAGTGCTGACTCGCGACGGTTGCGCAGCGCGCGGACCCAACCGCGCACCTGCTGTGGCGGGAAGCCGAGCGGGTCCGCGGTCAACTTGGCGACCACCTCAGCCGTGGCGGCAAGGGTGTCGTCGATGACCCGCTCGGCAGCCACACGTGGAAGCCCGACGCGGTCGGCGAACTCGAGCAGGGACCGACGGGAGAGACCTTCACGTCGCCCGATCATGGGTAGGGCCATCGTGTGGTCGCGGTACGGCAGAGTCGAGGGGAGGTCGTAGGCGGGGGCGACCCGCCATTCGCCCGCGGGTGTGGTCAGGACCGAGAGGTTCTTGGCATGAACGTCGCCGTTGCCGGTGAGCCAGGCGAAGACGAGCTGCCGGAAGAGGTCTCGCACTGCCACCGGGCGAGAGGCACACAGCATGCTGAGTGCCATCACTGCCGCCTCGGCCTCGACGGAGTACTTGTCGGCGGGGTAGAGGTTGAGGGCCTGCGCCGCATCCTCGACTGCGAGTGCGCGCGGCTCACCGTCGACCAGGACGCGGTCGAACCGGCGCACGAGCAGACCCGGACGCCCCGTGCTGTCGTGGACGACCTGAGCGTCCACGACCGGGAAGCGAGCGTCCCTGGCGACCCGGATGAAGAACGCCTCGTTGACGACCACACGTGGGAACTCGGGCGGGTCGACCTTCAGGATGTAGCGTTCCCCTGCTCGCGAGACGGGAACGGAGATCATTCGAGCGGAGGCCTTGTCCTGGACTCCCGCCAAGGCGACCGGGTCGATGACTCCGGCCTGCTCGAGCACGTCGGAGAAGGCGATCTCGTCAAACGATCGCGCGACACGGATGAGGGGCTCGGTGGGCTTGGGTTCCTCGCCGTGGGGCACGACCTGTACGTCGCCCACCGGGTCCATGCCGACCGCGAGGAGCAGTGTCAACTCGTCGTCGGCCGACGCTTTGAGAGCTCGCCTGAGTCCCGTGAGGCGCCGACCCTCCGGGAGGAGGCCGGCAAAGTACGGAGGAACTGCACCGGGTGGCGAGAGCACGGGCTCGTCGGTCAGCGGCAGTGTTGTCGCCACAGGTGGGAGCCCGAGCTCGAGATGGTCCGACAGGTAGGCGAAACGGACACCGTCCGTCTCCCGGGTGAGGGTGGCGGCGAGACGGCCAGCCTTGTAGACGTCGGCCAAACCGGGCCGGTCGGCCGCGAGCACTGGCTGCTGCGTCACCGTGACAGCTCGACTCGCAGCGTCAGGCCGAGCACGACGAGGAGGTTCTGCAGCTTGTCGAGGCGCACCGAATCCTTGCCCCGCTCGAAGTCACGGATGAACTTCGCGGAGACCCCCGCAAGTTCAGCGGCCTCTTGTTGAGTGAGGCGGAGGGCGCGACGCCGGTCGCGGGCGACCGTGGCGAGCTCGGCGGGCATGGACATGTGAGGCCTCCAGAAACGCACTGATCAGTGTCTTTATCGGAGTCTGCGGCCTACCCATGGCGCGAGTCAAGGCGGAACAGTACGATCGGTGTGTTTTCGCAGGATAGTCGCTCTGGGGTGCCTGAACCGAGCGAAACGCATCGATCGGTGCGTTTCCGGCCAGCCTGGGCACGATCCGTCCCTCCGTTCAGAGCGGCAGCTTCATGCCGACGTGGCTCGCGACGAACCCGAGCCGCTCATAGAAGCGGTGGGCGCCCTCACGACTCGCGTCGGTCGTGAGCTGCACGATCACGGCGCCGCGTCGCCGGGACTCGTCGATCGCCCACCGAAACAGGTCCTCACCGAGGCCCTGACCGCGCCGGCTCGAGGCGATGCGGACGGCCTCGATCTGGGCGCGCAGGGCGCCACCACGCCAGAGCCCCGGCAGCAGGGTGAGCTGCAGCGTGCCGATGACCTCGCCGTCGTCCTCGAGCACGACGAGCTCGTGTGCCGGATCGGCGTCGATCGCCTCAAAAGCAGTGAGGTATGCCGCCTGCTCACCTTCGCTCTCACGGGTCGCCCCGAGCGGATCGTCGACGAGCAGGGCGACGATCGCGGGGCACGTCCTCACGGGTGGGTCGCGGCGCGAACGCTCACACCCGTCACGGGTAGCCGTTCGGGTTCTCGCTCTGCCAGCGCCACGTGTCGACGCACATGTCGTCGACGGTGCGGGTGGCCTTCCAGCCCAGCTCGGCCTCGGCCTTGGCGGGTCGGCATAGGACTGGGCGATGTCGCCGGGGCGCCGGTCAACGATCTCGTGGGGCAGCTCGTGACCCACGGCCCGCTCGAACGCGTGCAACATCTCAAGCACCGAGGTGCCGTTGCCGGTGCCGAGGTTCCACGTGTTGACCGGCGTGTCCCTCCGGCAAGTTGTTGAAGCGCGGCGACATGTCCGGCTGCGAGGTCCTCGACGTGGATGTAGTCGCGCACGCCTGTGCCGTCAGGCGTGGGGTAGTCGCCGCCGAAGATCGAGAGCTTCTCTCGCCGACCGACGGCCACCTGGGCGATGAAGGGCATGAGGTTGTTGGGGATGTCGCTCGGATCCTCGCCGATGGTCCCGCTCGGGTGCGCGCCCACCGGGTTGAAGTAGCGCAGCAGCGCCACCCGCCAGGTCGGGTCTGCCGACCGACATCGCGCAGGACCTGCTCGATCATGACCTTGGTCCAGCCATAGGGGTTGGTGGCCGAGGTCGGTGCGTCTTCACGCATCGGCACCGTGGCGTCGGCGCCGTAGACCGTGGCCGAGCTCGAGAAGACGAGCTTGCGGACGCTGTGTCACGACATCGCCCGCAGCAAGGACAACGTCGACACGAGATTGTTCTCGTAGTACTCGAGCGGCTTGGCCACGCTCTCCCCCACCGCCTTGAACCCGGCGAAGTGGATGACCGCGTCGAACTCGCTCTTCGGCAAAGAGGTGCTCTGTTTTGTCGTGGTCGGTGAGGTCGAACGACCGCACGTCGAGCGACTCACCAGTGAGCGCTTCGAGGCGACCGACCACGGAGGGCTTCGCATTGGCGAACGAGTCGACGACGGTGACGTCATGACCCGCCGCGACGAGCTGGACGACAGTGTGCGAACCGATGTAGCCGGCACCACCTGAGACGAGAACGCGCATGGCCCAACCCTAGGCCCGGGCTCTGTCCTCAGCCTGTGCGGGCGCTGATAGCGTCGTCAGCGACCACATCTGCCCCGTACGAAGAGGTACACATCGTGAGCCAGACCCCCGTCAAGGTGGCCGTGACCGGCGCTGCCGGTCAGATCGGCTACAGCCTGCTGTTCCGCATCGCGTCTGGCGCCCTCCTCGGCCCCGACGTCCCCGTCGAGCTGCGACTGCTCGAGATCACCCCGGCCCTCAAGGCGCTCGAGGGTGTCGTCATGGAGCTCGACGACTGCGCCTTCCCGACGCTCGCCGGTGTCCAGATCGGCGACGACGCCGAGACGGTCTTCGACGGCGTCAACCACGCCCTCCTCGTCGGCGCCCGTCCCCGCGGCCCGGGCATGGAGCGCGGTGACCTGCTCTCGGCCAACGGCGGCATCTTCGCCCCCCAGGGCAAGGCCCTCAACAAGGTCGCGGCCGACGACGTGCACATCACGGTGACCGGCAACCCGGCCAACACCAACGCCCTCATCGCGATGAGCAACGCGCCCGACATCCCCACCTCGCAGTTCTCGGCCCTGACGCGTCTCGACCACAACCGCGCGATCAGCCAGCTCGCCGCCAAGTTGGGCGTGCCGGTCACCGAGATCAAGAAGATGACGATCTGGGGCAACCACTCCGCGACGCAGTACCCCGACCTCTTCCACGCCGAGGTCTCCGGCAAGAACGCCGCCGAGACGGTCAATGACCAGGCATGGCTCGCGGACACCTTCATCCCCACCGTCGCCAAGCGCGGCGCGGCGATCATCGAGGCGCGCGGTGCGTCCTCGGCCGCCTCCGCCGCGTCGGCCACCATCGACCACGCCCGCACCTGGGTGGAGGGCACCGCCGAAGGCGACTGGACCTCCATGGCCGTGCGTTCCGACGGCTCCTACGGCGTCGAAGAGGGACTCATCTCCTCCTTCCCCGTCACCGTCAAGAACGGCCAGTGGAGCATCGT
>CAWEDC010000029.1:0-24823 GCA_963807825.1 uncultured Actinomycetota bacterium
GGGCTGACTCCGACGTCTGGGTCTGACCTTCCCGAAAGGGAGCACGAGGCGGCCAACAGTGGCGATGATGAAGGCATGTTGAGCACGATGCAGGACGAGCCGCTGTCCCTTGCCACCATCCTTCGCCACGCGATGACAGCCAAGGCCGATTCCGAGGTCGCCACCTGGACGGGCTCCGAAGTGCGTCGGATGACCTTCGGGGAGGTGGGCCGGCAGGCTGGCCGCCTGGCCAATGCCCTGCGCGAGCTGGGCGTCGAGCAGACCGATCGCGTCGGCACCTTCATGTGGAACAACAACGAGCACTTCGTGGCCTACACCGCGATCCCGGCGATGGGCTCGGTCCTGCACGCCCTCAACATCAGGCTGTTCCCCGAGCAACTCACCTTCGTGGCCAACCACGCCCAGGACAAGGTCGTCATCGTCGACGGGTCCCTCCTTCCCCTCTTCGGGCCGTTGCTCCCCGGGCTCAAGAGCGTCCAACACGTCATCGTCGCCAACGGTGACGCCAGTGCGCTCGAGGCTCCGGCGGGGGTGAGCGTGCACTCATACGACGACCTCCTGGCAGCTCAGTCCGAGGAGTTCGACTTCCCGGTCGTCGACGAGCGGATGGCTGCGGCGATGTGCTACACCTCCGGCACGACCGGCGACCCCAAGGGAGTGGCCTATTCGCACCGTTCGAGCGTGCTGCACTCGATGCAGGTGTGCACCAGTGACGGCATGGGTCTCTCCGAGCGCGACAACACCCTCGTCATCGTGCCGATGTTCCATGCGAACGCGTGGGGCCTTCCCTACGCCGCCCTCATGTGCGGTGCCTCGCTGCTCATGCCCGATCGTTTCCTCCAGCCCGAGCCGATCCTGGCCATGATGGCGGCAGAGCAACCGACCTTCGCTGCGGCCGTCCCCACCATCTGGACCGGGGTGCTCGGTCAGCTCGCGGCGCACCCGCAGGACATCACCCACCTGCGTTCGGTGATCGTCGGAGGGTCGGCCGTCCCGCCCGCGATGATGAAGGCGTTCGACGAGAAGCACAGCGTGCCCATCCTTCACGCCTGGGGGATGACGGAGACGTCACCGCTGGGTTCCGTGGCGCACCCGCCGAGCAGAGTCCCGCAGGACGAGGTCTGGGACTACCGCATCAGTCAGGGTCAGTTCGCGGCATCGGTCCAGGCCCGCCTTGTGGACGACGACGGCAACGTCGTCCCCCATGACGGAGAGAGCCTGGGAGAAGTCGAGGTCAAGGGCCCGTGGATCGCCGGTTCCTACTACTCGGCGGACGGTGAGGCTGTCGAGCCCGAGAAGTTCCATGACGGCTGGTTGCGCACTGGCGACGTCGGCAAGATCACCGCCAACGGCTATCTCACTCTCGTGGACCGGTCCAAGGACGTCATCAAGTCCGGTGGCGAGTGGATCTCGTCGGTCGACCTCGAGAACGCCGTCATGTCGCACTCGGACGTGGTCGAAGCCGCCGTCATCGGCGTCCCCGACGATGCCTGGGACGAGCGCCCGCTCGTGGCCGTCGTGCTCCACGATGGCGCGACCGCCGACGCCGAGGCGTTGCGCGCATCCCTGGCCACGATGTTCGCCAAGTGGCAGCTGCCAGAGCGGTGGGCCTTCATCTCCGAGGTCCCCAAGACCAGTGTCGGCAAGTTCGACAAGAAGGTGATTCGGGCGCAGTACGCCGATGGCCAGCTCGACGTCGTGACACTCGCAGGTCCCACGCACCCGTAGGTCCCTCGGGTCGAGGACCCACTGTGCTGCGGGTCACGTGACTGTGGAAGCGTTGACCCCGTGGACACTGGCGCGGTACTCGACCTCATGAAGCAGGTGGCCGCCGAGGTCATCACCCCCCGATTTCGGTCCTTGGCCGACGGCGAGGTGATCGAGAAGAACCCCGGTGACCTCGTCACCGTCGCCGACCGCGAAGCCGAGGTACTCATCACCCAGGCGCTCAACGCGGCATACCCCGATGCGGTTGTCCTCGGCGAGGAGGCGCACTCCGCCGACGGCAGCATCCTCGAGCGCTACGCCGCGGCCGAGCACGCGTTCACCGTCGACCCGGTCGATGGCACCAAGAACTTCGTCCACGGCAACCCCGACCATGCTGTGATGATCGCCGAAACCGTTGCGGGACAGACGATCCGCGGTTGGATCTGGCAGCCGGAGCACGAGATCGCCTGGGTCGCCGAACGCGGTGCCGGTGTCGAGCGCAACGGCGAACGCATCGCCCGTCAGCCTGTGGGCTCCGACGACGACCCCCGCGGCGCGACGTCGATCTGGTCGCTGCGCGGTCACGCCCTCGCGGATCTGCCTGCGCTGCAACCGTCCTGGGTCTGCTGCGGCGTCGACTACCCGAAACTCATCGAGGGCAAGGTCGACTACATCCTCTACAGCCGCTCCAATGCCTGGGACCACGCACCCGGCTCACTCATGGTCACCGAAGCCGGTGGCTTCGTCGGACACCTCGACGGCGTCGAGTACGGCCCCCGCTCAACCGTTCCCGGTCTCATCGTCGCCGCAGACAAGACGACGTATGCCGCCGTCGCCCGCCGTATGCCGCAAGACATCACCTCGCGCTGACTGCGGTCCACACCTCGAGCGACAGGGGCACGAGTCCGTCCGGACGCTGCTCCAGGAGCCGGTCGTCCTCGGCCACGAAGGCATCACTCACCTGGCGAATGTCGCTGGCGCCCAACGCATCCAGCTCCTTGGTGCCCTCGGCGGCCAGCAGCACGAGACGCCCGCCCTTGGCCGTCACCGCCGCATCGATCGTGGCCACCGTGGTCGCAAGTCGCGCCGGGTCCTGCTGCAAGGTCCTGGTCGTCGACAGCGCCGGATGACCACATTGCCCGCGCACGATCTGCGGCCACTCGTTGGCCGCCCTCGAGTCGACCGCGAGGACGACGTCACCGTCCTTGAGTGAGGCGCACACGCCCTCCACGGCCGTGAGCTCCCCCAGCTCCACGCGCTCACCCTTGTGCGGCCAGGTCGCGAAGACGGTCGGGATGATGGTCGCGGCCACGAGCGCCACGCCTGCCCCGATCGCCACGGCAACGGGAGCCTTGCGCGAGAGGTGGCGGACGGCATACGCCGCGGCTGCGATGCACAGGAGGATGACGAACGGCAGAACGATGACGAGCCGCCGCTCGGCCCAGGGGTGGTCGGGCGTGATGCCGGGGCGCCAGAGGGTGAGGACCGTGGAACCAGCTCCGACGAGGAGCGGGCCGGTCCACGCCGGCAGCGACTCCCCCGCAGTCCATTTGCTCGCGACCACGCGCACGGCCCAGGCCAGCGTCACCAGCGCGATGACGAGGGCCGGGATGCCGACCCACCAGGACAGCCACGCGACGGACTGCTCGGCGTAGGTGCGACCACCATCGACCGTCAACCCCTGGCGCAGCTGAAGGCCGGCGACGACGCGCGAGCCCGGGTCGTCGGGCGACTGGCGAACGGTTTGCCAGAGCGGTCGACTCGCGAGGAAGAGGCCGAGCACAACAACACCGACACCCAGCCCATTGGGCAAAAGGCGCGAAAACGCCTGTGGCACAGCACCTCCACGCCGTTGCCACCAGAGCAGCCCGGCAGTGAGCAGCCCCATCAACAATCCGAGCCCGACGAGCGGGACGAGGCTGGCGGCGATCGTGCCGAGGTACTGGTTCGACAACCACAGGGCCGCGAGACCCGCGAGCAGGGTCGAGACCCCCGCCCCGACCAGCGTGAGGCGCGGCCACTTCTGACCCTGAGCCAGGGCGAGAGCCGCCACCGGGATGAGCAGGATCGTCTCGCGCAGCCCGTCGATGCGGACGAACGCCGTCCCACCGATGAGGACGCCAGCGAGCAACGCGGCTCGCCCGACCTCACCGCGGGCGCCCTGACGGGCGGCGATGACGAGGGCGAGCAGTCCGCCGCCGAGCGTCACCATGGCCAGAGGTTCGGAGTAGGTCGCGCGAGCCGTGTGCAGCACCGGGAACAGAAGGGCCACGCCCGCCGCAGCCAGCGGTGACCAGCGAGGCGCGCCGATGCGGGCGGTGAGCAGTCCGAGGCCCAGGATCCCGAGCGCCGACAGGAGCGCAGGCAGCAGGAGCGCACCCGCAGGGCCGCCCAGCCACACCCCGAGCGAATAGATCGCCCCCGGTCCCATCACGAACTGCGGCTGGATCGCCGGGTCCGCGTCGCTACCGACCTCGTAGAAGGCGGGACTCGCGAGGGTGATGCCCTCGATCGCGAGGACGTCGGGGCCGCCGACCGAGTCCGCGTCCACCGGCACGACCCGATGGTGCGTCTCTGCCATGGAGATCGCGGCCTGGAGATAGCTTCCGGAGTCGCGCCTGGGCAGGATCTGCTCCGAATGCGTTGTGGCAGTCCAGATTCCGGCACCGACGCTGACGACGACCAGGAGCGCTGCGGTCCAGACGGGCAACGACCGAGCGGGTATGCCGTGTGCCCACCACCCGCTCGCCGCCGCGACGACCAGCGCGAGGGGCAGGACGAGCCACGGGAACCACACGCCCACCCCGGCCAGGATCACGGCCAGCACGGACATGGCGACGATCCAGATCGCAGCCCCGAGAACGATCGTCTGCAGCCACCGACCCCCAGCCCGCTCGAGCGGTGAGGAAGGCAGGTCCTCGTCAGCGGTCGGCAGCGAGCGGCTCATGGGCGCCAACGCTATCTGGGCCACCGACGCATAGTCTCGACGCGTGACCCGACCCGCCGATGTCCTGCAGCAGATGCTCCGCTCCGACTCCGCGAAGCCGCGGATCACGACCTACGACGACACCGACGGCCCGACTCGCGGTGAGCGGATCGAGCTCTCCGCCCGCGTCCTCGGCAACTGGGTCAACAAGGCCGCCAACGCCCTCCAGGACGAGTTCGACATCGCCCCCGGCTCCGTCGTCCGCCTCGACCTCCCGCCGCACTGGCGCACGTCCTACTGGGCCCTCGCCACCTGGTCCGTCGGAGCCACCGTCAGTCTCGACGACCGACGACAGCGCCGCCCGGACCTGCTCGTCACGACCGACCCCGACGCTGCCGCAGCCAGCCGACTCCCCCGCCGTCCTCGTCACCCTCGCCGGCCTCGCCCGCCCGCCGCCGCCCCCGTCCCTCAGGGCGTCATGGACGAGGCCAAGGAGCTCAGCACCCACGGCGACCAGTTCGCGGCCTACGAAGAACCGGAGGACAGCGACACCGCACTGATCGCGGGAGGCGAGCGGACGGCATACGCCGATGCTTGTTGTGCCGCACAGCAGAACTCAGCAGAACGCCGGCACCTCACGACGACTGATACGGCCGACTTCCTCCGCGCCTGCCTTGCCCTGTGGGCGGCAGACGGATCGGTCGTGCTCAGTCGCGGCGAGGCGCCGGCGAACGTTCTGGCGGAGCGTTCCCGGGCCGAAGGCGCCACCAGCGCCTGACCCGGGAGCGCATCACATCTGCTTCTCGATGGCCTTCCAGGTCAGCGTCGCGACGACGCCGGTGGAGGCGAGCTTGGCGCGGGCCTGGGCGGCCTTGACCGCGGTCTCGCGTGCCCGGGCCGAAGACGCCGTCCGCGCCGATCCGCAGCGCCCGCTGCAGTGCGACGACGTTCGCGCCGGTCGAGCCACGCTTGGCGACGGTGTTCCAGTAGGGCAGCAGCGGGTGCACCATGAGCTCGACCTTGTTCCAGGTCGCGGCGTCCACGACGCCGGTGGCCGGGAGGCCGACCGACTTCTGGAAGCGCGATGACGCGCGCTCGCCGTGGCCTGACCGAAGGACCCGTCGACTGCGAGTCCACCCAGGCCGGCCTGGAGCACCTTGACCGCCGTGCCCTTGGCACCGGTGCGCAGGACGGTCGACTTGTAGGCCGTGAACTCGGTCGTGAGTGGCGGCGGTCGTGGGCGGCGGGGTGGTCGTCGGGGTGCCGGTCGAGGACTGACCCATGAGGGCGGCCCACGTGGCCGACGGCGACGACACCGGTCGGTGAGATGCGCTTGGACGTCTGGTACGCCTTGACCTTGGTCTCCGTGCCGGGCCCGAAGGTGCCGTCGGCGGTGATGCCGAGGGCCTTCTGCAGGGCGACGACCGCGGGCCCCTTGGAGCCGCGCTGGAGGACGGGCTTGGCGTAGGTCGCCAGGGGCGACGTCGGGCGGCGGCGTGGGGCGGTCACGCCGATGAGCGCCTTCCACGTGGACGAGGCGACGACGCCGGTCGGCGAGATGCCGCTTGGACGACTGGTACGCCTTGACCTTGGTCTCGGTGCCCGGGCCGAAGGTGCCGTCGGCGGTGAGGCCGAGGGCCTTCTGCAGGGCGATGACGGCGGCGCCCCTGGAGCCGCGCTGGATGACCGTGTTGACGTAGGCGGAGAGCGGGCTGGGTCGTCGTGCTGCTGCCGGTGCGGGACGGGACGAGCTTCAGCTGGACCAGCTTGGTCCACGTGGCGTTGTCGAGCTGCTTGGTGACGGCGACGCCGTTGCGTGACTGGAACGACGCGACGGCCGCCTCGGTGCCGGGACCGAACTGGCCGTCCTTGGTCAGCCCGAGTGCGCCCTGGGCGATCATCAGGTCCTTGTGGGTGTCACCGCGCTTGAGCAGCGGGTAGCCGGAGGCCGTCAGTCGGCGGGGTGGTGACCACCGGCGTAGCTCGGGTCCCGAGATCGGCCCGGTGAGCTGGACCTCGCATGAGGGCCTTGCCGGTCCACCAGGAGGTGCGCTGGTAGGCGCCGTCCCACGTGAACGAGATGTGGATGTGGTCGGTGTGCGGGGAGACGCCCGAGTACGGCGCCCAGCCGCGGCCCGGGTCGTAGGCGCGCCACATCTGGCGGTTCCAGATGATGTAGTTGATGCCGAACCGACGGGCCATCGCGCCGGGGCGACCCTGGGCGTCGGGCGCCGACGAGCCAGCGGGTGATCGCGTTGCCGAGCGCGAGGCCGTCGGCGGTGTAGGCGTTGTTCATCCAGTCGAGGGCGCGGCCTTCGCCGTGCTCGGCGGCGCACGTGCGGTTGATCCCGTAGACGTGGCGGCCGTAGTGGCCGTTGAGGAGCTGGGCGAACGCCGTCGGACCCGGGCAGGTCACCGCTGAGGCAGCGGTAGCCCTCCTGGTACTTCGGGGCGATGTCGAGCTCGCTCGGCAACGGCTTCGTCGGGGGCGGCGGAATGCTCGATGCCAGTGCGGCAGAGGCAGATCCGCCCGCGAGGGAGAGACCGAGTGGGATCGACAGGAGGGAGACGGTGACGGCACCGAGGGCGCGAACCGGTCCTCGGGTCGACGTGGCAGGCAGGGTGGCGCGCGTCAACGAAAGCTCCTCAGGGGCGACGGAGGTGAAGCGATGTCGTGCCCGATGCGCCGTCACAGACGTCACACCAGACACTTTGGCAAGGTCAGTTGTCCCACCTGTCACACTGGTTACGCAAGTGGAACGGGGTGAATTACACGGATGTACTTCGTCGGACCCCGTCTGGCGCGGTGGAATTTCCTGTCAATTGTCCAGAAACTCAGGAAGATCTCCCGGCTCGTGTCGCGGCCCCATGACTAGTCCCACGGCTCTGGACCCCCACCACATCGAGACCGCTCCCCCTCGGTGACTAGAGTCACCGCCATGGACAAGGTCGTCTCCTCTGCAGCCGCAGCCCTCGAGGACGTCCGCGACGGTGCCAGCCTGGCCGTCGGCGGGTTCGGGCTCTGCGGCATACCCAGCGTTCTCATCGCCGAGCTGCACGCCAAGGGGGTGCGCGACCTCGAGGTCTTCTCCAACAACTGCGGCGTGGACGACTGGGGCCTGGGCATCCTGCTCGGCGCCAAGCAGATCCGGCGGATGGTCTCCTCCTACGTCGGCGAGAACAAGGAGTTCGCCCGCCAGTACCTCGAGGGCGAGCTCGAGGTCGAGCTCACCCCGCAGGGCACCCTGGCCGAGCGACTGCGCGCCGGCGGCGCCGGCATCGCCGCCTTCTTCACCCCGACCGGCGTCGGCAGCCAGGTCGCCGATGGTGGACTGCCCTGGAGGTATGCCGCTGACGGGACTGTCGCTCTCGCCTCACCTCCCAAGGAGACCCGGACCTTCGGGCTCGGCGGCGAGGAGCGCACCTTCGTCCTCGAGGAGGGCATCGCCGCCGACTTCGGACTCGTGCGCGCCTGGAAGGGCGACCGCCACGGCAACCTCGATCTTCAACAAGTCCTCCCGCAACTTCAACCCGCTCTGCGCGATGTCGGGCCGCATCACCATCGCCGAGGTCGAGGAGCTCGTCGAGCCCGGCGAGCTCGACCCCGACGAGGTCCACCTGCCCGGAATCTATGTCCAGCGAGTCGTGCCCCTGACGCCAGAGCAGGCTCAGGACAAGCGAATTGAGAAGCGCACGGTCCGCGCACCGGCCACCGAAGGAGGCCTGAGCATGGCTCTCACCCGCGACGAGATGGCGGCCCGCGCGGCCAGCGAGCTCACCGACGGTTCCTACGTCAACCTCGGCATCGGCCTGCCCACGCTCGTCCCCAACCACGTGCCCGACGACGTCGAGATCGTCCTCCAGTCCGAGAACGGCATCCTCGGCGTCGGCGCCTACCCGACCGAGGACGCGGTCGACCCCGACCTCATCAACGCGGGCAAGGAGACCGTGACGACCCGTCGCGGCGCGAGCTACTTCGACAGCGCCACGAGCTTCGGGATGATCCGCGGCGGCAAGGTCGACGCGGCGATCCTCGGCGCGATGCAGGTCTCGCGCAGCGGCGACATCGCCAACTGGATGATCCCCGGCAAGATGGTCAAGGGCATGGGCGGCGCGATGGACCTCGTCCACGGCGCCAAGAAGGTCATCGTCCTCATGGAGCACGTCGCCAAGGACGGCAGCCACAAGATCGTCGACGAGTGCGACCTGCCGATCACCGGCCTGGGCGTCGTCCAGCGGATCATCACCGACCTCGCGGTCATCGACATCACCGCCGACGGGCTCGTCGTGCGCGAGCTCGCCCCCGGCGTCACCGAGGACGAGCTGCGCGAGAAGACCGGCCCCGAGCTGACCTTCAGCCTCGGCGGCTGAGCCTCAGGGAGAGACCGCTCCCGAGGCGATGTGCTCGATGACCTCGGTCGTCGAGACCGAGGGAGTGCGCGGGAAGTAGACGACCTCGCAGATGTCACCGAACTCGTCGAAGCGACCCTCCCAGTCGTCGCCCATGGCGAGGACGTCGGCGCCGTGCTCGACGAGGTAGTCACGCTTGAGGTCCAGACTCTCCTCGACGAACACGTCGTCGACCATCTCCAGAGCAGCGACGATCTCCATGCGCTCGTCCTGGGTGAAGACGGGAGCGCGGCCCTTCTTCGAGACGTTCAGGGCGTCGGCCGAGACTCCCACGACGAGCCGGTCCCCCAGCTCGGCCGCACGGCGGAGCAGACGGAGGTGGCCGACGTGGAAGACGTCGTAGGTGCCGAACGTGAGAACGGTCTTGGACATGTACAGCTCCTTGATGGTTGTGCGTTGAAGGCTACCGACCGCTCCTGGCCGGGCCCCGGTCCCACGCCGAAATCTCGGCCACTCGGCCGATGCCTGGGCCTCGCCCTCCGACGAGCGCCACTGGGTGACGACGAGGTGACGGGCCCACACCTGGGCGGCATGCCACCACCGGGCGCCGAAGCCGTTGCGCACCCACAGGGGCCGCCCTGCGTCATCCCCCGGCGCCTCGCCAGAATCCAGTGACACGTTCCGCTCTACGACGAAGTAGTCTATCCGCGATGAACGACGACGTCTGGCTGGTCATCCCCCTGTACAACGAGGCAAGTGTGATCGCCGACGTCGTACGGGAGGCGCGTCGCGTCCTGCCTCACATCGTGTGCGTCGACGACGGGAGCCACGATGCAAGCGGTGCGGCCGCAGCCGAGGCCGGGGCGCACCTCGTCACGCACCCCGTCAACCTTGGCCAGGGGGCGGCTCTCCAAACCGGCTTCGAGTACGCACTCGCGCAGCCCGGGATGCGATGGGTCGTCACCTTTGATGCCGACGGGCAGCACCAGACCGACGACGTCGCTGGCAATGCTCGAGATCGCTCGAGAGGGCGAGGTCGACGTCGTCTTCGGGTCGCGCTTCCTGGACGACCGCACGCAGGCCGGCTGGCTCAAGAAACTCGTCCTGCGCCTCGCGGTGGCCTACACCAACCTGACGACCCAGACCCGGCTCACCGACGCCCACAACGGCATGCGCCTGCTGTCGCGCCGCGTCGTGGAGCGACTCGACATCACCCAGAACGGATGGCCCATGCCTCCGAGATCGTGGCCCAGATCGGCGCCATGCGACTGGATGACGCACCCGTGCGCTACGCCGAGTCACCCGTGCACGTGCTGTACACCGACTACTCTCGGGCCAAGGGCCAATCGCTCTGGAACTCGGTCAACATCCTCGTGGAGCTGATCCTGCGATGAAGGTCATCGTCCTGCAGATCTTCCTCATCGTTCTCGTCCTCGCCATCTCGTGGCGACTCCTCACCGGATCCGGGCAACGGATCCAAGCGGTGCGTCGGCTTGGCCTCGGCGCGTTCGCATCCCTTGCCGTTCTTTCCATCCTTTTCCCGGAGCTGTGGACCCGCCTCGCCCATCTTGTCGGCGTCGGCCGCGGGACGGACCTCATCCTGTACGGCCTGGTGATCGCGTTCTTCAGTTTCGTCGTGACCAGCTACCGTCGACTTCGGCAGTTCGAGCTTCGCTACACCCGGTTGGCGCGCCGGCTCGCCCTGGACGAAGCGGCCCACCCAGTCGCGGGTTCCCGCCCTGCCGCGGGATCATCCGGTCCTGCGCCAAAGGATGCGGAGAACGCCGAGGAATGAGCCGCCTGGGCCCAGGCCCAGGCCCTTGACGTCGGCGCCGGTGACTCCCGCCCCGGACGGACACCGGCGAGGTGCAAGAACGATCGTCAGCCGACGCGGTCGGCCTCATAGCGCTCCAGCGCCTCGTCAATCGTGGCGTCGGCGCGGAGCTCGCCCCTGACGCAGGTAGAGGCCACGCGTGCAGAAGCGCCGGAGGTCGTAGCTCGCTGTGGCTCACGAGGAAGAGCGTCCGACCCTGCTCCAGAAGCGACTCCATCCGGGTGTAGCACTTCTCCCGGAAGTCCTTGTCACCCACCGCGAGCACCTCGTCGACGAGGACGATCGGCTCCTCGAGGGTGGTGATGACGGAGAAGCCGAGGCGCACCTTCATCCCGGAGGAGAAGTGGCGGAAGGCCATGTCGAGGCCGTCTCGGACCTGGGGCCCGGCGAAGTCGACGATCTCGTCGAACCGCTCGTCGACCTCGGCCTTCGGCACTCCGTGGAGGCCAGCCATGAGGTAGATGTTGTCGCGGGCCGACAGCTCCCCGACGAACCCACCGGTGAGCTCGATGAGAGGCGCGACACCGCCACGCACCTGCGACACTGCCCGTGTCGGGGAGGAGGACTCCGGCGATCATCTTGAGCAGGGTGCTCTTGCCTCTGCCGTTGCCGCCGATGAGGCCAACGGCCTCGCCGGCGTGCACGTCGAAGGTGACGTCCTTCAGCGCCCAGAACGTGTCCGTCGCAGCACCGCTGCGACCCTTGAAGAGGAGTTCGCGCAGCTGCAGCTTGCGCCGCCGCGCCCTGAGGAACTCGATGCCGAGGTCCTCGACGGAGATGACCGGTTCGACTCATCAGATCTCCTTGAGGACGCTGCGCTCGAGGCGGGCGAAGACGCGTGACCCGATGAGGAGCAGCACGAAGGACATCACGATCGACACGCGATGGGGCCCCACATGATCGGGTACTTGTCGTGGGCGAAGAAGCCGGCTCGCATCATCTCGACGACGCCCGTCATCGGGTTGAGCCAGGTGAGGCGGTCCCACGGCTCGGGGACGAGGTGCCCGGTGTAGATGATCGGCGTCGCATAGAACCCCATCCGCAGGGCGATGCGCACGACACGCTCCATGTCGGTCACGAGCACGGTGGCCGGCGCGAGGATGAGGCCGATGCCCATGAGGGTGACGAACTGGACGAGCGACGCCCAGAGGGAACAGCACGAGCCAGCCGTTGAGGTGGAGGTCTCCCTTGATGAGATAGATCAGGGCGAAGCCGCACGAGCACGGGCAGGGAAAGGAGGAACTCGACGCCCTTGCTCGCGACGACGCGGAGCACCCAGATCGTGCGCGGCAGGCTCGTCGAGCGGACCAGCCGAGCCTCGGAGATCAGCGCACGGGAGGTGTCGGTCGTCGCCGATGAGAACCACTGCCAGCTGAGCAGGCCGATGATGAGGAAGAGGAAGTACGGCTGGTGGCCCAGGTCGCCTCGACGGAAGATCCACACGAAGACGACGTAGTAGATGAGCGACATCAACAGCGGGTCGAGGACCGTCCAGACGTAGCCCAACCAGCTCTGGGCGTAGCGGACCCGAAGGTCCCGGGTGACGAGGGTTCGCCAGCACCGCCCGTCGCGGCAGCAGGGCACGAGTTTGGGCGACGAGACCCACCGTCACCGTCCTTTCACGTTGATGCTGCCAGTCCCGGACGGCGGCTTCAGCAGGGTACGCCACCACCGTGCCCCGACGGCTCCGTGGGCGGCTGATCGAACCAGCGCCCACGGTCGGTGCCGGACGCTCGGTACTCTCTGGCAAACGTCATCCTGCCGAGAGGTCGCCGTGTCGGTCCGCGATGAAGCCGGGCGGCGTCGAGCCGGGCCCCCGGCCATTCGCAGTCGAGCCGCCGAAGGTCTCCTACGTCATTCCCGGTCCTCAACGACGCCGCAGGCACTCGCCCGGTCGATCACGCCGTGCTCGGCCCAGGACTACCCGGGCGAGCAGGAGGTCGTCGTCGCCGTGGCGCCCTCGCCACGACGGGACCGCGCGAAGTCGCCGAGGAGCGAACGCGACACGCGACGCCAGGGTGCAGGTCGTCGACAACCCCGACACGGACATCCCCGCTGGGCCTCAACCGCGCCGTCGGCCGCCTCGCGCGGCGAGGTCGTCGTGCGGGTCGACGCCCACAGCGAGCTTCCGCCGGGCTACACCGCGCGCATGGTCGACGCCCTGCGACGCACCGGGGCCGCCAGCGTCGGAGGGGTGATGTTCGCCCGCGGGACCACCCCGTTCCAGGCTCCGTCGCGCGCGCCTACAACAGCGGGCTCGGCCTCGGCGGCGGCGCCTACCACTCGGGCGCCGTCGAGGGACCGGGCGAGTCTGCCTACCTGGGCGTGTTTCGCAGGGAGCCTCGTGGAGCACCTCGGGTGGTACGACGAGTCGCTGCGCCGCGGCGAGGACTACGAGCTCAGCCAACGGATCCTCGCCGCCGGCCGCCTCATCTGGTTCCTGCCCGACGTCCGGGTCGAGCTACCGCCCCCGCACGACCTGGCGGTGCCCTGGCGCGGCAGATGTACGCGACCGGGTGTGTGGCGCGGGGAGCTCGTTCGCCGCGCCCGCTAGACGTCGCCGCGCTACCTCGCGGCGCCCTCGCTCGTCGCCGGCTCGTGCGCGAGCCTGCGCCGTGGGCGCCGCCCAGCTCGCCGGCCTGCCCCGTGGCCTTGGTCGATCGCGCACCTCGCCCCGCTCGCGTATGCCGGCTTTCTCGCGTTTGCCGCACGTCACTCAAGGGCGAGTCGCTCGGCGACGGATCCGCGACGCCGGGGTGGTCGCGCGCGATCCACCTCACCTGGGGTGCGGGCTTCCTCAAGGGGATCACCCTCGGTGCGCGGTCGACCGTCGACCGGTCCCGCGTCACCCGACGCGGCGGCGCCGTCCCTGCAGGAGCCGGTCGACCACTCGGCGCGAGGCTTGCCCGTCGTCGAGGACGTTGAACTCAGCCCGCCACGCGGCATACCTCGTCGCCCAGCGCTCCCGGTCCGGCTCTCTGCCGACAGCACGGCGTCCGCACAGTCGGGCGTCGTACGGACGAGCGGGCCGGGCGCACGCGGCACCGAGGTCCCAGTAGAAGCCGCGGATCGTCGTGGCGTACTCCTCGCTCGTCCGCGACGAAGAACACCATGGGCCGACCGGAGGCACTGAAGTCGAACATCACCGAGGAGTAGTCGGTGATGAGGACGTCGGCAGTGGCGAGCAGCGGACTGACGTCCGGCACCCGGGTGACGTCAAGCACGCGGTCCCAAGAGCGTCGGGGCGCAGGCCCGATGGTGCGGGCGTGGCCCGCGCACGAGAACGGTCCATTCCGGCCCCAGCCGCGCCGGCAAGGTCGGACGACGTCGAGCAGGTCAGGCGAGTCGAGCGCGTCGTCGCGCCAGGTCGGTGCGAACAGGACGACCTTCGGGCGTGGTGATTCCGAGCGTCGTCCCGGACTCCCCCGTCGTCGCCGCGGGCGATGACGTCGTTGCGCGGGTATCCCTCGACCCACATCGGTCCGGCCACGGCATACGCACGCCGGAGAACCTTCGACGGCGGAAGGGCTCTGCGCGAGCATCGCCGACCATCGCGAGGACTGCTTGACCACTGCCGCGAAGAGCCGCGGCGTGCGGTCTCCGCGACCGAGGGCGATCCGTTTGAGCGGGGTGCCGTGCCAGGTCTGGAGCAGGAACTGACCCTTGCGTGGCCGCCAGTCGTCCTCGACCCAGTCGTTGATGACGAGCAGGTCGGCCGCTGTCGCGGGCGGCCAACCACTCGGGCGTACCGACCCGCACGGCCTCGGCGCCGTCGGGACACCGGACCGTGTCATCGACGACCGACCAGATCCGGCGCATGCCCGGCACCCGCGCGGCCAGCTCCCGGTCGATGGCCGCTGGGTTGCACGAGACGTTGCGGCCGTGGAAGCTCTCGAAGAAGGCCGTCCCGGGCCACCGCCGGTCGCCCCTGCACGGCCGTGAGGGCCAGGATCCGATCGACCACCCGCTGCAGCCGAACGGCCGTCGCGGTGGGCATGGAACCGCTCGACGATGCCGCCGAGTGCGCCAGCGCCGCACGCCCGCTCCGGCCCCTCCTCCAGGACGGCGGTCAGCCGCTCGAGGGCCTGCGCCCACGTGCGCTGCGACCTGACCGTCGGCGGTCACGGAGTACGGCTCGTAGAGGCCGTGCTCGGCGGTGTAGTCCACCGCGTCGGGAGCGAGGTGGACGATCGGTCCACCGGTCACCGCGAAGTCGACGATCACGGAGGAGAAGTCGGTGACAAGGGCATCGGCGGCATGCGAGCACTGCCATCACCTCGGGCTCGGCCGGCCGAGTCGAGCAAGGCGCACGGCGTCCGAGGTGTGCGAGTAGTCGCCGATGCCGAGCGGGTGCGGGCGTACCACCAGGACCGCGTCGTGCGTCGACCAACCAGGCCTCGATCTGCCCGCCACTCGGCGGCGGTCGGCACGACGGGGTCGGGGCGACCGTCGCGCCATGTCGGGGCGAACAGGACGACCCGGCGCTCCCCGATCGGATCCGACCGACGACTCGAGGCGGTGCGCGAGCCGTGCGTCCGCAGCTCGCTGCGCGGCTCCGCCGGAAGAGCACGTCGGTGCGCGGCTCGCCCAGGACCTCGACCCGGTCCTCGGGGAGGCCGAAGGCTCCCTGTGAGTCGCGGTACGACGAGCGGCGACGCGGCCGGCATCAGACCGATTCGCGAGGTGCCCCGCCGGTACATGGCTGACATGAGCGCCCGGACCGGGCCGATGCCGCCGAGGACCGGCAGCCTCATCGCCGCAGGACTGTCGAGATGCATCCGCTTGAGCGGGCTGCCGTGCCAGAGGTTGACGACGAGGGCGCCCCGGCTCCCGAAGCGGCTGGCGTCACCGAATCCGTGCGTCACCACGATGACGTCTGCCCGCAGCGCTCGGCAGAAAGCCCGCCACGAACCGTGCTCGAGGACATCGGCACCGAGGGCCCGGGCATCCGCGCCTCGCCGCCGAACGAGCGAGCCACGTCACCCGGGGCGGCGCCGGTCGGGACAGTGCCTCGACGGCCAGGGCGCGGGCACCGTCGTGCACCCCGAGGGCGCTCCCGACGACCCATGACCCCCGCGCCGCCGGCACGACCCGAGGCTCAGCAGGTCACCCGCGGCGTAGCGAGGCAGGGCGAACAACTTCGCGGCATTGTTGCGGGCGAAGGCGTTGACGGGCACCGTCCGATCATCCCCCAGCAGCAGATCGGCCGGATCGGCGATGGAAACCTCCGGGTGAACGGTCCGGCGGTGCCGGGCCGGCGGGCTGGAGTCGGTAGTCTGGATCCCGTCCTCTGGCATGCCCGGTAGCCTTGGCATGGCCTCGAGGCCGATCAACGATCTGAACCTTCCAGGAGAGTCGACACCCGTGACCACCGCCATCTCCGTCGTGGTCCTGGGCTACGGCGCAGAGGAGCACCTGGAAGAGTGCCTCAGCAGCATCGTCGACCAGTTGCCCGCTGAATCCGAGATCGTTCTCGTCGACAACGGTATCGAGCGGGGGGCGGCGCGCTCGCTGGACTGGCATGAGCGGGTTCGCGTGATTGGGGACGGCTCCGAGAACACCGGGTTTGCGGGCGGGTGCGCGGTGGGGGTGGCCGCCACGTCGGGCGAGGTGCTGGTGTTCGTGAACTCCGATGCGGTGTTGCGCGCCGACGCCCTGTCGCATCTCGTCGCCGGACTGGATGACCCCACTGCGGGCATCATCTGTGGATGCCTGCGCTTGGCCGATGAGCCCGACCTCGTCAACTCTGTCGGAAACCCCCTCCAGTTTCTCGGGCTGACCTGGGCCGGTGAGTGCGGATCGCCGGCGAGCGAGCACCTGCGGGCCGGTGATGTGGCGGTCGCCACAGGCGGACTGTTCGCGATCACGCGAGCGACCTGGGACTCGCTCGGAGGTTTCGACCCCACCTATTTTGCCTACCACGAGGACACCGACCTCTCGGTCCGGACGTGGCTCAGTGGCCGCACCGTCCGGGTGGAACCTGCGGCTGTGGCAGACCACTTCTATGAGTTCTCCAAGAACCCCCGGAAGATGTATCTCCTGGAACGCAACCGCTTCATCTTCGTGCTGACCACCTATCCCGACGCCTTGCTCCTTCGAGTCCTCCCAGCAGTCATCGTGCTCGAGCCGGCCTTCTTCGTGCTCGCCGTCATCCAAGGGTGGGCTCCGCAGAAGGTCAGGGCCTGGGCATGGCTCGCCACCCATGGGCGTTATCTGCGCACCCGGCGCGCCCATGTGCAGAGCCAGATCCGAGTGGCTGACCCCTCTGCAGTCCTGGCGTCACTCATGGTGCCCCGGATCGACCCACCCAACGTGTCCCCGCCGCCGGGCATGGGACTGATCAACGGCGCCCTCCGTGCCTACTGGGGCATCGTGCGACCAGACGCCCGTCGGGGACGCCGAGGGTCGATCCGTGACCGATGAGGCGCTAGCCAGCCCTCGCTCACTGCGTCAAGGATCGACCGCCATTGCCCTGGGCCTGGCGTTCTTCGGCATGAGCACGTATGTGTTCACGGTGGTCGCATCACGCAGCCTTGGCCCGGACCGGTTCGCTGACTTCAGCGTTTTCTGGGGTCTGACCTACGGGATCGGCCTCGGCGTCAGCCTCCCGTTCGAACAGGAAACCAGTCGCCGTGTCTCCACGCTGGCCGCTCGAGGGGAGAGCGTGCGGGGCGTCCTACGGGTGGCTCTGCTGGGTGCGGCGGTGGTCGCGCTCCCGGTGACGGGCCTCCTCGCCCCCATCGCAGTCGTCCTCGCCGACGGAGCCCAGGCGTGGTTGCTCTGGGCTTGCTCTTCGGTGTCAATGCTCTCGCTGGCCGTGGCCTACCTGATGCGTGGAGTTCTGTCGGGGTCGCACCACCTCCGTTCGTACTCGGTGCAGTTTCTCGTGGAGGGAGCCGTTCGGCTGGCTCTGGTGTTCGTGCTGGCGGGCGTTGGCGCCACCTCTCCGTGGCTGTATGCCGTGGTCGTCCCGGCGGCGTTGATCCTGGCCATCGTGAGCACTCTGCACGTCGTGCTGAAGGAGTCGCGCATCGCTCGGCCGGCACCGGAGAACCCCCTGCCCACACGCGCCTTCCTCGCAACACTGCTCGGCACGATGGTGGCCACCACGATCTCCTCGTCGCTGGTCAACTTCGGACCGGTGGTGGTCAAGCTGCTCACGCCAAGTGGTGTCTCCTCGGACGCCGGATCGTTCCTCGCGTCGGCCATGATCGCCCGAGTGCCGATCCTGCTGTTCGCCGCTGTCCAGGCCGTCCTCATCCCCAGGCTGGTGCGGGCCCTGGTCGCTCGTGATCACGCAGCCTTTGCACGAACGCTGCGCCTTGTGCTGCTGCCCACCGCCGCGATGGGCATCGTCGGAATCCTCGTGTGCCTGAGCGCTGGCCCCTTGCTGCTGAGACTCTTTGCGGGCCCGGGCTACTCATTGAGCCGGACAGACATCACCCTGCTCGGCGTCTCAACGGCGCTGTACCTCCTGACATTGGTCCTCCAGCCGGCCGCCTTCACCCTCGAGCGCCATTCGCGCGTGGTGCTCGCGTGGGTTGCCGCCGCCGCGAGCTTCGCGGTGGCGTGCCTGCTGCCCGGCGACCCCGTACGGGTCGTGGGTATCGCTCTCGTGGTCGCGTCAGCGGTCGCAGCGGTTGCGCTCGCGTTCGTCGTGCGCCGCGCCGCGGTCTGACTCTTGCCCTTCGCTTCGCGGCTCACGCTTGCGCCGTGGGTACACTGGCTCAAATTCTGGAGCAACCGAAGGGCCCTCACGATGAGCAACGGCCGGCATCTCATCCCGGTCACTGAGGTCTCACCATCTGGGGTTGCATCCACCGTCTGCCGCAATTCGAGATCACCGTCGGCACCGGTGTCCGAGACACTCAGTGAGGACGACCCAGGGCGCGGCCCCCACGGGCATGGCCCATGTCTGACGGAATCCCTCGCCGGCCACCTCCTGCCCGACCACGGGAGGAGGCGCGGCCCATCCCCGTTCGCTCCCGCAGCGAGCGGTCCCGCCCGCAGCGGCCGCAGGCGGCGAGGGTCGACGCAAGCCGCGACGAGGACGACGTCTATGTCGTGGACACACGCCGTCGCTCGCGTCCGGCAAGGTCCGCTCGGCCCAGGCAGCCGCGCGAACCCCGAGAGCGCCGCACGCCAACACCACGTCCACAAACCGCCGGCAGACCCCGACCACCCACTACCGCTAACGGCCGCCCCACCGCCGGCTCACCCTCCGGGCGGCGATTTCCATGGTTCCGCGTTCTGGCGACGCTGGTCGTTGCTTGGCTGGCTTTCCTCGTGGTCACCCCGTTCCACGCCTGGAGCACGGTGTCGCGAGGTCGACGACACCCCTGTTGGTGCCCGCCCCGCAGACACGCCGGGCAACACCTACTTGCTGGTGGGCTCTGACGCGCGCGACGAACTCACCGCCGCAGGAGCGCAAGGAGCTCGGCACCGGCATGGCTGAGGGCCAGCGCACCGACTCGATCCTGCTGGTCCACGTCCCCTCCGGAGAGGGGCAAGTCGGCCATCATCTCCATCCCCCGCGACAGCTACATGCCCATCCCCGGGCACGGCAGCAACAAGGTGAATGCCGCGTACTCCATCGGCGGCCCCCAACTTCTCGTCCAGACCCTCGAGCAGGTGACGGACCTGCGCCTCGACGGCTACCTCGAGATCGGCTTCAATGGGTTCGCCAACGTCGTCAACAGTCTCGGCGGGCGTCGACATCTGCGTTCCCTTCGACATGGACGACAAGAAGGCACACATCAACCTCAAGAAGGGGTGCCAGACCCTCGACGGCAAAGAAGCGCTCGGCTTCGTGCGCGCCCGCTACTCGGACCCACGCGGCGACATCGGCCGGGCCGAACGCCAGCGCCAGTTCCTCGGAGCGATCATGAAGGGCGCCGCCACACCATCAACGGTGCTCAACCCGTTCCGTTACTGGTCCTTCACCCACACCTCGGCCAGAGCCGTTGGGGTCGGGAAGGACACGACGATGAGGGAGGCTGCCAGCATCCTGTTCGCCATGCGGGGGGCAAGCAACGACTCGACCCTGAGCCTCACCGTTCCGTTGCGAGAGCACTGGCCTACCGCACCCACGCCGGCTTGGCGGTCAAATGGGACACGGAGCGTTCGCAGGCCCTGTTCCGGATGCTGCGCGAAGACCAGCCCTTGCAGGCTCCCCCCGCCGGCACCGACGGCAAGCCAACCGGGCGCGTGACCCCTGGCGGGTCAGGCCCACGACCGCCCCGATGGCGGCGTAGAACTCCTCGGTTGCCTCGGCGTTGTAAGCGTCCGGATCGAAGCCGGGGTTCGGAACCTCATGCCTGACCAGAGCGGCCATGCCGGAGGCAAGTGCCTCGACGCTGCGCTCCACAACCTTGCCGTCGACACCGTCCTCCACGGCTCCGCGAACCGACCCGAACGCCGTCGAGACCACTGGGAGGCCGAGCACCCTCGCCTCGAGGATGACCATGGGTTGGCCCTCGTAGTCGCTCGAGAGAACGAAGGCATCGCACTCGTTCATGAGCGCCCACGGATTGCGAAGCATCCCCGTGAGGACCACGCAGTCCTGCAACCCCAGCTGCTCAACGACAGTCCTGGAGGTGTTCTGCGAGGGGGCCGGTCGCCGATGATGACCAGGCGCGTGTTCGGGTCTTCCCGGTGCACGGCAGCAAAGGCCCGCACGAGACGCTCGTGATTCTTCTCCGGTGACAGGCGTCCCGACCGTGACGAACTGGAAGATCGCCGTCCCGGCGTGGGCTCTTGCGCGACCGCCCAGCGGCGCTCGATCTCGGTGCGGAGCAGTCATGGTCGCGCCACAGCTGCTAGCGGACCTCCGGCTCGAGCTCCGGGTCGTAGACCGCGAAGAGGTGATCGCCGGGCCATGACTCACGCAACTCCGGGTCCCCGATCGCGGCGTCCCGGATACGCACTGCATCGATGAGGTTGCGTGCGGCAGACGAACTTTTCTGCCGGGCGCGAAGCGACGACAGATTCGCGGCATTGATGTCTCGCAGCGCAGAGCTGACGCTGACCAGGCGGTCATAGAGGTAGTAGGAGGAAAAGACAGAGCCAAGATTCTTCTCGTGGGGCCTGCGACCGTCCACGAGGCGCATCTGGTCCGCCTTGAGGTCGTTGTGCTGCCAGATGGAGCGGGTCGTGGCCTTCCCCTCAGCCATGAGGAAGGACCAGAACGGTGAGTAGCCGCTGAAGTCGACGATGTGGTCGAACTCTGCGTCGCCGAGGACCCGGTGCCACTCCTGCTCGAGGAGTCCAAGCATGGCGGCCAAGTCCTTCGGCCGCATGAACGCACCCTTGACCGTGAACCTCCGGCGACGGAACCAGTGGACCTTGCCGGGTTGGAACCCACCCGTGCGGGCCAGCCTGCGCACCATGCGGGGGAACGGCGGCTGTTCATGCTCGGTCACCCCGGCCATGGTCGAACAGGGCCGTGACGTCGAACCGGTCCCGATCGATGTGGCTGAGCAGGTTGATGCGCCGACGCGGTGATGCCGTTGGACTTCATCCCACCCAGATAGATGAGGATGCGCTTCTTGTCGTCACGGCGGGGGCTGGACGCGGCGACCAGCCGTGCGGTCCGCTCGCGAAGACGATGTCGAGACACTGCCGAGGTCCATGCCGTCGTCGTGGGGCGCGAAGCGGCGCACTGACGTCGGCATACGCGGCTCCAGTGGGTGACCGAGGGGATCGAAGGCCATCGCCCGAGCCGACGCTCGCGATCCGTGCGGGCCAGGTCCGGGACGGTCTCGCTGCGGGGACCGGGCAGTTCATCCTCGCCGAGGTAGACCCCACGGGTCTCGACGTAGCCGTCCAGGTTCGGGGTGAAGAAGAGCACCGGTCGGCCGGTGACGATGAAGTCGAAGAAGATGCTGCTGAAGTCCGTCACGAGGACGTCGGTCACGCCGAGCACGAGGTTCGAGGGAATGTCGTGCGGCACCAGGATCGAGCGCAGCTGCCGGGTTGCGTCCGGGCGACGTCGTGGACCTGCTGGTGCACCTTGAGCAGGACGACATGGTCCCTCGGCAGGAGCGCCTGCAGCTGGGCGACGTGCGCGGCCGAGGCTGTCGGCGTCGTCCTGGGGCGTGTGGAACGAGCTGCCCTGCCACGTGGGTGCGTAGAGCACGAGCGTTGCTGCCCTCCGGGATGCGCGAGCCCGTGGACGCGCAAGCGCGCGCGCAGGCCTCGTCGCGTTCCGGCGCGTCGAGCGACTGCCGGTCCGTGCGCGGGTTGCCCTCCTCGATGATCCGCAGCTTGGGCGCGATGTTGTCCAGGCGGTAGGCGCCCTCGTACATCGTCTCCGTCATGTAGCGGACTCCCGGAGAGGACGTAGTCGGCCTGGAGGAAGTTGCGGACGACGTTGTCGCGCTGCCTCGGCGCCCGCGGGCTCGTCGAAGCCCATGCGCTTGAGGGGGGTGCCGTGCCAGGTGTTGAGGTAGACCTGTCCCGGCCGCTTGTCGAAGGTCACCGGGAACGTCGCGTTGTTCACGAGGTAGCTTCGCCGTCGCGAGGTGGCGGTAGTAGGCCAAGCGACCCGCGCTCGACGACGCTGCACGTGCGGCATGGCACGCAGCTCGGCGACTGTCTCGGGATGCCGGGCAAGGTCCTTGATGACCCAGACGTGGCTGCAGGTGCTGACAGGTCCGGGGCCGCGAGCAGCTCCCGGAAGATCGCTTCCGGATGGCACAGGGCGCCGTTGCCGGCGAACGACTCGTAGAGCACCTGTACGAGCGGATGGGCAGCAGCCGCACGTAGTGACGCCACTCGATGGGAGCCGTCTTGCGAACCTTGCGCCCCAGTCGCTTGCTCTTTGACCACGCCTGGGGAAGCATCGAGGTCAACGACACAGTTCTGGGAATCGCCACGCGGGCCATCGTACGTGTGGTCTTGAGCCCCGAACCCCGCAGGTAGCATGACCGGATGCTGGTTCCTGGGACGTGGACGTGGTCTGAGACGATCCCGCTGGCAGTGGTTGCTCTCCTCCTGGTTTACGTCCCGGGCCTCGTGCTCGCCCTGCTGACACGGGCGCGAATCGGGCTGGCGGTGGCGCTCGCTCCTGCGCTGTCAACTGGAGTCATTGCAGTTGGTGGCATGGTCTACGGCGCCCTGCGTGTGCCATGGACCATACTCGCCGTCGTCATCACGGTAGTGGCGGCGTGGCTGCTTGCCTTCGTCGGGCGCATGGTCGTCGCGTCGATACTCCGGCGACGCAGCCGTTCACCCGTGGCGAGGCGGCGGACAGCACCGTCGACGGCTCCACGCTCGACGACGATGGGGACGACGCCCACGACGTACGCGTGTCCCCACTCGCGAGGTTGCTGAGTGGCCGAGCCACCCAGAGCCTCGCCACGCTCGGCGGCACGGCCTTCGCCTTCTTCTTCTTCGCCTGGCTGTTTGTGAGGTCATCGGGCACTCCGGAGACCTTCCCCCAGCATCCCGACACCCTCTTCCACCTCGCGCTTCCGCAGTGGATGGTCGAGCACGCAGACATCTCCTACTTCCACGCACTCGCCTTCACCACGGGACACGAGGGAGGCGGCTACCCGACCGGTATGCACAGCATGACGGCGACGTTGGCGTTGCTCACAGGGGCTCCCGTCGTCGTGGTGACCTCGGTCTTCGTCCTGGTGGTGGCAGGAGTTGCCTGGCCGCTCGGCATGGCAGAGCTGGTGCGGACCGCGCTGGGCCCAACGCCTGCGGCCGGTGCGGTCGGGGCCGTCATGAGTGTGCTGTTCACTGCCTACCCCTACATGCTGGTGACGTTCGGCGTTCTCTGGCCGAACTTCTACGGGCAGGCAGTGATGCCGGGGGTCCTGGTGGCTGCGGCGGTCTTCCTCCGGATTTTCCAACCTGGAGCACGACGGCGCGACTCGCTCCACGCTGGGTTGCTCGGTGTGTTGTGCCTGCCCGGGTTGGCCCTTGCGCACTTCAACGCGTTCGTGTCCTTCGCCATCTTTGGCGCACTCATGGCACTCTTCGGCGCACTGAGCCGCGCGAGGAAGCCGGTGGGGGGGTGGCGCCGGTGGGGCCCACTCGTGGGGACCGGGTGCCTGATCGCCGTGGGCGCCATTGCCTCGCGCGTCCTCACACCCTCTGTGATGCTCGCGACGGGTCGGCCCGGACCCGAGCTCACCGTCCCGGAAGCGCAAGCGGACACCCTTTTCTTCTCGCCCCGCGGAACGGAGGTCCTGATCTGGCTTGCGGTACTCGTTCTGCTGGGTGCCCTCATGATCCTGTGGCGTTACCCTTCGGCACTGTGGGCGGTCCCGGCCGCCCTGGCCATGATGTGGCTGTTCTACATCAATGTCGCCATCGACGAGCCGTGGGCGCGAACGTTCACGTGGCCTTGGTACAACAACGCTGTGCGCATCGCCGGCGTGGAGACCCTTCCCGTCGTGATCCTCGCCAGCGCTGCGGTCGTTGGCCTCGGCAGTGTTCTTGCGATGCGCTTGCGGCACGAGGAGGTGCTCGCACCGGCGCTCACCGCGGTCATCCTCATCGGTCTCGTTCTGGGAACGGGTGGGTACCGCGAGACGAAGTACGCATGGATGGATGAGCTCTTTCACCCGCGGCCATCGCACTCCTGGGCCAGCCCGAAGGAACTGAGGGCGCTGCGGTCGTTGGCCGCCGACATCCCCAAGGATGCAGTGGTCGCGGCGAACCCCTGGAACGGCGGCTCCTACATGTACGTCGTGTCCGGCCGCCACATGCTGTGGCCCACGGAAAAGACCAATGACACCGCCGATCGGCGCCTCTTGGGGTCTTCCCTCGACAAGATCGGCACTGACCCGCAAGTCTGCGCTGCGGCGCAACGTCATGACGTGCGTTATGCCATCACGGGGGGACGTCCTTTTGCGTGGGGCACCCCGGACAACCTCGTGCAGTACGTCGGTCTCGACGCTGTGGGGACATCCCCCGCTTGGGAGGTCGTGGACAAGCAGGCGCCCTACACGCTCTACCGCCTGAAGACCTGCGCCTCCTGACCCGGGCTGGCG
>CAWEDC010000030.1:0-45130 GCA_963807825.1 uncultured Actinomycetota bacterium
CCTCGATCCGGGTGGTGACCCCGCGCCAGGCGGAGGCAGCTCCGGCCAGGCCGGCCACGAGGGCGAGGATCAGGAGGCCGAGGAAGAGGAACCGACCGCTGTCCAGATCGGCCGTGGTGCGGTTGCCGGCGGCGTCGACGACCTCGCGCAGGTCGTTGTCGAAGGCGGTGAAGGCCGCGGTCGAGCTGCCGCTGGCCGAGCTGGTCGCCGCCGCCACGGCCTGGTCCCAGTTGCCGTCGGTGTCGAGCGCGACGATCTTGGCGTGCGCCTCGGCATAGGTGCGCCACTGGCCCGCGACCGACCCGAGGGCGTCGCCGGAGGTCTTGTCGACGATCGTCGCGGCGGCTGCCTCAAACTTCTTCTCGTAGGTCGCGCCGCTGCCCCGGGAGATGAGGCGCAACGACTCGTTGGCCTTCGCGTCGTTGGCGGCACTGCGGGCGATGACTCCGTCGACGACCGTTGCGTACGAGCCCTTGAGCAGCCTGCTGTCCTCCGAGCCCTGGTTGCCGGCGGCGACAGCGGCGAGACCGACCATGAGCAGGGTGGCCGCTCCGGCCGCGACGATGCCGACGTTGAACCGACGCCTGAAGCGACGGGCCAGCTGCTGGTTGAGCCAGCCGAGCGCGAGGAGGGCGAGGAGCCCGGGGAGGACGACGAGGATCCAGGGCAGTGGCGACATCGCGTCGCGGGAGCGCTGCTGGTTGGCCGTCACGAGGTTGTCGACGAGCGGCAGGGCGGTGCTGCGCAGGCCGGTGCTTGCCTGGGTCAGGTAGGCGGCGCCGACCGGGAACCCCTGTCGGTTGTTGGCCCGCGCCAGCTCCATCGATGAGGTGTAGGTGAGGACGGCCTCGTTGAGGGCGGCGAGCGCGGCCCGGTCGGCCGGCTGGGCCTGCGCCGCATCGGTCAGCGTGCGCTCGACCTCGACCAGGGCGGAGTCCTAGGCCGCGCGCTGCTCGGCCGGCTCGAGCCCACCGACGAGGAAGGCGTTCGTGGCGAGCGCGTCGGCGCGCAGCAGGTTGACCTTGATGGTCTGGACCCGGACGAGCTGGGCCGTGTCAGCGGAGGCGGCTCGGGTGTCCTGCCACGTGTTCAACAGCATGAGCGCCGTCAGGGCAGAGGCGAGGACGCAGACGGAGGCGATGACCAGACGCCACTGGGCCAGCCAGCCGGGCGTCGTTTTCGTCGTGGCGCGTGCGCCGGCCAGGCGGCCGGTCACGGCACCCGGAGCGGAAGGCGACGTGGCAGCGGGAGCCGGCACACCGGCATACGCCGTCGTCGTTGTCGCCTGCGCGACTCCTGCGGACTGACTCATGACGCCTCCTCCCCCGTGGGCTTCGGCTCAGTCTGCAACAACTCGGCCCCCACCGGTGGAGGTCCGTCAGACAGGTCCTCCGCCTCCAGGGAGCGCAGCTGCTCGACGGTGGGCTCGTCGATCTCCCGCAAGCGCCAGGCCTGATGACCGACGGCGCCCTCGAAGACGTTGCGCGCATAACGGCCGTTGCCGAACGACGCGTCCCTGGCCTGCTGGGCGAGCAGCTCGCGGAAGCGGGCCTCGACGGCGTCGGTCACGTCGTAGTCGGCCTTGGTCGCGACGCCGCGGAAGATCGCGACGAGCTCGTCGTCGGTGTAGTCCACGAAGTCGATCGTCGTGCGGAACCGGCTGGCCAGACCGGGGTTCTGGGCGATGAAGAACTGCATCGGCACGGGGTAGCCGGCGACGATGATGACGAGGTCGTCGCGCTGGTCCTCCATCTCCTTGACGAGGGTGTCGACGGCCTCGGTGCCGTACTGGTCGCCGGCGAGGGAGTACGCCTCGTCGATGAACAGGACGCCACCGATCGCGGACTTGACGACCTCCTGGGTCTTCATCGCGGTCTGCCCGAGGTAGCCGGCAACCAGCTCGGAGCGGTCGACCTCGATGAGCTGGCCCTTGGACAGCAGGCCGAGGGCGCGGTAGATGCCGGAGACGAGCCGGGCGACGGTCGTCTTGCCGGTGCCGGGGTTGCCGGTGAAGACGAGGTGCCGGGTCAGGTCGGGGGTCTTCAGTCCGGCGGCAGCGCGCTTGGCCTCGATCCGCAGGACCGCGACCTGGCGGTGGATCTCGCCCTTGACGCCGGCCAGCCCGGTGAGGGCGTCGAGCTCGGCGAGCAGCTCCTCGACCGACTTCTGCGGTTCCTCCGGTTTCACCGGCTCGGGGGCGGGCTGCTCCGGCGGCTCACCTGCCGTCGCGGTGTCGTTGGGGCCGCTGGCTCGGCTGGGCTCGGCTGGGCTCGGCTCGGCTGGCTCGGCCGGGGACTGGTCAGGTCGCCGAAGGCACCCGGGCCCCACGGGTCGGCTTTGGGGTCGAGGTCCAACGGCGAGCCCGCGCGGACCTCCTCGGTGCGGGTGCGCAGGGTGTCGAGCTGCCCCATGACGTCGCCCCAGAGGCCGCGGACCCCGCGGGTGAACTCGTCGGTCGGGCTGGGCGATGTCGCGACAGGAGACTGCGGGGTCGGGGTGGGCTGGAAGGCGCCGAGCTGGGCGGCGGCGGCCTGCGAGGCGTTGCCGATGGTCTGGGTCGTCGGTGTCCCCAGACCGGCACCGGCCGTACAGACCAGAGCCAAAGCCTTCGCGTATGCCGGTGCCTCGGGTGAGCGTTCGGCGGCCAGTCGGGCGAGGGTTGGGGTGGGAGTCGACCGCCACCGGCGGCCGCGGGACGCAGCCGCTGCGAAGTCCTCCGCCGACCGGTCGCCGCCGGTCTGGGCGACCCAGTCGACCCACGCGCCCTTTGCCGCCTCGGCCACGGTTGCCGCCAGGGCCTCGGCCTCGCCGCGGGCGTCGGGCTCCGGCACACCGGCCGCCAGGGCCACCTCCAGCAGGGACGCCAGAGCGGCAGACAGGGTGGGGCCAGAGCTGGCGGAGTTGGTCATGGGGTCGCTCACTCCAGGTCAAGGCTGTTGGTCGACGGCGACTGTGGTGATCTGTCAGACGACGGGCGGGGGAGGGGAGTTCCCGAGGGCACCTCGAGCGCGCCGCCACCACTCGGTGCACCGAACTTGGCCTCGAGGAACCGGCCGTGGGCAATGAGCGCCTGGGCGTCGGAGCGGTTGGCGGCGTCGAGCACCTTGTCCATCGTCGAGCCGAGCAGCTCGAGCTGGTCGACGAGCATCATCAGGGCGGTCCGGCCGGCGTCGATCGGCCGCGTGTCAGCCCAGTCGCGCGGCAGCCGCAGGTAGCCAGCCACCGCCTCGGGGAGATAGCTCGTGGCCGTCGCGACCACGGCATACGCATCGGCACTGCCCAGCCCGAGCGCGGCGAGACGCGGCAGCGTGGCGCGCACGAGTCGGTCGATCCGGGCCACCCGCAACCGGATGAGCGGGGACGCCTTGGCCTCGACGAGCGCCGCGGACACCTTGTCGAGGGAGCCCAGGATGTCGGCCTCGGTGGGCGCCGCGGGCACGCTGGAGACCGGGGGGTCGGGCGCCCCGCGCAGCCAGTCCCGAAGGCCCACCGCCGCTCAGGCTCCGTCGAGATCGAGGTTCTGGGTCCCGCGGGCGTCCTGGTTCTGGACCCGGGTGAGGTACTCCTTGGACTTGTCGACCTCGGTCTCGAGCACCCCGATCGTCTGGGCCATCGTGTCGAGCGCCTTGAGCTTGAACTGATCGATCGAGTCCATGGTCTGGTAGATGTTCTGGAACGCGGCCTGCAGCTCGGCCACCCCGATCGTCGAGGACGCCGCCTGCTCCTGGATCTGGGCCGAGTTGTCGCGCAGCATCTCGGAGGTCCGCTGGATCATGCTCGACGTCGTGGAGTTCAGCGCCGAGATCTGGTCGAGGACGAGCTTCTGGCTGCCGAGGGCCTGGGCGACGATGACCGCCGTCCGCAGGGCCGAGACCGTGGTCGTCGAGGCCCGGTCGACGCCCTTGATCAGCTCGATGTTGTTCTTGATGATGATGTCGATCGCGAGATAGCTCTGGATCGAGACGGCGAGCTGGGTGAGCAGGTCCTGGTGCTTCTGGCGCACGTAGAACAGGACGTCCTGGGACAGCGCCTTGGCGGTCTCGGGGTCGCTCAGCTCGAGCTCGGCGATCTTGGCCGCGAGCTTGGTGTCGAGTCGCTCGGCGATGTAGATGTACTGGTTCAGCCGGCCCATCGCGGCCCAGAGGTTGGTCTTCTCCAGGTTGAGGGCGACGTTGTCCTTGGTGAGCTCGTCCTGGCCGCTGCGCAGGCTGTGCAGGATGCCGTTGAGCTGGGTCTGGGCGGACTGGTAGCGCCGGAAGTAGTCGGTGACCTTGTCGCCGAACGGGATCATCCCGAGCAGCTTGCGGCCCCCGGTCATCCGTCCCGGGTCGAGGTCCTCAACCGTGCGACGCAGCTCGAGGAGGGTCTTGCCGACGTTGCTCCCCTGCGACAGCGCGCCCTCCTTGAGCGCCTGGACCGGCTTGTCGAGCAGCCGGTTGGACGTCTCGGCCGCGCGCCTGATGTCGGCGTCGCCCATGGTGCGGACGTTGTCGGCCTGCTGGGCGAACTCGGGGCTGCGGGGCGCGGCGGTGGTCAGGGCGTCCATGAACGACTCGACCTTGGCGTCCAGACCGGGCACGGCCTCCGCCGTCACCTGGGGCGCCATCTTGGGCGCCTGGGTCTCGACGACCTGTTTGGGCGCCTCGGGAGCAGTCAGGGTGAGGGTCTGGTCGGGCGGCTGGAGGGGCGCGACGGCTGCGGATTCGTCTGTTGACATTTGTGAGTTTCCTTGTGGGAGTGGACGATTCGCGTATGCCGGTCAGGCCGGCGGTTGCTCGGACGGAGACTGCGGCTCGGGCTGGGTTGGGGCTGCTGGCGGCGCGGCCGGAGGCGCTGCCTGCGGTTCGTCCGTCCCGACGTACGACTGCGGCGGTGGGATGGTCGCGTCACGCTGACCGAAGTCGACCTTGGGGGCCTCGCGCTGCTCGCCGACGGCCTCGAAGTACTCGGCCGTCTTGATACCGAAGATGCCGGCGACGAAGTTCGTCGGGACCGTCTCGACCTTGGTGTTGAGGTCACGCACGGTCGCGTTGTAGTAGCGACGAGCCGACGCGATGCGGTCCTCGGTGCTGGTCAGCTCCTGCTGCAGGGCCATGAAGTTCTGGTTGGCCTTGAGGTCGGGGTAGGCCTCCGCGATCGCGAGCAGTCGGCCGAGGGACTGGCTGAGGATGTTCTCGCTCTCGGCCTGCTGCGCGGGCGACTGGCCGGGAGCCATCGCCTGACTGCGCGCCTTGACGACGTCCTCGAGGGTGCCGCGCTCGTGCGCCGCGTAGCCCTTGACCGTCTCGACAAGGTTGCCGATGAGGTCATGCCGACGAGTCAGCTCGACATCGATCTGTCGCCACGCCTCCTGCACGAGGTTGCGCAGCTTGATGAGGCCGTTGTACATCCCGACCGCGACGAGCACGAGCAGAACGACGATGACGAGAATGACGATGAGCGCGATCACGTGCGCTCCCCTCCGAGTAGGTGACCTGTCCGAACTCGATCCTATGCGTGGCGCCCGGGCCGCATCAGGGTTCAGCGTTCGTTGGTCCCGACTCCCGGCGTAGTACACCTCGTCAGTCCGGCGCATCCGATCCGGCGAGCGCCGGCGGGCGGGTGTCACCCAACTGGGGCACGAGCTGGGTGGGGCTGGCTCCGCTGAGGCTGTGGAAGTCGCGCACGAGGTGCATCTGGTCGTAGTAGCCAGATGCGTGGGCGACGTCGAGCCACGACCGAGCCGGGTCGACGAGCTTGGAGTCGAGGGCGAACTGGAACCGGGCGATACGCGCGAAGCGCTTGGGCGGCATACCCAGCTCTCGTTCGAACTGCCTCTCGAACTGACGGATGCTCAACGAGGCCAGGCCAGCCATCTCCGCCACGTTCAGGCGACCGTGGCCGCGGAAGGTGAGCATCGCGATGTGGGCGATCGTCGTGGGTTCGGCGTCGTGGAGCAGGCGCAGGAGGTACGTCTCGCTCAGCCGGACGCGCTGTTCGAAACTCGTGGCGTGGGCGAGGAGCGACCAGAGCGCGTCGACGCCAGAACCCAGCACGTCCACCGCCGGATAGGAACGGTCAGCCACGTGGTGAGTGGGGATGGCCAGCAGGCGCTGGAGCGCCGTGGGCTGGAGGAAGATCGCGAAGGACTCGACGCCGGAGCCCAGCGCGAGCGTCGCGTTCGGCGAGCAGTGCGAACCCACGAGGGCGATGCGGTGGGCGGGCTCGCTGCTCCCGTCGCGGTAGTCGACGGTGAACAGTGAGCCGAACTCGAAGCCCAGGACCACCTCGAGCGAGGAGGGCACCAGTTGCATCACCGGGACCTCCGTCGCGCCGGTGGTGCGTTGGGCGAAGGCGCGGACGAACTCGCGGAGCGCTGGACACGGCACGGCGGACTGGAGAGTGTTCATCGCCCCTCCTTGCCCGTGGGTGCGTCGCAATACACGTCGCTTTCGTCCTAGGCGAAGGCATTCCGACCTCTCGATAGTAGGGAGGCAGACCCGCGGCCGGAGGCACTTTCGCCGGGGTCGGACGGACGGCTCGGACAATCTGGAGCCTGTGCAGCGAGTTCCAGAGGGAAGGGCAAGGGCGATGAGACGCATCGGGTGGATCGTGGCGGTGGGGTTGGGCGCACTGGTGGGCGGCTGCGCTGCGGCGGAGGACCCGGCCGCGGGCCCGTCCCAGTCCCCGCCGACTGCGTCGGCTTCGACGTCGGGCCCGGCAGCACTTCCGCTGTCGCTCGTCGCCATAGGTGACTCGATCCCCTACAACAGCAAGGACGACTGTCCCAGCTGCACAGGGTTCGTGTCTCAGTACGGCGACGCGTTGGCCGAGGCGACCGGCCGCAAGGTGGAGCCGAACAATCTCTCCGACCACACCGGGCTGACGCTGCCTCGGCTGCTGGACAACCTCGATGCCCTCTCCGCGGACCTAGCCAAGGCCGACGCGATCATCGTGGGGATCGCCCACAACAGCATCGAGCTCGGAACCGACACGCCTTGCGGCTCAGCCATCAACCCGGACACCGGTGCCCTGAGCGACTGGTCGAAGGTCGACCAGGCCTGCGCCACGCAGTCGGCGGCGGCCTCGCGCCCCCGCTACGACGAACTGTTCGCCAAGGTCGCGGCGCAGCGGGCTGGCAAACCCACCATCCTCATCGCCCTCAACAAGTACAACGACTGGGTCGGCTCGGGCACCCTGAATCTCACCCCGGACCAGGCGAAGCGGACGGTGGTGCTGCACGAGGCGTGGAACGCCATGATCTGCGACTCGGCCAAGGCCAACAAGATCAGTTGCGCCGACATCTACCGCGCGTTCAACGGCCCGACCGGTGAGAAGCCCAGCGGCGACCTGCTTGCTGGCGACTACACCCACCCTTCCCAGAAGGGGAACGACGAGATCGCCCGCGTCCTCGTCGACCTCGGCTTCGCGCCCCTGGGATAGGCGTCGACTTCCCCCGAGGGGACGTGTCTTTGCTCCATCACGTGACGCAAAGACACGTCTTTTTCGGGTATGCCGTCCACTCGCCTCACGCTTCACGCACCGGGCCGCTTTGCGAACCAGTCCCGCCTACCTCGCGTCGCGGAGGTGGACCATCGCGTCGTAGAGCTGCTCGGACGTCATGGGCGGCTCCGGAATCGGGTGAGCCCGCTCGGCCCGGTAGGCGTCGAGCATGAGGTGGAGGTTGCGTCGCCAGGCGTCCGGCGCTGTCGTGCCGGTGGCGTCGATGATCCGACCCGTCGCCCAGATGAGGTTGACGATGTCGGCCAAGGTGATGTCCGGGCGAGCGGCACCGGCGTCCTGAGCTCGAGTGAGTACGCCTTCGATCTGCTCGCACATCTCGTCGTGCATCCGCTCGGTCTCTGCGCTGTCGGTGAAGCGGCGGGAGAGGAAGTCGCTGAAACCTCGATCTCCCACCTGCATCCCGAACAGGTTCTCCAGGTAGGCGACCAACGCGGCCCACGGATCGTCCATCGCCAGAACCTGATTGGCCCCCTCGGCGAACTCCTGGAGTCGCGGCCTCAACGCGGCCATGAGCAGGTCGAGGCGCGCTGGGAAGTGGCGATAGAGCGTGCCGATCGACACTCCAGCGTCGCGCGCGATCTTCTCCAGCGAAGCGTCCACGCCGCGCGCGGCGAACTCGCGCTGCGCTGCGGCGATGAGCTTGTCGCGGCTCTCCCGAGCATCGCGACGCAGGGGGCGCCGCACCTGTTCGACCTCGCTCTGGCTCACCCCCGGAGTCTACCGCGAAAGTCGAGGCATCCCTCCGGAATAGATTGAGGCACCCCTCCGCTTACATGGGAGCAACACCGAACGGGTCACTCACCCGGACGCACCGCAACCTCACGGAGGCAGATTCATCATGACCGCCATCAGCATCATCGGTTCGGGCAACATGGCCACCGCCATCGGCACCAGGGCCGTCGAGCAGGGCCACACAGTCGAGCTCATGAGCCGCGACACCACCAAGGCCCAGGCCCTCGCCGACCAAATCGGCGACGGAGCCACCGTCGGCACCTACGGCGCACGACCCGCAGGCGACATCGTCGTCCTGGCCGTTCTCGCCGGCGCTGCCACTGACGTGGTGACGCACTTTGGCCATGCCCTCGCCGGCAAGATCCTCGTCGACATCACCAACCCGTTCAACGCCGACGGCAGCGGACTCGAGACCACCGCTGGCAACTCGGTGGCCGAGCAGATCGCCGCGGCCGCACCCGATAGCGCCCATGTCGTGAAGGCCTTCAACACGCTCTTCAGCAGCGTCCTCAAGCGGGGCAACGTCGACGGGTTCCTCGCCGGCGACAGCGCCGAGGCCAAGGCCCAGGTCGCGGCTTTCATGGAGAGCGTGAACCTGCGCCCTCGCGATGCGGGAGCGCTCAGCATGGCGCACTCCCTCGAATGGGCCGGCCTCCTCCTCGTGGGCGTGGCCCGCAACGGCGCGGGCTTCGACCTCGCCCTGGGTGTCGAGGTCGCGTGACCTCAGCCCACCTGTCGCCGGTCGTCAAGGATCCTTGACGACCGGCGACCCGCGAGGAATGCTTGATGAATGGAGATTCGGGCGTCGGCGCTCACCGGTTTGGACGAACTCGACGTTGCCACTCAGCCGGCCCGAGACGCGACAGCTTTCCGTCGGATCGTCGCTGCGCGCATGACGATCGAGTCGGCCGAGGAAGAGCTGACCGACGCCGTGCAATCCGCGCGCGATGCGGGTGACTCCTGGACGGTGATCGGAGCCGCGCTCAACACCTCGCGACAGGCTGCGCAGCAGCGGTTCGGCCGCGACTGAGGTGAGTATGGCGCCCGCTCGAGCGGGCGGCATACTCACCGTTTTGTTTGTTCCACTCCGGCTCAGGTCCGGCGGAGCGGAGCGCCCACGTGGTGAAGGTGACGCAACGCCTCGGCATACGACTTCACGAGTGACGCCTCCGCGTAGTCGACACCGATCTCCGCGCAATAGGCCTTCACGATGGGGCGGGCCTTGCGCAGCTGGGGTGTCGCCATGCTCGGGAACAGGTGGTGCTCGATCTGGTGATTCAGACCGCCGAGCGCGACGTCGACCAGCAGCCCTCCGGTGACGTTGCGCGAGGTCAGCACCTGCTTGCGCAGGAAGTCCGGCTTGTCCTTCCCGGTCATCGTCGGCATCCCCTTGTGGTTGGGGGCGAAGATCGCACCGAGATAGAACCCCCACAGGGCCTTGTGCACGATCGCGAACGCGAGCGCCTGAACCGGTGACATCACGAGCAGGAGCGCACTGACATAGACAACCGCGTGAGCGACGAGCAGCGCGGCCTCCGTGCCACGGTTCTTCAGACCCGGCTTCGACACCGCGCGAACGGCGGACGCATGCAGGTTGAGGCCCTCGAGAGTGAGGAGCGGGAGGAACAGTCGGCCCTGCAGCGGTGCGAGGCGCCGGGCGATGCCCGTGCTGTTGCGCGCCTGGTTCTGCGACCAGACCAGCAGGTCCGGGGCGACGTCAGGGTCGAGCTCCTCATGGTTGGGATTCGCGTGATGCCGGGTGTGCTTGTCCATCCACCAGCCGTAGGACATCCCGAGCAGCAGGTTGCCCACGATCAGCCCACAGAACTGGCTGGGACGTTGGGTCCGGAAGATCTGGCGGTGCGCGAGATCGTGCGCCAGCAGCGCGAATTGGCCCGACAGGACCGCGAGCGCCGCGGCGACAGCCAGTTGCCACCACGAGGCGCCCAACGTCATCGAGGTCGCGATCAGGCCGGCGCTCACCAGCGCGAGCACGCTCACCCGCACGGCGTAGTAGGCGGGTTGGCGCTCGAGGAGCCCAGCCGCCTTGACCCGGCGAGACAGCTCGGTGAAGTCGGACCCCTTGCGTTCGCGGGTCGACGGGATCTGGGTGCGCGCACTGTTCGACATGCCTGCGAACGTAGGCACGGCCAACACTGCAGGTCATCACTCGTCGGAGTGAGTTCGCCGTGCTACCACGGGGTGACCACCACCTCTTGGGCCTGGCACCCCGCTGAGTACCTCTTGGTTATCGACCCTCCAGCCGACCACAACAAAGCGGTGAGTATGCCGCCCGCTCGAGGGCGGCATACTCACCGCTTGATTTGTGGCTCGGGGTCCTGCAATCTCCGGCCTGGAGTACCTGCAATTGTCCGGTTAGGTCACCTGCAATCATCCGGTTAGTACGGCCCAACCGGGTACGCTTCAGGCATGGACACGACTGACGTGCTTGGCCAGGCCTACCGGCCTCGTGTCATTGACACGGCCCTGCAAAGGTCCCTCGCCGCAGCTGGAGCGGTCGTGATCGAGGGTGCCCGCGCAAGCGGCAAGACCATGACCGCCCTGCACGCTGCTGGGTCATACGCCTTTGTCGACGACGTCGAGGTCCAGCGTCTGCTGCAAGTGGCGCCGCGTTCTCTCCTCGAGGGCGCGCCACCGCGACTCCTCGATGAATGGCAGGTGGCCCCTGAACTGTGGAATCTGGTGCGCCGGGCAGTCGACTCCGCTGCCGAGCCCGGACGCTTCATCCTCACCGGCTCCGCAGTCCCGGCCGATGACGTCACTCGACACACCGGCGCCGGTCGGTTTCTCCGCCTGCGCCAGCGGACGATGTCGTGGTGGGAGAAGCTCGAGGCGTCCACCGAAACCGTCAGCTTGGCAGGTCTCTTCGAAGGGCAACAGCCAAGGACGGACCTCTCGCCCGAACCAGACCTGTCCGGTGTGATCGACGGCGTGCTGCGCCCAGGCTTTCCCGCAATGACCGCGCTGTCACCGAGTCAGTCCTCGGCACGACTGCGCGGATACATCGATGACGTCGCACGCACTGACATCCATCGCATTTCGGACGTACGGCATGAACCCGAGGTCATCAAGCAGCTGATCACCGCCCTGGCACGATCAGTCGCGTCCGACGTGACGTTCAAAACCCTTGCGGCAGACGTGCGTTCGGTCGCCCCAGCCATTGAGGAGGAGACCGTCAGCAACTACGTCGGCCTGCTCCAGCGACTGTTCATCGTGGAGGCGCAAAGGCCCTGGACTCCCGCCATGCGCTCTCGTGCCAGGGTCCGCAGATCACCGAAGTTTCACCTGGTCGACCCAGCCCTCGCCGCCGCAGCCCTTGGGGCCGGAGCACCTCAGCTGCAGGGCGACCTACAGACGCTCGGCGTGCTGTTCGAGAGTGCAGTCGTCCATGACCTCACCGTCTTCGCTTCCGCGATCGACGGCGAGGTCCGTCACTTCCGCGACTCAAACGGCAAGGAGATCGACGCGATCATCACCCTTCCCGACGGGCGATGGGGGGCGGTCGAGATCAAGCTCGGAGGCCAGCAAGTGACTGCGGGGGCTGCCTCCTTGAACGCTGCCATTGCGCACATTGACACAACATCGACTGGAGAGCCTGCGTTTCGACTCGTCGTCACCGGAACGGGGCCGACCCTGGTGACCGACGACGGGACAATCACGGCACCACTCAAGGCACTCGCCCCCTGAAGGACGTGCAGTCGAGAGTAGACAGAATCCCGCGAGCGATGGGTTCGCGCGGGATTCTGTCTACTGTCGACTGCTAGTCCGGCTGGGCGCCGATGCGGCGGACCTCCTGGGGCCAGCCGCATCCCACGGCAATCTTGGCGGCCCACATCTTCGCGGTCTCGTCGTCCGGCACGGAGATGACGGTGAACCCACCCAGGAACTCGGTCGTCTCGACGAACGGTCCGTCAGTGATGACCACCTCGCCGCTCGTCGCGTCGGCGGAGTAGACCGGCGCACCCTCCTCGAGCCCACCGGCAAAGACGTAGACGCCCGCAGCCTTCAGCTCGTCGATGACGGCCATCGACGGCTCGACCCGGGAGAGGAACCACTCCTGGGGGTGGTCACCGACCCACTGCTGGTTGAAGTAGATGAGGTACTGGGCCATGGGCGCGCTCCTTGCGTCGTGGTGTTACTGCCGCGGCGGACCTGGTGTCCGCGTCACCTCCATGACGAACGAGGTGAGGCGGATTCGACACCAGCATGCCCACAGATCGCCGGCGGCAACAACGGTTCAGGCGTCGAGCACCTCGAAGGTCACGGCGACCTCTCCACCGTCAGCGATGCCCTCGGCCCTCCGAACCGCCTTTTTCATCGGCAGGATGTAGCTGCCCTGCGTCGTGTCCGGGAAGATCGACGTCGTCCAGGTCGTGCCGCCAACGGTCACGCGCACGCGCACCGAGCCGAATCCCCTTGCGGCGTGCTGGATCTCGGCGATCTGGTCCGCCATCTGCTCCGGCAGCGTGACGAAGAACCAGTTGTCCCGCGCGCTCCACTCCCAGAGCGGGGCCGTGAATCCGAAATGCATGATCGGATGCTACGCACGCCCCGTCAGGAAGTGTCTTTGCTCCACCATGCGAAGCAAAGACCCTCTGTCTTCGGGTATCCGTCTTCTCGGGTATGCCGTCCGCTCGCCTGCGGCGTTCTACGAGAGCTTGCGCTTCGTCCACCAGAAGGCGAGGCCGGCGAGCAGAGCCGACACGGCGGCATACAGACCGGTTTCGGCCCATTGGAGCGGCCAGAAGTGGGACACCGGCTGGACGACCACTCGCTGCTGGTAGCCCTCCGAGGCGAGCCGACTGAAGCACGCGTCAAGCGAATCCTCGGGAGCCTGCGACGGCACGTCCCCAGTGCCCGCAGGCGGCTGCTGCCGTGGGGGGCGCGGCATGCAGTCGTCGAACCAGTCGGGCAGTCCGGTCACGAGACCCGCAGAGTTGATGGTCTCGTTCGAGATCACCCAGTCGCCGGGATCGTTGGCCTGGGCCTCGAACTTCACCTCGTCGCTGCCCCCTTGGGTGCCGAGGCCAGCCATCGTGTCCAACGAGATCGCGACCGTCTGGGTCTCCGTGGGAATGAGGTGCGGGCGGACGAGGAACGGGACCGCGATCTGCGCAGCCACATAGACCGCCAGCGTGAGCGCCATCGCCAGGAGCGAGCGACGCAACAGGATCCCGAAGGTGACGCCGAGGACGAGGGCGAACACGGCATACGAGATGGGCACGATGCCGCGCATCGCGAACGCCACTGGAGTGAGTCGCGACGGCAGGCTCCCGCGAGTCTCACTCTGGATGCCGTCGAGGGAGGTGGCCCACCACGTGACTGCCAGCGTGAGCGTCCCGACGGCCAATCCGGTGGCGAGAGCGGCGATGCCCAGTTTGGCGGCGAGCCAGCGCGTGCGGGTCACCGACTGGTTCCAGGCGAGGCGGTGCGTGCCGTTCTCGAGTTCGCGGGCCACGAGCGGCGCGCCCCAGAAGATGCCGATCAGGGCGGGAACCACGGCGATCGCAACGATGCCCGAGTAGTAGGTGAACCGGTCGAACTGGGTCAGCTGGCTGAAGATGCTGCCGTCCACCGGCGTGAGCTCGGCCAGTCGCGGGCCGGTCACGGCGAGGACGACGGCGCAAGCAGCGACGAGCGCGTAGACCGCGAGGAACTGCGTGCGAATCTGTCGCCAGATCAACCAGGTCATCGACAGCACCTCCAGAGTCGGTCGCGCGGGACTGCTCGTGGAGTCGTGACGGGTCGAGCCGCCTGCTCCATGTAGGCCAGGACGAGGTCCTCGAGCCCGAGGGATCCCACCGACCACGCCGGGTCGAGGATCGGTGCGTCGGTGCGGATGACAAACGTCGACTGGTGATCGGTGTGACTCTCGGCGACGACGTTCTGGTCCGCCGGAAGCGTCGACGCGTCCCGCCGCGGCCCGGTGAGCCGGTGGTGACTCGCCAACAACGACTCAACATCGCCCTCGACGCGGACCTCGGAGTCGACGAGGACGACGACGTAGTCGCACACCCGCTCCAGGTCGGACACGACATGGGAGGAGAGCAGGACGCTGAGTTCGTTCTCGGCGACGGCCTCCATGAGCGCCTGCAGGAACTCGCGCCGGGCCAGCGGGTCGAGGCTGGCGACGGGTTCGTCGAGGATGAGCAGGTCCGGACGCTTGGCGAGTCCGAGGGTGAGGGCGAGCTGGGCCCGCTGTCCGCCGGAGAGCTTGCCGGCCTTCTGCTTCGGGTCGAGCCCGAGCGCGGCGATGCGGGACTGTGCGATGGACGCGTCCCAGCGCGGGTTGAGGTGCGCGCCCATGCGGAGGTGGTCGGCGATGCTGAGGTTGGCGTAGGTCGGGGTGTCCTGCGCGACGTAGCCGACCTTGGCCAACTGGGCCGCGTTCGATGCCGGGCGACCGCCGCAGACCTCGATGGTGCCCTCGGTCGGTTCGAGCATCCCGACGGCGAGGTTGAGGAGCGTCGTCTTGCCGGCGCCGTTGGGGCCCACGAGGCCGGTGACACAGCCTTCGGGGATGTCGAGCGTGCAGTTCTTCAACGCCCAGGTACGGCGGTAGCGCTTGCCCAGTCCGCTCGCCGCGAGGATCGCGCTCATGCTATTTCCTCGTCGGCGGCACGAAAGGTATTCGTGAACAGGTCCTCGATGCTCTCGTCATCAAGGCCCGCGAGCCGCGCCTTCGCGAGCCACTTGGCCAGGTCGCGGCGCAGCGGCTCGTGGGCGGCCAGCGACGAGCTGGCCAGAGTCCGCGTCACGAAGGTGCCGACGCCGGGCCGGGCGGCGACGAGGCCGTCACGCTCCAGCTCGCGGTAGGCCTTGAGCACGGTGTTGGGATTGATCGCCAGGCTGGCGACGACGTCCTTGACGGTGGGGAGCTGGTCCCCCTTCTCCAGCAGGCCAAGGCGGAGCGCCCGGCGCACCTGCTGAACCACTTGGAGGTAGGGCGAGACACCCGACCGCGCGTCCAACGAGAACTCGATCATCAGAACCTCATTCCACTAGTTAACTAGCACAATAGGGGCCTGACCCAGACCTGACAAGAGCGAAACGTGAGGTATGCCGTCCGGCTGGGGCGGACGGCATACCTCACCGTCGTTTCGTCACCACTCCACGTGGTGGAAGGAGTAGCGCGCCACCTTGGGCAACCAGATCTTGATGAGCTCGGGGGTGAGCGCGCCCGTGCGGAGGGTGGCGCACGCGTCGGCGATGGCCTGCCATTCGCGCTTCTTCGGCTCGCCGGACGCATCGCGCTTCACGGCTGCCGCGAGGAACGTGCCGAAGTCCGACTGGGTCATCGACGCCAGCTCGACGATCATCGGATCCGTGACAGGCACGGTCCCCGTCACCAGCGCGAGGAGCACGAGGACCGGCTCGTACTCCTTGGCGGCCAGGAAGGCGTCCACGTCAGGGACGGTGACCCGCAGTAGCTGGTAGGTGTTGATGAACCTCTTGGCGGCGCGCGGCGTCCCGACGAGGGGGAGGAACCTGGTCATGCAGTCGCGCTCGTTGGACGTGAGGCGCAGGGCTTCCGGGTTGAGATCGTCCGGTGGGTTGTCATCGGTCTCGTCGGTGGGTGTGGTGCCCTTGCCTTCGTCGCCGCCACCCTCGGTGTCGGGCGGAGGTGGGGCGGGCGGGCCACCTGGTGTCGGCTGCTCGACCGGGTCCGCGTGGCCAATGTCCGTCGGGATCGACGGGGAGTACGGGGTGTCGCTCGGCGCGTCGGGGGGCGGTGTCGCAGGCGACTGGGTGACCTCGCCGGCCAGGCTGGTGACGAGCCGTCCGAACCCGATGGGCTTCATGGGCTGGACCCAGAACGGGATCTGGATGATCTTCTCGAGGTAGTTCTGCGGGGTCGGTGCCGCACTGTCGTTCTTGTCGAAGGCCTCGCTGAACTCGGTGTCCAGCGACCGCAGCAGCCAGCGAGAGTCGACCGCGACGATGACGACGAACAACTCGAAGCCGAAGAGAAGATTCACCGCTTCGAGGACCTGGACGACCTGGGACGCCGGACAGCGGTCGAGGTCGTCGATGTAGATGACGATCCGATCAATGCCGGGTATGCCGTCCTTACCGCGAGCGAGCTCGGCAAGACGTTCGAGGTCGTCCCGAATCATCGGCGCCATCCCGAGGGGCTGCAGGTATTCGGTGGCTTTGCTGCGGTCGTCGACGAAGCCGTAGAGGCCTGCGAGCCCGGACATCTTGGCGAACTGCATGTCCTCCGTGGCCCGCGCGAGATCCACCTCCGCGCGACGCAGCTCGTCCTTGTCCCGGTCATCGGCGCGCAGGATCCTGCGGGCCTGCTCGAGTCCCTTCCTGACGGGTCCGACGAGTGGGAGAACGGCCCCCAGCGCTCCGACGACGGCACCCAGGAGGGCGACCATCCAATCGGGCTTCACGATGAGCATCAGTGCGAGAGCGCCGAGGGCGGCAAGACCGCCGACGAGGAGAAGCCTGCGTGCCCACGACGCCGTGGACCACGCCCGAGCGACCTGAGCCATGAGGGGCCTGAGGCGGTCGTACTCGTCCTTGAGCTCACTCATCTGCGACGTCGCGACGGACAGTTGCAGGCCGATCTCGACCTGCTTCGCCTCGGCGGTGGTGATGTCATCGTGCTTCTCGACGACCTCCTCGATCTGCCGGTCCTCGGCGGCGGGAAGGGCCTGAGTCACCTTCTTCTTCGCGGCGTCCAACGTCACCCGGGCCTTCACGACGGCGAGGTCCTTGTCGGCGAGCTTCTTCATCACCTCCTCGTAGCGGTTCTGCTTGGTGAGCTCCACTCGGACCTGCTCGAAGACCTTGTTGATGAGGGCCGCCCACAGCGCCGTGCCGTGGGCGTACTGCCACGCGTTGAACTCGACCGGGATGACCTCGGTCAGGTAGCCCGTCATCGGCGGAGCAGGACTCTCGGCGGCAGGGGAGTCGGCCGTCGCAGGGGTGGGTTTGGACCGTTTCGCCAGGTCCTTGATCCGCAACTGGACCTGGTGCATGAGGAAGCTCTTGCCCGATCCCCACGGCCCGAAGAGGCCGATGGACAGCGGTGGCTTCACGTCCTTGGAGGCGATGAGCTTGGCGAGCATGTCGACGTCGGCACGGACGTCGAGGTCGTCGTTGGCAACGCTGAGCAACTCGGCAGCGGCCGAGTCGGCAGCGAAGTTGGCCCGCACGACACCGTGACGGCGAGCAGCCGCCCCTGCCAGGGCGGACACCGCGGCGACCTCACCCTCGTAGAGCGACTGGGCCCGCGACTGCTCGTCCGCCGAGAGGCCCGCCGTTGAGTTCCAGCCGGGTGTCGGGCGCCAGACCCAGGCCCGTCGCCAGCGCCACGTCATCGGGCCGCACGATGAGGACCATGGTCGCGGCGAGGGCGTCACCGCGAGCGAGGAACCAGTCCTTCACGACCGGGTTGCGGCTGGCCAGCTCGCCCAGGTTCTTGACCCAGACCAGATCGGCGCCCGTGGAGAGCAGGTCGGTCGAGTCCTCGGGGGTGACACCGCCCGAAGCATCACGCTCGGCGAGCCACTCGTGCAGGATCAGCACCCGGTCGTCGGGTCGCTCTCGTCGCAGCGCCTCGTAGACGGTGCGGATCGCTCCGCTCATGGGCGGAGCCACGACGGCCACCACGGGCAAGCGCTCTCGCAGCTGCTGGCGCAACACGTCGTCGACGTCCCGAGGGACATAGGGGCCGGGGTCATCGCTCCGGGCGGCAGCTCCACCCCGAACTGGCGCGCCGTGATGTCGCGCATCAGCGGCAGGGCTGAGTCCTCGCGGTCTCCGGATCGGGGCTTCGGCTGTCCGCAGGCGAAGCGACGCGAGAACTGAGTCGGCGTCCGTCCCAGGCGCTTAGCCGGTCTCCGAGTAGGCCGCCGTGTGCCACGACGTCCTCCAGGATGGCCTCTGCCAGCGACCACGGCGTGACGATCAGCCGCATCTTGCGAGGCGTCTCGATGTAGGTCCGGAAGGCTCGCTCCAAGTCTTCGGCGAGCTCGTAGGGCCCGGAGAATGCGCCTCGCTCATCGCGGATACCAAGCAAATTCTGCAATGCCTCGAGATGAACACGGTTCTGCGAAGAGCGCCATTCGGACGTTGTCGTCGAAACATCCGAGCGCCCAGCAGGAAGGTGCTCCGGTTGACCGCGCGCCCATCCGCCTTCCCGTCCTCGGCCCGCTGCGCATGGGCTGCGGCCGCCAACCGTGCGCACTCGATCACCCGCGGATCAGCCTCGTGGCCAGCGTTCTCGATGATGGCCACGACGGGATCGCGCGCCTCCCCGTACGGCGTGCTGCCCGAACTGGACGAACTGGATGAAGGGGCTTGGCTCATGCTGATGCGCCCTCCGATCCCGTTCTGTCGTGCCTCCACTGTCCTCCACCAACAGCCCCTCGCGACAGGCCTTTTGCGCACTGGTTCATGGCCGTGGACACGCCACGAACCCGAAGGTCTAGCGTGCGTGAAGTGAAGCCTTCCGCCGAGGTCTTTGACCTGTATGCCGTGCCCGAGGACTCCGTGCCCCTCGCCGGCGGGCAGGGGCACAGCGTCCTGGCGGGCGACCTCGTCCTGTCACCGGGCCGCAGCGAGCACACGGCCAACTGGCTCAACCCGATCATCGCGCCGCTCTCCGGTCGAGCTCGACCACGAGCGGCCGCGCTCGATCCGCCTCGCCATGCCCATCCCGACGCGCGACCTCAAGTGGGTCGCAAACGGTTGGGGCGCAACGAGATTCGAGCCCGGTACCCGCCCCTGCACGGACCTCGACGTCCTTCTCGCCACCGGCCGACTGCTTCACGCTCGCCTCGCCGCCAAGGTCGCCACGGCGCCCCTCGGCATCAACCGTCGTGACGACCGCTGGGCCACAGCGGAACGCATCGCGTTCGGCGAAAGCCAGCCGAGCGGCATACCCACTGCTGTGGGAGCGTTCGTCTCCCGGCTCATGGCCGAGCTCACACGACAAGCCTGGGACCCGACCAGCTCGTCCACGGCGACCTCGCCGGCAACGTCCTCCTCGACGCGACGGGGATCCCGTTCGTGATCGACGTGTCGCCGTACTGGCGGCCCGCGCTCTGGGCCGAGGCCGTGTGCGTCCTCGACGCCGTGATGTGGATGGGCGCGGACGCCGCGGTGATGGGCGAATGGTCCGGGGGAGCGCGGCGCCAGGCGATGCTGCGAGCGGCCCTCTTCCGGATGCTCAGCGACGAGACCCCCGACGTGGCGGCCTACGAACGCGCCCTCGCGAACGACCGCGCGACCAACTGAGCCAACCCTTCCTCTGCCGAGCCGTGGGCATTCGGCACCGAATTCAGACCTGTTTTGTTACGCTGGATACATGTCCACGACGCTGCCACTGACCGAGGCCAAGGCCCGGCTCAACGAGCTCGTCGAAAGCGCCGTGACCACTCACGAGCGAGTCACCATCACGCGTCACGGCAAGCCCGCGGCGGTCCTCTTGGCCGTCGAGGATCTGGAGTCCCTGCTCGAGACCCTCCATTGGCAGTCGGAGCCGGGGATCGGTGGCGACATCAATCGGTCCGAGGCCGAGGCGAGTACCGGCGAACTGTGGGGCGAGGACTCGGTGCGGGCGCGCTACAACGTCGACACCGCGTGACCTTCACGGTTCGTCTGTCCAGCTCCGCGATTCGCGACCTGGACCGCGTGCCTCCACGGGTGGCCCCCGCGATCCTGAAGTTCATCTTCGGGCCCTTGGCCCGGAACCCTCATCGCGTCGGTAAGCCCCTCCTCGAAGAGCTCGATGGATACTGGTCGGCCCGACGGGGCGACTACCGGATCCTCTACTCCATCGACGATGACGTAGTGGACGTCGTCGTGGTGCGGGTCGGACATCGCGCCCACGTCTACAAAGTGCGCTGATCCCCGCAAAGGGCGCAGCGGGAAAGCGAGGTCGTCATGGTGACCCTCGGAGGCGTTGCGGCCCTCGCGGGCCTGCTGGCAGTACCCATCGGAATCATCCTGCTCACCCGGTGGCGGCGCCCGATCGAGGACGTCGTCACGACGGGCTCCGCCCAGGGGCGGACGGGGCTGTCGATCCATCCCCACCGGGGTCACCCGTCGGTGAATGTCATCGCCGTGATCATCGTCCTCGGCGTGCTGGCGCTGGGCCTGTGGTACCTCAACTCGTCGCTGTATGCCGCCGGGTTCTTCCTCATCGGTGGCGGGCTCATGGTCTACGTCGGGTGGGCGCGCGTGACGGGCAGGGCGGGGGACGGGACGCTGACCTTCACCCCGGCGGGCCTGCACCAGCTGTATGGCGGCTCCGAGGTCTTCGTCCCGTGGGACGACGTCAAGGGCCTGGTCACCACCCCCACGGAGTTCATCGTCGAGACCAGACGGCCGGTCGTCCCTGTCCACCACATGCTCCCGCTGTTCGGGCGCCGCACGGTCGTCACCGAGGAGGCCATCGGGCTGCCCCATCGCCACCTGCCCCTGCTGCCGTACCAGGAGATGGTCGAGCTCTATTCGACCTCCCCTGCGGCCCGGGACGAGCTCGCCACCGATGCGCCGGTCCAGCGAGCGCGCGACTACATCGAGAATCCGCCGGTCAGGGAGTGACGTCCAGGGCGGAGGCCACCCACTCCCACACCCGTCGGCGCTCGTCCGAGCTGGGACTGTTGCGGCCGAGGTAGGCGGTGGGCCTCTCGCGACGGTCCATCCAGAGGCCTCCGCCGCGCGGTCGGGGAGTGGCGGCGACGAGCCAGGTCGTCGTGTCGGCGCCGGAGTCGGCATCGCGCAGGATCGGCCCGAGGACCTTGTCGAAGGTCGGTAGTGACTCGGTCACGCCGGGGGTCGCCGCCCAGCCCGGGTGCATCGCATAGACCGCGACCCCGTCTGCGGCCCATCGCGTCGTGAGGATCGGCAGGAGTTCCACCTGGGCGCGCTTGCTCCGCGCGTATGCCGTGGCACCGGAGTACTCCCCGCGCTCGTAGTCGGGGTCGTCGGCCGGAAGCTTCTGCGCGTACATCCCCCCGGAGGTGACGAGCACGACGCGGGCCTCGTGACCCGTGAGGGCCGGCAGCAGCAGCTCGGTGAGCAGGACCGGACCGAGGACGTGCAACGACATCGACAGCTCGTGCCCTTGTGGCGACTCGGTGCGCTCGGGCGGCATGGCACCCGCGTTGTGTACCAGGGCGTGGAGCTCGAGTCCGTCGGCGACGATGCGGCGGGCGCAGTCACGCACGCTGTCGAGATCGCCGAGGTCGCAGACCCACGTCGTCGACGGCCCGGGGAGGTCGGCGGCGACCTCCGTGGCCTTGTCGGCGTTGCGAACGATGAGGTGGACATGCGCGCCGAGCTCGCTGAGCTGGCGGGCCGTCGCGACACCGAGGCCAGAGGTGGCGCCGGTGACGGCGACGTGGCGGCCCGCGAGGGCTCCGACGGCCGGGTCGGCCGGCCACGTCGGAAGGCGACGGCGCACGGCATACCCAATGCTCGAGAAGCCGGGCACGACCGCTCGGTCGAGCACGGTGTCGAGGGCACGGGCCAGGGGTCGCAGAGTCATCACCCGACCCTACGGCCACTCCCTGAACACCTGTCGCCGGTCGGTGGTCGGTGCCACGCTGGATCCATGCCGGTCACGATCGACGACGTGCGTGCGGTGGCGGCGGGGTTGCCTCGCAGCTACGAGGTGATCGTGCGCGACCGGGTGAAGTTCCGGATCGGGAGCATCGTGTGGCTCGCGTTCAACCAGGAGGAGACAGAGATGGGGTTCGCGTTCCCCAAGGAGGAGCGCGTGGCCCTCGTCGAGAGCGAGCCGGACGTGTTCTTCCTGCCGCGCCCGTCGGACCTGCGTTTCAACTGGGTGGAGGCACATCTCAATCGGCTCGACGAGGACCGCATGAGCGAGCTCGTCCTCGACGCCTGGTGCATGGTCGTACCGCAGAAGCTCTGGCCCATGGCTGGCCGCTGACCCAGGGTTGCTCTGCCGGACTTTGCTTCAGCATTCGAAGCACAGACACGTCCCCAGCCGGTATGCCGTTTGCTCGTCTTCCCGTGTGCGCCCCGGCATCCCGGTAACCGGGTCTGGCGCTCACGGTCGGACCTGAGAGAGTCTGTCCCAGCAAGGGCAGTTCGGGGATCGGCGAAAGGGACGCTTCATGTGGCCGTGGCTGATGATTGCCGTCGGCGTGCTCCTCGTCGTCGGGGGGCTCGTCGCCCGCCATCGGATGATGCGCGCCTACCAGGCCCAGCTTGCCGAGGAGGCGGCCACTGCCGATCCCACCCAGCTGGTTCAGACAACATCTTCCGAGAGCAAGCCACGGCCCGGGTCCAAGCCGGCGCCCACGCCAGCGGCCGCGGCCACCCTGACGGCCGAGCCAAAGGCGTCGATCCCTTTCCCGGACCGCCCGGCTGCCCACCGACTCACCCCGCCACCGATGTTGCGCGCGCGCTCGTCGGACATTCCGTTGCTTGACTGGTTGCGCTACTACTCCGACGGCAACGCCTGGTCCGGCGTCATCCAGAGCATCTCCGACCGGATCTCCGGCGACCAGATGCTCAAGCCCTACTTCGGCACGATGGACCGACCCACCCTCCAGCGGCACGTCATGTCCACCGTGATGGAGCTGACCGGCGAAGGCCTCACCGTCGGCGAAGTCCGCCGCCTCGCCGATGCGCACCTGACGTTCGTCGCCAACGGGGGTGAGGCCATCACGGAACCCGTCTGGGACAAGCTCGCTGCCACGTTGGCCAATGCGATGCGCGAGCACCTCGTCCCCGAGGCCGCGGTGGCCGCCCTCGATGTCACGGTCGCGCCCCTCAAGGCGGTCATCGTCACGCGCTGCGACGCCAACATCGAAGATTGACGTTGCCCCGAGGGTCGTATCGGGCGTATCCCGTTCGTAGGTGAAGTGAGAGGCCAGCCACCCGGGCGGCCTCGCACGAGGAGGAACACCATGACCGCCACGTACACCTTCGACATCTTCTCCAGCCTCGACGGCTTCGGCGCCGCCACCGGCGACTGGACCGGCTACTGGGGCAAGCAGGGTCCTGAACTGCTCGAGCACCGCAACTCCCTGTATGCCGCGGACCAGCGAATGGTGTTCGGCGCCAACACTTTCCGCGAGTTCGTCGGGATGCTCGCCGAGAGCACCGAGGACTCGGACGTCCGCGACCCGTGGGTCACGCGCATGATCAACCTCCCCGCGACCGTGGTCTCGACGACACTGCACGAACCCCTCGACTGGGCCGACGCCACCGTCGTGACCGGCGACGCGGTGGACATCGTCGCCCGCCTCAAGGAGGAGTCGCCCGTTCCCCTGCGTTCGCACGGCAGCCTGTCGATGAATCGGGCCCTCATGGCTGCGGGCCTCGTCGATCGGGTCCAGGTGACGCTCTTCCCCGTCATCACCGGTCAGAACGGCGTCGCGCCGATCTTCGGTGGCGCGGCCGACTTCGACCTCGAACTCCTCGAGACCCGCACCCTCGACAGCAACATCCAGGAACTCATCTACCGCCCCACCCTCCACTGAGGTCTTGTCCCCGGCCGCGCGGAGGCGGACGATGAGGCATGGGTGTCGTCGAGTTCGAGCTGACGCGGACCGTTCACGCGCCGATCGATGACGTCTTCGCGCGCTTGGCTGACATTGCTCGCTACGACGACTGGATGCCCCGGCAGGGGAGCATCCTGAAACGCACGGAAGTGACCTCTCCCGGCGATCCGGAGCTGGGGACGACCTACCTGGACACGACCTCCTTCGGTGCCACTCCTGGCGAGATCGTCGAGTTCGAGGTGCCTCACACCCTGGTCTTCCACTGGTGGGACAAGACCAAGGCGGGCAAGGTCAAGGCCGAGGGGTGGCCCGGCTACTCGCTCGAGGCTGTTGATCCCGACAACACGCTCGTGCGTCACCGCGCCCGGCTGCGGACCGCTGGGACCTACCGCCTGGCCACGCCGGTCCTCGCCCGGATCGCGCGACGCGAACGCGCCGCCACCCTGGCAGCCCTCGCCACCTCCTTCGAGCCCCGCTGACCCAAACTCGAACTCGACCGCCGCCGGGCGCACCAACCAACCGGCGGCTCTATTTCGAGTCGGTACTTGGCGTCTTGGCAGGAATGAGCGAGATTTCTGCAATCGACGCGTCATAGTAGTACATTCCATTGTCGTTCTTCGATTGTTCGATAATGCATTCTCCCGGGTAGGTTGCCTTGATCGTGAACCGGATCCTGGTGCCGCTCGCCTTGACATCAAACCGCTGCGGTCCCTTTTCATCTGTGAGGTCGAGGTCGCTGATGAACTTTCCATCGATCTTGACCTCCAATTTCTTCACTCGCGGATTCCTCAGAAAGACCTGATCGCTCTTCTGGTTGCCGTTCTGGATGTAGACGGCCTTCAGCTCGGTCTTGGTCGGAAGAGTCATCTCTGCGTATTCATTGATCCTTGGACCACGTCGCTGGTCACGGTGGCACCTGGAGACGTGCAGCGTTCATCGCGCGGGCGCCGGTCACGGGGTTCATCGCAGGGATTGCGCCGCTCGGTGCTCTTCCTCGCCTCGTCCTCTGTTCGACATTCGCTCCAGGCGGTCTTGAGGTCTCCGTCGATCAGATCGGCACCGGACCAGATGTTCCCGCCTTTGTCCTTGCGGTATCCGGATGTCTCGACAGTCAATTCGCCACAGACATCGGGACATCACCGTCGTTCGCAAAGAACGAAGCGAAATAGTCCTCTCTTGCCTTCCGAAAGGGAGACGGTTCGATGACCAGCAGAACAGAGAGCAGGAGTGACAGACCTGCGACCATGAAGGCGGCCATCTCCACCGACATGAAGCCTCGCTCGTTGCCGCCCGACGATGTTGGTGACTCCACGTGTGAAAACATCGACAATTCCTCCTTCATGAGCCCCGGGCGCGCCCCTGAAGTGACTGCTCAGGCCCTCGAGCCACATCCCCATGCTGCGGTCGGCCGACGACAGCTTCGAGATCATCGCAATTGTGGAGTTGCGTGCACGAGCTGTCGATGACCATTAGTGGAGTGGTGAAATGGCGACGTCGAGCTAGCGCGTCGGCCCACATCTGCGACAGCCGCTCGTGGCTGGTTGCCTCCAAGCCGAGCGTCCACGCGCAGGAAGATCTCAGCAACGGCCCCGCCCCACACACGAAACCCCCGAACCAGAAGGTTCGAGGGTTTCTGCCGTCCCGAGGGACAAACGTGCGCAAGGGGGGATTTGAACCCCCACGCCCTTTCGGACACTGCGACCTGAACGCAGCGCGTCTGCCGTTCCGCCACTTGCGCTTGGAACTGGTCCAGTGTGCCGTAGACACGCGCCTGTCTCCAATGGGCGACGTCAGGTCAGCAACTCGACCGCCCGCCCGACACCGTCCTCACGCCGGATCTCGGCACCCACGGCCGCCGCCCGCGCGGCGCACTCGCCCCGAGCGAACCCGCGCAGCACCTCGGTCAGCCACTCCACCGACAGCTCGTGGCGCCGCACCGGTCGCGCTCCGACGCCGAGCTCGTGCACCCGGCGCGCCCAGTAGGGCTGGTCGCCGATGTGCGCCACCACCGCCTGCGGCACCCCCGCCCGCACCGCCGCCGCCGTCGTTCCGGCACCGCCGTGGTGGACGACCCCAGCCATCCGCTCGAAGAGCCAGCCATGCGGAACGCTCCCGACCGCGCGCACCCACTTGTCATCGACCGACTCCAGACCCGCCGACCCCGCGTGCAGGACCACCCGAACCTCAGCCGCCCTCGCCGCCTCCGCAACCATCGAACTCATCGCCGCGGCCTCGCGCGTCGGCATCGACCCGAACCCGACATACGCCGGTTTCGAACCTTCCTTCAGGTATGCCGCGAGCGCCGGTTCCGGTGTGTACGTTGCCTTTTCGTCGAGGAACCAATACCCCGTGGGCTCGGGGTTGCCGTTCCAGTCCGACGGCGGAGGCACGACGAGGGGTGATGCGGCGAGGACGCCTGGCGTTCGCCGGATCGCATCGAGGAAGCCGCGCCGACCTGTCGCCGGCAGCCCGAGTTCGCCTCGCATGAGGTCTCCGGGCAGCGCGAAGACCGACCCCATCGCCTGCAGAGTCGCCTGTCCCGCAACGAGATTCGCGATCGAGGACCGTGTCGGGAAGGCCGGTTGCATCGTCGCGGAGCCTGACCGGGTCGGCCGCATCGGCGCGAACTCGGCGACGACGTGACGTCCACCCCCGACCGACACCAGGGCGTCGACGGCATGGACGGTGAGCACTCCACTCACCCACAGATCAGCGGAACCGACGAGCGGGACGAGCGCGCCGGCATACCCCTGCGTTGACGCCCGCACGAAGCGGCGAAGCGCCGAGAGCTCGTGGAAGGGGTTGCGGCTCGAGTGACCGAGCCACTCGACGCCGAGCGGGGACGCGATGAGGTCATCGATGCGTACGCCGGCCGGGACGAAGCTGAGCCCGTGGCGGGTGACGAGGTCCTCGAAGTCGTCGCCGGCGCAGATCGTGACGTCGTGCCCGGCGCGGGTCAGGCCGACGCCGAGCGCCACCATCGGCTGGACGTCGCCGCGCGAACCGGCGGCCAGGATGTTGACCTTCATCGGTCAGCGGCTCGCACCACCGAGACGTGCTGCTGGGCCAGCCGGCGCAGGGCGGCGAGCACCGGGTCGACGAGCAGCGTCCCGAGGACGACGTGGCGCACCGCGCCCTCCGGGTCGGCGGGGACGGTCGCGACGTCGACCTCGGCGACGCCCTCGACGTGGTCGGCGTAGCGGTCCATCCGCTCCTCGTCGAGGCCGAGCGCGGCGTGGTCGCAGGCCTCCCAGGCCCGGGCGAGGTCGTCGATGAACGGGTCCGCCGGGTCGATCTCCCAGCCGTGGCGCTCGACCCACGCCGACGCCCGAACCGCGCTCGTCGCGCTCACCGTCCGGGGTGCGCGCCGCCTCCACCAGGGTCCGCTGGGCCGCCTCGAGCACGTGAGCCAGTCGGCCGGGGGAGGTGATGACGTCGAGGACCCGCCCGATCGTCGCGAGCGAGAGCCCCCCGACCTCGCTGAGCGCCCGCACGAGGCGCACCCGGTCGACGTGCGTGCCGTCGTAGTCGGCCTGGGTGCGCGACACCGCCCGGCCGGGGTGGAGCAGCCCCTCGCGCAGGTAGTACTTCAGCGTCGCGACCGCGACGCCGGTCTCGGCGGACAGCTCGGCGAGCCGCACGGCATACCTCCGTCTTTCCTCGAACGAAACCCTTGACTTTGGATAGTAGACTCTCCAAACTGGGGATAGTTCCACTATCCAACAGGAGCGAGCGATGGCCGACCGCACCGGCCCCAGGACCCACGCGCACGAAGGGGAGATCGTCGTCTTCCACATCGGCATGACCTTCCGGAAGCCGCACCGCCCCGACCTGTGGCTGCCGGTCTTCCTCGCGATGCCCAAGATGCTCGCCGAGCTCGAGCGCAACAAGGCGGCAGCGGCGCGGGGCGAGGCCGAGGACCTCGGGTTCCTCGGCGCCACGACGCTTGTCGGTGCCAAGGGGCCGTGGGTCGTGCAGTGGTGGCGCAGCACCGAGCAGCTCTACGCCTACTCGCGGATGAACAACCGCGCGCACCTCCCGGCGTGGCGGGCGTTCAACGCCGCCGCGCGCTCACCCGGCGCCGTCGGCATCTGGCACGAGACGTATGCCGTGCCCGCCGGCTCGATCGAGTCGATCTACGGCAACGGCGCGAAGGTGGGGCTCGGCGCGGCCACGGGGACCGTCCCGGTGACGCGGCGGGGGCGCGCGGCCCGCGAGCGCCTGGGAACAGCGATAGCGTGACAGGGCCGGCGTGCACGCCCCGACGAGAGGACCGCACGATGAGCCCCAAGTCCAGCCCCACGAGCACCGCCCGCAGTGGCCCACACGTTCCGCGCCGGCGCCGCGACGCTCGACGAGCAGACCCTGGACCGCATCCACCGGTGGTGGCGCGCGGCGAACTACCTCTCGGTCGGGCAGATCTACCTGCTCGACAACCCGCTGCTGCGCGAGCCGCTGCACCGCGACCACGTCAAGCCGCGCCTGCTCGGGCACTGGGGCACGACGCCGGGCCTCAACTTCCTCTACGCCCACCTCAACCGGGTCATCGACGAGCGCAGGCAGCCGACGATCTACATCACCGGCCCCGGACACGGCGGCCCCGGGCTCGTCGCCAACACCTACCTCGAGGGCACCTACACCGAGACCTACCACGACATCACGCAGGACGAGGCGGGCCTGCAGCGGCTGTTCAAGCAGTTCAGCTTCCCCGGCGGCATCCCCTCGCACGTCGCCCCCGAGACGCCCGGGTCCATCCACGAGGGCGGCGAGCTCGGCTACGCCTCTCGCACGCCTACGGCGCCGCGCTCGACAACCCCGACCTGCTCGTCTTCGCCGTCGTCGGCGACGGCGAGGCCGAGACCGGGCCGCTCGCGACGAGCTGGCACGCCAACAAGTTCGCCAACCCGGCGACCGACGGCGTCGTCCTGCCGGTGCTGCACCTCAACGGCTACAAGATCGCCAACCCGACCGTCCTCGCCCGGATCGGCCACGACGAGCTCGAGTCGCTCATGGTCGGCTACGGCCACACGCCGTACTTCTTCAAGGCCGGCTTCGACGACGAGGCGCCCGAGGACTACCACCGCCGCTTCGCCGAGCTGCTCGACGAGGTCCTCGACGACATCGCCGCGATCAAGGCCGAGGCGGCGCGCGTCGGCGCCGACGAGGTCGAGCGTCCCCGCTGGCCGATGATCGTCTTCGAGCACCCCAAGGGCTGGACCGGACCCAAGCAGATCGACGGCAAGCTGACCGAGGGCCACTGGCGCAGCCACCAGGTGCCGCTCGCGAGCGCCCGCGACACCGACGAGCACCTCCAGGACCTCGAGGACTGGCTCCAGTCGTATGCCGCCGACGAGCTCTTCGACGAGGCCGGCCGGCTCGACGAGGACATCGCCTCGCTCGCGCCCGAGGGCGAGCTGCGGATGGGCGCCAACCCGCACGCCAACGGCGGCCTGCTGCGACGCCGCTGCGGCTGCCCGACTTCCGCGACTTCGCGGTCGAGGTCGAGGAGCCGGGCGCCACCATCGCCGAGGCCACCCGCGTCCTCGGCAACTGGCTCGCCGAGGTGATGCGCGCCAACCCCGACAACTTCCGCATCTTCGGCCCCGACGAGACCGCCTCGAACCGGCTGGGCGGGGTCTTCGACGTCACCGCGAAGCAGTGGAACGCGGCATACGAGCCGTTGGACGAGGGCGACCCCATGGCCAAGGTGGGCAAGGTCCTCGAGATGCTCAGCGAGCACCAGTGCCAGGGCTGGCTCGAGGGCTACCTGCTCACCGGGCGCCACGGGATGATGAGCAGCTACGAGGCGTTCATCCACATCGTCGACTCGATGTTCAACCAGCACGCCAAGTGGCTCAAGGTCACGAACCACATCGAGTGGCGCCGCCCGATCTCGTCGCTCAACTACCTGCTCAGCTCGCACGTGTGGCGCCAGGACCACAACGGCTTCAGCCACCAGGACCCCGGCTTCATCGACCACGTGGTCAACAAGAAGGCCGACATCATCCGGGTCTACCTGCCGCCGGACGCCAACACCCTGCTCTCGACGTGGGACCACCTGCTGCGCACCGACCAGTACGTCAACGTCGTCGTCGCCGGCAAGCAGCCCGGGCCGACGTGGCTGTCGATGGAGGAGGCGATCCACCACTGCACCCGCGGCCTCGGCATCTGGGAGTGGGCCGGGACCGAGGGGCCTCGGCGGAGTGCGACGTCGTCCTCGCCTGCGCCGGCGACGTGCCGACGGTCGAGGTCATGGCGGCCGCGCAGCTGCTGCGCGAGAACCTTCCCGACCTCAAGGTGCGCGTCGTCAACGTCGTCGACCTCATGCGGCTCCAGGACGAGTTCGAGCACCCGCACGGGCTGAGCAACCGCGACTTCGACACGATCTTCACGCCGGACAAGCCGGTGATCTTCGCCTACCACGGCTACCCGTGGCTCATCCACCGCCTGACCTACCGCCGCACCGGGCACGACAACCTGCACGTCCGCGGCTACAAGGAGGAGGGCACGACGACGACGCCCTTCGACATGGTCATGCTCAACGACCTCGACCGCTTCCACCTCGTCATCGACGTCATCGACCGCGTGCCGAGCCTCGGCTCCAAGGCGGCCGGGCTGCGGCAGCGCATGCAGGACAAGCGATTCGAGGCCCGCGCCTATGCGGTGACCCACGGCGAGGACCTGCCCGAGGTGCGGGACTGGGTGTGGTCCGACGCCGGCGACACCGGGACGGCCGAGGGTGGACCCGAACGCGACCCAGCGCGACCGGCGGCGACAACGAGTGAGTCGCGCATGAGCAACGTCCTCGTCATCAACACCGGCTCGTCGTCGCTCAAGTACGCCGTCGTCGACCCCGACAGCGGCAAGGTCGCGACCTCGGACACCGTCGAGGAGGTCGAGGACCATGGCGAGGCAGTGCGTCAGGTGCTGGAGAAGCTCGGCGAGGCTGACGAGCACGACATCGTCGCCGTGGGGCATCGCGTCGTCCAGGGCGGCGACATTGACGGGCCGCGACTCATCGATGATGCGTTGTGCACGAGGATCGAGGAGCTCACCAGCCTGGCGCCGCTGCACAATCCGATCAACCTGCGGGGCATCACCGCTGCTCGCGAGCTCCTGCCGGACCTCCCGCACGTCGCCGTCTTCGACACGGCCTGGTTCCACGACCTGCCCCCTGCCGCCGCGACGTATGCCGTGGACCGCGCGACGGCGCGCGCACACGGCATACGCCGGTATGGAGCGCACGGCACCTCACACGCCTACGTCTCCGGTGAGGTGGCGCGGCACCTGGGGCGCGACGACCTGCGCATGGTGGTGCTGCACCTCGGCAACGGCGCGTCGGCGGCGGCGGTCTCGGCGGGCCGCCCGGCCGAGATCTCGATGGGGCTCACCCCTCTCGAAGGGCTCGTCATGGGCACCCGCAGCGGCGACATCGACCCGTCCGTCATCGGGCTGCTCCACCGCAACGCCGACCTGAGCGTCGACGAGGCCGAGGACCTCCTCATCCACTCGTCCGGGATGCTCGGCCTCACCGGCAAGTCCGACATGCGCGAGGTCGTCGAGCTGGCCGACTCCGGCGACGAGGCCGCCCAACTCGGGCTCGAGGTCTATGCGCACCGTGTGCGCAAATACATCGGTGCGTATGCCGCGGTGCTCGGTGGGCTCGACGCGCTCGTCTTCACGGCGGGGATCGGAGAGAACTCGGACCGTGTCCGCGCCGATGCCGTGGCCGGGCTCGAGTTCTTGGGCATCCGGCTCGACGAGGCGCGCAACCGCGAGAGCGAGACCGTCATCTCGGCCGACGACTCAGCAGTCACCGTGCTGGTCGTCCCCACCGACGAGGAACTCGAGATCGCACGTCAGACGCTGGGGCTCGTCGCCCCTGCGTGAGCTCGAACTCGGTGGGTCTGCCGAGTGAGCGATGTCAGGCGAGGCGGACGCGGGCGACGTGGAACCAGAAGCGTTCGCGGACCGCGTGTCGGCTCGCGTCGTCGATGTCATAGACACCGGCTCGGCCCGACAGGTCGAGCAGGAGGGCGCGGTCGAGTTCGCCCGGAATCGTCGGCTTGGCCTGCACGCAGGGCGAGGAGTGCGGCCGGAGTTGCGGTCCGACACCACGAGTCGAGAACGGCCTTGGCGACGACGTCGATGAGCTCCGGGTTGAAGACACCGTCCTCATCAACGACGGGAAGGTCACCGGTCGATGTCGACCAGGTGGGCGACGGCTGCCCCGGCGGGAGGACCACCTCGGTGGCCCGCTTGCGACCGAACACCGCCGGGGTCGGTGACGTGGGCTTGGGGCAGTGCCAGCCTCCGGCGACTCGACGGGCTGCGCCGGCTCGGGCGGTTGACCCGGTGTCGGAGGGGCGATGGCGACAGTCCGCCGGACTGGTGGCCGCGCCCTCGACCGCGGATGTGGGGGAGTTCCCGCCGGGAGTTTCGGCCTGATCCTGGGCACTGCCTTCCGTGGCGTCGGTCGGGATGAGGCCTTCCGCGAGCGCCCGTGAGCGCACGCACCGGTCGATGATCTCGGCGTCGATCGGCTGCTCACCGTCGGCGGCCCGGCGAAGGTGCTTGGACACGGCGTGACCGTGACCGTTCTGCGCGGGCACGCTCAGCAGCACGACCTGGACGCCGGCGCTCTGGGCCTCCTCGACGGCTTCGGTGAGGTCGTCGTCGCCGGAGACGAGGTAGACGACATCGGCGACCCGCGCCCGACCCTGCAATGCCAGGTCGAGACCCAGGCGCACGTCGACGCCCTTCTGCTCGCCGGCATACGAGAGTCGGCCGAGGCGGAGCTTGATCCGGGGGAGGAGCCCGATCTGGTCCTGGTGGTAGTCGGGCTGGCCGCCGGAGCGCGCGCCGGAGTCGTACCAGTTGACCCGCAGCAGCGGCAGGCCCGAGTCGGCCTCGACCTGCGCGACGAGCCCTGCGATGAGGCCCGGGTAGTCGACCTCGATGCCGCTGCGCAGCGACGAACCCGTGACGCGTGTGGCCGCTGACGCGAGGAGGTAGCCGACATCGACATAGACCGCGCAGTAGGACCTCATGCCCCCACTGTCTCAACCCCGCGGCCGATTGCAGACCGGACGCCCAAACCCTGCTCCTTCATGCCCGCCAGGTCGGCTGTCCCAGAAGTACGACGCAAGCCGCAGCGCCCACACGGAGCACACTGACCACCCACCGACCCCAGCGCCCTCCAGACATCCTTCACGCCAGCCTCACGAGTCACCACAGCCCCGCCGGATAGCATCGAGCCGGACCGACGACCGACCACCGCTGACCGCAGCACCGACCGCACGACCAAAGGAGGCGCGCCATGGGCCTGTTCGACCGCATGGAGGGCAAGCTCGAGCGCGCCGTCAACGGTGTCTTCGCCAAGGCGTTCCGCTCCGAGGTCCAGCCCGTCGAGATCGCGAGCGCCATCCGTCGCGCCATGGACGACCGCGCCGCCAGCCGCCGGCTCGCGGCCCGCAGCCTCGTCCCCAACGTCTTCACGATCGAGCTGAGCGAGACCGACTACGAGCGCCTCACCGACCACGGCGTCGAGCTCGAGAACGAGCTCATCGCCGCCGCCGAGGAGCACGCCGACAGCCAGCACTACCAGCCGGGCGGCCCGATCGACATCCTCTTCGACGAGGACGCCGACCTCGAGACCGGCGTCTTCCGCATCCGCCCCAGCACCGCCAAGCGCCCGCGCGCCACCGGGACGACCGGCCAGCACCAGCCCGTGCGCCGCTCGCTCGCCTACGACGACGAGACTACGACGACGACGCGTATGCCGGCGAGTCACCCGCCGCTGCCGCCGCGCCGCCCGCCGCCGCACCCCGTGCCGAGCCCGGCCCGCCGCCGCGACGCCGGCCGGCCACGTCACGAACCGGCGGACGACGACCTCGGTGAGACCGCGGCATACCGACCGGCGAAGCCGCCCGCCAGCGAAGCGGCGCACCAACCCGGCCGACCGGCCGTGGCTCGACGTCGACGGCGAGCGCTACCCGCTCATGGGCGCGATCACCGTCCTCGGCCGCGACGACAGCGCCGACATCATCCTCGACGACCCCGGGAATCTCCCGTCGGCACAGCGAGATTCGCGTGACCCAGGACGGTCCGCACACCGTCGCGACGATCCGCGACCTCGGGTCGACCAACGGCACCTTCGTCAACGGCGAGCGCATCACGATCGAGCACCTCGAGGGCGGCGACCGCATCACCGTCGGCCGCACCTCGGTCACCTACCGCGCCGGCCGAAAGTGACAGGAGTGAGCACCCTCGATGAGCGAACTCACCATCACCCTCATGCGCCTCGGGCCTCCTCGTGGCGCTCTGGGCCTTCGTCATCGCCGTCGTCGGCGTCCTGCGCGGCGACCTCTACGGCACCCAGGTGACCCCGCGTCGCGCCGCCGACCCCGCGCACGCCCACCCCGCGCCCCGCCGCCCGCGGCGCCAGCCCGGCCGCCGTCCCCGCCGAGCAGCGCCCGGTCGCCCGCCCGACGGCCGCCGGTTCAACGCCCGCTCCGCCGAGCGCGACCCCAACCACCTGCGCGTCACGAGCGGCCCGCTCGCCGGCACGAGCCTGCCGCTGCGCGAGTCCGGCATCCTCATCGGCCGCAGCCCCGAGTCCGCGCTCGTCCTCGAGGACGACTTCGCCTCCGGTCGGCACGCCCGCATCTTCAAGGGCCCCGACGGCTGGGTCGTCGAGGACCTCGGCTCGACCAACGGCACCTTCATCGGCCCGCAGCGCCTCACCACACCGACCCCGGTGACGGCCGGGACCGAGATCCGGTTCGGCACGACCGTCGTCGAGCTGCGGAGGTAGCCGCGTGGCGATCGCCTTCCACTTCGCCGCCCGCTCCGATGTCGGGATGGTGCGGACCAACAACGAGGACAGCGGGTATGCCGGCCCGCACCTGCTCGCGATGGCCGACGGCATGGGTGGCCACGCCGGTGGCGACGTCGCCTCCTCGACGATCCTCGGCGCGCTCGTCGGGCTCGACGGTGAGTCGTTCTCGGGGGTCGACGCGACCCAGGCCCTGCTGCGGCGGATCACCTCCGCCAACGCCGAGCTCGGGCAGCATGGCCCAGGACGACCCCGACCTCGACGGCATGGGCACGACCCTCATCGCCATCCTGCGCGCCCGCGACAAGCTCGTCCTCGCCCACATCGGCGACTCCCGCGCCTATCGTCGTGCGCGGCGGCGAGGTCAGCCAGATCACCAAGGACCACAGCTTCGTCCAGTCCCTCGTCGACGAGGGCCGGCTCACCCCCGAGGAGGCGACGACCCACCCGCAGCGCTCGCTCGTGACCCGGGTGCTCACCGGCGCCGAGGGCGAGGAGCCCGACGTCGTCGTGCGCCAGGCGATCGTCGGCGACCGCTACCTCATCTGCTCGGACGGCCTGTCCGACTACGTCACCCGCGAGACCATCGACGAGGTCCTCACGACCGAGCGCAAGCCCGGCGACTGCGCCGAGCGGCTCGTCCAGCTCGCCCTGCGCGCCGGCGCCCCCGACAACGTCACCGTCGTCATCGGCGACGTCGTCGACCTCACCAAGGGCCCGGTGCCCGAGCGACTCGCCCCAGATCGTCGGGGCCGCGGCCGCGATCCGCCGGCACACCCGCCCGATCCCCGTCACACCCGCCGCCAAGGCCGCCGCCCTCTCCCAGGAGGCGAGCGGCGGCCGCCGACGACGACGTCGAGCTCGCCGACGAGGGCCCGCGCAGCCGCACCGCCACGATCCTGCGGGGCGTCGGCGTCGCCGCTGCTCGCCGTCGATCCTGCTCGTCGGCGGTGGGTATGCCGCGTGGTCCTGGTCGCAGGCCCAGTTCTACGTCGGCGTCAACGACGGACGGGTCGCCGTCTTCAAGGGCGTCGACCAGACCCTCGGGCCCGATCGAGCTGTCGCAGCGCCGAGACGACGAGCGGCATCGACCTCGACGACCTCCCCGACTTCTACCGCGGCCAGCTCGGCCGCGGCATCACGCATGCCGACCCGCTCCGACGCCGCCGCCCTCGTCCGCAACCTCGAGGTGCAGGCGCAGGCCTGCCGCTACGCCAAGACGCAGGGTCGGTCCTGCGCGACCGTGCCCGTCGACCTGGACGACCCCCACGCCCACCCCCACGCCGACGCCGACGTCGCCGACGATCGCCCCGCGGCAGCCCCGCGAGCACGCCGCCCGGCCTCACCGCCAGCCGCGCTCCGCCGTCCCCGACCATCAGTCCCAACGCATGACCACCGTCTCCTCCCTCGCCTCCCGCAAGGGCCGCAACGTCGAGCTCGGGCTCCTCGTCTTCGCGGTCGGCATCGTCGTGCTCGCCTACGTCAACGTCGGCATCGCGGTCGAGGGTGCGATCCCGCCGAGCCTCGTCGCCGTCGGCATCGGGCTTCCTCGTCATCACCGCGGTCTTCCACCTCGTGATGCGGCTGGCGCGCGCCCTACGCCGACCCGCTGATCCTGCCCATCGCCACCCTGCTCAACGGGCTCGGCCTCGTGATGATCAACCGGCTCGACCTGGCCAACGGCGCGCGACCTCGCCGAGGGGATGGCCCTGCGCCAGCTCATGTGGAGCGCCCTCGCCGCCGGCCTCGCGATCGCCGCGCTCATCATCCTGCGCGACCACCGCATCCTGCGCCGCTACACCTACCTCGCCGGCGCGCTCGGCTTCGGGCTGCTGCTGCTGCCGCTCGTGCCCGGGCTCGGGCGTCGAGAACTACGGCTCCCGCATCTGGATCACAGCTCGGCCCGTTCTCGTTCCAGCCCGGTGAGATCGCCAAGATCGTCCTCGCGGTCTTCTTCGCCGGCTACCTCGTCCAGACCCGCGACGCCCTGTCCGTGGCCGGGCGCCGCATCCTCGGGCTCACCCTGCCCCGAGCGCGCGACCTCGGCCCGATCCTCGTCGCCTGGATGCTCTCCGTCGGCGTCCTCGTCCTCGAGAAGGACCTCGGCTCCTCGCTCCTCTTCTTCGGCCTCTTCGTCGCGATGCTCTACGTCGCCACCGAGCGCACGTCGTGGGTCGCCATCGGCCTGCTGCTCTTCGGCGTCGGCTGCTGGGTCGCCAACCTGCTCTTCAGCCACGTCCAGCGGCGCGTCCTGCTCTGGCTCGACACCTTCAGCCGCGAGGCGCTCGACACCTCCGACCAGCTGGCCCGCGGCATCATGGGCATGGCCTCCGGCGGCATGTTCGGCACCGGCCTCGGCCGCGGCCGCCCCGACCTCACCTACTTCGCCGAGAGCGACTTCATCATCCCGAGCTTCGGCGAGGAGATCGGCCTCGTCGGGCTCTTCGCCCTGCTGCTCCTCTACGTCCTGCTCGTCGAGCGCGGCCTGCGCACCGCCATCGGCGCCCGCGACGGCTTCGGCAAGCTCCTCGCCTCGGGCCTCGCCTTCTCGGTCGCGCTCCAGTGCTTCGTCGTCGTCGGCGGCGTCACCCGCGTCATCCCGCTCACCGGCCTGACGATGCCGTTCCTCTCGCAGGGCGGCTCCTCGCTCCTCGCGAACTGGACGCTCGTCGCGCTCCTGCTGCGCATCAGCGACCACGCCCGCCGACCCGTCCCCGACCCGGAGGCCCCCAGCCCCGTGGCCAGCGAGCAGACCCAGGTGGTGAAGGTGCGATGAACTCACCGATCCGCCGCCTCTCCTTCGTCGTCGCCTTCCTCTTCGCCTCGCTCCTCGTGTCGACGACGATGATCCAGTTCGTCTACGCCAAGGACCTCAACGCCCGGCCCGACAACCGGCGCACCCTGCTCAGCAGCTATGCCCGCGAGCGCGGCCAGATCCTCGTCGGCGACACCGCCATCGCGAAGTCGGTCCCGGCCGACAACGAGTACAAGTGGCTGCGCACCTACCCGCGGGGGCGCGCAGTACGCGCACATCACCGGCTACTACTCCTTCTACGGCGCCGGCAGCGGCCTCGAGCAGGCCGAGAACGGCCTCCTCTCCGGCAGCAGCGACAAGCTCGCCTTCCGCCGGGTCTCCGACTTCTTCACCGGCCGCAAGACCACCGGCGCCAGCCTCGAGCTCACCATCGACTCCCGCGTCCAGGCAGGCCGCGATCAAGGCCCTCGACGGGCGCAAGGGCGCCGCCGTCGCGGTCAACCCCTCGACCGGCGAGATCCTCGCCATGGTGAGCAACCCCGGGTTCAACCCGGCCACGCTCTCGGGGCACGACCTCGGCAAGGTCGACACGGCATACAAGAGCTCTCAACGCCGACACGGACAAGCCGCTCGTCAACCGCGCCATCGGCGGCGACCTCTACCCGCCGGGCTCGACGTTCAAGATCGTCACGGCCGCCGCGGCGCTCTCGAGCGGGCGGTTCCAGCTCGACACCGAGCTGCCCGGCCCGGCCGTGCTCGACCTGCCGCAGACGACGGTCGGCCTGCCCAACATCGGCAAGCGCGCGTGCGGGCGACAACGACAAGACGACCTTCCTGCAACGCCATGGAGATCTCGTGCAACAGCGCGTTCGGCTACCTCGGGCATGCGAGCTCGGCGCCGACGCGCTGCGTGACCAGGCGGCGAAGTTCGGTGTGGGAGACCAGCTCTCGATCCCGATGCGGGTCACGCCGAGCAGCGTCCCGGCCGAGCTCAACCAGCCGCAGCTCGCCCAGTCGGCCGTCGGCCAGTACGACGTGCGCGTCACGCCGCTCCAGGTCGCGATGCTCAGCGCCGGCGTCGCCAACCACGGCATCGTCATGCGCCCGCACCTCGTGAAGTCGGTGCTGTCGAGCGACCTCAGCGTCATCGAGCGCGCCGAGCCCGAGCAGCTCTCCGAGGCCGTGACCCCCGAGGTCGCCGCCCAGCTCACCGAGATGATGGAGGCGGTCGTCGAGAACGGCAGCGGCAAGCCCGCCCAGATCGACGGGGTGCGCGTGGCCGGCAAGACCGGCACCGCCGAGACCGACCGGGTGCCGCGCGCCCACGCCTGGTTCACCGGGTTCGCGCCCGCCAACGACCCGCAGATCGCCGTCGCCGTCGTCGTCGAGAACGGCGGCGACCCCGACAGCGAAGCCCGTGGAGGTGGCGCCGTGGGGGGCCCCATCGCCAAGGCCATGATCGAAGCAGGGCTGAAGAAGTGAGGACGCAATGAGCGAGGATCCCCTGCTGCTCGGGGGCCGCTACGAAGTGGGGGAGCTCATCGGCCGCGGCGGCATGGCCGAGGTCCATCTCGGCCACGACACCCGTCTGGGGCGTCAGGTCGCGATCAAGATGCTGCGCAGCGACCTCGCGCGCGACCAGTCCTTCATCAAGCGGTTCCGGCGCGAGGCGCAGTCCTCGGCCGGGCTCAACCACGCCTCGATCGTCGCGGTCTACGACTCCGGCGAGGACCACTCGATCGAGTCCGGCGGCGCCAAGGTCGCCGTGCCCTACATGGTCATGGAGTACGTCCAGGGGCGCACGCTGCGCGAGGTCCTCACCGAGCGCGACCGGCTCCCGACCGAGGAGGCCTCGCGGGTCACCGAGGGGGTCCTCGACGCGCTCGCCTACAGCCACCGCATGGGCATCGTCCACCGCGACATCAAGCCGGCCAACGTCATGATCGCCAAGGACGGCACGATCAAGGTCATGGACTTCGGCATCGCCCGAGCCATCGCCGACACCGCCGCCACGATGACGCAGACCCAGGCCGTCATCGGCACCGCCCAGTACCTCTCGCCCGAGCAGGCCCAGGGCCAGAACGTCGACGCCCGCTCCGACCTCTACTCGGCCGGCTGCATGCTCTACGAGCTCCTCGTCGGGCCGCCCGCCGTTCGTCGGCGACAGCCCCGTCTCCATCGCCTACCAGCACGTCGGCGAGCAGCCGGTCGCCGCCGTCGGCGCGCGAGGACTCGGTCGGCGAGGAGCTCGACGCCGTCGTCCTGCACTCGCTGGCCAAGGACCGCGAGAAGCGCTACCAGGACGCCGGTGCCTTCCGCAACGACCTCCAGTCCGCCCGGCTCGGGCGCCCGGTCAGCGCCGCGGCGATGGCCTCGCTCGCTGCGCTCGCCGCCGGACCCGCCGCCATCACCACGTCCGAACCCACCGAGGTGTATGCCGCGACGACCCGTCCCCGGGACGGCGTCACCCGCTGCCCGCGGCGCGGGCCGACGACCTCGACGTTCCCGGCAGCGGTCGACCGCGGACGGAGCGGCGCAAGCGTCGCGGCGCGACCTCGGTCATGCTCACGTTCGGTGTCATCGCCGCCCTCGCCCTGCTCGGCTTCGGTGCGTCAGCAGTACCTCGAGATGCAGCGAGGAGGCCAACAGGGTCTCCGTGCCCGAGTGCTCGAGGGCAAGCCGCGGGCCACGGCCCTCGCCGACCTCAAGCGAGGTCGGCCTGACCTCCACGCAGACCACCGCGAAGAGCGACACGGTGCCCGAGGACTCGGTCATCTCGCAGAACCCCGAACGGCCGGCAGCCCGCGTCGACCCCGCGAGACGAGGGTCAGCGCTCGTCATCTCGACCGGGCCCAATGCCGTCACCGTGCCCGACCTCACGGGCATGACCGTCGCCGAGGCGACCGCCTGCCTCGAGGAGCGCCAAGCTCGCGGTCGGCAGGACCGTCAAGGTCGACACCAACGACGCAGCCCAAGGACAGGATCGTCTCGAGCGACCCGCGGCCGGGACGTCGCTGCCCGCCGGGGACGATCGTCAACCTCAACGTCGCCACGCGGTCAGGTCGCCGTCCCCAAGCTGACGGGCATGACCCAGGACGAGGCCTGCGACGCCGCTCGGCAAGGTGGGTCTCAAGCCCAAGACCGTCTACCGGCAGACCTCGCGCGCCAAGGAGGGCACCGTCATCGACCAGGAGCCCGGCGAGGACGAGAATCGTCGCAGTGGGCTCGACCGGTGACGATCGTCGTCGCCCAGAAGCCCCCGCCGCCGCCCGTCACGCGGACGCCGAGCGCGACCCCGACCCCGTCCGTGACGCCGAGCAGCACGCCGACGCCGACGCCGACCCCGAGCGACGACGCCGTCAGCGAGCCCGACACCCTCGATCTCGCTGCCCGAGGTCCCCTGACCCCGGCCTCAGCTCGTGGCTGGGGTCAGCCGGTGACCTTGGCGGCGACGTCGGCGCCGTCGTGAACGAGCGGGCTGAGCCCGTGCGAACGCTCGACCGCCGTCGGCGTCGCCGCACACCTCGAGCCAGTTGGCGAGGAGCCGGTGGCCGCCCTGGGTGAGGACGGACTCGGGGTGGAACTGCACGCCGTGCAGGGGCAGCTCCCGGTGCTGGACGGCCATGATGATGCCGCTCTCGGTGTGGCCGGTGCCGAGGAGCGACTCGGGCAGGGTCGGCGGGTCGATCGTCAGCGAGTGGTAGCGGGTGGCCGTGAACGGCGTCGGCAGCCCGGCGAGCACGCCCTCGCCGGAGTGGTGGACGAGCGAGGTCTTGCCGTGGAGCAGCTCGGGTGCCCGCCCGACGGTGCCGCCGGCGACGACGCCCGAGCGCCTGGTGCCCGAGGCAGACCCCGAGCATCGGCTGCGACGCGCTCGCCGCACGCCTCGATCATCGCCATCGAGACACCCGCCTGCTCGGGCGTCCCCGGCCCGGGCGAGACGAGCACCCCGTCGAAGTCCGCGCCGTCAGCCGGGGCGATGGCGTCGTTGCGCACGACGGTGCACTCGGCGCCGAGCTGCTCGAGGTAGCCCACGATCGTGAAGACGAACGAGTCGTAGTTGTCGATGACGAGGATGCGTCGGGGGGTGGGGTCAGCGCTCACGGAGGTCCTCACGGAGCGAAAACATGGGACAAAGGGGCGTGCGCGCCGGTGTCCGCGCCGACCGTGGTCTCGTCGTAGGGCAGCCACGAGGCGACGAGGGGGAAGAGCCACTCGAAGCACACCACGATGACGGCCACGAGCACAGCCAGGCAGCAGAGCCTTGACGCGCGACGGGACCCGGGAGCGCGCGCCAGAGGGCGGCATACATCAGGCTCCTCCTGTCGCCGCAGGAACGGGGCCGCGAGCGACGACCGCGATCGGAGGGTGCGCCCTGCGCCCGGGTGCGCGTCTCGACGAGGTCGGCGTGCACGATCCAGCGCTGCTTGGCGCTGAACTTCGGGTGGCACGCCGTGAGGGTGAGCACGGCTCTGCGTCGGTGTGGCCGCACGGTCGCCGGGCACGGGGGCGATGACCTCGGACTGGGACGGGCGGACGATCTCGTGGCTCGACACGGCATACACGGTCCATCCGGCGGCGGTCTCGACGACGATCCGGTCGCCGGTGCGCAGCCGGTCGATCGTCGGCGAGCGGCTTGCCGTAGGTCGTGCGGTGCCCGGCGATGGCGAAGTTGCCGACCTCGCCGGGCCCGGCCGTCCCGACGTAGTGGCCCAGTCCCTCGGCGAGCTCCGTCGGCGCTCGTGCCCTCGACGAGCGGGCGCGCGTAGTCGGCGCCGAACCGCGGCACCCGCACGATCGCGAACGCGCTCCGGGCGGGCAGGTCCGACGCCGCCTCGGTGCCGGTGCGGGCGCTCGCTGGTGCCTCGCGAACTCGCGGCTCAGGGCCGACACCGTGCCGGCGTGCGCCCGGTCGGACTCGACGTCGGTCCACCACACCTGCCACACGACGAAGAGCAGCACGAGCGCGCCGAGCGGTCATGAGCAGCTCGCCGACGACACCAGCGACGGCACCGCCTCGGTGAGCTCGGCTCACTTCGCCACCGTGGCGTACTCGGGCGTGATCGAGCCGGCGTAGGCCGGGAACTCCAGCCGGTCGTGCGATCGTCACCTCGTAGCCGAGGCCGACGGCCTGGACGTACTCCTGGTAGATCTGGACCTCGGGCGACTGCCCGAGGATGTCGCGCAGCTTGTCGCGGGTCACCGATGGCCCGGATGCGGTAGGGCGGCGAGTAGACGCGGCCCTGGAGGATGAGGGTGTTGCCGACGCAGCGGACGGCACTCGTCGCGATGATCCGCTGGTCCTGGATCATCATCGCCTCGGCGCCGCCGGCCCAGAACGCGTTGACGACGGCCTGCACGTCCTGCTGGTGGACGACGATGTCGTCGACCGAGAGCCCGGGGGGAGCTGGTCGGAGCTGAGCTCGGAGTCGTCGAGCTGGACCTCGACGCCGGGGCCCTGCGACGGCGGTGCGTCCCGCGCGCGACGCGCCAGGGCGTCGGCCTTGCGCTCGAGCTCGTCGACGGCGGCGTTGCCCGGGGCGCCGTCGCGGGTGAGCTCCTCGACCTCGAGCCTGAGGCTCTGGAGCTCCTCCGTCATCCGGGCGTTGTCCTGGGTCTGCTGGCGGATGATGTCGGGCAGCCCGGCCGCGTCGGAGCGCAGGCTGCGGCCCTGCGCCACCGAGCCGCTCGTGGCGAAGAGGATGCCCGCGAGGATAGCGACGACCGGCACGAGCACCGACCACGGTCCGGGTCGCGTCGTGAGGAACGCCTTGCGTCGCGCCACGGGTCAACTCCTCTTCCTGTCCAGGCTCTACGCTAGGCCACGACACCACACGCCAAGGAGACAGTCCGTGCCAGAGTCCAAGGGCCGCGCCAAGCCCGCCTACACGCCGCCCCGCACGGCGCAGAGCAACACGTCCAAGCCGAACCCGCGCTGGTTCGTGCCCGTCATGCTCGCGCTGATGCTCATCGGGCTCGATCTGGGTCGTCACCTACTACATCTCCGGCGCGAAGGAGTACCCGCTGCCGCAGATCGGGCGCTGGAACCTCGGCGCCGGGTTCGCGTTCATGATGGCCGGCTTCCTCATGACCACGCGCTGGCGCTGACGCCGCCGCCCCGGCACACGCCGAACGGCCCCTGACCTTCGTGGTCGGGGGCCGTTCTTGTTGGTATCCGGGATGCCCTGGGCAGTCTGTGGTCAACCGCGAGTTGTCCACAGGAGTTGTCCCCAATGTGGATGAATGACACCGATGTAATCCACAGGCTTTCGGCCTGGATCCTGCCGGCGTCATCGTCCCGGTCCGCGCTGTGCACTGCCTCGGTGCGGCGCAGCAGTGCACAGTCAGTCAGCGGAGAGTGTGCACTGCCTCGGTGGGGCGCAGCAGTGCACAGCTCAGATCGGGGAGGACGTCAGGGCGTACTTGACCACCGCCAGGACGACGAGCAGCGACCGTGATGCCGGCGAGCGCGATCCAGTGGACGCCGAAGCTCGCGCGCTGCGTGCCGCCACCGTCGGGCCGCTTGCCCAGGTAGGCGAAGACCGCCGGCACAGGCGATGCCCGACGAGGAACCCGCCGAGGTGGGCCTGCCAGGCGATGCCGGGGACGACGAAGCCGATGACGGCGTTGATGCCGATCGTCGCGTACATCGTCGCGGCGGACCGGCCGAGCCGGCGCTGCAGGATGAGGAACGCGCCGAACAGCCCGAACACCGCACCCGAGGCCCCGACTGCCGCCGTCTCCCACGCGCCGAAGTCGCGCCGGTTGATCTCGTCGATCGTGTGGGGGAAGGCGAGGAGCAGGTAGACGACCGAGCCACCGAACGCGGTGATGAGGTAGAGCGCCGCGAACCGGGCCCGACCGAGCATCGGCTCGAGGTAGCTGCCCATGATCCACAGCGCATACATGTTGAACACGATGTGCAGGAGCTGCCGCGGGCTGTGCGCGAACGCCGAGGTGAGGAAGCGCCACGGCTCGGTGTCGCCGAGGTAGGGCACGAAGGCCACCTCGTGGGTCGACTCGCGGCGACGCCATCTGCCCGAGGAAGACGGCGACGCAGATGCCGATGATCGTCATCGTGACGAGCGGACGTCCACCGACCGCGCCGACGTCGCCGCCGAAGATCGTGCGGCCCTGGCGGATCGACTTCGCGCCCTCGCGCACACAGTCGACGCACTGCACCCCGACGGCGGCCGCGCGCTGGCACTCGGGGCAGACCGGCCGCCCACACCGCTGGCAGCGCACGTAGGAGACGCGGTCGGGGTGACGCGGGCAGACCGGCACCTCTTCGGGGGTGCCGGTCTGTTCGTATGCCGTGGGCTCGCTCACCGTCGCGAGTCTAGTGGCGCGGTCTGAGTCTTATCTGAACGTGGCAGCCTGCCCCGGATGCGGCGAGCGCCCCACCGCTCACAGGGACGCGTGGGGCGCTCAGCGTGAGTGCGCAGTGCGTAGGGTGGGGCTCAGGCCTCGACGTCGAAGGTCTCGATGACGACGTCCTCCTTGGGCTTGTCCTGTCCACCGGTGGCGACAGCGGCGATCTTGTCGACGACGTCGCGGCTCTCCTGGTCGGCGACCTCACCGAAGATCGTGTGCTTGCCGTTGAGGTGCGGGGTCGGCGTCGACGGTGATGAAGAACTGCGAGCCGTTGGTGCCCTTGCCCGCACGCTTGCCGGCGTTGGCCATGGCGAAGAGGTAGGGGCGGTCGAACTGGAGCTCGGGGTGGATCTCGTCGTCGAACGCGAAGCCGGGGCCACCGAAGCCCTGGCCGAGCGGGTCGTGTCC
>CAWEDC010000031.1:0-11382 GCA_963807825.1 uncultured Actinomycetota bacterium
AGTCGCGGCCGAAGAGGTCGCGGGTGTAGACCTTGTCGGCCACGTCGTCCAACGACTCGCTCACGCGGTTGGCGACGATGACGTCGGAGCGGCGCTTGAACTCGTCGAGGTCACTGATCACCTCGGAGTTGTAGAAGCGGTCCTCCTCGAGGGCCGGCTCGTAGAGCACGACCTCGATGCCCTTGGCCTTGATCCGCTTCATGATCCCCTGGATGCTCGACACCCTGAAGTTGTCGGAGCCGGCCTTCATGATGAGCCGATACATGCCGACGACCTGGGGCTTGCGGCGCAGGATGTCGGTCGCGATGAAGTCCTTGCGCGTCGTGTTGGAGTCGACGATGGCGCGGATGAGGTTCTGCGGGACGTCGCTGTAGTTCGCGAGGAGCTGCTTGGTGTCCTTGGGCAGGCAGTAGCCGCCGTAGCCGAACGACGGGTTGTTGTAGTGCGAGCCGATCCGCGGGTCCAACCCGACCCCGTCGATGATCGAGCGGGTGTCGAGACCGTGCGACACGGCATACGTGTCAAGTTCGTTGAAGTAGGCGACTCGCATCGCGAGGAACGTGTTGGCGAAGAGCTTGATCGCCTCCGCCTCGGTCGGATTGGTGTGCAGGAGAGGCACATCGTAGTCCAGCGCACCCTCGACGAGCAGTTCTCCGAACCGGCGCGCACCCTCGCTGTGCCCACCGATGACGACCCGGCTCGGGTGGAGGTTGTCGTGCAGGGCCCGCCCCTCGCGCAGGAACTCCGGCGAGAAGACGACGTCGAGTTCGGGGTGGGCGGTCCGCATCCGCTCGGTGAATCCCACGGGGACCGTCGACTTCACGACGACCGTCGCCGATGGCGCCAACTCAGCAACCGAAGCGATGACCGACTCGACCGAGGAGGTGTTGAAGAAGTCGCGCACCGGGTCGTAGTCGGTGGGTGTCGCGACGATGACGAAGTCCGACCCGGGCAAGGCCTCCGCCGCCGAGGTGGTGGCGGTCAACGACAACTCGTGGTGAGCGAGGTAGTCCTCCAGCTCGGGATCGACCAGCGGCGACTCGCGCCTGTTGACCTGGTCGACGCGTTCGGCGTTGAGATCCACGGCGACGACGTCGTGTCGTTGCGCGAGAACGACGGCGTTGGACAGACCGACATAGCCCAGACCCACCACGGAGATCTTCACGGCGGTCACGCTACCGGTCGGCTGTGTCGCATCACCCACCACGCCCCACCCGTGGGCCACAATGGGCGACATGCAGACCCCTGAGATGTCTAAGCGCCTCCTCGCGGAGTTCGTCGGCACGTTCTGGCTCGTCTTCGGGGGGTGTGGGTCTGCGATCTTCGCGGCCGGCTTCCTGTCCACGCCCACGCTGGGTTCGGGCGCGCCCGTGCACCTGGGCATCGGCTTCCTCGGGCGTCGCCTTCGCCTTCGGCTTGTCGGTCGTGACGATGGCGTATGCCGTGGGGCACGTTTCCGGTGCTCACTTCAACCCTGCGGTGACGCTGGGTGTGACCATCGCCAAGCGCTTCGAGTGGAAGGACGTGCCCGGCTACGTCGCCGCGCAGGTCCTCGGTGGACTCGCTGCAGGTGGCGCCCTGTGGGCCATCGCCAGCGGCCGCGACGTCTTTGACGCGACCGGCAACCTCGCCGCCAACGGCTACGCCGAGCACTCCCCCGGCGGCTACTCCCTCATGGCGGTGCTGTGCGCCGAGGTGCTGCTCACGATGTTCTTCGTCTACGTCATCCTCGGCGTGACCCGCGAGAGCGCCCCGACCGGTTTCGCACCGCTCGCGATCGGCCTCTGCCTCACCCTCATCCACCTCATCTCCATCCCGATCTCCAACACGTCGGTCAACCCGGCGCGTTCGACGGCGGTCGCGTTCTTCAACGGCAACGGTGCGCCGGGCCAGCTCTGGCTGTTCTGGCTCGCGCCGCTGGTCGGTGCCGCGATCGCCGGCGCGACCTTCCACCTCATCACCGGCGTCGACCGTCGTGACCGCGACATCACCGGTCAGGTCCGGGTCGAGGACGAGCTCGTTCCCGAGGGTGTCGACCCCGACGCCCCCCGCAACGTCTGAGCGTCAGCCGCGCAACCGGCATACGCCTCGGTTTGACGGTTCGATAGATTCGCCTCATGGCGAAGATCATCTACACCCTCACCGACGAGGCACCCCTCCTCGCGACCTACTCCTTCCTCCCGGTGATCGAGGCCTTCGCCTCCACCGCGGGCGTCGACGTCGAGACGCGCGACATCTCTGTCGCGGCGCGCATCCTCGCCGCCTTCGCGGACCAGCTCCCCGATGACCAGAAGGTCGCGGACTCCCTCGCCGAGCTCGGTGAGCTGGCGACGACGCCCGAGGCCAACATCATCAAGCTGCCCAACATCAGCGCCTCCGTGCCGCAGCTCAAGGCCGCGATCAAGGAGCTGCAGTCGCAGGGGTTCGACCTCCCGAACTACAGCGACGAGCCGACCACGGACGAGCAGAAGGACGCCAACGCCCGTTACAGCAAGGTCATGGGCAGCGCGGTCAACCCCGTCCTGCGCGAGGGCAACTCCGACCGCCGCGCCCCCGCCGCCGTCAAGAACTACGCCAAGGCCCACCCCCACTCGATGGGTGCCTGGAGCGCCGACAGCAAGACCAACGTCGCGACCATGGGTCAGGACGACTTCGCGACCAACGAGCAGTCCGTCGTCCTCCCCGCCGACGACACCCTGACCATCCAGCTCGTCACGGACTCCGGCACCACCGTCCTCAAGGGCGGCCTCAAGGTCCTCGAGGGTGAGGTCGTCGACGGCACCGTCCTGCGCGCCGCCGCCCTCGACGCGTTCCTCACCGAGCAGATCGCGAAGGCCAAGGCCGACGACGTCCTCTTCTCGGTTCACCTCAAGGCCACGATGATGAAGGTCTCCGACCCGATCATCTTCGGCCACGTCGTGCGCGCGTTCCTGCCCGAGGTCTTCGCCAAGCACGGCGCCGCACTCGACGACGCCGGCCTGTCCCCCAACAACGGTCTCGGCGCGATCCTCGAGGGCCTGTGCGGCCCTCCCCAACGGTGACGAGATCAAGGCCGACATCGAGGCCGGCCTCGCCGCTGGCCCGAAGCTCGCGATGGTCAACTCCGACAAGGGCATCACCAACCTCCACGTCCCGAGCGACGTCATCATCGACGCGTCCATGCCCGCGATGATCCGCACGTCCGGCCACATGTGGGGCCCGAGCGGCGAAGAGGCCGACACCCTCGCCGTCATCCCCGACAGCTCCTACGCCGGCGTCTACCAGGTCGTCCTCGACGACTGCCGCGCCCACGGCGCCTTCGACGTGACAACGATGGGCTCGGTCCCCAACGTCGGGCTCATGGCCCAGAAGGCCGAGGAGTACGGCTCGCACGACAAGACGTTCGAGATCGCCGAGGCCGGCAAGGTCCAGGTCGTCAACGCCGCCGGTGACGTGCTCATCGAACACGACGTCCAGGCCGGCGACATCTGGCGTGCCTGCCAGACCAAGGACGCCCCGATCCGCGACTGGGTCAAGCTCGCCGTGACGCGCGCCCGCGCCTCGCAGACGCCGGCGATCTTCTGGCTCGACGAGAAGCGCGCCCACGACGCCAACCTCATCGCCAAGGTCAAGACCTACCTCGCGGAGCACGACACCGAGGGTCTCGACATCCAGATCCTCAGCCCGGTCGAGGCCACCAAGGTCTCCATCGAGCGCATCCGCCGCGGCGAGGACACCATCTCGGTCACCGGCAACGTGCTGCGTGACTACAACACCGACCTCTTCCCCATCCTCGAGCTCGGCACCAGCGCCAAGATGCTCTCGGTCGTGCCGCTCATGAACGGCGGTGGCCTCTTCGAGACCGGCGCCGGTGGCTCCGCCCCGAAGCACGTCCAGCAGCTCGTGCAGGAGAACTACCTGCGCTGGGACAGCCTCGGTGAGTTCATGGCCCTGGCCGAGTCGTTCCGCCACCTCGCCGACACCGAGGACAACGCCAAGGCCCGCGTCCTCGCCGACACCCTCGACCGCGCCACCGAGACCCTCCTCCAGGAGAACAAGGGTCCGGCACGCAAGGTCGGCCAGATCGACAACCGCGGCAGCCACTTCTACCTCGCGCTCTACTGGGCGCAGGAGCTGGCCAAGCAGACCGAGGACGCCGACCTCGCCGCCGCCTTCGCGAGCGTCGCCGAGAAGCTCACCGCCGACGAGCAGAAGATCAACGACGAGCTCCTCGCCGTGCAGGGCTCCCCCGCCGACATCGGTGGCTACTACCGCCCCAACCCCGAGAAGACGAGCGCCGTCATGCGGCCGTCCGCGACCTTCAACGAAGCCCTCGCCAGCCTGAGCTGAACAACCAGAACCACGACGTATGCCGTGTGGTCACCGATCGGTGACCACACGGCATACGCGCGTTCGGGGTGGGCGCGTAGCGTCACGTCCATGAGCGACTGGAACGCGGGCGTCATCGAGGAATTCAGGGCCAACGAGGGACGGGTCGGTGGGCCGTTCGAGGGCGCGCCGATGATCCTCATCCACCATCTCGGCGCCAAGACCGGCACGGAGCGCGTCAGCCCGCTGATGTACTTCCCGCAGGACGACGGCACGATGATCATCGTCGCGTCCAAGGCTGGTGCCCCCGACAACCCGGACTGGTTCCACAACGTGCGAGCCAACCCGCGCTTCGACGTCGAGGTCGGCACGGAGACCTTCCCGGTCGAGGCCGAGGTCCTGCCGCGGGACGAGCGGGATGCCCTCTGGCCGGCCCTCGTCGAGAAGGCGCCGGGCTTCGGCGGCTACCAGGAGAAGACCGACCGGATCATCCCGGTCGTGCGCCTGCGTCGCGCAGCCTGACCGGACTCGAGGCTCCTTAAGTCCTGCCTCAGCCCGGCAGCGCTGACTCGCGACGGTTGCGCAGCGCGCGGACCCAACCGCGCACCTGCTGTGGCGGGAAGCCGAGCGGGTCCGCGGTCAACGAGGAGACCACCTCAGCGGTGGCGGCAAGGGTCTCGTCGATGACCCGCTCGGCAGCCACGCGTGGAAGCCCGACGCGGTCGGCGAACTCGAGCAGGGACCGACGGGAGAGACCCTCACGTCGCCCGATCATGGGTAGGGCCATCGTGTGGTCGCGGTACGGCAGAGTTGAGGGGAGGTCGTAGGCGGGGGCGACCCGCCATTCGCCCGCGGGTGTGGTCAGGACCGAGAGGTTCTTGGCATGGACGTCGCCGTTGCCGGTGAGCCAGGCGAAGACGAGCTGCCGGAAGAGGTCTCGCACTGCCACCGGGCGAGAGGCACACAGCATGCTGAGTGCCATCACTGCCGCCTCGGCCTCGACGGAGTACTTGTCGGCGGGGTAGAGGTTGAGGGCCTGCGCCGCATCCTCGACTGCGAGTGCGCGCGGCTCACCGTCGACCAGGACGCGGTCGAACCGGCGCACGAGCAGACCCGGACGCCCCGTGCTGTCGTGGACGACCTGAGCGTCCACGACCGGGAAGCGAGCGTCCCTGGCGACCCGGATGAAGAACGCCTCGTTGACGACCACACGTGGGAACTCAGGCGGGTCGACCTTGAGGATGTAGCGCTCCCCCGCTCGCGAGACGGGAACGGAGATCATTCGAGCGGAGGCCTTGTCCTGGACTCCCGCCAAGGCGACCGGGTCGATGACTCCGGCCTGCTCGAGCACGTCGGAGAAGACGATCTCGTCGAACGACCGCGCGACACGGATGAGGGGCTCGGTGGGCTTGGGTTCCTCGCCGTGGGGCACGACCTGCACGTCGCCCACCGGGTCCATGCCAACCGCGAGGAGCAGCGTCAACTCGTCGTCGGCCGACGCTTTGAGAGCTCGCCTGAGTCCCGTGAGGCGCCGACCCTCCGGGAGGAGGCCGGCAAAGTACGGAGGAACGGCACCGGGTGGCGAGAGCACGGGCTCGTCGGTCAGCGGCAGTGTTGTCGCCACAGGTGGGAGCCCGAGCTCGAGATGGTCCGGCAGGTAGGCGAAGCGGACACCGTCCGTCTCCCGGGTGAGCGTGGCGGCGAGACGGCCAGCCTTGTAGACGTCGGCCAAACCGGGCCGGTCGGCCGCGAGCACTGGCTGCTGCGTCACCGTGACAGCTCGACTCGCAGCGTCAGGCCGAGCACGACGAGGAGGTTCTGCAGCTTGTCGAGGCGCACCGAATCCTTGCCCCGCTCGAAGTCACGGATGAACTTCGCGGAGACCCCCGCGAGTTCAGCGGCCTCTTGCTGCGTGAGGCGGAGGGCGCGACGCCGGTCGCGGGCGACCGTGGCGAGCTCGGTGGGCGTGGACATGTGAGGCCTCCAGAAACGCACTGATCAGTGTCTTTATCAGAGTCTGCGCGCCTACCCATTGCGCGGGTCAAGGAGGAACGGAACGATCGGTGTGTTTTCGCAGAATAGTCGCTGCGGGGTGCCTCAACCGAGGGAAACACATCGATCGGTGCGTTTCCGGCCAGCCTGGGCACGATCCGTCCCTCCGGTCAGAGCGGCAGCTTCATGCCGACGTGGGACGCGACGAAGCCGAGCCGCTCATAGAACCGGTGTGCGCCCTCACGACTCGCGTCGGTCGTGAGTTGCACGATCACGGCGCCACGTTGACGGGACTCGTCGATGGCCCACCGGAACAGCTCCTCGCCGAGCCCCTGACCGCGCCGGCTCGAGGCGATGCGGACGGCCTCGATCTGGGCGCGCAGGGCGCCACCGCGCGAGAGTCCGGGCAGCAGGGTGAGCTGCAGCGTGCCGATGACCTCGCCGTCGTCCTCGAGCACGACGAGCTCGTGTGCCGGATCGGCATCGATCGCCTCAAATGCCGCGAGGTATGCCGCGTGCTCACCTTCGCGTCTCCCGGGTCGCCCCGAGCGGGTCGTCGACGAGCAGGGCGACGATCGCTGGCACGTCCTCACGGGTCGCGCGCCGCACCACCCTCCGCCGTTGCGTCTGCGGAAGTGGTGGTTCTAGCAGCCATCGACGCAGACGCAAGCGGGTTGTCGGCAGCCGTCACGGGTAGCCGTTCGGGTTCTCGCTCTGCCAGCGCCACGTGTCGACGCACATGTCGTCGACCGTGCGGGTGGCCTTCCAGCCGAGTTCGGCCTCGGCCCTGGCGGGATCGGCGTAGGACTCGGCGATGTCGCCGGGGCGCCGGTCGACGATCTCGTAGGGCAGTTCGCGACCCACGGCCCGCTCGAAGGCGTGCACCATCTCGAGGACGGAGGTGCCGCGGCCCGTGCCGAGGTTCCAGGTGTTGACCGGGGTGTCCGTGGCGGCGAGGCGGTGCAGGGCAGCGACGTGTCCGGCGGCGAGGTCCTCGACGTGGATGTAGTCGCGCACGCCCGTGCCGTCAGGTGTGGGGTAGTCGCCCCCGTAGACCGCCAACTTCTCGCGACGTCCCACCGCAACCTGGGCGATGTAGGGCAGGAGGTTGTTGGGGATGCCGCTCGGGTCCTCACCGATCGTGCCGCTGGGGTGCGCGCCCACCGGGTTGAAGTAGCGCAGCAACGCGATCCGCCAGGTCGGGTCGGCGACCGCCATGTCGCGCAGGACCTGCTCGTTCATGACCTTGGTCCAGCCATAGGGGTTCGTGGCCGAGGTCGGTGCGTCTTCACGCATTGGAACCGTCGCGTCGGCGCCATAGACCGTGGCCGAACTGGAGAAGACCAGCTTGCGGACCCCGTGCCTTGACATGGCTCGCAGCAAGGACAGGGTCGTGTCGAGGTTGTTCTCGTAGTAGCTGAGCGGCTCGGCCACGCTCTCGCCGACGGCCTTGAATCCAGCGAAGTGGATGACCGCGTCGATCTGGGTCTCCACAAAGGTGGCTTCGGTCTTGTCACGGTCGGTGAGGTCGAACGACCGCACGTCCAGACGACTCACCGGTGAGCGCTTCGAGGCGCCCGACGACGGACGGTTTCGCGTTGGCGAACGAGTCGACGACGGTGACGTCATGCCCCGCGGCAACGAGCTGGACGACAGTGTGCGAACCGATGTAGCCGGCACCACCTGAGACGAGAACGCGCATGGCTCCAACCCTAGGGCCGGGCTCTGTCCCCAGTCTGTGCGGGCGCTGATAGCGTCGTCAGCGACCACATTCTGCCCCGTACGAAGAGGTACACATCGTGAGCCAGACCCCCGTCAAGGTGGCCGTGACCGGCGCTGCCGGTCAGATCGGCTACAGCCTGCTGTTCCGCATCGCGTCTGGCGCCCTCCTCGGCCCCGACGTCCCCGTCGAGCTGCGACTGCTCGAGATCACCCCGGCCCTCAAGGCGCTCGAGGGTGTCGTCATGGAGCTCGACGACTGCGCCTTCCCGACGCTCGCCGGTGTCCAGATCGGCGACGACGCCGAGACGGTCTTCGACGGCGTCAACCACGCCCTCCTCGTCGGCGCGCGTCCCCGCGGCCCGGGCATGGAGCGCGGTGACCTGCTCTCGGCCAACGGCGGCATCTTCGCCCCCCAGGGCAAGGCCCTCAACAAGGTCGCGGCCGACGACGTGCACATCACGGTGACCGGCAACCCGGCCAACACCAACGCCCTCATCGCGATGAGCAACGCGCCCGACATCCCCACCTCGCAGTTCTCGGCGCTGACCCGCCTCGACCACAACCGCGCGATCAGCCAGCTCGCGGCCAAGCTCGGCGTCCCGGTCACCGAGATCAAGAAGATGACGATCTGGGGCAACCACTCCGCGACGCAGTACCCCGACCTCTTCCACGCCGAGGTCTCCGGCAAGAACGCTGCCGAGACGGTCAATGACCAGGCGTGGCTCGCGGACACCTTCATCCCCACCGTCGCCAAGCGCGGCGCGGCGATCATCGAGGCGCGCGGTGCGTCCTCGGCCGCCTCCGCCGCGTCGGCCACCATCGACCACGCCCGCACCTGGGTCGAGGGCACCGCCGAAGGCGACTGGACCTCCATGGCCGTGCGTTCCGACGGCTCCTACGGCGTCGAAGAGGGACTCATCTCCTCCTTCCCCGTCACCGTCAAGGACGGCCAGTGGAGCATCGTCCAGGGACTCGACATCAACGAGTTCTCGCGCGGCAAGATCGACGCGACGGCGGCCGAGCTCGCCGAGGAGCGCGACGCTGTCAAGGGCCTCGGCTTGATCTAGCCCCATCTGAACCGAGCGCGACAGCGCAACGAGAGCACGCGGCATACACCGGATTTTTTCGGCGTATGCCGCGTGCTTGCATTCCGCTCAACGGCACCTTCGAGCCTCTGACCTGCGGAAACATCGGCGCTAGTGGCCCGTGGCAAGCCTTCGTCGGGTAGACAGGAGGGCATGCCTGACACCCCCGAAGCCCCCGCATTCGCGGTCAGCGGCGACTGGAGCGGACAGCTCGTCGCCACGGCGATCCACGCCGGCCACGACCTGCGCGACGAGATCCGTGACGCGATGCTCCTCGACGAAGCGACGCGACTGCGCGAAGAGGACCCGTTCACCGACGCCATCGGATCGCAGTGCCCCGCCCGGGTCGTCGTCCATCGATCACGCTTCGAGGTCGACCTCAACCGGGACCGCGACGGGTCCGTCTATCGGCGCCCCGAGGATGCCTGGGACCTCGACGTGTGGCGTGAGAACCCCCTGCCGCAGGACCTCACCGAACGCAGCGCCGCGATCCACGATGCGTTCTATGCCGAGCTCGGTGCGCGACTCGACGAGGTGGCGGCTCGAGGACCGTTCGTCCTCTACGACGTCCACTCCTACAACCACCGGCGGGACGGGGAGAGCCGCACCCGAGGCGCCCGAGGAGGACAACCCCGAGGTCAACGTCGGCACCGGTTCCCTCGACGGCGACCGGTGGGGTGGCGTGGTCGACGCGTTCATCGGCGCCTTCGCGGGACGGGCCACCGCCGGGGGCGAGATCGACGTGCGCGAGAACGTGCGCTTCGAGGGCGCGCACCTCGCGAAGTGGGTGCACGAGCGCTACCCGGACCACGGCGTCGCCCTGGCCCTGGAGTTCAAGAAGACCTACATGGACGAGTGGACCGGCGAGCCCGACCAGCAGCGCATCGACACCCTGGCGAGGGCCCTGGGCCAGACCGTCGAGCCCGTGCTGCGTGCCCTCCGGGCGGCTGCGGGGGCGAGGCGGTGAGCGGCACGAGCCTGTCCGTCGCCGATCTCGCCATCGACCACGCGCTTGCCCAGACCGCCGGGAGCATGCAGTTCCTCCTCGACGTCACGCCCGTCAACGCCGATGACGTCAAGGCCGACTTCATCGACGGCCGCGTCGGAACTCCGCACTTCACCTACCGTCCCCTGGAGATCGCCCCGGAGGTCCTGACCGCGGCGCTTCACAACATCGACGTCTCGACCGTCGAGGACGCCACGCTGGGCCACCTCCTGCGGGCCAAGCACCGCGAGCTGGCGCTCCAGTTCGAGATGCTGCGCGCCCGCGACACCGACGACTTCAGCGCCCTGAGCATCGAGCTCTACGGCGGCACCTCGCCCGAGCTGCGCAAGCAGGCTGAGCACATCCTCGACTACGTCGTCTGTCACCGAGGGGCCGGCCGAGGTCGTGACCGCGCCCGAGTTCCTCGAGCTGGCGCAGGCCGAGATCGAGCACTACCGCGAGATCGACCCCGAGATCGACATCCACGCCGAGATGCGAGACGACGTCAACGGGGTGATGGTCTGCGGCAACACCCTCCTCATCGACAGCGACGCCGAGGTCCAACGGGCCCGGGCCAACGCGCTGCTCCAGCCCGAGGTCGGAACCCACCTCGTCACCCAGGTCAACGGCGCCGCCCAGCCGGTCCAGGTCCTCGGCACCGGGCTCGCCGGCTACGACGAGACCCAGGAGGGGCTGGCGGTGCTCGCCGAGATCGGTTGCGGCGAGCTGACCCCGTTCCGCCTGCGGCAGCTGGCTGCCGGGTCCTGACGGTGCACCGATGCAGGGGGCGCCCATTCGTCGAGGCCTGGCAGGCGCTCGTGGACGACGGCTTCCCCGAGAGCAGCGCGTTCACGACGACCATGCGCGCCTACCGCTCCGGAGGCCTGAGCAAGGACGCGATCTACCTGCGCGGCCTCGTCGAACTCCTCGGCCACCTCCGCGGTGGCGGCCCTCGACCTGCTGTGGCTCGGCAAGTTCTCGCTCGAGGACCTGCCACTCATCCGCGACCTCGACGAGCGCGGTGTCCTCCGTCCTCCCCGTCTCGTTCCTCGCTACCTCGAGGACCCGAGAGCAACCGAGCGGCTCGACGCCGCGGCCACCGGCCGACGACGTCGCGCAACTCATCGAAGGAGCAGCATGAAGATCGGATTCGTCGTCAACGACGTCCTGAGCGAGAAGCCCGTCTACACCACGACGCACTCGCCATGGCGGCCACGCAGATGGGGCACGAGGCCTTCCTCATGGGCATCGGTGACTTCGCCTACGAGCCGGACGGCTCGCTCACAGCGC
>CAWEDC010000032.1:0-18408 GCA_963807825.1 uncultured Actinomycetota bacterium
AGCTCGTCACGGACTCCGGCACGACCGTCCTCAAGGGCGGCCTCAAGGTCCTCGAGGGTGAGGTCGTCGACGGCACCGTCCTGCGCGCCGCCGCCCTCGACGCGTTCCTCACCGAGCAGATCGCGAAGGCCAAGGCCGACGACGTCCTCTTCTCGGTTCACCTCAAGGCCACGATGATGAAGGTCTCCGACCCGATCATCTTCGGCCACGTCGTGCGCGCCTTCCTGCCCGAGGTCTTCGCCAAGCACGGCGCCGCACTCGACGACGCCGGCCTGTCGCCCAACAACGGTCTCGGCGCGATCCTCGAGGGACTTGCGGCCCTGCCCAACGGTGACGAGATCAAGGCGGACATCGAGGCCGGCCTCGCCGCTGGCCCGAAGCTCGCGATGGTCAACTCCGACAAGGGCATCACCAACCTCCATGTCCCCAGCGACGTCATCATCGACGCGTCGATGCCTGCGATGATCCGCACCTCCGGCCACATGTGGGGCCCGAGCGGCGAAGAGGCCGACACCCTCGCCGTCATCCCCGACAGCTCCTACGCCGGCGTCTACCAGGTCGTCCTCGACGACTGCCGCGCCCACGGCGCCTTCGACGTGACAACGATGGGCTCGGTTCCCAACGTCGGACTCATGGCCCAGAAGGCCGAGGAATACGGCTCGCACGACAAGACGTTCGAGATCGCCGAGGCGGGGAAGGTCCAGGTCCTCAACGCCGCTGGTGACGTGCTCATCGAGCACGACGTGCAGGCCGGTGACATCTGGCGTGCCTGCCAGACCAAGGACGCCCCGATCCGCGACTGGGTCAAGCTCGCCGTGACGCGCGCCCGCGCCTCGCAGACCCCGGCGATCTTCTGGCTCGACGAGAAGCGCGCGCACGACGCCAACCTCATCGCGAAGGTCAAGACCTACCTCGCCGAGCACGACACCGAGGGTCTCGACATCCAGATCCTCAGCCCGGTCGAGGCCACCAAGGTGTCCATCGAGCGCATCCGCCGCGGCGAGGACACCATCTCGGTCACCGGCAACGTCCTGCGCGACTACAACACCGACCTCTTCCCCATCCTCGAGCTCGGCACCAGCGCCAAGATGCTCTCGGTCGTGCCGCTCATGAACGGTGGCGGCCTCTTCGAGACCGGCGCCGGTGGCTCCGCCCCGAAGCACGTCCAGCAGCTCGTGCAGGAGAACTACCTGCGCTGGGACAGCCTCGGCGAGTTCATGGCTCTGGCCGAGTCGTTCCGCCACCTCGCCGACACCGAGGACAACGCCAAGGCCCGCGTCCTCGCCGACACCCTCGACCGCGCCACCGAGACCCTCCTCCAGGAGAACAAGGGTCCGGCACGCAAGGTCGGCCAGATCGACAACCGCGGCAGCCACTTCTACCTTGCGCTCTACTGGGCGCAGGAACTGGCCAAGCAGACCGAGGACGCCGACCTCGCCGCAGCCTTCGCGAGCGTCGCCGAGAAGCTCACCGCCGACGAGGCGAAGATCAACGACGAGCTCCTCGCCGTGCAGGGCTCCCCCGCCGACATCGGTGGCTACTACCGCCCCAACCCCGAGAAGACGAGCGCCGTCATGCGCCCGTCCGCGACCTTCAACGAAGCCCTCGCCAGCCTCAGCTGAGCGATCGTCTTCGTGCCCCGCACGGACAGCGAGCGCCAGCGAGTTGTCCGTGCGGGGCACGAAGACGATGAAGCAACCACCGCGTATGCCGTGTGGTCACCGATCGGTGACCACACGGCATACGCGCGTTTGGGGTGGGCGCGTAGCGTCACGTCCATGAGCGACTGGAACGCGGGCGTCATCGAGGAATTCAGGGCCAACGAGGGACGGGTCGGTGGGCCGTTCGAGGGCGCGCCGATGATCCTCATCCACCATCTCGGCGCCAAGACCGGCACGGAGCGCGTCAGCCCGCTGATGTACTTCCCGCAGGACGACGGCACGATGATCATCGTCGCGTCCAAGGCTGGTGCCCCCGACAACCCGGACTGGTTCCACAACGTGCGAGCCAACCCGCGCTTCGACGTCGAGGTCGGCACGGAGACCTTCTCGGTCGAGGCCGAGGTCCTGCCGCGGGACGAGCGAGATGCCCTCTGGCCGGCCCTCGTCGAGAAGGCGCCGGGCTTCGGCGGCTACCAGGAGAAGACCGATCGGATCATCCCGGTCGTGCGCCTGCGTCGCGCAGCCTGACCGGACTCGAGGCTGCGTAAGTCCTGCCTCAGCCCGGCAGTGCTGACTCGCGACGGTTGCGCAGCGCGCGGACCCAACCGCGCACCTGCTGTGGCGGGAAGCCGAGCGGGTCCGCGGTCAACTTGGCGACCACCTCAGCCGTGGCGGCAAGGGTGTCGTCGATGACCCGCTCGGCAGCCACACGTGGAAGCCCGACGCGGTCGGCGAACTCGAGCAGGGACCGACGGGAGAGACCTTCACGCCGCCCGATCATGGGTAGGGCCATCGTGTGGTCGCGGTACGGCAGCGTCGAGGGGAGGTCGTAGGCGGGGGCGACCCGCCATTCGCCCGCGGGTGTGGTCAGGACCGAGAGGTTCTTGGCATGAACGTCGCCGTTGCCGGTGAGCCAGGCGAAGACGAGTTGCCGGAAGAGGTCTCGCACTGCCACCGGGCGAGAGGCACACAGCATGCTGAGTGCCATCACTGCCGCCTCGGCCTCGACGGAGTACTTGTCGGCGGGGTAGAGGTTGAGGGCCTGCGCCGCATCCTCGACCGCGAGTGCACGCGGCTCACCGTCGACCAGGACGCGGTCGAACCGGCGCACGAGCAGACCCGGACGCCCCGTGCTGTCGTGGACGACCTGAGCGTCCACGACCGGGAAGCGAGCGTCCCTGGCGACCCGGATGAAGAACGCCTCGTTGACGACCACACGTGGGAACTCGGGCGGGTCGACCTTCAGGATGTAGCGTTCCCCTGCTCGCGAGACGGGAACGGAGATCATTCGAGCGGAGGCCTTGTCCTGGACTCCCGCCAAGGCGACCGGGTCGATGACTCCGGCCTGCTCGAGCACGTCGGAGAAGGCGATCTCGTCAAACGATCGCGCGACACGGATGAGGGGCTCGGTGGGCTTGGGTTCCTCGCCGTGGGGCACGACCTGTACGTCGCCCACCGGGTCCATGCCGACCGCGAGGAGCAGTGTCAACTCGTCGTCGGCCGACGCTTTGAGAGCTCGCCTGAGTCCCGTGAGGCGCCGACCCTCCGGGAGGAGGCCGGCAAAGTACGGAGGAACTGCACCGGGTGGCGAGAGCACGGGCTCGTCGGTCAGCGGCAGTGTTGTCGCCACAGGTGGGAGCCCGAGCTCGAGATGGTCCGACAGGTAGGCGAAACGGACACCGTCCGTCTCCCGGGTGAGGGTGGCGGCGAGACGGCCAGCCTTGTAGACGTCGGCCAAACCGGGCCGGTCGGCCGCGAGCACTGGCTGCTGCGTCACCGTGACAGCTCGACTCGCAGCGTCAGGCCGAGCACGACGAGGAGGTTCTGCAGCTTGTCGAGGCGCACCGAATCCTTGCCCCGCTCGAAGTCACGGATGAACTTCGCGGAGACCCCCGCAAGTTCAGCGGCCTCTTGTTGAGTGAGGCGGAGGGCGCGACGCCGGTCGCGGGCGACCGTGGCGAGCTCGGCGGGCATGGACATGTGAGGCCTCCAGAAACGCACTGATCAGTGTCTTTATCGGAGTCTGCGGCCTACCCATGGCGCGAGTCAAGGCGGAACAGTACGATCGGTGTGTTTTCGCAGGATAGTCGCTCTGGGGTGCCTGAACCGAGAGAAACGCATCGATCGGTGCGTTTCCGGCCAGCCTGGGCACGATCCGTCCCTCCGTTCAGAGCGGCAGCTTCATGCCGACGTGGGACGCGACGAAGCCGAGCCGCTCATAGAAGCGGTGGGCGCCTTCACGACTCACGTCGGTCGTGAGCTGCACGATCACGGCGCCGCGTCGACGGGACTCGTCGATCGCCCACCGGACCAGCTCCTCGCCGAGGCCCTGACCGCGCCGGCTCGAGGCGATGCGGACGGCCTCGATCTGGGCGCGCAGGGCGCCACCGCGCGAGAGTCCGGGCAGCAGGGTGAGCTGCAGCGTGCCGATGACCTCGCCGTCGTCCTCGAGCACGACGAGCTCGTGTGCCGGATCGGCATCGATCGCCTCAAATGCCGTGAGGTATGCCGCCTGCTCACCTTCGCTCTCCCGGGTCGCCCCGAGCGGATCGTCGACGAGCAGGGCGACGATCGCGGGCACGTCCTCACGGGTTGCGGTGCGAACGCGCACGCCCATCACGGGTAGCCGTTCGGGTTCCCACTCTGCCACCGCCACGTGTCGACGCACATGTCGTCGACCGTGCGGGTGGCCTTCCAGCCCAGGTCGGCCTCGGCCCTGGCGGGATCGGCGTAGGACTCGGCGATGTCGCCGGGGCGCCGGTCAACGAGCTCGTAGGGCAGTTCGCGACCCACGGCCCGCTCGAAGGCGTGCACCATCTCGAGGACAGAGGTGCCGCGGCCTGTGCCGAGGTTCCAGGTGTTGACCGGGGTGTCCGTGGCGGCGAGGCGGTGCAGGGCAGCGACGTGTCCGGCGGCGAGGTCCTCGACGTGGATGTAGTCGCGCACGCCCGTGCCGTCAGGTGTGGGGTAGTCGCCCCCGTAGACCGCCAGCTTCTCGCGACGCCCCACTGCGACCTGGGCGATGTAGGGCAGGAGGTTGTTGGGGATGCCGCTCGGGTCCTCACCGATGGTGCCGCTGGGGTGCGCGCCCACCGGGTTGAAGTAGCGCAGCAGCGCGATCCGCCAGGTCGGGTCGGCCACCGCCATGTCGCGCAGCACCTGCTCGTTCATGACCTTGGTCCACCCATAAGGGTTCGTGGCCGACGTCGGCGCATCCTCCCGCATCGGCACTGTCGCCTCGGCGCCGTAGACCGTGGCCGAACTCGAGAAGACCAGCTTGCGGACCCCGTGCCGGGACATGGCTCGGAGCAGGGACAGGGTTGTGTCGAGGTTGTTCTCGTAGTAGCTGAGCGGCTCGGCCACGCTCTCGCCGACGGCCTTGAACCCAGCGAAGTGGATGACCGCATCGATCTGGGTCTCCACAAAGGTGGCTTCGGTCTTGTCACGGTCGGTGAGGTCGAACGACCGCACGTCCAGAGACTCACCGGTGAGCGCTTCGAGGCGCCCGACGACGGACGGTTTCGCGTTGGCGAACGAGTCAACGACGGTGACGTCATGCCCCGCGGCAACGAGCTGGACGACAGTGTGCGAACCGATGTAGCCGGCACCACCTGAGACGAGAACACGCATGGCTCCACCCTAGGGCCGGGCTCTGTCCCCAGTCTGCGCGGGCGCTGATAGCGTCGTCAGCGACCACATTCTGCCCCGTACGAAGAGGTACACATCGTGAGCCAGACCCCCGTCAAGGTGGCCGTGACCGGCGCTGCCGGTCAGATCGGCTACAGCCTGCTGTTCCGCATCGCGTCTGGCGCCCTCCTCGGCCCCGACGTCCCCGTCGAGCTGCGACTGCTCGAGATCACCCCGGCCCTCAAGGCGCTCGAGGGTGTCGTCATGGAGCTCGACGACTGTGCCTTCCCGACGCTCGCCGGTGTCCAGATCGGCGACGACGCCGAGACGGTCTTCGACGGCGTCAACCACGCCCTCCTCGTCGGCGCGCGTCCCCGCGGCCCGGGCATGGAGCGTGGCGACCTGCTCTCGGCCAACGGCGGCATCTTCGCCCCCCAGGGCAAGGCCCTCAACAAGGTCGCGGCCGACGACGTGCACATCACGGTGACCGGCAACCCGGCCAACACCAACGCCCTCATCGCGATGAGCAACGCGCCCGACATCCCCACCTCGCAGTTCTCGGCCCTGACCCGCCTGGACCACAACCGCGCGATCAGCCAGCTCGCGGCCAAGCTCGGCGTCCCGGTCACCGAGATCAAGAAGATGACGATCTGGGGCAACCACTCCGCGACGCAGTACCCCGACCTCTTCCACGCCGAGGTCTCCGGCAAGAACGCTGCCGAGACGGTCAACGACCAGGCGTGGCTCGCGGACACCTTCATCCCCACCGTCGCCAAGCGCGGCGCGGCGATCATCGAGGCGCGCGGTGCGTCCTCGGCCGCCTCCGCCGCGTCGGCCACCATCGACCACGCCCGCACCTGGGTCGAGGGCACCGCCGAAGGCGACTGGACCTCCATGGCCGTGCGTTCCGACGGCTCCTACGGCGTCGAAGAGGGACTCATCTCCTCCTTCCCCGTCACCGTCAAGGACGGCCAGTGGAGCATCGTCCAGGGACTCGACATCAACGAGTTCTCGCGCGGCAAGATCGACGCGACGGCGGCCGAGCTCGCCGAGGAGCGCGACGCTGTCAAGGGCCTCGGCTTGATCTAGCCCCATCTGAACCGAGCGCGACAGCGCAACGAGAGCACGCGGCATACACCGGATTTTTTCGGCGTATGCCGCGTGCTTGCGTTCCGCTCAACGGCACCTTCGAGCCTCTGACCTGCGGAAACATCAGCGCTAGTGGCCCGTGGCAAGCCTCATCGTCAGGTAGACAGGAGGGCATGCCTGACACCCCCGAAGCCCCCGCATTCGCGGTCAGCGGCGACTGGAGCGGACAGCTCGTCGCCACGGCGATCCACGCCGGCCACGACCTGCGCGACGAGATCCGTGACGCGATGCTGCTCGACGAAGCGACGCGACTGCGCGAAGAGGACCCGTTCACCGACGCCATCGGATCGCAGTGCCCCGCCCGGGTCGTCGTCCATCGATCGCGCTTCGAGGTCGACCTCAACCGGGACCGCGACGGGTCCGTCTATCGGCGCCCCGAGGATGCCTGGGACCTCGATGTGTGGCGTGAGAGCCCGCTCGCCGCAGGACCTGACCGAACGCAGCGCGCAGATCCACGACGCGTTCTATGCCGAGCTCGGTGCGCGACTCGACGAGGTCGCGGCTCGAGGACCGTTCGTCCTCTACGACGTCCACTCCTACAACCACCGACGGGACGGCGTCGACGCCGGACCGAGGGCCCGTTCGAGGACAACCCCGAGGTCAACGTCGGCACCGGGTCGCTCGACCGGCGAGCGGTGGGGTGGCGTGGTCGACGCGTTCATCGGCGCCTTCGCCGGACGGGACACCGCCGGCGGCGAGATCGACGTGCGCGAGAACGTGCGCTTCGAGGGTGCGCACCTCGCCCAGTGGGTGCACGAGCGCTACCCGGACCACGGCGTCGCCCTGGCCCTGGAGTTCAAGAAGACCTACATGGACGAGTGGACCGGCGAGCCCGACCAGCAGCGCATCGACACCCTGGCGCGGGCCCTGGGCCAGACGGTCGAGCCCGTGCTGCGAGCGCTGCGGGGCGCTGGCCAGTGAGCGGCACGAACGCTCTCGGTCGAGGACCTGGCGATCGACCACGCCCTCGCGCAGACGGCCCGCAGCATGCAGTTCCTGCTCGACGTCACCCCCGTCAATGCCGACGACGTGAGGAGCGAGTTCATTGCGGGCGCGACGGCCGAGCCGGCGCTTCGCGTACCGGCCCCTGGAGACCTCGCCGGCGGTCCTGGCCAAGGCCCTCGAGAACATCGATGTCGCCGGCGTCGAGGACGCCACCCTCGGGCACCTCCTGCGGGCCAAGCACCGCGAGCTGGGGCTCCAGATCGAGATGCTGAGAGCCCGTGACACCGACGACTTCAGCGCGCTCAGCATCGAGCTCTACGGCGGCGCCACGCCTGAGCTGCGCAGGCAGGCCGACAACATTCTGGCGCGGGTTCCCCGGTCCGAAGGTGCCGGGGACAGCCTCTCGGCGCCGGAGTTCCTCGAGCTCGCGCAGCGCGAGATCGACTACTACCGCGAGATCGACCCCGAGATCGACATCCATGCCGAGATGCGTGATGACGTCAACGGGGTCATGGTCAGCGGCAACACGTTGCTCATCGACAGCGGTGCGGCGGTCCAGCGAGCTCGCGCCAACGCGCTCATCCAGCACGAGGTCGGCACCCACCTCGTCACGCAGGTCAACGGCGCCGCCCAGCCCGTGCAGGTGCTCGGAACCGGTCTTGCCGGCTACGACGAAACCCAGGAGGGGCTGGCCATCCTCGCCGAGATCGGGTGCGGCGAGCTGACGCCGTTCCGCCTGCGGCAGTTGGCTGCCCGAGTCCTGACGGTGCACCGCATGCATGGTGGGGCGCCCTTCGTCGAGGCCTGGCAGGCCCTGGTGGATGACGGCTTCCCCGAGAGCAGTGCCTTCACGACGACGATGCGCGCCTACCGCTCCGGTGGGCTCAGCAAGGACGCGATCTATCTGCGCGGCGTCGTGGCACTCCTGGACCACCTGCGTGGTGGCGGTGACCTCAACCTCCTGTGGCTCGGCAAGTTCTCGCTCGAGGACCTGCCACTCATCCGCGACCTCGACGATCGCGGTGTCCTCCGTCCTCCCCGTCTCGTTCCTCGCTACCTCGAGGATCCGAGAGCAACCGAGCGGCTCGACGCCGCGGCCCACCAGGCCGACGACGTCGCGCAACTGATCGAAGGAGCAACATGAAGATCGGATTCGTCGTCAATGACGTCCTGAACGAGAAGCCCGTCTACACCACGACGCGACTCGCCATGGCGGCCACACAGATGGGCCACGAGGCCTTCCTCATGGGCATCGGTGACTTCGCCTACGAGCCGGACGGCTCCCTGACCGCGCGGGTGCGCGGCGGAGGGAAAGGCAAGAACTACCGCTCGCTGGAGCGCTATCTCGCCGACGTGCAGAAGCCGGACGTCGAGGTGCAGATGCCGGTCGGGGAGTTCGACGTCGTCATGCTGCGCAACGACCCGGCGGAGGACGCCGAGGGTCGCGCGTGGGCCAACAACGCCGCCGTGGCGTTCGGCCAGCTCTTCGCTGCTGCCGGGGTGCTCGTCGTCAATGACCCGAACCGCCTGGCCGACGCCCTGTCCAAGGCCTATTTCCAGCACTTCCCCGAGATCGTGCGACCCCAGACGCTCATCTCTCGCGACGAGGACCAGATCGCCAGCTTCATCGCCGACCTCGGCGGACGCGCCGTGCTCAAGCCCCTCCAGGGCTCCGGCGGCAGTGGCGTCTTCCTCGTCAACAGCGCCGAGTCCCCCAACCTCAGCCAGATCATCGAGGCGATCGCGCGCGACGGGTACGTCGTCGCCCAGGAGTACCTCGCCGCCGCGACCGACGGCGACGTGCGGATGTTCGTCATGAATGGACGACCGCTCGAAGTGCGGGGCCAGATCGCCGCCTTCCGACGCAAGAGTGGCGGTGATGACCTGCGCAGCAACATGTCGGCCGGCGGCAAGGCGCACAAGGTGGCGGTGTCCGACGCGATGCTCTCGCTCGTCGAGACCGTGCAGCCCAAGCTCGTCGCCGACGGCATGTACCTCGTCGGGCTCGACATCGTGGGCGACAAGCTCATGGAGGTCAACGTCTTCAGCCCCGGCGGACTCGGGTCCTGTCAGACGCTCTATGGGCACGACTTCGCCAAGGCCATCATTCATGACCTCGAGCGCAAGATCGAGATCAAGACGCACTACGGCGCGGAGATGAGCAACCTGCGGCTCGCCACGCTCTGAGCGGGCGAAGGTATGGATTGCACAAAATTGTGTGGAGAACTCTGGACGCCACCTGCGAGCGCTGGCAGGGTGGGCGTGGGCCGCGATCGAGTGGCCCACGACGTTCGAGTGACTGCTGACCTCATGACCGCCTGACCTCGTGACCCACCTGACGTGTCAGGCACAAGGCCCGTGCCCCCTCCCTGGGGGGCGCGGGCCTTGTCGTTGGTGCTCGGAGCCCCTTCCTCCGTTGGTGTTGCATTGATATCATTGCTGCATGGCTGCCATCACGATCCGGAAGTTGCCCGATGACGCGAAGGAGAAACTTCGCATGCGGGCAGCTGGCCATGGTCGGTCCATGGAGGCAGAAGCGCGCAGCATTCTGGTCGATGCCCTCGATCGGTCCGCGGCAAACGACCTCAGTTGGATCGAGAAGCTCATTGCGGCCGGTGACGCCGTGGGCGGCGTGGACCTCCCGGTGGTTCCTGACGAAGCCGCCACGGCCGCGGAGTTCGACGAGCGGTGATCATCCTCGACACCAATGTCATCTCCGAAGTCATGCGTGGCCCGCGTGCCGATCCGCGAGTCCTCGACTGGGTGCGCTCGTCGGGCTCCGTCCCCGTCACGACCGTGGTCAACCGTGCCGAGATCCTGGCAGGCATCGCCATCCTCCCGGGCGGCCAACGGCGCGACCTCCTGGAAGCTGCGGCACACGAGGCCTTTGACGGCCTGGGCGTGTGCCTGCCGCTGATGCCCGAAGCGTCCTCCTCCTACGCGCGCATCGTTGCGGACCGACGCGCGGCCGGGCGCCCCGTGGGCGCGATGGATGCGCTGATCGCCGCGATTGCCACGGTGGCCGGGGCGTCGCTTGCCACGCGGGACGTTGCCGACTTCGGCGATCTTGGCCTCACCCTCATCAACCCCTGGGAGTGATCGGGGCACGGCGGGGATCGCCGACCTCAGCGGCACGTCTGCGATTCTCGCCCGGTGGCGCCGAGCCAATGAGACGATCGGGCCATGACGCTCCTCAGCGCTCCGGCACCGCCCACGACCCGTGGCGCCTTCGTCACCCGTCGGCGACTGGTCGGCGCTGTCGGTGCTCTCGCAGTGCTGGGCGCGACGATGGCTGCCACCGGAGTCGGCACGGGAGCGGGGCCGATCAGCGAGGGTGGCGCAGGCCGGGGCATTCTGCGCGAGGCGCCCTTCACTTTTAGCACCGGCTTCCAGATCGAAAACAACGGGTGGTTCGACGTCCACATCGAAAGCATCCGTCCGATCCCCCGCGGAAACGCGGCGACGGGTATGCCGTCGCGAGAGATCTCGTTGACGCTGGAGACCCACCCTGTGGGAGTGTCCGAGGGTTCGGGTGAGACTGAGATGCCTCGGGCGAGCCGCCACCCTGCCAAGGGGTTCGTGGTCCCCCCGAGCAATGACTCGGCTGGGTCAGGCGCCTTCGGGGTGGCGACGTGGGAGATCGTCGAGAACGGTCCGTGGCACTACGACGGCTACGAGGTGGTCTACCGCCACGGGCTCATCCGCCACCGAACAGTGCTGCAGGAAGCCGTGGGCGGGTGCCCACCTCTCTACGCCGAAACGTGCGGCTCCTCCGACTGAGACCCGCTCAGGGGACGGCGGCGAGGAACAGGTAGGCAGCGCAGAGGGTGAGGTGAACGCTCGCCTGCAGGCGCGTCGCACGCCCAGGGACGACCGTGAGCACGCCGGTCACGATGGTGATCGCGAGCAGGGTGATCTGGGTGGCGTCGAGCCCGAGGTGGAGAGGCGTGTCGATCCAGATCGTCGCGATGGCCAGGACCGGGATCGTCAGACCGATGCTCGCCATGGCGGAGCCGAGAGCGAGGTTGATGCTCGTCTGGATGCGTTCACGCCGGGCCGCGTTGACGGCGGCGAGCGTTTCGGGGAGCAGCACGAGCAGGGCAATGACGACACCAACGAACGAGTGCGGCAGGCCGGCAGCGGCTACAGCTTCCTCGATCGACTTGGACTCGACCTTGGCGAGACCGACGACAGCGATGAGCGACAGGATCAGGAAGCCGACCGAGGTCCACGTCTCTGCGTTGGTCGGCGGGGTCGCGTGCTCGTCCTCGGGCAACGGCTTGCCCTTGGACCCCACGGGGAGGAAGAAGTCTCGGTGACGCACGGTCTGGGTGAGAACGAAGGCGGCATACAGGCTGAGTGAGGCCAGGGCCGCGAACGCGAGCTGGCTCCCGGTGAACCGCGGGCCCGCCTCGCCCGTGGTGAAGGTCGGGAGGACGAGGCAGACCGCCGCGAGGGTGGCGACGGTGGCGAGTGCCCCACCGGTGCCCTCGGCGTTGAACCGCACCGTGCCAAAACGTCGTGAGCCCACGAGGAGCGACAGCCCAAGAATGCCGTTGACGGTGATCATCACGGCGGCAAAGACGGTGTCACGAGCGAGGGTCGAGGTGCCCTCGCCGCCACTGAGCATCAGCGTGACGATGAGTGAGACCTCGATGACCGTGACCGCGACGGCGAGCACAAGGGAACCGAAGGGTTCTCCAACCCGATGTGCCACGACCTCCGCGTGATGCACCGCGGCGAGCACGGCCCCACCCAGCAGGACGGCGACGACGGCGACGACGACGCCGTTGATGTCACGGCCCCACGTGAACGCGAGGGCGATCAGGGCAAGAACAGGAGCAACGGTGGTCCAGTGCAGCAGGTGGGAGTGGGTGGCCGTCGTGGGAGAAGTGTCGTTCCAGGTCTCGGGCATCAGCCAGCCCCGAGCTCGGCCGAGGCGAGCTGCTGGGCGGCCTGCTTCTCGGCGATCGCGACGACGTTGCTGAGCAACATCGCGCGGGTCATGGGGCCGACACCGCCGGGGTTGGGGCTGACCCAGCCGGCGACGTCCGCGACATCCGCGGCGACGTCACCGGCGATGACGGAACGGCCGTCGTCCTCGACGACCCGACTCACACCGACGTCGAGCACGGCTGCGCCGGGCTTGATCATGTTGCCGGTGATGAGCCCGGGGACGCCCGCCGCGGCGATGACGATGTCCGCGCGGCGGACCTCGGCGGCGAGGTCGACGGTGCCGGTGTGGCACTGGATGACGGTCGCGTTCTCGGAGCGGCGGGTCAGGATGAGCGAAAGCGGGCGGCCGACGGTGATTCCGCGACCGACGACGACGACCTTGGCCCCGGCGATGGGCACGTCGTAGCGGCGGAGCAGCTCGATGCACCCGACGGGTGTGCAGGGCAGCGGTGCTTCCTGGCCGAGGACGAGCCAGCCGAGGTTGGTCGGGTGGAGCCCGTCGACGTCCTTGCCGGGGTCGACTGCGGCGAGGATCTGGTTCTCGTCGAGTCCGGTGGGCTGCTGCACGAGGAAGCCGGTGCAGGCCGGGTCCTCGTTGAGCTCACGCACGACCGCGAGGACGTCCTCGAGGCTGGAGTCGGCGGGCAGGTCGCGGCGGATGCTCGAGATGCCGATCTCCGCGCAGTCCTTGTGCTTGGCGTTGACGTACCAGCTGCTGCCGGGGTCGTTGCCCACGAGGACGGTGCCGAGCCCGGGTGTGATCCCCCGTTCGGCCAGCGCCGCGACACGACCGCGCAACTCCTCCTTGATCGTCGAGAGGATGGCCTTGCCGTCAAGTATCTGAGCAGTCACACACCAATTCTCCCAGACGCAGCGCACCCGCTCGACCGCCGTACACCCGGCCCAGACCCGTTGCGTCTGCGGAAAGGGTTGCTAGAACCGCCACATCCGCAGACGCAAGGGAGAGAGTTGAGTCAGGCTCTTCCTGTCGCTTGGGCGAGGGCGGCCAGGGCTGCCGGGAAGCACTCGGCTGGCGGCGTCACGAGACCCGCGCCGACCTGACCTGTGCCAGCGACGCGACCGGCCATGCCGGTGTTGATCTGCGGCAGGATCCCGGTGCGCACGACCGACACGACGTCGATGCCCGTGGGCGTGCCGCGGAAGTCGAGGATCGGCACCTGGAACATCGGGTGCTCCCCCTGCGTGATCTCGTACATCGTCTGCGTCGCCCGCAGCGCGAACGCCACGTCACCGCCGACGAACTTCACGATCGCCGGGGCCGCGGCCATCGCGAACCCACCGATGCCTCCGGTCTCGGTGATGGCCGAGTCGCCGATGTCGGGGTTGGCGTCGTCGGGCCCGTAGTCGCCGAGGAAGAGCCCCTGAGGTGTGTTGGCCGGCCCGGTGAACCACTCGTCGCCGGTCCCGGACACCCGGATCCCGAAGTCGGTGCCGTTGCGCGCCATCGTCGTCACCAGGGACGAACCGGGTATGCCGTGTGCCGCCATCGTTGCGAGCTTGCAGGCCGGCATACCGAGATTGAGGAAGAAGTGCTCGTTGGCACCGGAGAAGCGGACGGCCTCGGCGATGTCGGTCGAGCTCGCGTCGGCGGTGATCATGCCGGGCAGGAGTTCGCGCAGGAGCATGAGCGATCCGGCACGGTTGCGGTTGTGGCCCTCGTCGCCCATCTGGAGCATCTGGGCGAGGATCGACTTGATGTCGAACGGACCCGTCTTGCGCACCGACTGCTGCAGGATCGGGCCGAGGACGTTGTTCATCCAGTGCAGACGATCGATGACCTCGGGGCCGTACGCGCCATAGCGCAGCACCTTGCCGAGGCCCTCGTTGAGCGAGCACCAGGACCAGGCGTCGTGGACCTCGTCGCGCAGGCCGTACATCCACATCGAGGGCGACACCACACCGGCCATGGGGCCGACAGCGTCGCGGTGGTGACACGGCTCGAACGTGAATTTGCCTGCGGCGAGGGCCTTTTCGGCCTCTTCTGCGTTGTCCGCGAGCCCCTCGAAGAGCACCGCGCCGATGAAGGCGCCACGCAGTGGACCCGACGCACGCTCCCAGTCGATGGGCGGCCCGGCGTGGAGGAACGTGCCGCGCTCGAGGCCCAACGCGTCCTTGGCCGTCTTGACGTCGACCAGTTCGGCTCCCGCTGCGGTCAGACGTGCGTATGCCGTGGCGTTGGCTTCCGCTCGCCGCGCGTCGGTCATCACCGTGGCCAGGTCGGCCTCGGTCCCGGCCATGGGCGGCTGCCAGTCGGCCTCGACGACGGAGACGGCCTGGCCGCGCAGGGCGTCGGCAAAGAGCTGGACACCCGCCGTCGCGACCGAGGGCGACTCGACCGAAAGAAGACCACGCAGGGGCTGGTTCATCAGAGCGCTCCGAGGAAGGTGAGGGCGTGCCGGGTGGCGTCGCGGTTGGAGAGGAAGACGGAGGCGCCGGCCGCTGCGAGGGTCTCGCAGGTCCGGGTCAGGCCCTGCGGGTCACCGTCGGTGCCGATGACCGCGACCACGACCGGCAGCTCGCCCGCCATTTGTGCCCTATTGGGCGATTGTGGTCGCGTGCGGGCTGCCTCCTTCGCGGCGCGGATCGCGTCGGCGAGGTCGGCGGCGGGGTCCTGGTGGGCGCCGAAGCCGAGGACGAGGTCGAGCAGCAGCACGCCACACGTGGGGTCCTGAGCCTCGGCCGCGATGCGTTCCATGCGCAGGGTCGGGTCGATCATGGGGTGGGCCCGTCCCTGGGTCAGGCCGTCGTCACCGAAGTCGATGACGAGGTGCCCGGCGTCCTTGAGGCCGGAGCCGAGCGCGAGGTCCTCGCGCAGGGGGATGTTGGACTTGATGTCGCCGAGCGACTCGGCCGCGATGAGCATCGCCTCGTCGGCGAGGGTGCCGCCGCAGAACAGTCCGCGCAGGCTCCCGTCGACCGAGCCCGGCTCAGGATCGCTGTCCGACAACCACTTCGGCCATTCCGGCACAGCGAGACCCTCAGCTTCGAGGACCGCCTCCAGGGCCGTGGTGAGGTCGGGTCGACCGGCGCCGAGCGTGGCCCAGCGGACGGGCAGACCCAGCCCGGCGGCATACGCCTCAAGGTCCGTGAGGACCTCCTCGTCCGGCGGCTTGGAGACGACGACGATCGAGGTCGTGGCCGGGTCGGCGGCGAGCGCGGCCAGGGCCTGTCGCGTGGAACGTCCGCCGACCGCGGTCTTCAGGTCTCGGCCACCGACGCCGAGGCAGTGCGAGATGCCGACCCCGGCCGCGTCGAGGAGGCACATGATCTGCTGCGCGCCAGTGCCCGAGGCGGCGACCATGCCGATCGGGCCGGCCTCGACGACGTTCGCGAAGCCGAGGGCGACTCCCCCGACGACGGCAGTGCCGCAGTCCGGACCCATGACGAGGACGTCGGCCGCGGCCGCAGCGTCCTTGAGGCGAACCTCGTCCTCGACGGGGACGTTGTCCGAGAAGAGCATCACGGAGGCGCCGGCGCTGATGGCGTCGAGCGCCTCGGCCGTCGCGTAGCGGCCCGGGACCGAGATGAGCGCGAGTTCCGCTCCCCCGACCCGGATGGCCCCACTGGTGGTGCGAGGCGCGGGTGCGTCGCCGAAGCCACCGCTGGGTGCTGCCTTCGCGCTGAGGGCGGCGCCGGCCGCGGCAAGACCAGCGGCGACGGCGTCCTCGTCGATGGCTCGGACGGCGACGACGAGGTCGTTGGGGCCAGCGCCCTCAGGGATCTCGAAGCCCATCCCGGTGAGCACCTCGACGTTGAGTTCGGTCGTCATGGCCACTTGGGCGGCCTCGACCCCCTCGACGTCGGCGACCGTACGTGAGACCTGGAGCAGGGTCACGGAGTCGTGATAGGCGCCTCGGCGCAAGTCGACGTGGGTGATACTCACGACGGGATTCCTTCCGGCAGAGGGCAGTTGGCGATGTCAAGCATGAAGTCGATGCCCTCGAGGAGTCCTGCACCCGAGGTGTGGCCGATGGCCAGGACGAGGTCGCGGGTGCGGTCGGCGTCGGAGGACCCGGCCACCGCGTTGGTGACGTGGTCGACGACGGAGGACACGGCATACCCGGCTTGTGCATCGACGACGAGGGACGCCGAGAGGCTCGTGGTGCGGTCCACGGGAATCTCGCCCGGAAGGACAATCCCGAGGGCGCGGGCGGCGAGGAGTGCGCCGCAGAGGACGTCGTCGGCGCGAGGCGTGAGGCCTTCGCCGCGTCCGAGCTCGGCGAGGAGCGGTTCCCAGTCGAAGGCCGTCGGGTTTGCGGCGCCGGTCGAAACCCGTCGTGGTCGCCACGAACGAACGATGCGTATGCCGTGGCTCGGCAGAGCGATCTCGTCACCACCGAGCGTCACGACGTCGCCGGGCGCCACTCCCCAGTCGAAGGGACCGGGCTGCGGGAGGCGGATGGCCGTGGGCAGCACGAGCGCGTCGCTCGTGACGACGGGGAGGACGTCGGTGTGACCGGCGTCGTCGTCGGAGAGCGCGAGGTAGAGCGCGCTGGGGAACGCGGCGAGCACGACGGCGGGGCGGCGTGGGCCCGCGACAAGGATCCGAGTGAGCGGGGAGGCCGCGGCCGGATATCTCGGATGCACCCTTGGAACGCTAGCCAGCGTGGCTACAGTGGCCTGATGGTAAATGTTGCCAACGATCTTGGTCCTGAGCCTCAGCACTTGCCAGCCGACGAGATGATCGCGTCCCTGCGCCGGGTCGTCGACCACCAGGCTGAGTTGTTGCGTCGCGAGGACGAGGTCAACAGGATCCTCGTGCAGACCGTGCTCACCGGCGGTTCCCTCGCCGACCTCGGCCAGGCCCTCGTCGGGCTGTTCCCCGGCGTGACGCTCGTGACGACCACTGGACGGGCGCCTCGTCGCCACGGCAGGGTCCGAGGAGGACGTCGCGACGGTCATGGCGCTGGATTGCTTCGACCGCACCGGCCGCCTCATCGTCGAGGAGGAGCCGGTCGGGGTGCGCGCCGCGGGGCCGGTGAAGTCCGAACGCACGATGGTCCGGATCGTCGCGGGCACGTCGGATCACGGGTTGCTGGCGGTCTTCACGCCGGGTCGGGTCCTCACCACCACGGATGTGCACGGGCTGGAGCGCGCCGCCGCCGTGGCCGCACTGGCGATCACCAAGGAACAGGCCGTCTCTGCGGTCGAGGGGAAGTACCGCGCGGAGTTCCTGCGCGACACCCTCGTCGGCCGAGGAGGCGCGTCGGAGGAGGCCATCGCACACGCGGCCTCGCTGGGATGGAACCTCGACCGTCGGATGGTCGTCGTCGTCGCAGAGACCGACGAGGACGACGCACACACCAGCCGCGACGGGGACGAACTGCGTTCTCTTCAGGAGCGATTCGTGCGCGGCCTGGGTGCAGGCCGTGCGAACCCGCGAAGCCCAAGGCACCTGTCGCCGGCTTCTCCCAAGAGGTCGTGGCGCTGCTGCCTGCCCCGTGCAGTGGCGAGGGCGAGCAGCAGACCGTGATGCGCTCGATCGGCGAGATCGTCAAGGTCGTGCGCGGAGACGGCGGCGGTGGACGACGCACGTTCTCGACCGGTGTGTCACGCCCGGTCGACTCGGTCGATGACATCCCCCGCGCGTACGCGGAGGCGCTGCGGGCCGTGGCCGTCGGTCGGCAGATGCAGGGCGAGTCGGCGGTCATGCACTTCGACGGGCTCGGGATCTATCGACGCTGCTCTCGCTCATCCCCGACAACGCCGACCTGCGGCGTTCGTCGACGAGGCCCTGGGCGACCTCGGCGACCGACGCCCAGCCGTCCTACGCCGACCTGCGGCAGACCCTGCAGGTGCTGCTCGACACCAACCTCAATGTCGCCGAGACGGCCCGGATCCTCTTCTTCCACTACAACACCCTGCGCCACAGGATCACCAAGCTCTGAGCAGATGCTGGACCGTTCACGTCGGACCCGCAACTGCGGCTCACCCTGTCGCTGGCCCTGCGGATCCGGCAGATGCGCGGCGTCTGACCCGGACTATTTCTCACCAATTCCCCCCAAAAGCACGCGACACGCCGTTCCCTCACGACCCCGGGCCCCACCTG
>CAWEDC010000033.1:0-19002 GCA_963807825.1 uncultured Actinomycetota bacterium
AGCGGGTATGCCGTCCACGCCCGTTTCGCGGCCGTCTCGCGCCTCGGGGTTTCAGGGGTCCTGGCTGTCAGTGGGGAGTGCCATCGTGCGGGGATGGCGACGATCTACTACACCGGATGCTCCCTCGACGGCTTCATCGCGACGCCGGACCACTCCCTCGACTGGCTCGTCTCGCGCGACATCGTCGGCGACGTCGACATGGGTTTCGAGACCTTCGGCCCCCGCGTGGGCGCGTGCGCCATGGGCGCTTCGACGTGGCGGTGGATCGTCGAGAACGACGCCCAGGGCTGGAAGCCCAAGCCGACGTGGGTCCTCACCCATCGCGAGTTCCCCGCGTCTGAACAGGTCCGGTTCACCACTGCTGATGTGACCCACGTGCATGCCGAGATGGTGGAGGCGGCCGGCGACAAGGACGTGTGGATCGTGGGCGGTGGCGATGTCGTCGGCCAGTTCCACGACGCCGGACTCCTCGATGAGGTCTGGGTCCAATACGCCCCGGTCACTCTCGGCGCCGGCGCTCCGGTCCTGCCTCGCCATGTGGAGCTCAGGCTCGAAGAGGTCGCCCGCAACCGCGACTTCCTGTGCGGCCGCTACTCCGTCGTTCGCTGACGACAGCCCGCTGACCCCTCACGTGGTGAGGGCACGGCTGCGGCGGAGCACGAGGCTCAGCACGGCCACCCCGGCAAAGAGCGCACCGGCGAGGACGACGACACCGGACCACCCGGCATACGCCCAGGCATGTCCCCCGGCCGTCCCGAAAACGGAGGAGCCGACGTAGTAGGAGAACAGGTAGAGCGAGGCGGCCTGGGCGCCGGCCACGCCGCCGGCGTGCGCCCGCACGGGAACCCAGCCACTCGCGACGCCGTGGAAGACGAAGAAGCCGGCCGTCATGAGGGCGGTGCCGGCAACGACGACGGCGAGCTGGCCCGGGATGGTCAGCAGGAGACCGGTGAGCGCGAGACCTGCCCCGATCGGGACGACCGCCCGGCGACCGAAAGCGTCGGCGAGCCGTCCGGCGATCGCTGATCCGGCCGAGCCGAAGGCGTAGACGAGGAAGACGAGGCTCGCGGCGCCGAGACCCAGACCGAACGGCGCACTCGTGAGCCGGAATCCGAGCGCGTTGAAGACGGCAACGAACGCCCCGGCACCGAGCATCCCGATCCCGTACAGCGCCAACAGGACGGGGTCGGACACGGCACGGCGGGCCATCACGAGCATGGGGCGCACCCCGGCCCGGCGCGGGACGAAGTGTCGCGAGGCGGGCAACGCGAACCAGACGATGAGGGCGCAGATCAGGCCGAGGACGGCGGCGGCCGCGAGCGCCCACCGCCAGCCCCACGCCTCGGCGACGGCACCCGTGGCAAGGCGGCCGGTCATGCCGCCGATGGCGGTTCCGCCGATGTAGAGACCGGCGGCGCGGGCGTGCGCTCCGCGGTGGAGTTCTTCACGCAGGTATGCCGTCGCGACCGCTGGGAGCCCGGCGATCGTCACGCCGAGCGCGAGTCGAAGGCCGAGGAACGTGGGCCAGGTGGGCGCGAGGGCGGCCGCCGCGGCGACGACCACCGAGGAGGCGAGGCTGGCGTGGATGAGGCGGGTGCGGCCGATGCGATCGGACAGGGGGCCGGCGACGAGGAGGGTGAGTCCGAGCGCGATGGTGGTGAGCGAGAGCGAGAGGGTGCTGTCGGCCGAGGAGACGCCGAAGTCGGTCGCGAGCTCGGGCAGGAGCGCCTGGGTGCTGTAGATGAGGGCGAAGGTCGCGACCCCCGCGGCGAAGAGGGCGAGGACGACTCGGCGGTAGCCCGACGTGCCGGGTTGGTGGCCCGGCTCGACGATCGTGGGGGTCTGCGTTGCGCTCTGCACCCCTCGAGGGTGACGCGGCGGGAATGGATACGTCCAATGACGTCCATGGCGTATGTGCATACGTCAGGCGCATGATGGATCCATGCATCTGCGCGATCTGGAGTGGCTCTTGGCCCTCGCCGAGCACGGCCACGTCACCGTCACCGCAGCGGCGCTCGGGGTGAGCCAGCCGACGCTCTCCCGTGCCCTCGCTCGGATCGAGGCCGACCTGGGGGCGCGCCTCTTCGAGCGGGTGCCGAACGGGGTGGTCCTCACGCCCCACGGCGAGCTGGTCGTCACGGCGGCCCGGGACCTGACCGCTCGGCACGACCAGATGCGGGCCGACCTCGCCGGACGGCTCGATCCGCACAGCGGCACCGTGCGTCTCGCGTTTCTCGACTCGATGTCGACGTCGCTCGTGCCGCTCGTGCTGCGCGAGTTCCATGCTCACGCTCCGGCGGTCCGGGTCCTCCTCACCCAGGAGCCACACCACGACATCACCCGCGACCTCGCGTCCGGTGCCGTCGAGCTGGCCATCACCTCGTGGCTGCCTCCGGGACCCTTCGGCTGGGTGCCCCTGCAGGAGGAGCGGCTCGTCCTCGTCGTTCCCCCGAACCATCGGTGGAAGGCGCGACGGCGGATCACCCTCGAGGCCCTCGCGGACGAGGACCTCGTGACCACGCCCCACGGGTTCGGCTACCGAACCCTCATCGACGACCTCCTGGCCTCGGCTGGCGTGCGACCGAACGTGTCGTTCGAGAGCGCCGACCTCGCGACGATCGAGGGCCTGGTGTCCGCCGGTCTCGGGGTTGCCGTGCTGCCCGCGCAGTTCGCCGGCCACACCGGCACGATCGGCATCCCGCTGGCGTCCCCGGCGGCCCGCCGCACCATCGGCCTCACCTGGCGCAGCGACCGCGAACTCGCTCCCCCGGCTGCCCGATTTGTCGACTTCGTCGGCACCACAACTGGCAATATCGGATAGACAGGATGGATCACTGCAGGTCGCAGACCTGCGCCTGTCGGGACGTCGGAGGCCGTGGACCGCCTCACAGAAGGACGCCCTAACCTACGCCCGAGCAAGGGGACGCGGTGGTCGACGGAGACCGCCGTGAACGTCGAGGAGCCTGAAGTGAACGCAGCACGGCCGCGGGTGCGGGTGCACATCGTCGCGATCGACGATGACCATCGGATGCTGCTCGATCGACACCACGGTTCGCTGAACTGGACGTTGCCCTGGGCCTACCTACGGATCGGCGAGGACCCCGGCCGCGTGGCTCGCGCCCTCGTGCACGACACCGGGGCCACCCCGTCGATGGCGCGCGTCCATGGCGTCGAGAGTGCGATCGAACATGGCGACCACTTCCTCGACCTGACCTACCGCTGCAGCGCCGAACGGGTCTGGAAGGCCTCGCCCCTCTCGTCGAGCGCTCTCTGGTGGAGCCTCGACGAGATCACGTCCATGGAGCTCGCGTCGCGCGCCAAGAGCGCTCTCGTCACCGCATGGCCCCAGGTCTGGCCCCACGTCTGACCACGAAAGCACCAACGTGCTCGCGGGCGCATCAGCGCCCTTCGGCCCTGCAGAGTGTTGCTCCCCGGGTAGGAGTCGAACCTACGTCGCTAGTCCTGATTCAAAGTCAGGCGGGCCCTGCCGGCAGACCAACCGGGGAACGATGCGCGTCAGGCGTGCTCACGGCATACAGCGCAAAGGGTAGTTGACGCGTGCGCGACCTCACGCACGGTCTCGTCAGCGCGCGGGCGCGCCGGAGGGCACAATGGCGCAGGTGAGTCGAGACGAGGCAACAGCCAAGGTGCGAACTCCGCGGGGGCGCATGACGGGAGCGCAACGTCGCGAGCAGCTCGTGGGGATCGGGCGACAGATCTTCGCGAAGCGCGGTTACGAAGCGACGACCGTCGAAGAGATCGCGAGCGCGGCGGGTGTGTCCAAACCCGTTGTCTACGAGCACTTCGGTGGCAAAGAGGGTCTGTATGCCGTCGTGGTCGACCGTGAGATCCAGTCACTTCTCGGGGGGATCGCCCACGCCCTGAGTTCCGGAGGAGGGTCGCGCGCGCTGCTGGAGCGAGCCGCGACCGCACTCCTCGACTACATCGAGTCCTCGACCGACGGGTTCCGGATCCTCGTGCGCGACTCGCCGCCGGGGCAGCAAACCGGAAACTTTGCGTCGCTCATGTCCGACGTGGCCTCGCAGGTCGAGCACCTGCTCGCGGCCCAGTTCACGAACCGTGGCCTCGACCCGAAGCAGGCGCCGATGTATGCGCAGATGCTCGTGGGCATGGTCGCGCTCACGGGTCAGTGGTGGCTGGAAAACCCCAAGGCCAAGAAGCGCGACGTCGCCGCAGCCCTGGTCAACCTGGCGTGGAACGGTCTCACCGGCCTCGAGGCGAAGCCCGAGATCACCCACATCTGAGCCAACTCAGACGATGAAGTCGGCCTTGATGCGCGACACCAGCTGGAACTCGACCCGGTTGCCCACGGGGTCGTTGGTGTGGAAGCGCCGCACGCCGGGGATGGCGTTGTCCCAGCGCACCTCTCCCCCGACACCCGCGATGGCGGCGGCGAGTGCGTCGACATCATCGGTGGCCAGGCACGGGTGCGCCTTGAGGGCCGGCGCGAAGCCGTCCTCGATGCCGCAGTGCAACTGTTGCTCGCCGGCCGCGAACCACACGCCACCTCGTGCCGCGAGGGCCGGCGGCTTGGCAATCTCGGGCATGCCGCAGACCACTCCGTAGAAATGGCGGAGCAGGTCCTCCGAGCCTGAAGGACAGGCGATCTGGACGTGGTGGATGCCGATGACGGCCATCAGACGGCGTCGTTCTTGCGGGCCACGGCGAACACGCGACGGAACGGGAACAGGACCCCCACCTCACTGCGCGGGTAGGCCTCACGCAACGCAGCGGCATACGGCTCGATGAACGCGTCGCGCTCCTCGCCCTCGGGAAGGATGTCGAGGACAGGACGCAGGCCGGTGGCGCTCACCCAGTCGAGCACGGGGTCCTCGGACTCGCCCTCGGGGTCGAGGATGTGCGAGTAGACCGTCTCCCACGCGTCGACCTTGGCGCCCAACCGGCTGAGGAACGTCAGGTAGGTCTTGGGCTCCCCCACCGCCGGCAGGTCGAGGGCCGCGAGAAGTTCGTTGGCGCGTGCGTGGGTGGCCGACGTCTCGCGCATGAGCGCGTGGCTGGGAGCGTCGAAGTTGTTGGGAACCTGGATCGCGAGCCAGCCGCCGGGAGCCAGGGCGTCCATCCAGGCCGGCAGCAGGTTGAGGTGACCGGGCACCCACTGCAGGGTCGAGTTGGTGATGATGACGTCGGGCGTCTGGCCGAGGGATGCGGGGTCCCAGTCCTTGAGGTCGGCCTGGACCCACTCGACCCGGTTGCCGGTGTCCATCGCCCGGGCGGCCTCGAGCATCGACTCGGCATCGTCGACCCCGACGATGCGGGCGTTGGGCCACAGCTCGCCAAGGGTGAGGGTGGCGGGCCCGTTGCCGCAGCCGAGGTCAACGACGAGTTCGGGCTCGTCGGAACGGATCTGCGCGACGAGGTCGGCGAAGGGACGACTCCGCTGCTCACCGAACTGTGAGTATGCCGCGGGGTCCCAGCTCGGCTGTGTGCGCATCGTTGCTCCTCTTGCCGTGGCGTGCGGCCCGTGTGGCCGTCCGTCCCCAACCCTCCCCCGAAATCTATCTTGATGTCAAGATACTTGACGGGAGTACAGTCGCCCTCATGCCCGAGGATGACGTCGACCGTATCGTCTCAGCCTGGCGGCGTGAGCGTCCTGAACTCGACGTCACTCCGCTCGAGATCCTCAGTCGGGTCTCTCGTCTGGCGCGTCGGCTCGACCTCGCCCGCGGGACAGCCTTCGCCGAGCACGGGCTCGACGGTTGGGAGTTCGACGTCCTCTCTGCGCTGCGCCGTGCCGGGGCGCCCTACGAGCTCTCCCCCGGGCAGCTCATCGCCGAGACCCTCGTGACGAGCGGCACCATGACCAACCGGGTCGACCGGCTCCTCGCCCGTGGTTTCGTCGAGCGCCAGCCGGACCCTCGCGACCGCCGCGGAGTCATCGTTCGGCTGACGGCGGACGGCATGCAGACCGTCGATGGCGCGCTCGACGACCTGCTCGCGCACGAGCGCGACCTGCTGGCCGAGCTCCCCAAGGGTGAGCGCACCGCCCTCGCCGGTCACCTTCGCGTTCTGCTCGCACCGTTCGAGACGAGCTGAGACCGCTTCACCCGGGACGGCGCACTCGCGCGCACTCGCGAGGCGAAGGCGCTGTAGACGGGCGACCCGCGACTGATGATGGTTGCCTCGGACAGGGAGGCACTCTCCTCGCCCCAGATCGAGAAGCAGGCGCCGCGCAACGCAGTGCTGCTCTCACTCATGGCGCGATCCGCACCCCAGTAGCCCAGCGTCCACCAGTCACGCAGCGCGTCGCACATCCACTGCCGATCGCCCGCCGTCTCGGAGGTGCGCGGGACCCAGTAGAGGTAGTAGCCGTTGTAGTTGTGGATGGTGAAGCCCGCGCTGGCCACCGCGGGCATCGTCAGCCGCGTGCCCGCAGTTCCCCAGTCGTCGTAGTTCCAGTAGGCCACGGTGATCGAGCGGCTGAGCAGCGCGGCCGACTCGGGGATGATCGAGTCGTTCCACACGGTCGAGGTCACGTTGTTCTTCGCCTTGAGAGCCGCGGCCAGAGCGCTCACCCCGGTGGCCCAGGCCTTCTTCTCGACCGCCGAGCCCGCGAACTCGTCTCCACCGAGGTGGACCCGCGTGGCGGTCGGGTGCATCGCCAGCACCTCTGCCCAGAGCTCACGGACGAAGGCCCAGGCGGTGGCGCTGTGGACCTCGATCTCCTGCGGTGCGTAGGTGGAGAAGACCTGCGACGTCGGGAACCTCGCGATCGGGGTGAGATCCATGAGACGGCGTATGCCGCCCGCGTGCCCTGGCGTGTCGATCTCGACCATGACGTCGACCCGACGGGTGGCGGCATACGCGATCAGGGAGGTGAGCTGTGCTCGGCTGAGGAAGGCCTTCCCGGTGCGCGGGTTGGTGTACTTCGTCCCCACGAGCTGCGCCTTGGCCACGGTCTGGCCGAGCAGTGCCGACTCCAGCCCGTAGGCCTGGTCGTCGGACGCGTGCAGGTGCAGGGAGTTCCCGCCCGTGTCGGCCACGAGCTTGATGAGGGTCATGATCGAGGCCGGCGACCAGTAGCGGCGGGCGATGTCGAGGTTGAGCCCCACGCGGTCGATGGTCCTCACGGCGGCCTCGGCGTGCACCGGCGTCGCGAGCCACGACGCCGCACCAATTCCAGCCGCCAACAACACTGTTCGACGTTGCATCCGGGTCTCTGACTTCTGCTGGAGGGGCCCCTGCTGGGGCCCGCAACACCGAAGTCGATGGGCCTTGGCGCCAACGTAGCAGCGGGCCAGCGATCGCGCTCGGTGGAAATCAGGGCTCGAGGGTGTCGGCCGCTTCGAGCCATTCGAGCTCGAGGACTTCGCGCTCGTCCACGATGTCGCGCAGCTCCTGGTTGAGCCCGAGCACCTTCGCGTGGTCGGCCACATGCTCGGCCATCGCCGCGTGGATCCGCTCCTCGCGGGTCGCCAGCTTCGAGAGCTGCTTCTCGACGCGGGACATGACCTTGCGCGCCTCGCGCTGCTCGGCAGGGCTTGCCGACGAAATCGGTTGCGCCACAGGGGCTTTCGCCTCGCCCGACGAGGAAGCCGACGCGCCAGCGGCAGGCGCCATCGCGGCATACGTCGGGGTGACGGTGGCACGCAGCTTGAGGTACTCCTCGACGCCACCCGGCAGCTGACGCACGTGCCCGTCACCGAGCAACGCGACTTGTTGGTCGGCGACGCGCTCGAGCAGGTAGCGGTCGTGCGAGACGACGAGCAGCGTTCCGGCCCACCCGTCGAGGACGTCCTCGAGGGCGGTCAGCGTCTCGATGTCGAGGTCGTTGGTGGGCTCGTCGAGGAGCAGGACGTTGGGCTCGTCCATGAGGATGCGCAGCACCTGGAGCCGTCGACGCTCACCACCGGAGAGGTCGCCCACGCGCGTCTGCTGGCGCGGCCCCGGGAACCCGAGGCGCTTGGCCAACGACGACGCCGTGACCTCCTTGCCGCCGAGGATCGTCACCTTGCGGACCTCTTCGACCGCGTCGATGACCCGGGCGTTGCTGAGGCGGTCGAGCTCGCGCACGTCCTGGGTCAGGTGACCGATGCGGACGGTGATGCCTTCCTTGCGCTTGCCCGCCGTCAGCGGGATCTCGCCGGCGATGGCGCGCAGCAGGGTCGACTTGCCGGAGCCGTTGACTCCGACGATGCCGATGCGAGCGCCCGGCGCGAGGTGCCACGTGAGCTTCTCGAGCAGGGTGCGGTCGCCGAGGGACACCGACGCGTCGAGGAGGTCGATGACGTCCTTGCCGAGCCGGCTGGTCGCGAACGCCATGAGCTCGACGTCGTTGCGGGGCGCCGGTTCGTCCTCGATGAGGGCGTTGGCGGCGTCGATGCGGAACTTCGGCTTCGTCGTGCGCGCGGGCGGGCCGCGACGCAGCCAGGCGAGCTCCTTGCGGAGCAGGTTGTTGCGGCGGTCGGCGGTGACCTTGGCCATCCGCTCGCGCTCGGCCTTGGCCAGCACGTATGCCGCGTAGCCGCCGTCGAAGCCGTTCACCTGGCCGTCGACGACCTCCCACGTGCGGGTGGCGACGGCGTCGAGGAACCAGCGATCGTGGGTGATGGCGACGAGGGCGTTGTCGGGACGGGACCGGTAGTTGACGAGGTGGTCGGCCAACCAGGCGACACCTTCGACGTCGAGGTGGTTCGTGGGCTCGTCGAGCAGCAGGACATCGGGATCCTCGACGAGCAGCTTGGCCAGGGCCAGGCGTCGGCGTTCGCCACCGGACTTGCCGGCCACGGTCGACTCCATACCACTGAGCGCCGGAGCGTCCAGCCCGCCGAGCAGACCGGTGAGGACGTCGCGGATGCGCGAGTCGCCCGCCCAGACGTATTCCTCGAGGTCGCCGAGCACCACTTCACGCACCGTGGCCGAAGGGTCGAGGGTGTCGTCCTGCGTGAGCACACCCACGGTGCCGCCACCGAGACGAGCAACCCGTCCGCTGTCGACGGCGAGCTCGCCGGCGATGACCCGCAGCAGCGTCGTCTTGCCGCCACCGTTGCGTCCGACGATGCCGATGAGGTCGCCACCGGAGACACCGAGGGAGACGCCGTCGAGCACCTGAGCGGTGCCGAGCGCGAGGGCAGCACGCTCGACCGAGATGAGAACGGCCACTAGTCGACCCGGGCCGGGATGACGTGGGCGCCGTGGACGGGCCCGATCGCCTTGCGCACCTCGCGGGCGGCTCCGGTGGCGGTGAGGGCCACCGTGAGGTCGATGGCCGATTCGACGTCCTCGACGAGGAAGGCGACCGTCGGCCCCGACCCGGAGACGACGCCACCGAGGGCACCGAACTCCATGCCGCTGGCCAGGAGCACACCGAGTTCGGGGCGCAAGGAGATCGCGGCGTCCTGCAGGTCGTTGGTGAGCTGCGGCGCGAGGATGTGCGGGTCGCCGGAGCGCAGGGCAATCATGAGTTCGGAGTTCGGCGAGGGGTCGGGCACGGACGACTTGCCGCGCAGGCGATCGCACTCGGCATAGACGTCGGGAGTCGAGAGGCCGATGTCGCTGATCGCGAAGACCCAGTGATAGCTGCCCCGGGCCAGGACCGGCGCAAGCCGTTCGCCGCGCCCACTGCCCACAGCCGTGCCACCACGGATCAGGAAGGGGACATCGGAACCCAGCTCGGCGGCATACTCCTCGAGTTCTTCGGTCGACAGACCGAGAGCCCAGAGACGGTCACAGGCGACGAGGGTCGCGGCGGCGTCGGCCGAGCCGCCGGCCATCCCGCCAGCGACGGGGATCGACTTGGAGATCGAGATGTGCACGGGAGCCTCGACGCCGGTCTCCTCGGCGAGGAGGCGGGCGGCACGCAGCGCGAGGTTGGTCGCGTCGGTCGGCACGACGTCGGCGTAGGGGCCCGACACCGAGCAGCCCCAGTCGTTGTCGAGGGCGACCGTGACGTCGTCGTGGAGGTTCACGGCCTGGTAGACCGTCGAGAGCGTGTGGAAGCCGTCATCGCGCAAGGGACCCACGAGAAGTTCGAGGTTGACCTTGGCGGGGACACGCACCGTGACGGGTGAGGGGTCCGAGTGGGCCGAGGTCATGTCGCCCACCCTAGTCATGGCGTGGGCCTGCTCTGACATCCACGCTCTCAGCGAACACGCTCGTGCCCGGGCGGTCGGGCGGGGTCCACTGGTCGCATGCGACTTCTCGTGCTCGGTGGGACTGCGATGCTCGGACGTGCTGTGGCGACCCAGGCGGTGACCGACGGCCATGACGTGACGTGTCTGGCTCGCGGTGAGGCCGGGGAGGTCCCGGACGGCGTGCGGTGGGTGCGTGGCGATCGCGATCAACCCGATGGGCTCGCTGGGGTGACCGGTGCCGGTGCTCGATGGGAGGCCGTCGTCGACGTCTCGCGCCAGCCCGGACAGGTCCGCGCGGCCGTGGCTGAGCTCGAGCCGGTCGCCGACCACTTCGTGTTCGTCTCGACAGGCAATGTGTATGCCGACCACTCGCGTCTCGCGTACGAACGAGTCCGTCCCGCTGTTGTCACCCTTGGACGGCGACGTCATGGCCGACATGAGCGTCTATGGCGAGGCCAAGGTGGCCTGTGAGGCGGCGGTGCTCGCGGGGTTCGGGGCGGAGCGGGTGCTCATTGCCCGGGCAGGCCTCATTGGCGGGCCTGGCGACGCGTCGGGGCGTTCTGGGTGGTGGCCGTGGCGGTTTGCCCACCCCGTGGGCGCTGGCGGTGCCGTGCTGACCCCTGACGACCCGACCCTGCCGATGGCGATCATCGATGTGCGCGACCTTGCGGACTGGCTCGTGCGGTGCGCCGAGACGCGGACGGCCGGGGTGTTCGACGCCGTGGGCTCGCCCGACACGTTGGGTGGGCTGTTGGGGGCGGCGCGTGAGGTCGCCGGACACGACGGCCCGGTCGTCGCCGCCTCGGCTGCATGGTTGGCCGAGCACGGGGTTCAGGAGTGGATGGGCGAGGAAAGCCTGCCGCTGTGGATCTCTGATGCGGAGTGGCGCGGCTTCAGTTCCCACACGGGCGAGGCGGCCCGTGCGGCCGGCCTCACCAACAGGCCGGTGACGGAAACGCTCCGGGACGCGGCGGCATACGAAGAAGGTCGTGAGGCGACCGACCCACGAAGGTGCGGTCTCACCGACGAGACCGAACGCCGACTCCTCGGGCTGCTCGGCCACTGAGTCGCTGAACCCGGGCCCACGGCCTTCCTGCGCGGCACTGTGGGTTGCGTCGTGCTTTGGGACACGCCCCTGTCCCAGAGCACGACGCAGCACGTGCCCACGAGGAGGACACGGACCGTCGATCCGAAGGAACGTAGCTCCAGAGCCTCGCCAGGAGTCAGGCGCGCCGAACCAGCGGCACGGTGGGCGCTCGCGATGGCCGCGAACTGGTGGACGTCGAGCTGCTCGCCGCGGGTGCGCGGGTCGATGCCAGCGGCCACGAGCGCCGCCTCTGCGGCGGACGGTGAGCCAGCCCAACCCGCCAGAGCGGCACGCAGCGTCTTGCGGCGCTGGGCGAAGGCGGCGTCGATGCAGGCAAAGACCTCTTCACGGGAGGCGTCCGTCGTCGGCTGTTCCCGCCGGACGAGCTTGACGAGGCCGGAGTCGACGTTGGGCACGGGCCAGAACACCGACCGACTGACGTTGCCTGCGAGGGTGACGTCGGCGTACCACGCGGCCTTGACGCTGGGCACGCCGTAGATCTTGGAGCCCGGCTTGGCCGCGAGCCGCTCGGCGACCTCGAGCTGCACCATGACGAGGATGCGCTCGAGACTCGAGAAGCGCTCGAGGAAGTTGAGGACGACGGGGACCGAGATGTTGTAGGGCAGGTTCGCGACGAGCGCGGTGGGTGCCTCGCCGGGAAGTTTCTCGATGCGCAGGGCGTCGGCGTGGACGACGGTGAGCTTGTCGGCGACGCCCGGCGCCACGGTCTCGACGGTCTCGGGCAGCGCGCCCGCGAGGATCGGGTCGACCTCGACGACGGTGACGTGACGCACGACCGGCAGCAGGGCGAGGGTCAGGGAGCCCAGACCCGGTCCGATCTCGACGACGACGTCGTCAGGGCCGACACCGGCGACGCGCACGATGCGCTGCACGGTGTTGGCGTCGATGACGAAGTTCTGCCCCCAGGACTTGGTGGGGCGGATGCCGAAGCGGGCCGCGAGCTCGCGGATCTGAGCGGCCCCGAGGAGCCCTGACGTCGACATGGCCGCCACCCTATTGCCCGCGACGCATCGGAACGCACCCGCAGATGCATCGAGGCCGTGCGCCCCACCGAAGTGGGAGGCACGGCCTCGGATGTGTCAGTCAGCGTCAGGCTGCGTGTGCGCAACCCCACGGCTGGAGGCCACGGTCCGCGTAGACGCGGTTCGCGACGGTGATCTGCTCGGCCCGCGACGCGAGGTCGGCGCGCGAGGCGAAGTCGCCACCGCCGGAACCGAGCCAGGTGCGGATGTCGAACTGGAGGCCGCCGTAGTAACCGTTGCCGGTGTTGATCGACCAGTTGCCACCGGACTCACACTGGGCGATGCGGTCCCACATCGCGGCGTTGGACAGGTTGATACCAGCGCCCGAGGTGTTGCCCGCCGAGCGGGTCGACGTGGACGACGACGTGGAGGGGGAAGCAGCCGGCTTGGCCTTGGTGCCCACGAGGACGACCTCGGACACAGGTGCCGTGATGACCTTGCTGGCCACCTCGCGAGCCGACTCGAGCTTGCCGTCGACGTAGGTGCGCTGCAGGGTGACGCTGCGCGATCCGGCCTTGCCCTTGGTGGCGACCTTGCGGGTGCCCTCGGTGAGGGTCGCGTCCTTCTTGGTCACCGTCTTGAAGGGGATGCGCACGGTGGACGTGTTCGGTCCGGCCGAAACGCGCTGGACGGCGATGGCGAGGCCACGCGTCAGGGGGGCGTTGGCGGCCGGGGTGATGCGGTCGTCCGCGTCGTACTTGATGCCGGCCTCGGTCAGTGCCGCGCCGATCGTGGTGGCGTTGCTCTTCAGGGCGAGCTTCTTCTTGTCGACCGACACGGAGAAGGGCTTGGGGGTCGTGACGGTGAGGGCGAGGCCCTGTCGTCCGAGCGCCTGCGAGCGGGAGGCGGAGAGCTTGGCGTCGCTGCCGGCGCGGATGTTGAGGTCGCGCAGCGCGGCGTCGACGGTGGTGGCCGTCGTCCAGTACTCCTTGGCGACTCCGTCGATGGTCACGGTGAGCTTGCGCCCGTAACGCACCGAGATGGTGTCGCCGTCCTCAAGGGACGAGCCGACGGAGGGGACGACCTGGTCGTGCTCGCCGACCTTGATGCCCTTCTTGGCGAGGGCATCGCCCACGGTCGAGCCGAAGACGTGCAGCGACGAGGACTGGCCGTCGACCGACAGCGCGACAGCCTTGTCGAGGTGGGCAACGCCGAAGGATCCGGCGGCCACCGTGAGTGCAGCGGCACCTTGGGCAGCGAAACGCAGGGGACGAGAAATCAAGAGTGCTCCGATGATCGAACTCTCCGGACACCAGGACGGGCGACAGCCCCAGGGAGGGCCGCGGGGCTCCACAGGGGAAGAGTCCCGACAACAGGAGAGCGAGGTCCACGCGGCATCACACCGGCGTCCTCGCCCCTTGCTTTCACCCGGAGCCAAGCTCCGGCCAACTCATCAACCATCCCGACAAACACGGCAAAGGTCAAATTTTGGTAACGGTGACCCTGGCCACCTTGTCACCACAGGGGCTTGTGTGACTCATGAGACGTCACCAGGGGCCGTAGACGCGCTCCGAGTTCGCGGACAGTGCTTCGCAGAGCGTCGGCACGGCCACACCGAGAGTCGCCGCCATCGCCCGGACGGTCAACGGCACGAGGTGGGGAGCGTTCACGGCACCCCGCCACGGGTGCGGCGTGAGGTAGGGCGCGTCCGTCTCGACGAGCAGCCGATCAAGGGGTGTGTTGGACAGCGCATCGCGCAGACCCTGGGCGTTCTTGAAGGTGATGGTGCCGGCGAACGAGAGGTAGTAGCCGCGTTCCACGCACACCTGCGCCATCCTCAGATCACCCGAAAAGCAGTGCAGCACAGTCGATTCCGGCGCGCCCTCCTCCTCGAGGATGCGCAGCACGTCGTCGTGGGCGTCACGGTCGTGGATCTGCAGGGCCTTGCCGAGTCGCTTCGCCAGGTCGATGTGCCAGCGGAAACTGTCCTGCTGCACCGGCCGCCCTTCGGGCCCGGTGCGGTAGTAGTCGAGGCCGGTCTCGCCGATGACTCTCACCCTGGGGTGTGCCGCGAGTTCCTCGATTTCGGCGTATGCCGCGTCGAGACTTCCGCTGTCGGCCAGCCCGGGCACCTCGTTGGGGTGCAGGGCCACTCCCCCGAGCATCGCGGGGTGGGTGTCGATCATCTCGATGGTGGCGCGGGCCCCGGGGAGGTCACAGCCGATCTGGACGACCCGGTCGACGCCGACCGCCTTCGCCTTGGCGAGGGCGTCGGCGATGTCGACAGGATGACCCTCACGCTCGATGTCGAGGTGGGTGTGGTTGTCGACGACCGCGATCGGCAGCGGATCGGGCAGGTCGGGAACGCCCCTGGTCGACTCGCTCATGACGTGCTCATGACGCGCTCACGACTGCTGGAGCCGCTCGAGCTCCTCGTCGACGACCGACTCGTCGAGCTTGACGAAGACACCGGTGGGCTTGGCGATGGGGGCGCCGACGGTCACCGGGCGGGACTCCCAGCGCGGCGTGGCGCTGTAGTCGCCGGTGATGATCGGGTAGCTGCGGTCCTTGTCGCCCTCGTCGAGTCCGTTGACGTCCTCGATGACGGGCATCGGGGTGAACTCGCCCTCGCCGCCGATGAAGGCGTGCACGCGGTTGGAGGCGTGCGGGAGGAACGGCGCGAGGATCGTGTTGAGGTCGCTGACGCACTGGATGAGCGTGTGCAGGACCGTCGCGAGGCGCTCGCGCTGGTCGTCGCCCTTGAGCTTGAACGGCTCGGTGTCGGTGACGTACTTGTTGACGTCGCCGACCGCACGCATCGCCTCGTTGACCGCGGCCTTGATGCGCTGCTTGGCGAGGAGGTCGCCCACGGTGTCGAAGGCCTTGAGCGTCGCGGCGCGCACGGCCTCGTCGACGGGCTCGAGCGTGCCCGGCTGCGGGATCTCGCCGAAGCTCTTGGCGATCATCGCGCCGGTGCGGTTGACGAGGTTGCCCCAGCCCGCCACGAGCTCGGAGTTGTTGCGCTGGACGAACTCGGCCCAGGTGAAGTTGCTGTCCTGGTTCTCCGGGCCGGCCGCGCAGATGAAGTAGCGGATCGGGTCGGGGCCGTAGCGCTCGAGGACGTCGCGGATGTAGATGACGTGTCCGCGGCTGGAGCTGAACTGCTTGCCCTCCATGGTCAGGTACTCGCTGCTCACGACCTCGGTCGGAAGGCCGAGCACACCGAAAGTGCCGGGTTCCCCGCCCTTGTTGCCGCGGCCGGCATACGCAAGAAGTTCTGCGGGCCAGATCTGCGAGTGGAAGGTGATGTTGTCCTTGCCCATGAAGTAGTAGGACAACGCCTCCGGGTCGTTCCACCACTCGCGCCAGCGCTCCGGCTCGCCGATGCGGCGGGCCCATTCGACCGAGGCCGAGAGGTAGCCGATGACCGCGTCGAACCAGACGTAGAGCCGCTTGGCCGGCTGGTCCTCCCACCCCTCGAGCGGGACCGGGATGCCCCAGTCGATGTCGCGGGTCATCGCTCGCGGGCGAATCTCCTCGAGGATGTTGAGGCTGAACTTGATGACGTTGGGACGCCACGTGCCGCTGGCCTCGCGACCCTCGAGCCACTCCTGAAGCGCGTCGGCGAGCGCGGGCAGGTCGAGGAAGAAGTGCTGCGTCTCGATGAATTCCGGTGTCTCGCCGTTGATCTTGGACTTCGGGTCGATGAGGTCGGTCGGCTCGAGCTGGTTGCCGCAGTTGTCGCACTGGTCGCCGCGGGCCTCGGTGTAGCCGCAGATCGGGCAGGTGCCCTCGATGTAGCGGTCGGGCAGCGTGCGGCCGGTGCTCGGGCTGATCGCGCCGCGCGTCGTCTGCTCGATCATGTAGCCGTTGGTGTGGACCTGCTTGAACAGCTCCTGCGCCACGGAGTAGTGGTTGGCCGTCGTCGTGCGCGTGTAGAGGTCGTAGGAGCAGCCGAGGTCAGCGAGTTCGTTCGCGATGATCGCGTGGTTCTTGTCGACGAGCTCCTGCGGGGTCACGCCCTGCTGGTCGGCGAGGACGAGGATCGGGGTGCCGTGCTCGTCGCTGCCACTGACCATGAGCACGTCGTGGCCGGCCATCCGCATGTAGCGGCTGAAGACGTCGGAGGGCACACCGAACCCGGCCACGTGGCCGAGGTGGCGCGGACCGTTGGCGTACGGCCAAGCGACAGCAGACAGGATTTTGCTCACGCGTGAATCCTAGGCGGCGCGCGCAACCCCGTTTGCCGCCGTTCACCGCGCGTACCTTTCTCACCCAATTCCCCCGAAAGGCACACGACACGCCGGTATGCCGTCCGCTCAGGTCGCGCTCTCGGCTGCGGCGAGCTCGGACTTCCAGTCGCGGAAGCCCTCCTCGGTGCGGCCCTGGCGCCAGTAGCCCGAGATCGACACCTGCTTGCGGTCGAGCCCGCGCTCGCGCAGCAGGTAGGGGCGGATGCCGTGCATGACCGCGTTGCCCTCGCCGTGGACGAAGGCGTCGACGCGACCGTCCAGCCAGTCGAGCGCGCGGACCGACTCGACGAGGTCTCCCCCGGCGTCGCGGTGGACAAAGGTCAGTTCGGCGCCAGATGGCAGGGCAAGGTCCAGCTCGTGGTCGGGGCCGTCGACGAGTAGGAAGACGCGCGCGACCGCGTCGGCGGGCAGGTCGGCAAGGGCCGCAGTGATGGCGGGCGCGGCCGACTCGTCACCGGCGAGCAGGTACCAGTCGGCGGTCGGGTCTGGCCGGTAGCCGCCACCCGGTCCGTTGGCCAGCAGGGTGTCGCCGGGTTGAGCGGCCGCGGCCCAGGGACCCGCGATGCCCTCGTCGCCGTGGATCACGAAGTCGATGGCGAGCGTGCCGGCCGCGACGTCGGGGAAGAGCGCCGTATAGGTCCGCACCACCGGCATGTCCTCGGGCGGGATCGTCCCGCGCAGGGCCCTCATGTCGAGAGGCTCCGGGTAGACGACACCGGCCTTCGGAAAGACGAGCTTCACGTAGCGATCGGTCGACTCGTTGCCCTCGAACGCCGACAGGTCATCGCTGCGAAACCACAGCCGGCGCAGGCGGGGAGTCAGCTGCTCGGTGCTGGTGACGATGAGGTGAGTGGCCACGAGATCTCCTGAGGGTTGGGCTCGGTCACCCCCAACTCTGCGCCATTAATGGGTCGCGCCCGCGTCCGGGCACCTGTCAGGCTTCCCGACGGCCCGCCGCCAGAACGGCATTCGCGGGTGACACCCAACCAGCACGGCGCCCCACAGGAGGTGCGCGATGAAGCAGATCACCCCCCGGCTCATGAACTGGGCCTCAGTCCTCGAGCCCTCGACCCAGGAGCAGGCGGAGCGCACGTCCGAGCTGCCCTTCGTCTTCCCACACCTCGCGCTGATGCCCGACGCCCACCTCGGGCTCGGGGCAACGGTCGGCTCGGTCATCCCGACGGAGCGGGCCATCATCCCCGCTGCCGTCGGTGTCGACATCGGCTGCGGCATGATCGCCGTCCTCACCCAGTTCACCAAGAACGACGTGGGAGACCGGTCGCTCGCGCCACTGCGGGAGTCGATCGAGCGGGCCATCCCGCTGTCCGCCGGCGCCGCCAACAAGAAGGTGGTTGCGACCGCCGAGCCGCGGGTCGCCGAGCTCGACGACCCTGGCTGTCGAGGCCGGTTTCAACCCGGATCAGCGGGCCGGTCGGTGGCGGGAACAGCTCGGAACACTTGGATCTGGGAACCACTTCTGTGAGGTCAGCCTGGATGAGCAGGACCGGGTCTGGGCGTTCCTGCACTCCGGTTCGCGGGGTGTCGGCAACAAGATCGCGCAGCACCACATCGCGATTGCCCGGCAGCTCATGGACCGGTACTGGATCACGCTCCAGGACAGGGACCTCGCCTACCTCGTCGAGGGCACTGACGAGTTCTGGGCCTACATCCGGGAACTCCGGTGGGCTCAGCACTACGCGCTGCTCAACCGGGAGGAGATGATGGATCGGGTCCTGCGGCAGCTCGGCGACTTCATCGGGACACCGGTGGACGAGCAGGAGCGGGTCAACTGCCACCACAACTTCACCCAGCAGGAGAAGCACTGGGGCAAGAAGCTGTGGGTGTCCCGGAAGGGCGCCATCGAGGCCAAGGTCGGACAGCTCGGCCTCATCCCCGGTTCGATGGGCACCCGGTCCTACGTCGTCGAAGGTCTCGGCAACGCGATGTCGCTCAACTCGGCTCCCCACGGCGCCGGTCGGATGTTCTCGCGGAGCAAGGCCCGGAAGACGTTCACCCGGGACCAGCTCCGGGAGGCGATGGTGGGCATCGAGTACAAGGACTCCGACGCCTTCATCGACGAGATCCCGGGCGCCTACAAGGACATCGACCAGGTCATGGCGGACGCCGCTGACCTGGTCAAGGTCCGGCACACGCTCCGGCAGATCGTCAACGTCAAGGGCGACTGAACCAAGCCCAGACGCGCGTATGCCGTGTGGTCCCGATTGCGGGACCACACGGCATACGTGCGTGGTTGGGTTGTGCAAGAGGGGAACTCAGCCCTTGAGGATGTCGTGCAGCACGCTCGGGGAGTCAGTGATGATCCCGTCGACGCCCCATGAGATGGCGCGGTTCATGTCGCCACCGAAGTTCGGTATCCACACGTGGGTCTCCATGTCGAGCTCGTGGATCCGCTCGACCATGGCCTGGTTCATGTTGCCGAGGGCGGGGTTGAAGGCGTCGAGCCAAAGGCTTCCGGCGACCAGTTCCTCGTCGGTGGGGATGCCGTGCCGATCGACGAACGGGCCGCACCCAGCGGGCGCCACCCAGCGGGCGGCGCGCTGAAACCC
>CAWEDC010000034.1:0-24833 GCA_963807825.1 uncultured Actinomycetota bacterium
CGTCAGGGGAAGGCGAGATCGTGTATGCCGGGTGCAGACACCGTGACCGCGTCCCGTTCGAGGTCGGCTGAGACGGTGATGCCTCGGTGTCGCATCTCGAAGCTGGCGCCCCCATCGGCAATCGCGCCCACGACGTCGGCGAACCGGGTCTCACCCGCGCCCAGGACCTCACGACGGAGGCGGATCGAGTTGGCGGTACCACTCGAGCAGCCCCGCGTGCGGCTGCGAGGAGAGTTCGTCCCACCGCAGCACACTCACGTCGCGGGTCGCCCGAGACTGCGGGTCAGGCACGTCGGCTGCCGACCAGCCATGGCCCCCGAACTCTGCCCGTCGCCCGGCGCGCACGGCCTCGGCCATGCCTTCGTCGGTGAAGTCGGTGAAGAACTGCCAGGGCGATGAGGCCCCGAACTCCTCTCCCATGAAGATCATCGGCGTGCCAGGGCCGAGCAGATAGAGCGCGGCACCGATGGCGATCCGACCGGGGGTGATGCTGGCCCCGATCCGGTCACCAGTCGCACGGTTGCCGACCTGGTCGTGAGTTTGCAGGTAGGTGACGAGCCGTCGCCCGTCGAGCACGTCGACGTCGACCGGTTTGCCCCAAGCGCGGTCGCGGAAGGTCGACCAGCTGCCGTCGTGCAGGAAGCCGCGCGACAGGACGTGCGCGAGCACGTCGAGCGGTCCGCCGTCGGGCAGTGTGTGCGTACCGCCGCCAAAGTCCTCGTAGTAGCCCTGCGTCTCACCGGTCAGCGCAACGTGCAGCCCGTGGTGGACGTCATCGGCCCACTGCGCCGTCATCCCGAGTCCACCGTCGGCTGTGGGCGTGACCATCGTCGTGTCGTTGAGGTCGCTCTCGGCGATCAGGTCGAGCGGTCGGCCGAGCTGATCGGCCAGTGCCGCAACGGAATCGGAGAGCTCGACGAGCAGGTGCCGCTCCCCCTCGTCGACGAGCGCGTGGACCGCGTCAAGGCGCAGGGCGTCAACGTGGAAGTCACGCAGCCAGCGCAGCGCGTTCTCGATGATGAACGCACGGACCTCTTCGGACCCGGGGGCGTCGAGATTGACGGCTGGTCCCCACGGGGTCAGGTGTGCCTGCGTGAAGTAGGGGCCGAACCGGCCGAGGTAGTTCCCGCTCGGTCCGAGGTGGTTGTAGACGACGTCAAGGCAGACTCCGAGCCCGCGACCGTGGCACGCATCGACGAACCGCTGGAAGCCGGCCGGCCCACCGAGGGCGTCGTGGACGGCATACAGGTCCACCCCGTCGTAGCCCCAACCCGATCGACCCGGGATCGCCGCGACGGGGAGCACCTCGACGACATCAACCCCGAGGTCGACAAGGTGGTCCAGCCGCTCGATGGCTGCGTCGAAAGTGCCCTCGCTGGTGAACGTCCCGATGTGCAACTCGTAGATGACTCCGCCGAGGGTGCCCGCACCGTTGCGAGGGCCGCGCCAGGCGCTGTCGGCCCACTCGTGGGCGGCGGCATCGAACAGGCGACTCGGTCCGTCGACACCGTGCGGCTGCCAGGAGCTGCGCGGGTCCGGGAGAGCCGGCTCGTCGCCGTCGAGGACGAACGCATAGTCAAACGCGGCGTATGCCGTGTGGTCGCCTTCCCAGCGCCACCAGCCCCCGTCGCCACGCACCATGGGTTCGCGGGTCGGGGCTTCGCCAGGCGCGCCGAAGTCGATCTCGACGCTGGTCGCTTCGGGTGCCCAGACCTCGATCATGACGCCCTCACCAACAGGGCGACCGGCAGGTCGAGGAGGAGATCAGCCAAGGGCGCATCGCCAAAGAACGCGTCATTTCCACTGTCGGACAACAGGTTTCGCCACTCGCCCTCCGGTAGGGCGACGGTTGCATCGCCCCAGCCACCTGACGCCGCGAGCCGGTCGGCCTCGCGTGCGACGACTGCGACGACGTTCGCGCCCGACTCATCGCCGCGGACGAGGGCCAGGGCGTGCTCCGTGGAGACCGCGAGACCCGAGTAGGTCGCACCCTTGCCGATGAACGAGTCGGGGTGCTCACGTCGGAGCCGTAGCGCCGTCGCGGTCACGAGCAGCTTCTCGTCGTCGAGGTCGCGCGCCCGCTCCCCTGCGTCGAGTCGGGCCAGACGAGTCACCCGGTCGGCGTAGTCGACCACCCCGCGGTTGTCGGGGTCCACGAGGGTGAGCGCCTGCAGCTCAGCTCCCTGGTAGACATCGGGCACACCGACGGTGACCAGCTGGAGGAGTTTCTGGGCCAGGACGTTGGCCCGCACCGATGCTGCGTGGAGCGACAGCCAGGTCTGCGACGTGCTCGGCGACGGCAGGGTCCGAGACGACGGAGCGCGCGAAGCCCACGACAGCGGCCTCGTAGTCGGCGTCGCCGTCGACCCAGGCGGTGTGGTCCTTGGCCTCGCGGATGGCCTTGAGGACGTAGCCCTCGATGCGGTCGGGCGTGATGGGCCAGGTGCCGAGGACCGTCTGCCAGATGAGGTACTCCGTCGCAGGCTCAACTCGCGAGCCGCGCTGTGCCGCAGCGAGATCCGAAGCCGCCTGTACCCACGTCGACCAGTCGTCTGCGCTCTCGGCGATCGTCATGAGCCGGGCCCGGACGTCCTCGGAGCGCTTCGTGTCGTGGGTCGTGAGGGTCGTCATCGTCGTCGGCCAGGTGGCCCGCTGCTGTTCCGCGAAGGCGTGGAACTCGTCGGCGTTGATCGAGAGGTGCGCCGGGTGGCCGCCGACCTCGTTGGCCCCGGTCATCCGCGACCACCGATAGAAGGCGGTGTCCTCAATCCCCTTGGCCATGACCGGCCCACACGTCTGCTGGAAGCGCACCACGAAGTCGTCGACGAGGGCACGTTCTGCGCCTGCCGGCACCTCGTCGCGGGCCAGGGCGAGCAGCCGATCGAGGTTGTCGTGAGCGGCGGCCCTCAACACGGCTCGAGCACGTTCGCCCGCCGAGTCGAGGACGGCCAGCGACTCGGCGTCCACGGGCCGGCCGGGGACGACGTAGGCGCGATAGCGGTCCATCGCCACGAGCAACGCTTCCAGTGCCTCACGGAGCAGATCGGGATGGAGCCCCGGATGGATCTGGTGCACCAGCCGCAGCAAGCGATTCACCTCGGCGCCCTGGACACTCTCGACGACGAGTTGCTTCGACTTGAGGACGACGTCGTCGAGTGACTCGCGTCCCGGCGCGTGCTGCGACCAGAGGCGGTCGAGCACCTCGACACCGCCGCCCGAGGTGAGCGCCTGCTGGATCCGCAACAGGGTGTCGTATCCCGTGGTCCCCGCAGACCGCCACGGCTCCGGCAGCTGTTCCTCGCCCTCGAGGATCTTCTCGGCCACCACCCACGCGTCCCCGCTCGCGTCGGCAAGGCGAGCGAAGTAGCCCTCTGGGTCCGCCAGTCCATCGGGGTGGTCGATCCGGAACCCGTCGATGGCGCCCTGCTGGTGGAGGTCAAGGAGCAGGTGATGCGTCGCATAGAAGACGTCCGGATCCTCCACCCGCACGGCGATGAGCGTCGTGACGTCGAAGAAGCGTCGGTAGTTGAGGTCCGACCCCCCGTCACGCCAGTGGGTCAGGACGTAGTTCTGGGCGTCCACGAGTTCCGGCAGGGCCAGACTCTCGGTCCCCGCGGCGACCGGGAACTCATGGTCGTAGTAGCGCAACACCCACTCGTCCCCAGCCGCTCCACCGTGAGGTGCCACGACGAGTTCGCCTGCGGCAAGGGCCTGTTCGAGCGTTCCTCCGAGAACGGGCATGAGCACGCGTGCGTGCTCCCCGTCGGCACTGGCACCCTCCCACTCGACGTCGAACCAGTGCGCGAAGTCCGAGTCACGCCCCTCGCGCAGCAGCGACCACAGGGGCGCGTTGCGCCAGGTCTGCTGCGGCACCGTCATGTGGTTGGGGACGACGTCGACGATGATGCCGAGTCCCTGCTCGTGCGCTGCCGCGACGAGCCGATCGAACGCCTCACGCCCACCCGCCTCGGCGTTCAACGCCGTGTGGTCGACGACGTCATAGCCGTGAGTCGAACCCGGCGCCGGCTGGAGGATCGGCGACAGATAGAGGTGCGAGACACCCAACGACGCGATGTATGCCGTCTGCTCGGCTGCCGCGTCGAACCCGAACCCACCGTGGATCTGGAGTCGGTAGGTGGAGGTCGGCACAGCGCGACGGGAGTCGGGCACGACAACCGGAGTGGACGGCATACGCATCAGACCTGGCGCTCGGAGGTGGCTGCTCCGACCGTGTGGATGGCCTTCTCGCGCGGGGCGCGAAGGACGACGACGGCGCGGGATCCCACGATGACCTGCGAGCCGGCCTCGTGCCAGCCCGGGTCGACCACATCAGCGCACGTGTCGATCTCGGTGACCCAGCGCTCACCCCACTCGGTCGCGGGGATGGTGAACGACGCCTGCTCGGCATCGGCGTTGAAGAAGACGAGGAAGTCGTCGTCGGTGATCATCTGACCGCGCGCGTCGGGCTCGTGGATGGCACCACCGTTGAGCCACATCGCGACCTGCAGGGTGTCGCCGTCCCAGCCGAACTCGTCCATGGGCTCACCCGAGGGCTGCAACCAGTAGATGTCGCCCATCGTCGACTGCCCGCCGTGGTCGGCCGAGCCGGCGAAGAAGCGGCGGCGGCGGAAGACCGGGTGGGTGCGCCGCAGCTTGACGACGGCCTTGGTGAACTCCAGCAGCTGGAGCTGGTCGTCGCCGAGCTCCCAGTCGACCCACGCCAGCTCGTTGTCCTGGCAGTAGACGTTGTTGTTGCCGTCCTGCGTGCGGCCGATCTCGTCGCCGTGGCTGATCATCGGCACGCCCTGGGACAACAGCAGCGTGGTGGTGAAGTTGCGAAGCTGGCGCAGGCGGAGCGCCCGGATCTCGGGGTCGTCCGTGGGGCCCTCGACGCCGTGGTTCCACGAGCGGTTGTGGCTCTCGCCGTCGTTGCCGTCCTCGCCGTTGGCCTCGTTGTGCTTCTCGTCGTAGGACACGACATCGCGCAGCGTGAACCCGTCGTGGGCGGTGATGAAGTTGATCGACGCGATCGGCTTGCGGCCGCTGTGCTCGTAGAGGTCGCTCGACCCGGTGATGCGAGAAGCGAACTCTCCCAACGTTGCTGGCACGCCGCGCCAGAAGTCGCGGACCGTGTCGCGGTACTTGCCGTTCCACTCCGTCCACAGGGGTGGGAAGTTGCCGACCTGGTAGCCGCCGTCGCCGACGTCCCACGGCTCGGCGATGAGCTTCACCTGGGAGATCACCGGGTCCTGCTGGATGATGTCGAAGAAGGCCGAGAGCTTGTCGACCTCGTGGAACTGGCGAGCCAGCGTCGCCGCGAGGTCGAAGCGGAAGCCGTCGACGTGCATCTCGGTGACCCAGTAGCGCAGCGAGTCCATGATGAGCTGGAGGACGTGCGGGCTGCGCATGAGCAGGCTGTTGCCGGTGCCGGTCGTGTCGTAGTAGTGCTGCTTGTTCTCGTCGACGAGGCGGTAGTAGCTCGCGTTGTCGATCCCGCGGAAACAGATCGTCGGGCCGAACTCGTTGCCCTCGGCGGTGTGGTTGTAGACGACGTCGAGGATGACCTCGATGTCGACCTCGTGCAGCGCCTTGACCATCGCCTTGAACTCGGTGACCTGCTGGCCCTGCTGCCCCTGCGCGTAGGAGTTGTGCGGCGCGAGGAACCCGATCGTGTTGTAGCCCCAGTAGTTCGTCAGCCCCTTGGCCTGCAGCGAGGTGTCCTGGACGAACTGGTGCACGGGCATGAGCTCGATGGCGTTGATGCCGAGCGCCTTGAGGTGGTCGGTGATGACCGGGTGACCGATCGCGGCATACGTCCCGCGGATCTCCTCGGGCAGGTCCGGGTGCGTCATCGTGAGGCCCTTGACGTGCGCCTCGTAGATCACGGTGTCGTGGTACTCGTGGCGCGGCGGCCGGTCGTGACCCCAGTCGAAGTAGGGGTTGATGACGACGCTGAGCATCGTCTTGCCGAGGGAGTCCTCGGTGTTGCGCGTCGCGGGCTCCATGAAGTCGTACGAGAAGATCGCCTGGTCGTCCGAGACCTGCCCCTCGATCGCCTTGGCGTAGGGGTCGAGCAGCAGCTTGCTCGGGTCGCACCGGTGCCCGGCCTCGGGCTCGTAGGGCCCGTGGACCCGGTAGCCGTAGCGCTGCCCCGGCTGAAGGCTCGGGAGGTAGCAGTGCCAGACGAAGTGGTCGACCTCCGGCACGTCGATGCGCGTCTCGACCCCCTCGTCGTCGATCAGGCACAGCTCGACGCGCTCGGCGATCTCGCTGAAGAGGGCGAAGTTCACCCCACTGCCGTCGTACGTTGCACCCAGGGGGTATGCCGTTCCGGGCCAGATCTCCATGGCCACCTTCCGCGTTGCGTCTTCTGTCATGACTCCTCACACAGGACAACGGCGGCCTACGTGGCGCGAGCGGCAGCAGTCCGAGGACGCCGCTGGGTAGGGTTCGCGCAGTGATCCAACCTACCGAACTCCACGACCCCCGGAGGACCACCGTGAGCAGCACCCGCACCGCCGTCGTCACCGGAGCCGCCCGCGGGATCGGCGCCGCGACCGCTCGCCGCCTCGCCAAGGACGGGTATGCCGTCGCGGTCGTCGACCTCGACGAGGCGGCCTGCGAGGTGGTTGCCGCGTCCATCCGCGAGGCCGGAGGGTCGGCACTGGGCGTGGGCATCGACGTGACCGACGGTGAGCAGGTGGCTGCAGGGGTGGCCCGGATCGCCGACGAGCTCGGCGCACCCGTCGTCCTCGTCAACAACGCCGGCATCATCCGCGACAACCTGCTCTTCAAGATGAGCGAGTCCGACTGGGACTCGGTCATCAACGTCCACCTGCGGGGCGCGTTCCTCATGGCGAAGGCCTGCCAGGCCCACATGACGGCCGAGAAGTTCGGGCGCATCGTCAACCTCTCGTCGTCCTCCGCTCAGGGCAACAGGGGCCAGGCCAACTACTCCGCCGCCAAGGCCGGGCTCCAGGGCTTCACCAAGACCCTCGCCATCGAGCTCGGCAAGTTCGGCGTCACCGCGAATGCCGTTGCGCCGGGCTTCATCCAGACCGACATGACGGCGGCCACGGCCGAGCGCATGGGCGTGTCGTTCGAGGACTTCCTGGCCCACGCGGCCTCACAGACGCCGGTTCAGCGCGTCGGTCAGCCCGAGGACATCGCGGCCACGATCTCGTTCCTCTGCTCCGAGGAGGCCGGCTTCGTGTCCGGTCAGGTCATCTACGTGGCCGGCGGACCCCTCGACTGAGGTCTCCCAGAACTCGTCGCCCCCAGTACTTGACCCCTTGGTTAAATAACCGCTAGGTTAAGTGACATGCCCGATCAGCTCAGCACCACCTTCGCCGCCCTGGCCGACCCGACGAGACGCGCCATCCTGGCTCGCCTCTCCTCGGGCGACGCCACCGTCGGCGAACTCGCGGAGCCGTTCGCCATGTCACTGCCGGCGATCTCGAAGCACCTCACGGTCCTCGAGCGCGCCGGTCTCATCACCAAGAGCCGAGATGGGCAGCGGCGCCACTGCCGCATCTCGGTCGCCCCCCTCAAGGACGCGACGTCGTGGCTCGAGCTCTATCGCCAGCACTGGGAAGAGCAGTTCGACAGCCTCGGCAGCTACCTCGCGACCATCCACCAGCCCTCGGCTGAGGGCACATCCAAGGAGTCACCGCATGAGCACGTCCACCGCACAGCCGCCACGGGCGCCCACGAGCGCGCCACCATCGCCACCGACGGGTCGGAGATGGTCATCACCCGGACCTTCCCCGGCACCGCAGAACTCGTCTTCGAGGCCATGACCAACCCCGAGCACATCCGCAAGTGGTGGGGCGCCGGCCACGGCACCATGACCGTCTGCGAGGTCGACCTTCGTGAAGGCGGGGCCTGGCACTTCGCCCAGACCGCCGGATCCACCGGCGACGAGGTCTCGTTCTCGGGCCACTACAAGTCGATCGACCGCCCGGGCCGCCTCGTGCACACCGAGCGCTTCGACAACATCGACAGCCCCTACTCCGTCATCGACACGACCTACACCGAAGACTCGAGGGAAGACGACGTTGCGGGCGACCATCACCTACGACTCCCCCGAGACCGTCCAGATGGTCCTCGACTCCGGCATGGAGACCGGGATGCAGAGCCTCCTACGACGCCATCGACGACATCCTCGCCGAACTCGCCGCCGCCCAGGCCTGACACCCCCACGTCGCCCGCCTCTCCCCTTGCGTCTGCGGCTGTGGCGGTTCCAGCCGCCAACCACGCGGACGTGAGAAGAGCCGGTATGCCGCACACGGCATACCGGCTCTTCTTGGCTTTTCGGGTCGGTGGACTACAACCCCAGGTCGCGGCCGATGAGTTCCTTCATGATCTCGTTCGTGCCGGCCCAGATCTTGTTGATCCGAGCGTCCCGCCAGGCGCGGGCGACGCGGTACTCGTTCATGTAGCCGTAGCCACCGTGCAGCTGGACGCACTCGTCGAGGACCTTGCTCTGGGTCTCGGCGGCCCACCACTTGGCCTTGGCGGCGTCCACGGCGGTGAGCTTGCCCTCGGCGTGCGCCACCACGCAGTCGTCGATGTAGGCCTGGGCGACCTCGATCATCGTCACGAGCTCGGCGATCTTGAACTTGTTGTGCTGGAACGAGCCGATCGGCTGGCCGAAGGCCTTGCGCTCCTTGGCGTACTCGATCGTCTCCTCGAGGATCTGGCCCGCGTGCGCCACACACCCGATGGCGTTGCCGAGCCGCTCCTGCGGGAGCTTCTGCATCATCGTGATGAAGCCCATGCCCTCGGGGCCGAGCAGACGGTCCTCGGGGAGCCGGACGTTCTCGAAGAACAGCTCCGACGTGTCGGACTCGGGCTGACCCACCTTGTCGAGCGGCTTGCCCTTGGAGAAGCCCTCGTCCGTGGCCTCGAGGACGAACAGCGAGATGCCCTTGGCGCCCTTGGTCGGGTCGGTGCGGGCCGCCACGACGGCGAGGTCGCACTGGTAGCCGTTGGTGATGAAGGTCTTGGAGCCGTTGAGGATCCAGTCGCCGCTGCCGTCGTCGGCCTTGACGGCCGTCGACTTGAGGGCGGCGAGGTCCGAGCCACCCGAGGGCTCGGTCATGCCGATGGACATGATCGTCTCGCCGGTCGCGACCTGCGGCAGCCAACGCGCCTTCTGCTCCTGCGTGCCCATGGCGACGAGGTAGGGCGCGGTGATGTCCGCGTGGATGCCGAAGCAGGACGAGACGGCGACGTTGAACTTCGCGAGCTCCTCGGCCAGGACCGCGTTGAAGCGGTAGTCGTCGATGCCCGCTCCGCCGAACTCCTCGGGGATGGTCAGGCCGAAGAAGCCCTGCTTGCCGGCCTCGATCCAGATGTCACGCGCGATGGTGTGGTCGCGAATCATCTCCTCGGCACGGGGCTTGAGGGTCCGCTCGACGAACTCACGAGCAGAGCTCCGGAAGGCCTCGTGGTCGTCGTCGTAGATGTTGCGGGGCATGACACTCCTCGAAAGAAATACAGTTGACTAAGCGCTTGCTTAGTCAACCGGCCCTCAGGCATGCTGTCAACATGTCGGCCACCACAGGGGCTCCGCTGTCGGAGCAGAGCATCCTCGCGACCCTCGAGGACTCGGGCGACACGGCAGGCGCCACGGTCCTGCGGCTCATGATGGCCGCCGCTGACGCGTTCTCGCAGAAGGGTTTCCACGCGACGACGACCCGAGACATCGCCTCGCGGGCCGGCCTGTCCCCCGCCGGCGTCTACGTGCACTTCTCGTCCAAGGAGGACCTGCTCTTCCAGCTGAGCCGCCGAGGACACCAGACGGCTCGCGACCAGCTCGTCGCCGCCGCCGAGGCTGCCGCATCCCCCACCGACGCCCTGCGCTCGATCATCGCGGGCTTCTCGACGTGGCACGCGGAGCACCACCAGCTGGGGCGGATCGTCCAGTACGAGTTCCGCCACCTCACCCCCGAGCACCGCGACACGGTCCTCACCCTCCGCAAGGAGATCGACGAGGTCGTCCGCGGGGTGCTCCGCGACGGCGTGGCCCAGGGCGACTTCGAGGTCGACGACGTCTCGGCGACGGCCCTGGCCCTGCTCTCCCTGGCGGTCGACGTCGCCCGCTGGTACTCCCCCGAGATCCGGCGCACCCCCGACGACATCGGCCGCACCAACGGGGACCTTGCCGTCCGGCTCGTCACTCGCCGATAGGCTCTCCGCACCATGACCGACGCCGGAGGACACGGGGGCTCCCCGTCGATCGAACAGCCCGACTACTGGTGGTACCTCGCGCGCACGGACCTGCTCCATGCCGCGCTGAGTGAATTCGCCGACGGCCGCACGACGGTGCTCGACATCGGCAGCGCCGACGGACCGAGCGCCAGCTGGCTCCACGACGGCACCCGGCACCTCGCCTCGCTCGACATCGACCCGCGCGGTCTGGGCTCCAACGGCGTGTGCGGCTCGGCCCTGGCGCTCCCCTTCGCCGACGCGAGCTTCGACATGGTGTCGGCGTTCGACGTCATCGAGCACTGCGACCCCGAGGCCGAGGCGCTGGCCGAGGTCAACCGCGTGCTCCAGCCGGGCGGCACCTTCCTCATGGCGGTCCCGGCCTACCAGTGGGCCTGGACCGACTTCGACGTCGCGAACGGGCACTTCCGCCGCTACACCAAGCGCCGCGCGGTGGCCGCCGTCGAGGCAGCGGGCTTCCGGGTCGAGCGAGCGACCTACGCCTTCACGTCCGTCTTCCCCGGGTTCCTCGCCGAGCGCGTCGCCCGCAAGCTGCGCGACCGCAAGCACACCCGTCCGGCCGACGTCGTCGACGTCCCGCAGGTCCCGCGGGCGCTTCACCACGCCCTCATGGGACTCACGAAGATCGACCACGCCGTGCTGCAGCGCGCCAACCTGCCCTTCGGCAGCTCGGTCTTCCTCGCCGCGACGAAGGTCAGCGACCCGCGCTGACGCTCGCGCGTCACCACGTCGCCTGCCGTGACCGGCTCGAGCTGCCGCACGAGCTCACCGACGAGTTCGTATGCCGTGTCGTCCGTGTCGTTGCCCATCGACAGGATGACGTGGTCGAGTCCGACCTCGGCGAGGGTGCCGTAGTAGTCGACGGCCTCGTCGACCGACTTGACCTGCTCGCCTCGCGGCGACGTGCCGGCGGTGCGCCCCAGGGTGAGGCGGGACAGTGCGGTCACCTCGATCTGGCGCGGGTCGCGACCCACGTCGTCGCAGTGACCGCGCAGGATCGCGAGCCGCGCGGCCATCGCCTCGGGACCGGCATCGAAGAGGTTGCAGGCATCGGCGTACTTCGCGACGAGGCGCAACGTCTTCTTCGGCCCACTGCCACCGATGAGGATCGGGGTGCGACGCAACGGTGCGGGAACGTTGAGGGGACGTTCGAGCGAATAGTGCTGGCCGGCATACGCCGTCTCGTCTCCGTCAAACATCTGCCGCGCGATCTGCAGCGTCTCCTCGAGACGCTCAAACCGTTCTGAGACACCGGGATACGGCACTCCGAGGCCACGGTGCTCCTCCTCGTTCCAGGCCGCGCCGATGCCGAGCCAGGCGCGCCCACCGGAGAGGACGTCGAGGGTCGTGACGGTCTTGGCGAGCAGCCCGGGATGGCGATAGGTCACCCCGGTCACGAGCGTGCCGAGCTCGATCCGCTCGGTCGCGGCGGCGGCATACGCAAGGGCCGTGTAGCCCTCGAGCATGTCGAGCTCGGGTGGTCCGATCATGTCGATCTGGAAGAAGTGGTCCATGACCCAGAGCGAGGCCATGCCCGCGCCCTCGGCGTTCTGGGCGATCCGCTTGAAGGTGGGGCCGATGGACGCCGGGGCGTCCGGCCAGGAGAAGTAGGAGACCTGCAGTCCACAGCGCATGAAGTGATCCTGCGCAGACTTTGTCGGCGCGTGGCAAGCACAATGGCGCAGTGCGAATGTTTGCCGCGATCGTCCCGCCCGAATTGCCTCATGCCGACCTTGAGTCGTTCGTCGAGGTGCGCCGCGAGGTCCAGTCCGAGTTGCGCTGGACGCCCGCCCACCTGTGGCACGTGACGCTCGCGTTCATGGCCGAGGTGCCCGAGTACCTGGTCGACGACACCATCGAGGCGATCGCCGAGGTCGCCGGCGAGCGCGCGCCAATTCCGTTGCAGCTCAGCGGCGCTGGCGTCTTCCCCTCCCCGGACCACGCGCGGGTCGTGTGGATGGACGTCCTGTCGAGCGCGGCCGATGGACTCGCCGAACTCGAGGCGCTGGCCCTGGGTGTGCGCCGAGCCGTCGGGCGCGTGGGTGCCTCACCGGCCGGGCGGCGACTATCGACCCCACCTCACGCTGGCGCGGTCACGCCACCCGTTCGAGGCGACGCACTGGCTGCGCGTCATGGATGCGTATGCCGGCCCGTCCTGGATCGCTGACGAGGTGACGGTCTTCGTGTCCCACTGAGGTGACGGAAGGGGCAGACCGCACTACGAACCCGTAGCGGTCTGCCCCCTCGGTGCCACGATCAGTCGCGGGTGAGCTTGCGGTAGGTGACGCGGTGCGGTCGAGCCGCATCCTCACCGAGGCGCTCGATCTTGTTGGCCTCGTAGGCCTCGAAGTTGCCCTCGAACCAGTACCAGTTGCCCGGGTTCTCCTCGGTGCCCTCGTAGGCGAGGATGTGCGACGCGACCCGGTCGAGGAACCACCGGTCGTGGCTGATGACCACGGCGCAGCCGGGGAACTCGAGCAGCGCGTTCTCGAGTGAACCGAGGGTCTCGACGTCGAGGTCGTTGGTCGGCTCGTCGAGGAGCAGCAGGTTGCCACCCTCCTTGAGGGTCAGCGCGAGGTTGAGGCGGTTGCGCTCGCCACCGGAGAGGACACCGGCCTTCTTCTGCTGGTCGGGACCCTTGAAGCCGAACTGCGAGACGTAGGCACGCGACGGGATCTCGACCTGACCGACCTGGATGTAGTCGTGCCCACCGGACACGGTCTCCCAGAGGTTCTTGTTGGGGTCGAGGCCGCCACGGCTCTGGTCGACGTAGGAGATCTTGACCGTCTCACCGACGTCGACGAGCCCACTGTCGGCAGACTCGAGGCCGACGATCGTCTTGAAGAGGGTCGTCTTGCCGACACCGTTGGCGCCGATGACACCGACGATTCCGTTGCGCGGCAACGAGAACGTGAGGCCGTCGATGAGGACGCGGTCGCCGAAGCCCTTCTTGAGGTCCTTGACCTCGATGACCTTGCTGCCCAGACGCGGGCCCGGCGGGATCTGGATCTCGTCGAAGTCCAGCTTGCGGGTGCGGTCGGCCTCGGCAGCCATCTCTTCGTAGCGGGCCAGGCGAGCCTTGGACTTGGTCTGGCGGGCCTTGGCGTTGGAGCGGACCCACTCGAGTTCGTCGGCGAGGCGCTTGGAGAGCTTCTGGTCCTTCTTGCCCTGGATCTGCAGACGTGCCTGCTTCTTCTCGAGGTAGGTCGAGTAGTTGCCCTCGTAGGGGTAGGCGCGACCACGGTCGAGCTCGAGGATCCACTCGGCCACGTTGTCCATGAAGTACCGGTCGTGAGTCACGGCAACGACGGCGCCGTGGTACGCGGCGAGGTGCTGCTCGAGCCAGAGGACCGACTCGGCGTCGAGGTGGTTGGTGGGCTCGTCGAGGAGCAGGAGGTCGGGCTTCTGCAGGAGGAGCTTGCACAGGGCGACGCGGCGGCGCTCACCACCGGAGAGGACGGTGACGTCGGCGTCCGGCGGCGGGCAGCGCAGGGCATCCATCGCCTGCTCGAGCTGGGAGTCGAGGTCCCACGCGTCGGCGGCGTCGATGTCTTCCTGGAGCTTGCCCATCTCGACCATGAGGGAGTCGAAGTCGGCGTCGGGCTCGACCCATCTCCTCGGAGATGGCGTTGTAGCGGTCGAGCTTGGCCTTGATCTCGCCCGCGCCCTCCTCCACGTTGCCGAGGACGGTCTTCTCCTCGTTGAGCTCGGGCTCCTGCATGAGGATGCCGACGCTGTAGCCCGGGGTCAGTCGCGCCTCACCGTTGGAGGGCTGGTCGAGGCCGGCCATGATCTTGAGGACGGACGACTTGCCGGCACCGTTGGGACCGACGACACCGATCTTGGCGCCGGGCAGGAACGACAGCGTGACGTCATCAAGGATGACCTTTTCGGCGTGCGCCTTGCGGGCGCGCGACATGACATAAATGAACTCGGGCATGGGGCAAGGCTATCGACTGCCCGCCCCATCCCCGAATCGGTTTGCCCTCAGGCCGCGACCTCGGTCGAATCCGCCGAGCTGGTCACCTCACCCGTCTCCGGATCGACCGTCAGGTAGTCGACCCGCTCCGCGTCCGCGTAGCTCCCCGGACTCCTCCTCCGCGCCGAATGCGTCATCCATGCGGTCGCCCGACCCGTAGGTCGGCTTGGCGACCTTCTCGTAGACCGCCTGGCCCCAGCTCAGGTCGTGCCCGGCGACGTTGGCGTCGATGTTGACCGACGTGCCGTAGGACTTGTCCTCGCGCTGGAACTCGCGCACCCGAAGCCGCCCGTGGACGACGACCGGCTCACCCTTCGTGAAGGACTTCACGACGTTGGCACCGAGGTTGCGGAAGGCATAGACGGTGTAGAACGCGGTGTCGCCATCCTCGAAGGCGCCCGGCTGACCGGTGACCGGTCGACGTGGAGTCGAGGCGACTCGGAACTTTGCGTACGGCTGACCGCTACGCCCCACAAGGACCTCGGGGTCGGCGACGAGGCGTCCGTGGACGGTCACGATGGTGTCCTGCATGGCTGCTCCTCTGCTGATCGGGCACCGCTCGTGCGGTGCGCTGGGATCAGCCTCAGGAGACGCGGAGCCACGGACAACGGCGATCCGGCAATCTGTGGACAGCGCGACGCCGACCGCTGCCCTGTGGACAGCCGGCTCGTGCTCAGAACGTCAGATCGGCTCAGACCTTCGCGGCGGCCTCGAGGTGCTGCCGCGTCTCGCGGTGCCGCTCGAGGATCGCCGTCACCGGCGCGAGGATGCGCTCGTCGGCCACTTCCGAGATGGAGTCACGCAGGCGACCGTTGATGACCGCGCCCCGACGTCGGGCTCCGATGCCCGCGAGGAACCGTGACACCAGCGCGAGCAGCAGGCCGGCCACGACCCCGCCGAAGAGCAGGACGAACGGCCACGGCAGCGGCCCCCACATCGGCGTCTCGATGCTCGGGAACTGGAGCCAGCCGAGCACCCAGAGGACGACGAACCACACGGCCCCGGACAGCACGGCCAGGGCGAGCAGGATCTGGATGATGCCGACGACGCGCCACCACACCGGGGTGCGCGAGCGCAGCGACGTGTGGATCACGGCCTGGTCGAGGGCGTCCGACATCGAGTGGCCTGACGGAGCGGCCGCATCGTCGACCGCGTCGCCCCACGGTGTGGGCAGCGCCGAGCCGGCCTTGTCGGCGAGGCGTCGGGTGGCGAGGTCGACTGCTGCCCGTGCTGCGGGAGTGGGCGGCGGCAGGGAGGAGCGACCGAGCACGGCGCGAACGTCGGACTGGGTCACGCTGATGTCGCCGCGACCGGCGTCGAGACGCAGGCGGCGCAGCGGCTTGGGTCGGAGCTTCTGCACCCAACGCGTCATCGGCCAGCCCGTGTGCGTGACGGCCTGCATCGAGTAGTCACGCTCGACAGCCCGCACGACCGTGGGAACACCCGGCAGCGCGAGCGAGCGCGTCGACGAGCTCGCCCTCACCCTTGGCCTTGATGGTGGGCTCGGTGTCGGCAACGGCGGGACGCAGGGCGGCAGCGGACTGACGCACGTCGGCGGCGAGGCGGGCCCGGGCGGCGTTGGAGCCGGAGACCGCGTTGCTGAGTCGCTGCCCAAGGACGTCCATGCCGCGACCGGTGCGAGCGGAGGTCGGGATGACCGTGGCCTTGGGGATGCCGTCGCGCGCCATGAGCCGGGTGAGGTCGGCGACGCACTCCTCGATCTCTGAGTCGCTGAGGCGGTCGACCTGGTTGAGGACGACGATCGTCACGGCGTCGTGGGTCGCGAGCGCCGAGACGTAGTCGTCGTGCAGGCGGGCGTCGGCATACTTCTGCGGGTCGGTGACCCAGACGAAGACGTCGACGAGCTCGAGGACGCGTTCGGCCTCGACCCGGTTCGAGGTCTCGCGGGAGTCGAAGTCGGGCAGGTCGAGCAGCACGAGACCATCGAGCGAACCGACTGCCCCGGCAGCGCCCTTGTCACCCTCGACGTGGTGCCGGGTCGCGACACCGAGCCAGTCGAGCAGCGGCCCGGCGGGCTCGTCGCCCCACACGCCGGCGGTGGGCTTGGAGGTCGTGGGCCGGCGGGCGCCCACGGTGGCGACGTCGGTGCCGACGAGCTGGTTGAAGAGGGAGGACTTGCCGCTGCCCGTGGCACCGGCGAGCGCGACGACCGTGTGGCCACCGACGAGGGCGGTCCGCTCCCCCACCTTGGTCACGACGGCAGTGGCCTTGGCTGACAGGTGCCGTCGGCAGCTCGGAGCCACCGGTGTCGATCGCAGCCTTGAGAGAGGACGAGGCAGCAGTGAGGGACTCGGCAGACACACCCTTGATCGTGGCGCTGCCCATGCGCAATGGGCTCATGCGGAGACCTCGCGCACGCGCTTCGCAGCGGCGTGGAGGGCGGCGGACTGCTCGGCCGTGTCACCCACGGAGGCGACGACAGCGGCATACCTCTCGCGTTCCGTGTCATAGAGCGTGGTGACGTGCGTCAGCAGGCCGGCACGCGCCTTGGCCGCCATCTCGCGCACGGCCTGGTCGCCGAAGATCGCCTCGAGGACGCGCTGGGCCAGGACGGACGTGCCACCGGCGATGCCGACCTCGGCCCCGGTGAGGCCACCGGTCGCCGCGAACGACACGAGCATGAGGAACAAACCAATGCCATTGACTCCGTATGCCGCGATGCGGGCGTTCGTGCGTCGGTTGCCGCCTTCGCTGCGGACGATGTCGAACACCTCGCCCTGCCACTGGCGCACCATGGCCTCGACGCGCGGGTTGAAGTCGGCCGACGGCTTGGCCAGCTCGGGGTGCGCGGCGAGCAGCGCGTCACCGCCGGGCAGGCGGCGCCACTCGCGGGCGGTGTCGGCGGAGGCAGCGGCGGCGTGGGCGACGAGGAGGTTGGCGACGCCGGACTGGAGCGCCTCGCCGAGGTCCTCCGTGGGAGCGGGCTGACCCTTGATGGCCGCGGTGAGCTTGTCGCGCCACTTGGACAGGGTCGACTCGATCTGTCGGAAGAACTCGCCGGTGCCGACGAACTCCTGCCAGCGAGCGAGGACTTCGCCCCGCAGGAGGGTGCCGTCGGTCATGCCGTCCTTGACGCCGTCGGTGGCGTGTTCGTAGTTGCTGTCCGCCGCGGCGGTGAGCGCGTCGGCGGCGTTCGCCTGCTCGTCGGAGGCCTCGGCCAGTGAGGAGGTGCGCCCGTCGAGCGAACCCATGGCGCCCTTGAGGGTCTGGCTGACGACGACGGAGCGGGCGCGGGCGTCTCCGGCGAGGGCGTCGAGCCAGGCCTTGAGACGACCCATCGCCTCGGCGGGCAGGAACCCCTCGGACGTGAGCGTCGACTCGGGGACGGTGAAGATCGGAGCCGTCGGGAGCCCCTGCTCGCGCAGCATCCCGGCGAGGTGGGGGCGGATCTCGTCGACGGTGTCGGGTGCGATGCGGTCGAGGACGATGGCGACCGCGGTGCCGCGCTCGGCGGCGGTGCGCAGCAGGTCCCACGGCACGGCGTCGGCGTAGCGGGCCGCCGTCGTGACGAACAGCCACAGGTCAGCGGCGGACAGCAGCTGGCCGGCGAGCTCGCGGTTGGCCGCGACGACCGAGTCGATGTCAGGTGCGTCGAGCAGGGCCATGCCGGACGGCAGCGTCGCGGAGGCGACGAGGCGCACGGTGCCCGGCGCGGACTCCTCGCCGGGGCCACCGGTGACCCGGGCCAGGCTGGGGAGGATGCGCTGGTCCGAGAACCACTTGCGGTCCTCGGGGTGGTGCACGAGCACGGGGCTCGTCGTCGTGGGGCGGAGCACGCCGGAGCGGCTGACCTGGGCTCCCACGATGGAGTTCACGAGGGTGGACTTGCCTGCGCCGGTCGATCCGCCGACGACCGCGAGCAGCGGGGCGTCGATGGAGCGGAGCCGCGGCAGGACGTAGTCGTCGAGCTGTTGGATGAGTTCGCGGCGCACGGTGATGCCATTTGCCTGGCCGGGAGTGCTCAGCGGAAGCACGGAGGACTCGACGGCGTCGCGCAGTCCGGTCACGGCCTCGACAAGGACACTCGCCTCGGTCGTTTCGGATGTGGTCACGTGCTCAGCCTAACGAAATGGCGAGATGCCGCGCGCCGACGTGCCGACGCCCCCACCTGCGTTGTTGTCCTGTTGGTGCCACCTTGCGAGACTAGGCCTCGGGAAACATCCGAAAGTCCTCTGCCGGAAGCACGTTGCGCACCTGACCGTTCTTCGTCGGGATGACGCGGAGCGTGACGGACTGCCTGTGATCGGAGGGCCGCACGTAATAGCAGTGGTCCGTCTCGGGGCAATAGACACACAGGACGTCCACCTCCGCCTTGTCCACAGGCTTCATGTGAGTCCCGTGTCGATCAGCCCAGACCGAACGGAACTGAACCGAGATGGCGCCGAGGCGGGTCGCCCGGTACTTCACCTGAATGCGGTGAAACATGCGCCCCTTGTACGCGACAAGATCGAACTCAGCATGCTCGGTGGCCGGGAACAGCACGACGAATCCTTGACTGGCCAGGTCCGCGTGGGCCTTGGCCGTACCGAGGTCACCTTTGTCCTTGGTGTGGTGCGCCGCCATGGTACGAGACTAACGGAATACCCATCTTCTGGTTTGGCGCCGATCCGCTAATCTCCTGCCTGAGCCCCCGTAGCTCAGCGGATAGAGCGAGTCACTTCTAATGACTGGGTCGCAGGTTCGAGTCCTGCCGGGGGCACCAACTGTGCCGAGCTTGCGAGGCACTGTTGTGCCCACGGCAGAAGCAACAGGCGCCTCGAACGGAGTGAGAGCGCCGACGGGGGCACGAAACAGTGCTCGAGCGTGATGAGGCGCCGATGGGGCGCACAAGCAACAGGCGCTCGAACGGATTGAGAGCGCCGACGGGGCACCACCTGCGCCGCCCCCGGGCTCGCGCCAAACTTAGGATTGCCGCCATGAACAAGCGGGGGATGCAGGACGACGCACCGGGCTGGAGGAGCGAGGGACGCTCGCTCGTCACTGGCGTGAACCTGTGGGTGCTGATCGCCTGCGTGGCGTTCGGCGCCTGGGGAGCATTCGACTCCATGACCGATGCCGAGGGCGACCGAATCTGGGGGTCCCTTTCGGTTGCGACCCCGGCCGTGTATGCCGGGTGGTGCATGCTCGAGCCAGCGCTGCGTCCCTCGTTGAACATCGGTGGGCTACTGGTCAGGATGAGCTCGGCCTGCCTGGTCGCGCCCGGGTTCGTCGCTCTTCCCGTCGGCCTCATTCAGGCGGTCGCGACGATCGTTCCCGGCACACGGGCGACCATCGCCACGGCCACCGCCGACAACGGCGGATTCCACTACTACTGGGCCGAGGGGATCGCCGCGCAACTGTTCCTCGTGCCGTTCATGGGATGGATCCTCGGCATGTGCGCGGCTCTTGGCGTGTGCCTGATTCTGTCGCTGCCGGTCCTCTCGTTTCGCGCGCCGGCAGTGATCAGGGACGGTTCGCACCTCGAAAAGGTCAACCCCACGGATCGGGACTCCACGACCGCGTTCGTGTTCTGCGGCCTCGGCGCGACCATCCTGGGCATCGGTTTGTGGCTCTTCGGTGACGGCGGCGAGCATCCTTGAGTTCCCGGGCGAGGCTGCTCGGGAACTGTCAGACCTGTCTCGCTACGGCGAGGTCCAGTGGGACGACGTGATGTGGCTGTGTGGCGTGATCTTGGTGGTGGCCGGGGGGCTCGCGATGGGCTGGGGCTGTGTGCGCGTCATGATCGCTCGGGCCCGCGCCTGAGGACGGAACCTGCAGGTGGGCGGAACGAGCTCGGCGGACACGCAGGTCGCGCCGGAGTACGGGTGACATGATCGGGGTATGTCCGTCGTGATCCGCGCCACACAGGTGATCGACGACCCGCGACTGCTCGACCTGCTCGACGCGGGTGAGCGCGAGCGCGCCGATCGCCGCTCCGATCCCCACCCCTTCATCACGGCCCACGCCCTCCTGCGGCGCCTGGTCGCCGACGAGACCGGAGCCGACCCGCGGTCGATCGACTTCGAGAAGCGGTGCGCCACGTGCGGCACCGACCGCCACGGCAAGCCCCACGTCGTCGGCATGCGCGACATCCACGTGTCCGTGTCCTACGGCGAGCGGATGGCCGTGGCCGCCGTGACCAACATGGGCGAGGTCGGTGTCGACGTCGAGGACCTCGAGTCCGCCGACTTCGACGGCTTCAGCTCCGTGACGCTCGACCCCAGCGAGGCCGCCCTCATCGCGAACCTGCACGGCGACGAACTCCTCGGTGCCCGCGCCCAGCTGTGGTCCCGCAAGGAGGCCATCCTCAAGGCGACAGGTCACGGCCTCGTCGTCGACCCGAGCCAGGTCCTCGTGTCCGCCTACGACGCACCGGCCGAGCTGCTCGAGTGGAAGGCCGCTCAGCACCTCCCCGGCCCGATGCGGGTCAGCGATCTCGACGTCGACCACACCGAGCACCGGGCCGCCGTGGCGGTCCTCACGAGCCAGCCGCTCAAGGTCCGACTTCAGCGCGGCTGAGTGCCCGACGCCGTACGTCGCAGGGCCAGTTCGGCGAGCAGCGCCGCCATGTCGGGAATGACGGAGTCGTCGTATGCCGCCCGCGGAGAATGGTTGTCGTCGGCCGTCGTGTGGTCGTCCGTGACGCAGGCACCGATGTTGAGATAGGCACCGGGCACTTCCTCCAGGACGAAGGACATGTCCTCCGCACCCGCCTCGGGCGTGACCATGTCGGCCCAGCGGTCCGCACCGAAGAGGTCCACGACCGTGGCCTGCGCGAACGCGAACTCCTCCGGGTCGTTGACCGTCACGGGATAGCCACCACCGATGTCGACGGTCACCGAGAGGCGGTGCGCAGCGGCAACGTGTTCGGCCACGTTGCGGATCTCGTCGTGCGCCTTCGCGCGGTGCTCGGGCGAGAACGTCCGCAGGGTCGCCTCGATCACGGCGGTGTCGGGGATGACGTTGTTGACCGTCCCCGAGCTGATCCTTCCGACCGTCACGACCACGGGGTCGAAGACGTCGAAGCGTCGCGTCACCATCGTCTGCAGGGCGAGCACGATCTCGCACGCGACCGGCACCGGGTCGAGGGCGTGCTGCGGTTGCGAACCGTGACCACCCTTGCCCTGCACCGTGATCACCACTTCGTCGGCCGCGGCCATCTGCGGCCCGGGCCGACCGAACCACACGCCACGCGGATGCTCCGCGGCATACACATGAATGGCGTATGCCGCGTCGACCCGTCGACCGGCCACGTCCAGAAGGCCTTCGCGCAGCATCGGTTCGGCCCCTCCGGGGCCTTCTTCGCCCGGCTGGAACATGAAGACGACATCGCCCGCGAGCTCGTCGCGCAGCTCATGGAGGATGCGGGCCGCGCCGACGAGACCGGCGACGTGCAGGTCGTGCCCGCAGGCGTGCATCAGCCCATCGCGCTCAGAGGCGAACTCGACGCCGGTGGCCTCGGTGACGGGCAGGCCGTCCATGTCGCCGCGAAGCAACACCACGGGGCGCTCCGCTCCGTCGCCCGATCCACCGCGGCCACGCAACACGGCAACGACACTGCTGAGGCTCTGACCCAGGGTGATCTCGAGGTCGAGACCGTCGAGCGCGTCAAGGACCGCCTGCTGGGTGCGCGGCAGGTCGTTGCCGAGCTCGGGGTTGCGGTGCAGGTCGTGGCGCAGGGCAATGAGGTCTCCCGCGAGGGCCTGCGAGAGCTCGAGGACTGCTGGGCGCTCCCCCATCACATGACCTGGCCAGCGAAGTCGCGCCGACGACTGACGAGGTCGGCGAGGAGATCGCGCTCGTCCTGGAGGGCCTGAGCGTCTGCTGCTGAGTGGTACATGCGTCGACGCAGCAGGGCCAGCTCGCTCGCCGTGTCCTGGAAGTCCTCCATCGAACGCAGGCCGGCGCGCCCACCGTTGGCACGGGCCCACTGGCGCGCCTCCCGCCGGCGTGGCATCGAGGCAAGCATCGAGACCTCCGCGGGTGAGAGCCACCCGGCGTCGGAGTAGGCGTGGAGGAACTGACCGATGAGGCGCCCCTCGCGGCGACGAACCCAGACGACAAAGCCGAGGAAGGCCAGGAAGAGCGGCACCTCGACGACGAGGTAGACCGCGAAGAGGCCGTTGCCGCCGCTCACGGCGGCAAGGTTCCAGACCGCGTGCGCGATGACCGCGATGGCGTAGCCCGTCAGTGGCGCGACCCAGCGGACCCAGCCCTTGCGCGACGTGGCCGCGATACCGACGCCGATCCCGGTGCAGATCGTGAACATGGGGTGGGCGAAGGGCGAGAGCAGGCAACGGCCGATGAACGTGGCCGTGAGCCCGTCCTGGCCGTGCTCGGACCCAGGCGATCGCGAGGTACTGAATGTTCTCGGTGAAGGCGAAACCGGCAGCCGTGACACCGGCATACACCATGCCGTCCGTGACCCCGTCGAACTCGCGACGGGCAAAGCGCCAGACCAGGAGGATGAGCAGGCCCTTGGCGGCCTCCTCTACGACGGGGGCGACGAAAACGGCTGTGAGAGCGAGGGATTCGTCGGCGGGGATGGATCCCCACAGGACGAGCTGGCCGGCCGTGTTGAGGGTCATCGCGATGAGGACGGCGATGAGGGCTCCCCAGAGGAAGGCCATGACGAGGTAGCGGGTGGGCTCGGCCTCGAAGCGGTCGAGCCACATGAACGTCGGGACGACGATGCCGAGCGGGATGATCGCGACGACGAGCCCGAGCAACGTGGCACTCACTCCGGCGGCAGCGCCGATGGCCACGGCGACGGCCAGGGCGGCGAGTCCGAAGCCGAGGATCGCGATCCCGAGGAGGACCCAGCGACGCAACAGCGACCTGCCGCGGTGCGCGCCCGCGCGCTTGCCTCCCGGCTGCGGTGGCTCGGGTGATTGGACGGCGATGGCCTGCTCCCCACTCATGCAGGCGACCCTAGTGCAGCGCAATAGGGTGGAGGCCATGTCCACTTCGCCCGACCGAGCCCACACCGACCGCATCGTCTGGATCGACTGCGAGATGACAGGGCTCTCACTCGAGAACGACGCCCTTGTCGAGGTGGCCGCTCTCGTGACCGACTTCGAGCTCAACATCCTCGGCGACGGCGTCGACGTCGTCATCAAGCCCACCGACGAGGCGCTGGAGCAGATGGGCGACTTCGTCCGCGAGATGCACACGACCTCGGGGCTCATCAACGAGTTCGCCGACGGCGTGACGATCGAGGAGGCCCAGAAGCTGGTCCTCGACTACGTCCGCGAGTGGGTCCCCGAGCCCCGCAAGGCTCCCCTGGGCGGCAACACGGTGGCGACCGACCGCGGCTTCCTGGCACGCGACATGGCCGAGCTCGAGGAGCACCTGCACTACCGCATCATCGACGTCTCCTCGATCAAGGAACTCTCGCGTCGCTGGTACCCCCGCGCCTACTTCGCGGCGCCCGACAAGAACGGTGGGCACCGCGCCCTCGCCGACATCCGCGAGTCCATCGCGGAGCTGCGCTACTACCGCGCCGCGGTCTTCGTCGACCCTCCCGGTCGGCCGACCGACGAGCTCCGGACCATCGCCGGCGACGCACGTCGTCGACCACTCGGCACCGGTGTCGGGCGCACCCCTCGGGTCCGGTCCAAAGCACTCCTGAGGAACAGGTACGATAGTTCGCGCTGCCTCGGCACCACTTGTTTGTATGCCGTGCAGTCCTTGGTGGGTATAGCTCAGCTGGTAGAGCGCCGCCTTGTGGTGGCGGATGTCGCGGGTTCAAGTCCCGTTACTCACCCCGTTCGAAAGCCCCTGCACTGCAGGGGCTTTCGTCATGTTCAGGCTCGGTGTGCAAGATGGGTGTCATGAGAACGACGACGCGTGGACTCTTCTTGCTCCTCCTCACCGGCTTCCTGGCGGTGTGCGCGGGAGTGCTGCCGGCGAGCGCCCACTCGCGGCTGCTGTCGATCTCACCGGCCGACGGGGCGTCGCTCCCCGCCTCCCCCACGGAGGTCGTCCTCACGTTCAACGAGCCGATCGACCCGCAGTTCGTCACCGTGCGCATCACGGACAGCGAGGGCGGCAACGTCGTCGGGCAGGACGCCACGGCCAGCGGCGCCAAGGTCACCCTTGCGGTCAGCGACCCCATCGCTGCAGGGACCTACAACGTTCTCTATCGCGTCGTGAGCGCGGACTCCCACCCGATCTCTGGGTCGACGAAGTTCACGATCGCGGGCAACCCCCAGGCGCCGCCGTCCACGACCGGCCCCGGCATCCGGCGCGGCCACGCCCCACCCCGTCCGCGAGCTCGTCGGTCCCCAGCCCGCCGGCGGCTTCGGCGGCCACCGGTGACACCACCGCGGCGCCCGAGGGTGAGGACTCCGGCGGCACGCCCGTGTGGGTCTGGTTCATCGTCTTCGCGGCACTCGCCGCAGCCATCGGAGCCACCTTCTACGCCGTGCAGGCGCGACGAGTCCCAGCCCTGAGCACCGGTGGCACGAGGCGCTTCCAGCCTCGTTGCGCAGCCCTGCGAGACCTCGATTTCGCGACTCGGCCAGCGTCCTGCTAATGTCTTTCCTCGCGCGCCAATAGCTCAATTGGCAGAGCAGCTGACTCTTAATCAGCGGGTTCGGGGTTCAAGTCCCTGTTGGCG
>CAWEDC010000035.1:0-28781 GCA_963807825.1 uncultured Actinomycetota bacterium
GCCCGCTGACGGACCCAGGGTCAAAGGGCCCAAGGTCCCTGTCGCCACGGCGCTTCGCCGACGAGGCTGCTGGACATGACCACTCAGCACGCGCCACGACGATTCCCGCAGTCCGGCGGGCCCTTGCCCCGCCAGCTCGACGACTGGGTGGAGCGCGATCTCATCAGCCGCGAGCAGGCCGGTCGAATACTTGCTGACGAGCTCAACGGGCGACGCCGAGCCGACGTCCACCCACCGCAGACAGCGAGCCCGGTGACCGAGGGCCTCGGCTACGTCGGTGGCATCCTCGTGCTCATCGCGGCAGGACTCATCGCCGTTCAGTACTTCGATGAGCTCGGCACCTGGGGACGCCTCGGCGTGGTCGGAGCGGCCGCCATGGCCCTTCTCGGCGCCGGCCACCTCGTGCACGTCCAGCGAGACCGCCCCGCCACCGGCAGGGTGCGTTCGGTCCTGTGGGCGCTCGCCGTTGCAGCGGTGGCGACCTTCCTCGCAATCCTGGCCAGTGAGAGTTTCGACTGGACCGGCGAGGACGAGGCCCTCTTCACCGCGACCGGTGCGGCCCTCGCGGCGTTCGTGTTGTGGCGCCGCCATCAGTGGTTCCTCCAGCAGAGCGCCGTCGTCGCGGCCCTCTCAGTGGCTCTCGGTTCCGGAGTGGCTGCCCACCTCGGCGGAAGCACCGCGCTGGCCGGCCTCGCGATCTGGGGCCTCGGGGCGGTCTGGCTCCTCCTCGGATGGGCCGAGCGGGTGGGTCCCCGGTCCACCACTGACCTCCTCGGCGGTCTCGTCGTGACGATCGGTGCAGCCCTGACGCTGGACACCGACGCGGGTGCGGCACTGGGTGCGGCCACCGCGGCTGGCCTGGTGTGCATCGGCATGCGACTGCGCGCTCTCGTCCTGCTCGGCGCCGGCTCCCTCGCAACCCTCATCGTCGTTCCGTCCGTCGTGCAGCGCTACTTCCCGGACGCCCTCGCCGCCCCGCTGGCCCTCCTCGTGGCCGGCGTCGTACTCGTCGTCGCTGCCCTGTCGACGGTGTCGAGGAGGGGACCTTCTTCCCTGTCCCGACCCCCACGCGCTCCCTAGCGTGAAAGGAGAACCAGTCAAGGAGTCAAAGGAGTCACCGTGAAGAAGAAGTTGCTCATTCTCGGCGGAGGAACGGCCGGAACGATGATCGCCAACACCGTGCGAAGGCGCCTTCCGGAAGACGACTGGGACGTCACGGTGATCGACCGCGACAACGTGCACCTCTACCAGCCGGGCCTGCTCTTCATGCCGTTCGGTCGCTACACCCGCGACCAGATCACCCGGTCGCGCCGCAGCTGTTTCAGCGAGGGAGTGACCTTCGTCCTCGCCGAGGTCGAGCGCATCGAGCCGAGCACCAACGAGGTGCGGCTCGTCGGGGGTGACGTCCTCGACTACGACTATCTCGTCGTCACCACGGGCACGTCGTCCCGCCCCGACCAGACCCCCGGCATGCTCGGGTCCCAGTGGCGCAAGAGCGTCTTTGACTTCTTCACCCTGGATGGCGCCGAGGCCCTGGCCAAAGCCCTGACCCGCTTCGACCACGGCCGACTCGTCGTCCACCTCACCGACATGCCGATCAAGTGTCCAGTGGCACCCCTGGAGTTCACCTTCCTCGTGGACGCCTGGCTGAGGGACAAGGGTTGTCGCGACTGGGTCGACCTCGTCTACGTGACCCCGCTGGCGGGTGCGTTCACCAAGCCGATCGCCTCGACCCAGCTCGGGCACATGCTCGAGGACCGCAAGATCACGGTCGAGTCCGACTTCCTCGTCGAGCGCATCGACAACGAGGCCAAGGCCCTGGTGTCCTACGACGAGCGCGTCATCCCGTTCGACCTCCTCGTCACGATCCCGCTCAACATGGGGTCCGACATGTTGACCCGCTCCGGCCTGGGCAACGAGCTCGGCTACGTCCCCGTCGACAAGCACACGTTGCAGTCGCCGAAGTGGCCCAACGTCTTCGCGGTCGGAGACGCCGCAGACCTGCCGACCTCAAAGGCCGGGTCCGTCGCCCACTTCAGCGTCGAGATCTTCGTCGACAACTTCCTGTCCCTCATCGACGGCAAGGTCCTCTCGGCGTCCTTCGACGGACACGCCAACTGCTTCATCGAGTCCGGCGACGGCAAGGGCCTGCTCATCGACTTCAACTACGACACCGAGCCGCTGCCGGGCAGCTACCCCCTGCCCACCATCGGGCCCCTCCAGCTGCTCAAGGAGACGCGGTCCAACCACCTCGGCAAACTCGCGTTCCGCTGGCTCTACTGGAACGTCCTGCTCCCCGGTCGCCCCCTCCCGCTGCCCGGCCACATGTCCATGGTCGGCAAGAAGCCTCCGGCTCTTGTCCCGTAGTTCCCCACAAACCTGTTGTCCCACAACCGTTCTCAGCAAGGAGTCCGCCATGCCCGTCACCACGATTGCCGACCGACCGATCCACGTCGACGACGAAGGTTTCCTCACCAACTACGACGAGTGGGACGAGCAGCTCGCCACCCGCCTGGCCGCGCAGATCGGCATCACCCTCACCGACGCGCACTGGGAGGTCCTGCGCTTCCTCCGCAAGGACTTCGCGGAGCAGGGCGAAACCGCAACCATCCGCCGCGTGGCCATGTTTGCGGGCACACCCATCAAGGCCCTCTTCGCCCTCTTCCCGCAGAAGCCCGCCAAGAAGATGGCCTACATCGCCGGCCTGCCCAAGCCGCGCGGCTGCGTCTGACCGAGCCACCCGGCATACCCCGCACGTCCCACCCCACCCGGCCACACGGCATACGCAGCAGGAAGGGCAAGTCATGACCACCACCGAAGCGGCACCCGCCCTCGTCCCCCAGTTCGACTCTCCGACCGACGCCGCCGGCGGCGGGCGCAAACTCGCGATCATCTGCTCCAAGGGCAGCCTCGACATGGCCTACCCCGGGCTGATCCTCGCGAACGCGGCTCTGGGGGAAGGCGTCGAGACGCACCTGTTCTTCACGTTCTGGGGCTTCGACATGATCACCACGAAGACCATGGCTGACCTCAAGTTCACGCCACTGGGCAACACGGCGACGCACATGCCGCAGGGCCTCGGCGGTCTGCCCGGCATGACCCACATGGCCACGTCGCGACTGCGCAAGTCGATCGCCGACCTCGACGTGCCCGACGTCCCTGAGTTCCTCGAGCAGATCGTCGCGTCCGGCGGTCACCTGTGGGCGTGCCAGCTGTCAGCCGACATGAACCACCTGACGAGCGAGGACCTCTACGACGAGGTCGAGGGAATCATCAGCGCGAGCGACTTCATCGAGAAGACCGACGGAGCGCAGCTCCTCTTCATCTAGAAACACAGATGGGTATGCCGGTGGGTCGCCTTCGCGGCCCACCGGCGGCGTCGCGTCGCGACCTTTACCGCAGGTGGAGCATGCGGTCCAGCAGAGCTGGGCCCGCAGCCACGGCCATGAGCAGGCCGTTGACCACGAGGGCCGCGAGGGCCACCCCATCCGTCCTGTCCACACGGCGAGCGGCCATGGCCAGGCCCAGCCCGACGAGGAGCGGAGAGAGCCAGAGCAGGGTGACGACCGTCCAGGGAAGCCACGCCTCGATGTAGGCCACCTCACCGTTCTCCGTGTGCGCACCGATGGCTTCCGCGACTCGGCCGCTCAGGGCCACGTAGGCCAGCGTCCAGACGATGAAAGCCGGGACCATCCACAGTGAGGTCACTGCCTTGCGTCGGGCAGGGCGCCTCCTCACCCGTGCCTGGGTACGGTGACCGAGGCCCTTCGGGGAGGAGCCCATCACGCATTTTCCCGGTGGTGGCGACGGCCGAAGAGGAAGTACGCCACTGGGCCGACGGTGTTGATGAAAGACGCGCAGACCCACATCCATCGTGGGCCCCTGATCTCGGTCGCCGAACGCCGGCGCAGGTCGCGCAGCGCGGCAACCTGCAGGGTCACCTGGACGACCCCTCCCACGACGACGAGTCGCCGCTGGGTGGAGGTCAGATCAGACCATGACTTCTTGGACATCTGGGGCTCCTCTGGTCAGCGGACGGTGAAGGTCTTGTCGTCGGAAGCGGGTCCATGCCCCTCAGCGCCACCGGAGGGGTCATCCGTCGACAGGGTGACCGAGTAGGTACCTGGGGAGAGCTGGGCGCTGAAGGACACGGAGCCAAAGCCTCCTGTGCCAGTGCCGCCCATGGCCGAACCCTGGGCAACCTTGGCTCCTGCAGCCGAGCGCACGACCCAGCCGAACGTTGCTTCGAACGACGTCCCGAAGCCGGTGAACACCACCTTGCCGGCCTTGCGGACCTCGCCCTGCTGTGGGGAGATGACCCACGCCAGGGCCTGAACCTCGACCATGGGGGCGCGTGGCGTGGCGGTGCCGACCCGAACGACGCCCCAGACGTCGGCGGCCCTGCCGTCCCTGGTGATCGTCACGGTGGTCGCCGGGCTGCCGCTCATTGAGGCTGCGGCGGTTGCCGTGTAGACGAGTTGCTGGACCGCAATAGCGGCCAACTCGCTGCCCACGTTCGAGTTTGAGAAGGCGTCAGCTGACAGGTCGACGATGAGGCCAGTTCCTCTCTGCGACACCGAAACTCGCGTGGCGGGACGCCACGGCGTCGAATAGTTGGGATCGAGGGGCGACAGCCGGGTCATGGCTCGCACGGCCGAGGCGACCATGCCGCCGGCGTTCGGCACGGTGCGGAACTCCCGATACAGGCGGAATGAGTCCTGGGACTCACCGACGTAGTAGACGGGGACGTTGCGCAGGCTCGAGGACGACGTCGCTGAGGGCGCGACCGATGGGGTGACCGACGGCGTAACCGACGGCGTGGCCGACGGGGTCCTGGACTCCGTGGCTGAGGGCGAGGGTGCGATCGGGGGGTCGTCGTCACCGCAACCTGTCAGAGCCGGGAGCAGCATCACGGCACTCGCCACGAGGTACGCAGATCGACATCGCATGGTTTCTCCTTGGTCAATGACTTGCACCCAGTACGGGGCAGGGCGCCATCGGCCACCAGGGTCCAAAGGCCCTGTGTCTCGCTACGCCACACGGGCATGGTCAGGAGAGGCAGCGATGGAGGAGCCATCGTTCACGACGGCAGAGTGGTGTCAGGTGGACGTTTCGGAGACGAAAGCGGCCGGACCTGCAGTGGTCGTGAAGGACCTGCGCAAGGTCTATGGACCCGTGGCGGCCGTCGACGGCGTGTCGTTCACGATCAACCAGGGTGAGGTGTTTGCCCTGCTGGGTCCCAACGGTGCCGGCAAGACCACGGTGGTTGAGATCCTCGAGGGGCACCGCCATCGCACCTCCGGATCCGTGGAGGTCCTGGGCTGCGATCCACAGTTTGGTGGCCGCGACTTCCGTGAGCGGACCGGGATCGTCCTGCAGGAAGCAGGGTTCGACGACGACTTCACCGTCCGCGAACTCGTGGAGCTCTACCGAGGCATGTATCCGCGGCGTCTGGACACCGACGAGCTCATCGACCAAGTGGGCCTCAGCGACAAGACGGACACCCGTGTGAGGCACCTTTCCGGTGGTCAACGTCGCCGCCTCGACCTCGCCCTCGGGCTCGTCGGAGACCCCGACCTCATCTTCCTCGACGAGCCGACCACGGGATTCGACCCCGTTGCCCGTCGTCATGCGTGGACGCTCATCGAAGGGCTTCGCGACGCCGGCAAGACGGTGCTCCTCACGACCCACTACCTCGACGAGGCCGAGCACCTGGCCGATCGGGTCGCGATCATGGTGCAGGGGCGGCTGGTCGCGATGGGGACTCCTGCCGAGATCGGCGCCGGACAGCGTGACGCGGTGTTGTCGTTCCGGCTGCCCGATGGCGTCGACATCGCGAGCCTGCCTCACGTGGACTCCCCACCTGTCGCCGCCGGTGCCGACTGGCAGGTCACGACGGCTCACCCGACCGCGTCCCTGCACACCCTGACGGCGTGGGCCCTGGAGCGCGGGATCGAGCTCTCGGCCCTGACGGTGCGGCGCCCGACGCTCGAGGACGCGTATCTCGCGCTCCTTGCCGCCGGGGGCGGCGATGCGAACCAGATCTTTCCGTCCGCGGTCGAGACCGCTGTTGTCACGGGGAGCCGCTCGTGAGCCTTGTGGGGACACAGCACGTCCGACCGTCAGTCCTGACTCTCGTCGGCGACCAGATCCGGTATGCCGTGACCGAGTACTGGAGGGCCCGACTGGTCCTGATCTTCAGTCTGTTCATCCCGCTGATCTGGCTCGTCGTCATCGGAGCGCTCGCCGGAAACGAGGTCCTGGAAGGAACAGGCGGTCTGCGGGTGATGCAGTTCGCCACCCCGGTCGCCGTCTCCATGGGTGCCCTGTATGCCGCCCTCCCCACGACCGCGACCTCCCTCGCTCACGCTCGCGAGACAAGGGTTCTCCAGCGCCTCCGGGGGACGCCCACGCCGCCGCTCGCCTACGTGGCGGGGCGGGCCGTCGGCGCCAGCGCCTTTGCGCTGCTCACCGTGGGTGTCATGGTGGTCGTCGGAGTCGCCGCCTACGACATCCAGGTCATCTGGTCGACCGTGGTCGCGAGCGCAGCGACCCTTGTCGCTGCGGTGCTCTGCTACGTGACCATCGGACTCGCGATCGCAGCCCTGACCCCATCGGCCGGAACGGCTCAAGCCGTCTCGATCGGGGCGGTCGTGGTCCTGTCGTTCATTTCCGGCCTGTTCACAGGCTTTGACACTCTCCCCGGGACACTGGATCGCCTGGCGGGATGGTTCCCGGTCAAACCCGTCACGGACGCACTCCAGGACCAGTTCAATCCGTTCTTCGCCGGGTCCGGGTGGAATGCCCGCACGTTCCTCGGCCTCGTGGCGTGGACCGTGGTGGCTGGCGCCGTTGCCGTCCGGGGTCTCAGCGGGGAACGCCGCCACGTGTTCACGCTCCACCGACACCCTCACCATCAAGCACAGCCAGGCGGCTCGGCCTCTCGTACCTCCTCCCCACACACCGCCTCTGTCCCGACGGTCAGCCACCCCACGGTCGCCCACCCCACGGTCGCCCACCCCACGGTTGGCGCCATGATCGCCCACCAGGCTCTCGCCGGGATGCGACTGACGTGGCGCGATCCGGGCGCGGTCTTCTTCGCCATCCTCATGCCGGTCGGCCTGTACGTGTTCCTGTCTGAAGTCGTCGGCACGAGCAGCCCGAGTGGCCCTGTCCCAGTGGATACCCGCAACGCCGCGAGCATGATCGCTTGGGGTCTGGGCGTCACTGCCTTCATGAACCTGCCGGATTCCGTGGCGCAGGCCCGCGACCGTGGGGTCCTCAAGCGACTTCACGGCACTCCACTGACGCCCATCGCGTTCCTCGTCGGTCGAATGGTGACGGCCGTTCTCGTCAACACGGCCCTCATGACGCTCGTCCTCGTCGTCGGGGCGACCACGCTCGAGCTCCGCCTCACGCCGATGGGGGTCCTCGTCGGACTGGCGGTGGTGATCGTGGGGACGATCTCGCTCGCGGCTGTGGGGTTCCTTCTCGCGGCGGCCGTGCCGAGTTCACGATCCTTTGGCGCCGTCGCACTCGTCGTCCTCCTGACGATGGCCTTCGTGTCCGACGTGTTCCTCACGGAGGGGCCATCGTGGATGCGAACCATCGGCTCGATCTTCCCGTTGAGGCATGTGCAGCAGGCCCTCGTCGCGGCGCTCGACCCCGACGGAGCCTCACTCTCGTGGGCCGACGTTGCAGTCACGACGGCGTGGATGGTCGGCGCCGGCGCACTCGCCTCCCGATGGTTCCGTTGGCAGTCCTCGCCCCGGTGACGGCGACACTGCGACGGCGGCGCCCAATCGTTGTCCGGCCCTGGGGTGGGGTCCCGGCTGGATCGGTCAGGACATCACGGTGAGCCGGTTGAGCACTGACGTGACGCCGGGCGTGGCCCAGGCGGCGTGACCGGCCTCGCGGAGCTCGTGCCAGGAGTCGACCGAACCGGTCAGCTCGATCGTCGTGCCACGGACGGTGACGTGGACTCGATCGGCCTCGACCTGGGCATTGCGCAGCAGAGCCTGCCGAATCTTGGTGTTCGCCTGCTCCGCAGCGAAGGGGAGCTTCGGCTTGATCTCGATGTCGTTCTGCACGAACGACACCCCGGGAGCGTGCCGCACCGCTCGCAGGGCCGCCTCGCGCTGGTAGTTCCACGCGAGCGAGCCACTGAGCGTGACGCGTCCCAGGTGCACCGCGACCTTCACGGCTCCCTGCGGGACGACGACGGTGTTCTTGAGTGCCTCGGCCGCTGCCCGCGCGATGTCGATGTCCTCGTGCCAGCCCAGACGATGCTTGACGATGATCTGGTCGGCGACACCCGTCACACCCTTGACGTGAAAGGCAGCCGCGAGTGCCGCCTCCTTCTCGGGATAGGAGTTGACCTCTCCCGAGAGGGTCACGGCTCCGTCGGTCACGGCGACACCGATGTGGTCGGCGTCGACGTTGGGCCACCATCTCAACTCGTCGGTGACGTGGGTTTTCAACTGGTGGTCGGTCTTGTGAAGTGTGGTTGTCATGCTTCCAGCGTCTGCCGAGGCCGCGCGGCGGGACAGGGACCAAGGTCCGGCTGCACCAAGGCGGAAGGCCGGTCGGCCCACGGGGCGTAGTCTCCGGACAGCGGGACCCTTCGGGTCTCCCCACCAAGGGACTGAACATGTCCGACAAGTCACCACGCCACGCGTTGACCAAGAAGTCCGGCAAGTCCATCAAGGAGAAGCGGGCCGACAAGAAGTCGAAGGCCGCCGAATCAACCGGGATCGAGACGACGCTGCATGGCAAGAAGCGCTGACGCCAGTTCCACCGCCCTCCTCACGCTCGGAGTGATGGCTCACTCCCGCAAGGAGAACGAGCACCGGCTGCCGATCCACCCCACCCACGTCGACCGGATCGACCCGGAGCTGCGAGCGCAGATCTTCGTCGAGGAGGGCTACGGCCTGCCGTTCGGCGTCTCCGACGAGACGCTCGCCGCACAGCTCGGCGGGGTGCGCACCCGCACCGAGCTCATCGCCGAGTGCGACATCATCCTGCAGCCCAAGGTGCAGTCCGAGGACCTCGCGGAGCTGCGTGACGGGCAGATCGTGTGGGGCTGGCCGCACTGCGTCCAGGACCAGGCGCTCACCCAGGAGGCGATCGACCGCAAGCTCACGCTCATCGCGTTCGAGGCGATGAACCACTGGGCGCGCGACGGCAGCTTCCTGCTCCACGTGTTCCACCTCAACAACGAGCTCGCCGGCTACTCGTCCGTGTTGCACGCGCTCGCACTGTCGGGCACGACCGGGACCTATGGGCGCCGGCTGCGTGCGGTCGTCATCGGGTTCGGTGCCACCGCCCGTGGCGCGGTGACCGCGCTGAGTGCCCAGGGCATCGACGACGTCCGCGTGCTCACGAGCCGCAAGGTCGCCGCCGTCGCGTCACCGATCCACTCGGTGCAGATCGTCCACCTCGACCACGACGACGACGACCCGTCGCAGACGTGTGCCGTGACCAACGAGGGCCGCATCCCGCTCGCGTCCTATCTCTCGGAGAACGACATCGTCGTCAACTGCGTTCTGCAGGACACCTCATCGCCGTGGACCTTCCTGCAGGAGAAGGACCTCGGCAGGTTCCGTCCGGGCAGTCTCATCGTCGATGTGTCGTGCGACGAGGGCATGGGCTTCAGCTGGGCGCGCCCGACGAGCTTCGAGGACCCGACCTTCACCGTCGGCAACAACATGACCTACTACGCCGTCGACCACACGCCGTCCTACCTCTGGAACTCGGCGACGTGGGTCAACAGCGAGGCGCTCCTCCCACACTTGCGCACGGTCCTCACCGGACCCTCGGCGTGGGCCAAGGAGACGACGATCGAGCGGGCCATCGAGATCCAGGACGGCGAGATCCACAACAAGGACATTCTCGCGTTCCAGGACCGCGAAGACACCTTCCCGTATGCCGTCCGCTCACCTGCCGCGACCGACTGACCTCACGCTGATCTGACCCTTCCGGCGCGCCGACGGGCACCTCTCAGAAGTCCTCTGGGAGGTGCCCGTCGGCCCGTCCGGCACGGACCGCGTTCAGGAGGTCCGGCAGGCAGGCGGCGTCGGCGAGCGTCAGGTGCGCGAGGTCGGCGGGTTCGAACCAGCCGAGCTGGTCGTGCTCGTCAGGCGCGGCATTGACGAGTTCGCCGTCCCAGTGCTCGACCAGGAACGCGTGCATGGCGATGCCGGGATCCGTGAACGTCATCGGAATCGGCCGCGGGTCGAGGATGCGCACGCCGAGTTCCTCCTGGCACTCCCGAATCACGGCCTGTTTCGGGGTCTCGCCCGGCTCGATGTGACCGCCGGCGAGGTCCCAGCAGTCGGGGTACCACCGCCGCTCGGGGTTCCGGTGCACCAGCAGGACGCGACCATCACGCACCAACGCGGCTGTGGCGATGGCGACGGGAGTGGACACGAACGCACCCTAGCCAGGGCCAGGGACAGCGGTGCTTTGGGAAGGAAGGAGCGGGCACCTTCCGGGCCTCAGGGACAATCGGTCGCGTGACGACACCCATGCCCCGGGACGACCGAGCGATCTCTCGGAGCTCCCTCGTCATCTCAGGCGTGTTCATCGCCGGGCTCGTCGGTGGCGGCATCGCCGTCATCGCGACCTCCCGGCCGGAAGCCAGCCCACTGCTCGTCGCGGCGTGCTTCATCTCCATGGCGGGAGTGCAGCTGTGGTCCTTCAGCCGTGGGATCCCGGCCTGGGTCGAGGGCCGCACCGCCCCGATGCGGACGCAAATGGCGCAGCTCGCGATCTTCCTCGGTTCGTTCGCGTTCTTCCTCCTCGGGGGTCATCCCGGACTCGCCGCGATCCTCGGAGCATTTGTGGGCATGTTTGCGATGACTCCGGTCACCCGCGTGCTTGCTCGCCGCAACCGCGCGGTCGTGGATGCCGCCTGGGCCGCGCGGCCGCAGTCGACGTCGAAGTCGAACGTCTCAGCGCTCCTCTTCGCGGCGCACCACCGGACGTCGGCCCCGTGTCGGGCACGCGCTGGCCGTCAGTCTGGCGTCCTCGCTGAGCTCGCGCGACTGCGTGGGCGGTCGCCACAGTGGTGGGATGCGTCATGGCCGTCGCGGGGGCCGCGTGGCTGGACCGGGGCGACTCGGCCCTTGCCATCACCTTCGCGGTGGGCCTGTTCTGCGTCGGCTTCCCGCTCCGCGAGGCGTGGGGAGTCCATCGGGCTCGCCGGGCCTATGACTCGGGCCGTCGGACGCCGCGGGTCGGGTGGGTTGCCCTGCTGCACGATCCGAACCCGCGCGTCTATCGCCCGTTGTTGGCGATCTGGGACGAGGAGCCGATCTCTGGCCCCGGAACGTTCCCCAAACCCGACCGGGTGTTCCGAGCCGACGACGAGAGTGACGCCCTGCTCTCGTACCAAACGGCGATGTCCGTGCACGAGGCGTGGATCGACGGAGTCGAGGGTCGTTGGGCGACCCCGAGGTGGGTCGCCGCCGACGAGGGCATTGCCATCCCACACCGCCGGGCCATCCTCGGGCGCTGGTACTTCGGAACCATCACCTCCGCCGAGCGTGCGGACGCAGAGCCACTCTCCCTCGACGAGCCCAACCCGCAACTCGAACCCGTCGCTGCGGAGAGCCCGTCAGGCTTCCCCGGGCTGAAGGCGATGGCCTGGCGCTCTGGCTTGCTTTCGGTGCTCGCCCTGGGCTGGGCCCTGCTCCAGGGGACCTGAGCTCAGAGCCCGAACATGCGAGCACCGTTGTCGTGCAATACCGCTCGCAACCAGTCGTCGCCCAGGTCGAGCCCGACGACGGCGGCGACTGCTTCGTCGTAGGGGTAGGGGATGTTGGGGAAGTCGCTGCCGAACAGGATGCGATCACCCAGAGCGACCAGCCGCGCCCGCTCCGCCACCGGGAACGGCGACAGCTGCTCCATGAAGTCATGGAACGCCATGGTCGTGTCGAGGTGGACGCGGTCGTACTGCTCGGCCAGGTCGAGGAACTCGGAGTACTCCGGCGCCCCCATGTGGGCGATGACGAGCTGCAACTGAGGGAACCGGCGCAACACCTCGGCGATCGGCTCGGGCCCGGTGAAGGGCCCGACCTCGGGGCCACTGCCACAGTGGATGACGATCGGCGTGCCGGCATCCTCGAGCTGACCCCACACAGGATCGAGCAGCGGGTCGCGCGGGTCGTAGCCGCCGACCTGGATGTGCGACTTGAACACCCGAGCGCCCGCTTCCAGCGCCGCAGCGACGTCTGCGCCCGCCGACTCCTCGGCGTAGAACGTGGCCGTGTGAAGGCAGTCGGGCGTGCGGGAGGCGAAGTCCGCGGACCACCCGTTGAGCCACGCAGCCATACCCGGTTTGTGCGGGTAGAGCATCGACGTGAACGCGATGACCCCGAACCCGCGCAGCTGTGCGAGCCGCTCCTCCTCGTCGCCGCGGTAGGTGATCGGCCACGCGCTCCCGGTTCGCTCCTCGACCTGGTCGAAGAACTTCCACACCTTGGCCAGGACGGGCTCGGGCATGAAGTGGGTGTGGACGTCGATGATCCCGGGGATGCCGAGGCGGTCGATCGTGGCCCGCACCGTCGTCATCAGGCGTCTTTCGATCGGAGGCGGCGGACGACTCGACGAGCGCCGCGCCCTCGGCTGCGCGTGAGGTTCGCACCGAGGCTGTCGATGAGCTCGGGCAACGTCTCGAGGTCAGCGGGCGTGATGGCTCGGTGCTCGGTCGGCTGTCCCGGGCGCCGGATCGTCACGGCGTCCTCGGTCAGGGCCGCGATGAGCGCCGTGCCGTCCTCGTCGGTGCCGTGCGCGACGCACATCAGTGAGGTCATGAAGTGGCTCGTCGGCTGGGTGCTCGTCCAGTGGTGACCCATCGCCACGTCGACCGGGCGCACCGGCAACGAGTCGATGGTGTGCATGACCTCCCACTCATCTCCGGTGTGCCGCAGCACTTCCCACGCATCGGTGGTCCCATCGGAAATCTGGCGTATGCCGTGTCGCCACCCTTCCGCTGTCACGTCGGCGCCGTCGACCAGAGGGATCGGGGCAAGCGGGGACCGACCGAAGCCCGGGTCGCAGAGGAACCGCTCACCATCGAGATCGACCATGACGACGAGGTGCGTGCGCGGCGCGAGCTGCGGGTCGCCCACACGACCAAGGTGACGCGTCACGGCATACCCAAGTCTGTGCAGAACGGCGGCGAACAGGGAGGCGTGCTCGAAGCAGTAGCCGCCACGACCGCGCCCGACGAACTTCTCCTGGATCGCCGGCAGGCTGACGCCGGGGTGGGTGCCGAGGAGCACGTCGAGGTTGTCGAAGGTGAAGGTGCGGATGTGCGCGGTCTGCAGCCGAGTCAGCGCCTCGAGGCTCGGCGGCTCGGCCACCCCGCCGGTGCGTGCGAGGTAGGCGTCGAGGTCCAGCGTCTCGGTGAGCCAGGGGTCAGCGGGCGGTGCGTCGGTCACAGCCCCATCCGATCACGCCCAGCGTCGACTTCGTGCCCCGCACGGACAGCGAGCGCCGCGAGCTGTCCGTGCGGGGCACGAAGTCGGGTGCATCCTAGCTGCTCTGGCTCTGGGTCTGGATGGACTCGGCGAGCTTCTTGATGCGGTGCAGGCGCGCGTCCCAGGTCTTGCCGACGGCGGTGAGCTGGGCGACGGCCCGGGCGAACTGGGCGTCGTCCAGCCGATAGTGCTTCTCGCGTCCGGCCGACTCGGCGTGCACGAGTCCGGCGCGGTCGAGGACGGCGAGGTGCTTGGCCACGGCCTGTCGTGTCACGGGGAGTCGCTCACCGAGGCTCGTCGAGGTCGCGGACCCGTCGGCGACGAGGATGTCGAGCACCTGGCGCCGGATCGGGTCGCCGAGCGCGGACCACAACTGGTCGTCGATCGCGGTGGTCATTGCGGACCACCCACCTTCGCGGCGTGGGCGCCCAGTCGGGGCAGGAAGAAGTCCCAGCCGCGCTCGTGGTCGTGGAACGCCTCCTCGAGCACCGCTGCCTCCCAACCCTTCTCGCGAAATCCCGTCTCCGTCAGTCGCAGCACCGTGCCCGGCGGTGACGACTGCAGGTCGATGGTCACGAGGAGCGAGTTGCCCTCCGCAGGCATCTCTCCATCGGGCGACGTCCAGCGGAAGGAGAACGTGCGCGGCGGGTCACTCTGGACGACGACGAAGGGGACCGGCTGGTCGCGGTCGGCCCAGATGAGCTCGCCCATCGCGCCCGGACGAGCATCCGACTCGAGGGAGGCGTCGTCGGACCACCACTCGCGGATGTGCTCTGGCGAACTGATGACGTCGAAGACGACCTCGGGGCTCGCGTCGATGCGGATCTCCCGCTCCAGCGTTCCGAACTCAGTGAGCTGCATGGCCTGCTCCGTTCGCGCAATCATTGGTTGCGCTCCACGCTACCTGAGGTGACGAGCGGAGCTCGCGGCGTCGCGACGTCGGCTGCAGCCGAGCCCCCACCACCCACCCGGAGGTGCCGCGTGGCCACGGCGATGGCAATCGCCACGACCGCAAGGGCCCCGCCAACAGTGACGGTCGCACCCACGCCGTTGACGTTGATGGCCACCCCTCCCGCGAGGGACCCGATCGCGATGCCGGCGTTGACCGCGGACGCCGGAAGGGACGCAGCCAACGGTCCACCCGGACCGGCCAACGTGACGACCCGGTGCTGCATGGACGGCGCCATCCCCATGCCGAACAGCCCCATGCCCAGGATCGCGACGGCCACGAACACGGGGCTCGTGCCGAAGGCGGCCATGAGCCCGATCGAGCCGAGCAACCCGACGCAGCCGACGACGAGCGCCCGCGCAGCGTTGGCGTCAGCGAACCGCCCGCCGATCGACGACCCGACGGTGGTCGCGACGCCGTAGGCCAGGAGGAAGGCACTCACCACCGAGCCCCGCACCCCGTGATCTGGTCGAGGAAGGGCACGACATAGGTGAGGACCGACTGGATCGCGACGAAGATGACGGCGCACAGCCCGAGGAGGGCGAGCACGCGCGGCGCGAAGGCGTGGCGAGCCTGGTCGAAGGCCCGACTGTCACCGGCCGTGGGCACGGAGGGCAGGACAACGAACGCGAGCGCCAGCACGAGGGCGGCGATGACGACGACCGCGACGAACGACGCCCTCCAGCCGATGGCCTGACCCAACAGGGTCCCCAGCGGCAGGCCGAACGCACTCGCGCTGGCGAACCCGGAGATCACCACGGCCATGGCCCGGCCCGCCCGCTCCGGAGGCACCACCGAGGTCGCCATCGTGATGGCGGCCGCGATGTAGAGCCCTTGGACCGCGCCGATCAGGACGCGCGCCACCAGGAAGGTGGAGTAGTCGGCGCCGAGGGCGGGCAGCAGGTTGGCCGCGACGAACACGCCCGTCGAAGCCAGGACGACGAGTCGTCGGTCGAGGGCGGTCGTGAGGAACGTCAGCAGTGGCCCACCCACAGCCAGCCCGACGGCGTTGGCCGTGACGAGAGCTCCGGCGGAGGGCACAGAGACGTCGAGGTCGGTGGCGATGAGGTCGATGAGTCCCACGACGAGCATCTCGGCGCACCCCATGACGAAGGCTCCGGTGAAGAGGATGGCGAGGATCACGGTGGCGCGAGGGGCTCGCCCGTTCGCTGTGCGTGGTCGAGGTTCTGGTCATGGCGTTCTCCTTGGACGGCGTTGCGCTTGTGCAACCTTTGGTTGCATACAACGTAACGCGAGAGCGCGGCATACGCAACCTTTTGTTGCCTTTTAGCGCACCCGGAAGCCGGCGCACACAGGCCGCCCGCCTACGCTCACCGCCCATGGACGTCGGCACCGAACTCACCTCGCGCCTCGGGTCAGCCGCGCCCGGACTCAACGCCGGCGCCCTCGCCACGGCAGCCCTCGCGGCCCTCGCCGTCGTCCTCGTCCCGACGATCTGGCTGCAGCTGCGCATCGCCGTCACGCTCGTCCACGAACTCGGCCACGCGATCATCGGCATCGCGTTCGGCCGCCGCTTCACCGGCTTCGTCGTGCGCGGCGACATGTCCGGCCACGCCGTCACCGTCGGCCCGGCGCGCGGCATCGGCCGCATCGCGACGACGTGGGCCGGCTACCCGATGCCGGCTCTCGTCGGTCTCCTCATGGTCTGGTCAGCAACGACGGGGTATGCCGCCGCGCTCCTGTTCGCGTGCCTGCTCACCTTGGTCGTCGTGCTCGTTTTCGTGCGCTCCGCCGGGACTCTGGCCACGGTCGCCGCCGCCGGTGTCGGCATCGGCGCCCTGTGGTGGTGGCGCAACGACGAGGTCCAGGCGCTCGCCGTCGTGTCGACCGGACTCGTCCTGCTCATCGGCGCCTGGCGCCACCTCGGCGCCCTCACGTCGGCCCACGGACGACACGACCGCGGAAGTGACGCGGCAGTGCTGAGGCAACTGACCGGCATACCCGCGTTCGTCTGGATCGGGACGTTCGTCGCGGTCCTGGCGGCAGCGACGTGGGAAGCCGCGCGGCTCCTGCTCGCCCTGGTCTGATCGATCAGCGAGGTTGGAACGGGTCGCCCTGGGAGACGGGCATTCCGTCGGCGACGCTGAGGACCGGTCGCCCGGCCAGCGGTTGGGCCAGCGTGATGTCGACAGCCCGGGGCGCGCCGATGGCGCTGCACGCGACCTCACCATCGGGCATTTCGCGGGGGGCCACGAAGACCGCGACCGCCACTGCCGTATCGCGTTCGAAGACTCGTGCGTCGTAGTCGGCGCCGCAGGGACCCGGCCCGTCCGGAGACCCCGTGAAGGTGACGCGAAGTGTCCGACCCTCATCCGAGACGACGAAACCCTCGGGCTGTAGTCCGGAACCCCGGATGGGGTCCAGAGGCGTGATCGCGGCGGTCGCCGATGGCGGCAGCGCGAGGACGAGCATCGTGACCCGAGTGCCTTCGAGGTCGAAGCGCCAGGCGGGCATCCTGACGTCGCCCTTCTCGGTTGCGACGAGTGCTGTGGTGAGCGTGGCTCCCGTGACGCGCAGATCGGTGCAGCCCTGGCAGTCGACCCGTTTCTCGGTGAGGGTCGCGAGGGCGGTGGTGGCACTCATGACGGGCACCGTCATGCGCTGGCCACCTCGAAGCTGAGCTCGCCGGTGCCGGGACCGGGTGGCAGAGCTCCCACGGCCATGAGGTGTCCCGAGAGCGAGGCGAGCTTCCCGTTGTCCCCGAATGGCCGGCTCCCAGTCGCCCTCCTGGGTCAGGCGCTTGCTGTCGGCGATCGAGACCGGCACCTGGGCGCCAGCCACCGCGGCGGCATACCGATCCTGGACCTGCGTGGCTCGCGCCGCGAGAGCGTCCGACGATGCGGCCGGTGGCGTGACCTCGCCCGCGCGCTGGCCGAGGGCGGCGAGGGCGGCCAGGACCGCCACGACGACAATGACCGCCATCGCGGCGGCGAGCGCCGCGATGGTCCGGCTGCGTGGTCGAGTCACACTCCTTCGACGCACGAAACGCCCGCGAGGTTGCGCGAAACATCAATGTCCTGCCGATCGCGTGCAAGAGCACGCGATCGGCAGGACATTGCCTGGGATTAAGGGGCTCCTCCTCGCCCTCAGCTGAGGAGGGTGCGGACGGCCTTCTCGACCTGGGTCTGGCGCTTGAGCGGGTCACGACCGGTGGCCTTGGGGATGGCGATGGTCTCGCCGTTCTCGTAGTGGTCGATGACGCGGGGATCGACGTAGGACTTGCGCGCGATCGTCGGGGTGTTGCCGAGGTAGTCGGAGACCTGCTCGACGGAGTCCTTGATCGCGCGACGCCTCGACGCCTGGGTGTCGCCCGGCTCCGGTGACGTCGCGAGCGCGGCCGCGGCGTGGACCGTGGCGTGCCAGGTGCGGAAGTCCTTGGCCGTGACGTCGGCGTCGAAGAGGTCCGCGAGATAGGCGTTGACGTCGGCGGCCTCGAGGTCGACCCAACGGGAGTCGTCCGTGCGATAACAGAGGACGCGCTTGGACGTGGAACGTCGCCGCCGCATGACGGACAGCGCGGCCGCGACGTCCTTGTCGCGGATGGTGACCTGCTGGGCGATCCCGCTCTTGCCGTCGAAGGAGAACTGGAGCCCCTCGCGGACCTTGCGGACGTGCTGGCGCTCGAGGGTCGTGAGGCCGAACGATCCGTTGGCATCGGTGTAGACATCGTTGCCGATCCGGAAGTAGCCGAGGTCCAGCAGACGCACGGCGACAGCGGCAGCCCGCTCGAGCGGCATACCCTCGCGGTTCAGATCTCTCGTGACGCGGCGACGCGCAGCGGGGAACTGCGCTGCTGCCTCGAGGAGGCGGTCGAACTTCTGCTCGTCGCGTTTGACGCGCCAGTCGGGGTGATAGAGGTACTGGCGGCGACCGGCGTCATCGGTGCCGACGGCCTGCAGGTGACCGTTGGCGACGGAGCAGATCCACACGTCCTCCCAGGCGGGTGGGATCGCCAGGGAGCGGATCCGCTCGACGTCGCTCGCGGGCAGGCGTTTGCCCGTCGCGTCGACGTAGGTGAAACCCTTGCCGGCCCGTCGTCGCGTCCAACCTCGGTCCTTGGGTGAGACGGTGCGCAGTCGGGTCATGATCGCCATCGTCGCAGGTCAGGGGCCGAATTGGGGTGTTACCAATCGTGGCCGGTGGTGAGGAGGGCCGACTCCATCTCGAAACGCTGGCGGCGCGACAACGACCCCTGCCCCTCCGGTACCGGCAGATCCACACTGCGGCAGTAGTCCCGCAACACCAGGTCATAGGCCAAGGTGCTGGCCGCCAGCCGCTCGGCCTTCCACGGCTGGTTGCCCTCCTCGACCTGGCGCACGAGTGCGGCCATCCGGGCCAGCTCGAGTCCGAGGAGGACCGGGGGCAGCGGCTCTGGCGGCTGGCGCTGACGCAGGGCTACGACGACCGTCAACAGGCCAGCGAGCATCGCCAGCCCGACCATGCCGAGGGTGTTTCCCATCCCGCTCACCTCACGGCCATTTTCCCCCGGGGAGCCGCCCTCCACAAGGCTCACTGCGGGCTGCCCGCGGGCAGGCAGAAGCGGGATACTCGAATTCATGACGACAGATCGCGCTTCGGTCGATGGCTGGGTGGACGCCTACCTCACCGCCTGGCGGACCGCAGGGACCGAGCCCCTGGCCGGGCTGTTCACGGCGGACGCGACCTACTCGCCATCCCCGTGGGCGACTCCCGTTCGTGGGCTGGCCGAGATCGGGCCGTGGTGGGAAGCAGAACGCGAGGGTCCCGACGAGGTCTTCACGTTCACGCATGAGGTGGTCGCCATTGACGGGGACACGGCGGTGCTGCGGGTTGCTGTCGACTACCCGAGCTCGAGGTGGCGCGACCTCTGGGTGGTGACGTTCGCACCGGACGGTCGAGTCACTGCCTTCGAGGAATGGCCGTTCTCGCCGGACCAACCCGATGGGCACTGAACGGCCCTCAGCCGATCAGGCTCCCGTGGGTTGGTCCTTTCGCGCACCGACCGGGCCGGTGGCTGCTGACGTGCGACGGCTTCCGGCAACGGTCTGGAAGCTGCCGGTGTAGGTCGGCGCCAGTCCGTGCACGGTGCGCGGATCGGGGCGGGCACTTGTGGGCACGGGCGTGTGGTGGAAGTCGGCCTGAACCCGCTCGGGCGTCACGTCGATGACCGCGAAGCCGTGGCCGATGCCGTCGATGTAGCGGATCCACGGGTTGAGCTGCTGGGCGGCGCCGATGGCCTGGCGGGTGACCGCTACCACTACCTCGGGCGGCTGGCCGGCGAGCTGGGCCGTGTCGCCGAGGACCTCGAAGAACCCGTCGCTCGTGACGCTCGGGCAGACGAACTCAACGCCCGCAGAGGTGTAGGCCGGGCTGCCTGCTGTCGCCGCGACCGGCAGGTCGGCGGCGAAGGACGCGTGGATGTCGCCGGTCAGCACGACGATGTCGCCGGCGTCGGAGCTGGGCTGGGCGGCCGCGTGAGTGAGGAGGTTCGTGCGGTCGGCGGTGTAGCCGTCCCACTGGTCGGCGTTGACGAACGTGTAGCCGGGGGCGCCGAGGGCAGCACCCGGGTAGAGGACCGGCGTGACCATGACCTGGTTGCCGAAGAGGTGCCAGCGGCGACCCTGCTCTGCGATGCCGTCCTTGATCCAGGTGAGCTGCTCGGGCTCGGGCAGGTGCCGGCCGGGGTGGGCGATGGCGCCGTCGATGGCCGGGCTGAGCCGATCGGGCACGAACCCGTCGAAGGGCACGCCGGGGACGGTGACCTGGAGACTGCGGTTCTGCCGGGTCTCGACGATCGACAGGTCGCCGAGGTCGCCGAAGGTGAACCGCCGGAAGAAGCGGGTGCCCTGGTGGGGTGTGGCCTGCGACTGGTCGGGCAGACGGAACGGCATCCACTCGAGGTAGGCCTGCATGGCCTGCGCGCGGCGAGCCATGTAGTCGCCCTCTGACGCCTGGTGGTTGCCGGCGCCACCGGCCCAGGCGTTGTTGGCGACCTCGTGGTCGTCGAAGATCGTGATCCACGGGTGCTGTCGGTGGGCGGCCTGCAGGTCGGCATCGGCCTTGTGCAGGGCATGGCGCAGGCGGTAGCCCTTGAGGTCGATCGTCTCGGTGGGGGGCTGGGAGTCGCGGACCCCGGCCAGCGAGGCGGGGCCGTAGCGGCCGTCGCCGTTGCCGTACTCGTAGATGTAGTCGCCGACGTGCAGGACGAAGTCGAGGTCGTCACGCTCGGAGATGGTGCGGTAGGCGTTGAAGTAGCCGCCGGTGTAGTTGCTGCAGCTGACCAGGGCCATGCGCAGGGCGTGGGTCTCGCCCTCGACGTCGCCGGCAGTCTGGGTGCGGCCGGTGGTGGAGTACTCGCCCAGGCTCTGGAAGCGGTAGTAGTAGCGCGTGTAGGCGTCGAGGCCGGTGACGTCGACCTTGACCGTGTGGTCCGTGGCGGCGCTCGTCATGACCATGCCGTGGGCCACGACGCGCTTGAAGCCGGAGTCCAGGGACACCTGCCAGCGCACGGGGATGGAGAGCTCCGAGACCACTGCCCGGAGTGGCGATCGGGCCGTTCTTGCCGCGGGGCGGAGGAGTTGCCCGGGTCCAGATGACGACGGCGTCGCCGGTCGGATCGCCACTGGCGACGCCGTAGCCGAAGACGCCCTTGCTCGCCGGTGCTGCGGCGGCGGCCGGGTCGAAGAGGCGGGGTACTGCCAGGGCTGCACTCGCGGCGGCCACACCCTTGAGCAGGCTGCGGCGGTCGACCGAAGGAGTCGTCATGTCTGGACGCTACGCCCGTTGTGTTGATCCGGAGGGTGATCGGCGTGAACCCCCGAGGAACCGACTATTGCGCATTGTTGTCGCTGCCAAGACGCGGCCTTCGGCCCGATCAGACGTGGCAGGACAATGAGCAATAAGTCGAGGTGTATGCGGGGTGCGGGCTACTTCTTGACGTCGAAGCGGTCGGCGTCCATGACCTTGGCCCAGGCGGCGACGAAGTCGTGCACGAACTTCTCGCTCGCGTCGTCGGAGGCGTAGACCTCGGCGACGGCCTTGAGCTCGGAGTTCGAGCCGAAGACGAGGTCGGCGCGCGTGCCCGTCCACTCCTGGCCGTTGGCGCCACGACCCGTGTAGGTGTCGTCGCCAGCCGACGTCCACGTCGTCCCCAGGTCGAGCAGGTTGACGAAGAAGTCGTTCGACAGGGTGCCGACGCGGTCGGTCAGCACACCAGCAGTCGAGCCACCGGCGTTGGCACCGAGCACGCGCAGGCCACCGACGAGGGCGGTCAGCTCGGGCGCGGAGACGCCGAGGAGGTTGGCGCGGTCGATGAGGAGGTACTCGGCCGGGAGACGGTTGTCGCTCCGGTCGTAGTTGCGGAACCCGTCAGCCTTCGGCTCGAGCCACGCGAACGACTCGACGTCGGTCTGCTCCTGGGTCGCGTCGCCACGGCCCGGGGTGAAGGGCACCTCGACCTCGACGCCACCGGCGCGAGCAGCCAGCTCGACACCGACGTTGCCACCGAGGACGACCGCGTCAGCGAACGAGACGTTGTTCGCGGCAGCGATCTCCTCGAGCTTGCTGATGACGCCAGCGAGCTCGGTCGGGTCGTTGGCCTCCCACGAGCGCTGCGGCTCGAGGCGGATGCGGCCACCGTTGGCGCCACCCCGCTTGTCGCTGCTGCGGAACGAACCCGCTGCGGCCCAGGCGGTCTTGACGAGCTGCGTGGCCGTGAGCCCCGACGAGGCAATCGCGGCCTTGGCAGCAGCGATGTCCTCAGCCGACGTCCCCAACTCGTTGGCGGGGATCGGGTCCTGCCAGAGGAGCTCCTCGGACGGAACCTCGGGTCCGACGTAGCGGTCGACCGGGACCCATGTCGCGGTGGGTCAGCTTGTACCAAGCGCGAGCGAACGCGTCGGCGAAGTCGGCCGGGTTCTCGTGGAAGCGACGCGAGATCGCTTCGTATGCCGGGTCGACCTTGAGTGCGAGGTCGGTCGTGAGCATCGTCGGGAGACGCTTGGCGCCGCCCTCGTCCGGTGCCGGGACGGTGGCCTCGGCGCCCTTGGCGACCCACTGCGAGGCGCCGGCCGGGCTCTTCTGGAGCTCGTACTCGAAGCCGAAGAGGTGGTCGAAGAAGCCGTTGCCCCACTGGGTCGGCGTCGCGGTCCAGGTGACCTCGAGCCCACTCGTGATGGCGTCGGCGCCCTTGCCCGAGTTGAAGTCGCTGAGCCAGCCAAGGCCCTGGTTCTCCAGCGGCCCGGCCTCCGGCTCGGGTCCGACGTGGGCCTCGGGGTCACCGGCTCCGTGGGTCTTGCCGAAGGTGTGACCGCCGGCAATCAGCGCCACGGTCTCCTCGTCGTTCATGGCCATGCGCGCGAACGTCTCGCGGATGTCGACGGCCGACAGTGCCGGGTCCGGGTTGGCGTTGGGGCCTTCGGGGTTGACGTAGATGAGGCCCATCTGGACTGCGGCGAGCGGGTTCTCGAGGTCGCGCTCACCGGTGTAGCGCTCGTCGCCGAGCCACTCGGTCTCGGGGCCCCAGTAGACGTCGTTGTCGGGCTCCCACGCGTCGACGCGGCCGCCGGCGAAGCCAAAGGTCTTGAAGCCCATGGTCTCGAGCGCGACGTTGCCGGTGAGGATCATGAGGTCGGCCCAGGACAGGCTCTGGCCGTACTTCTTCTTGATCGGCCACAGCAGACGACGGGCCTTGTCGAGGTTGCCGTTGTCGGGCCAGGAGCTGAGCGGGGCGAAGCGCTGCTGCCCGGTGCCACCGCCGCCACGACCATCCGCGACGCGATAGGTGCCGGCGCTGTGCCACGCCATGCGGATCATGAACGGGCCGTAGTGGCCGAAGTCGGCGGGCCACCAGTCCTGCGAGGTCGTGAGGATGGCGGCGATGTCGCTCTTGACCGCGGCGAGGTCGAGGGTCTCGAACGCTGCGGCGTAGTCGAAGTCCTCGCCGAGCGGGTTCGTCACCGGCTGGTTCTTCGCGAGGATCTTGAGGTTGAGGCGGTCCGGCCACCAGGTGCGGTTCGGGTCACCCTGGGTCGGCTGTGACGTGGCGCCGTGGGCCACGGGGCAGCCACCGGTCTCGGCCGGGGCGGGCTCGTTCATCTCCCGAACTTCTGCGTCATCTGTCTGGTTGTCGCTGATGGTCATCGCGTCCCTTTCACTGTGTGCTGGTCGGTGTCGGAGGTACTTGGCGTGGAGGTTGTGGCTGACTGGGCTTGGCACGCCGGGCAGAGGCCCCAATAGACGACCTCGGCCTCGTCGACGGCGAAGCCCGCTGGGGCGTCGGCGGCATCGAGGCAGGGCGCCTCGCCGGTCGCACAGGCGACGTCGGTGATCGAGCCGCACACACGGCATACGGCGTGGTGGTGGTTGTCCCCCACGTGCAACTCGTAGCGCGCCACGGACCCGGTGGGCTGGATGCGGCGCACGAGCCCCGCGCCGGTCAGCGTGTTGAGGCAGTCATAGACCGCTTGATGAGAGACCGAGGTATGCCGTGTGCGCACCTGCTCGATGACCGTTCCGGTGTCGGCGTGCGGGCTGTCGTGCAAGGCGTGAAGGACGGCGACGCGAGGGCGGGTCACCCGAAGGTTCGCCCCTCGCAGCAGGTCCTCGACGTCCACGGGCACGTCCCCAACCCTTCCGCCTTTTCTTGAACCTGTCAAGAAAAGAATAGTTGGCGGTGGGGCATAGGCGAAGGGCCCTCGGAAGTATGAGTTCCAAGGGCCCTTCAGGGTGACCGGTCGATGTGACGATCCCGATCGACTTCTCTTTGCCTCCGGTCCCGGGTGCCTACGTCACCTGGCTCCCGCGGCGAGCGAACCCGCCGTGTGGACCTTTGTCTCCGAGCTGTCCCGCTCTCCCCGGGGGGAGTGCGTAAGAGATTTCTACGCCTCAATTGCCCTGTGCCGCAAGGGTTTTCACCAAAGATCTCCAACTATTTTTCTCGTCCACAGGCCGGGGACAGTTGTGCACCGAATCCACCCGGTTGTCCACACGGTTGGGGCGAGCGTCCCCAACTTGTCCCCAAGGTCCTGTGGACAGACCTGCGCCTTCGCTAGGTTGAAACACATGCCCCAGTCTGTTGATCCCGACCAGGCCACCTTGAGCATTGAGGAGGGAGAGCCCACGATCGCCCTGCGCGACGTTGAGGTCTCCAGCGCCGAGGGGTGGTCGTTCCTCAACCGCGCGACCCTGCTCGTCGTCGACGGTCCCGGCGACGAGGGTTTCCTGCTCCGTCGCCTGGACGGGCAGGGCAGTGACGTCGCACCAGCGGGATGGGACGACGCGGTCACAGCGAACGGATCGGTGACCGTCCTCGCGTCAGGGACACGCATCGTCGCCACCGTGCTCGAGCAGTCGAGCGAGGAGTCGTGAGCTACGACTTCGTCGCTCTGGTCCCTGAGGCTGCGGGTGGCAGCGATGACGAGGTCCTCGCTGCTGCTTCGCGGCTGACCGAGGACGAGTCCGCGGTCGAGACAGTCGACCCGCGCATCTCCGCATTCCACGCTGAGCTCGCAGCCATCGTCGACGGACTGCCCGACGAAGAGAAGTGGATCTCGGTCTGGCCGCTCACGCCGACGGCCACGGCCCTCTTCGTCCCGGTGCCCTACCCCAGCGCCGACGACGCACTGCTCACGCTCCTGCGACTCGCTGCCCGCCACGGCCTCGTCCTGGCTGACCTCAGCTCCGACTCCGTCGACCGTCCCGCTCAGGGTCTCCCCGTGAGCGTTCGTGGTGGCGACGGCACCCGCCTCGGTGCATTGACCCGTGAACGACTCACCGCACTGGTCCACGGCGTGGGCGGTGAGGAGCCGTTCCTCGTCCTCGACACCGGTGACCGGTTTGCCCAGATCTATCGCGAGTCCGACGACTCGTTCTTGTTCGAGCACGCCGACGACTCCGGGCACGTCGGCACCACGGTGGACGGTGCTGACGAGGCGGCCACGCACCTCTGGCGGTGGTTGGCCGGTGAGCCCGACTTCGGGGCCGGCCTCACGTTCACTCCGGTCGCCCGCTGACAGCACATGGCGACAACGGGCTGGGTCACATCGTGGTGTTGATTACTCACCGGTAGCCGAAGGGGTGGCGCCGCCCTAGTCTCTGGGGACAAGGCCCCATGCCGGGTCGGTCACGCAACAATGGAGTTGTCGATGCGCCTTCGTCTCGCCCGTGTCATGCCCGCACTTGTCGCCGCCGCTGCCGCGGTCGCGCTGCTTCCCCAGTCGGCCAGCGCCGCCACTGTCGCCGCGGACCCGGTGGGCCCCGAGCAGCTGGGCTTCCTTCCGGCGACGTCCTATTCGTCGATCGTGCCCACGGCCGTCCCGCCCGGCACCAACGACTGGACCTGCCAGCCCTCGGCGGCCCACCCGCGGCCCGTCGTCCTTGTCCACGGCACGTGGTCCAACCGCTACGGCTCGTTCGCCATGCTTGCGCCGCACCTCAAGCGCGCCGGCTACTGCGTCTACGCCCTCAACTACGGCGACGAGAACGTCTCCGTCCTCGGCCAGCTCCCGGGCCTGTTCGCCACGAATTCGGTCAAGCCCGCCGGTGCGGAGATCAGCACCTTCGTCGACCAGGTGCTCGGTTCCACCGGCGCGAGCCAGGTCGATCTCTTCGGCTGGTCGCAGGGTGGCATCGCGGCCCGTTCGTACCTCAAGTTCTATGGCGGGACGAACGCCGCGAACCCGGCCGCCAACAAGGTGAAGAACCTCATCACCTTCGGTGCCACCAACCACGGCACGACCCTGTCGGGACTCGGCGCGCTCGCCGGCCAGATCGCACCCGGCGCCATCCCGCCGCTGCTCGGCCCGGCCGCCGCCGACCAGCTCATCGACTCGCCGTTCCTCACCGAGCTCAACGCCGGCGGTGACACCCAGCCCGGCGTGACCTACACGATCATCGGGTCGAAGTACGACGAGGTGTCGACGCCCTACCAGCGCACGTTCCTCACTGCCGGACCCGGCGCTGACGTCAACAACATCACCCTTCAGACCGGGTGCGCGGTCGACCTCAGCGACCACCTGTCGGGGATGTACTCGTACCGCATGGTCGGCCTCACCAAGAAGGCCCTTGACCCGACCGGCAACGTGTACGTGCCCTGCCTGCCGAACCTCCCGGTGCTCTGACCCACAGCGACCCGGGACGCGTCGATCAGCCAAGCAGGTACTCCCAACCGAAGTCGGGAAGGAGGAGGTCGTGCTTCTCCTCGCCGAGACCTCCTGCCCAGCCCGGGAGCCTGTTCGACCACAGGGCGTGGCGAAAGGTTCCCTTGGCGGTGGGGGTGCCAAGCTTCTTGGCGAAGGCGTCGAGGACCTTGGCCTGTCCCTTGGCGAAGTCCTCGAAGAGCACGCTTCCCGTCGGCAGGCTCCCGTGCACCCAGGTGTAGGTGTCCTTGCGCGACACGAAGGTCCCCCGGGGCAGCGACGCGGTCGCCGTGGTCATGGCGTCGTAGAGAGGAACGAGGGGTTTGTCCAGGGTGATGACGTTGTCCAGCACGGCGGATTGCAGACCCCGATGGACGATCAACGCCTGGTAGCGCGCACTCTGGAACAGGTTCGCGATGACACCCCGACTGTCGATGAGCCCGGGGTTGTTCGCGACGACAGCGAGCTGCGAGGTGCCACCGACGTAGGAGTTGCCGGCCTCCGAGGTCTGGTACACGACGATGCGCAGGTCTCCTCCGGCCCTGGCCTTCACGAGTTTGAGAGCGGCCGCCGTGTTGCCGCACTGCGATGAGTACAGACAGTCGAAGAAGACCACGCGCCGAACCTGGGAGAGCGTGATCAGCTCATTGAGGATCAGCTGGTTCAGTCCACAACTGCCGGTGCTGTATGCCGCGAGCACGGCGACCGTGAACGGCACGTCCTGACCGAATCCGGCTTTCAGTGCTGCAGCGATCTGCGCAGTGGAGACCGTCTGACCCCACCGCGGATCTCCACTGTTCGTGGGTTCGATGCCGGGGATGAGGATGACGACCTGCAGACCTGACCCCGTCTCGATGAAGCTGCGCAGGCCGTGCCTGTTGAGTTCCGTCCCGACGGCGTGGAACAGGGTGACCTTGACCGGCTTTGTCCAGGCCCCACCGGCGATCAGGCGGGCGACGGCATACCAGGAAGTTTGCGCCGAGGCGTACAACTGCAGCTCGATGTCGTCCGAGGCAGTGGAGGGCACGGGGTTCGACTTGTCCTTCAGCCCGCTGTTGGTCCGCGGGTTGGCCGGATTCTTCACGGAGAACCGCCACCCCGCCTCCACCTCTGCTGGGCCCGCGCCGGCTCCCGTGACCACAGTGGTGAATCGGCTCTTGTGGAAGGGCGAACGATCGCTTCCGTCCACGGAGCAATTCGTCGGGCCGTTGACCAGGCCCCACTCGTCGACGTAGTAGGCATCGAAGGCGAGCGCCCCGCGCGTGCTCCGGTACTTCGCCGAGCCCACGGCTACTTCATCCGGCCGGTGATCGAGTCGTACTCGACGGGGACCGGCACGACCTGGTCCGTAGGAAGGATCTCCACCCACTGATCGACGGTGACGTACTGCTCATCTCCGGTGTTGTCGCGAAAGCCTCCGACAAGCGGATAGAAGCCGTGCTCGTAGACCCGGTCGATCGGGGTGGCCGTGACGGTGTTCGCGGCGTCGAGCAGCACGGGGTTGGCTGGGCCTTCGTCGTCAGCCTTGGGGAAGGTGTCCGGCTTGGTGGCGGCGGCGTGTTTGAGGGCGACCCGCTTGGCGAGGTCTTGCAGGACGTCGAGCATCTTCTGACCGTTGAGCGGCGCCCCGCTGAGGTCCTTCTCGTTGGGGTTGTTGGTCCGATAGACGTCGTCCTCGCCGATGCCATTGGTGCCCTCGACCTTGGTCAACCAGTTGAGTGCGGCCTCCTCCATGCCGGGGCGGATCGGCAGCACGGCCTTGACCCACGGTGCGTTCAGGAAGGCGTTGCGCAGGTTGTCGCCGTCGAGTTGCATCAGCCAACCGAGCGAGGATCCCATCCGAGCGGGTTCACTCTCGTTCGTGATGTAGTAGTTGTCGGTGCGCCAGTTGCGCACGCCGCCCCACCCGACGAGGCTGCTCTCCAGGAGTGGGGTGGGGGATGGCTTGCTGAGGGCCCCCAGCGTCGCAAACTTCTTGATCACGGTCGGCACCATCGAGGCGGTCTGGGCGGGGACCCCCGTCTTCAGCGCGAAGGTCTTGGCCTCCGGGCTCTTGGCGTCCCCGAGTTTGGGCAGCACCGGCGCGCCGAGCTCCTGACCCGAGCGGTGCAGACGCGGCCGCCACCACTCCGGCGACACGAAGTAGAGCATTTTGTCGACATCGAAGATGGCGTTGATGAGTTCGGCGACGACGTGTCGTGTGCGGTCGTC
>CAWEDC010000036.1:0-74854 GCA_963807825.1 uncultured Actinomycetota bacterium
ACGCGAGAGCCGACGCCGGGAGCAACAACAGCAGCGACGAGATGATCGTCCAGTTGCGCCCGCCGAATGCTGGTACGGCGAACGTGTAGGGGATGCGGATGGTTGCGCCGACGAGGCTGGGGACGGCGATGAGCCAGAACTGCTGGTTGAGCGTCAGGGGGAACCCGGCTGCAGGGAGCAGCGGCACGACGACGGACCAGAGGGCCCAGACGCAGAAGCCGAGGAACTCGGCGAAGACGGAGAAGGCCAGGTTGCGGCGCGCGACGCTGCGGCCGGTGGACTGCCAAAAGCTGGCGTCCTCGGGGTCCCAGTGCTCGATCCAGCGACCGGGACGCGTCTCAGGGGCGGTGGCGGCCGGGGCCGCGGTGAGGGTGGTCTCCATGGGGCCAGACATTGCCCAAGCCGTGTTTCCAAGCCTTGCGGCCCAGGTAAATCATCCGTAACACCACCCGCACAGCCCGCCGCGGACGCTGTGAGAAGTCGAATCTCAGAGGTAGGTCGTCGTGATCGCGGGTTCGCCGCGGCTCAGCTGGTGGGCCGACCGGGGGAGTTCGGCCACCGATGACTCGTGTCGCTCCCGGGCGGCTGCCAGCCCGACGTGCTCGCCACCGACGACCTCGCCGGCGCGCACGTACTCCACGAGCAGCCCCCAGTCGTCGCCGTCATCGACCGGAGGCTCGCCGATGCCGATGATCTCGGCCTCGGCGATGCCGCGGGCGTTGCGTCGCCGCAAGGCGTACTTGCGCCCACCACCGACGTCTTGTCCTTGCTCGCCTGGCGACGCCGATCATCTCGCCGGATATTCGGAGCGCGCCACGAGCTTGTAGACCATGCCGGCAGTCGGTGCCCCGGACCCGGTCACGAGCTGCGTCCCCACGCCATAGGCGTCGACGGGCCCGGCCGCGAGCCCCGCGATGGCGAACTCATCGAGATCGCTGGTGACGACGATGCGCGTCTTCGTGGCGCCCAGAGATCGAGCTGCTCGCGGACCTCGCGCGCCTGGACGAGCAGGTCGCCACTGTCGAGCCGCACCGCACCCAACTCGGGACCGGCCACCTCGATGGCGATCTCGACAGCCTTCTCCACGTCATAGGTGTCGACGAGCAACGTCGTCCCGACCCCGAGGACCTCGACCTGCGCGGTGAACGCCTCGCGCTCGTCGTCGTGCAGCAGGGTGAACGCGTGCGCAGCCGTTCCCGCTGTGGGCACCCCCCAGCGGCGTCCCGCCTCGAGGTTCGAGGTCGTCGCAAAACCGGCAATGTATGCCGCCCGCGCAGCTGCCACTGCGGCTTCCTCGTGGGTGCGTCGAGACCCCATCTCGATGCACGGCCGGGTGCCCGCGGCCCCGGTCATGCGCGAGGCGGCAGACGCAATTGCGCTGTCGTGATTGAGGATTGACAACACCAGGGTCTCGAGAACGACTCCGTGAGCGAAGTCGGACTCGACCACGAGCACCGGTGAGCCGGGGAAGTAGGCGTCGCCCTCGGCATACCCCCAGATGTCCCCTTCGAAGCGGTAGCCGGCCAGGAAGTCGAGAGTCTCGTCGTCGACAACCTTCCCGGCCCGCAGGGCGGCGATCTCGGCGTCGCCGAAGCGGAAGCGTTCGATGGCGTCGAGGAGGCGACCCGTCCCGGCCACCACTCCGTAGCGGCGCCCGTCGGGAAGCCGACGAGCGAACGTCTCGAAGACACAACGCCGAGACGCGGCACCCGAGCGCAGTGCCGCCTGGACCATCGTCAGCTCGTAGTGATCGGTCAGCAGGGCGGTCGAGGACGCGGTCGACGGCGTAGGAGCAGGGGAGAGAGGCTCACCCGAAGCACCCTATTGTGGGTCCGTGTCCATCGCGCCCGTGCAGGAGGAGATCACCTCCTCCTCGACCGATGTCGCGCCCGACCTCCCGTGGATCACGCTGGTCTGGAACGACCCGGTCAACCTCATGTCCTACGTGACCTATGTCTTCCAGAGCTACTTCGGCTACGACCGCGCCAAGGCCGAGAAGCTGATGATGGACGTCCACGTCAAGGGTCGAGCCGTCGTCTCGAACGGCCCGCGCGAAAAGATGGAGATCGACACCGAGGCGCTCCAGGGCTACGGGCTGTGGGCCACGTTCCAGAAGGACGACTGATGGCGCGCGCGTTCTCCCGCAAGGGCAAGGGCAAGAACCTTCGGTATGCCGCCAAGCTCGATGCCGTCGAACGTGCGGTTGTCGCTGGGCTCATGGAGCAGGTCCACGACCTCGTGGCACCGGAGCCGGTGGAGGCCGTCGAGACCGGCCCCAGCGGAGTGTCGGACCACGACGACGACTTCGCCGCGATCGTGTCGGGTCTGGGTGGGCTCGGCATGGGGGTGTCGATCTCGGCCGAGGACCAGGCGCCGACGACCGGCCCGTCCCGGCGGACGCCCGCTCGTTCGGTGACCGCGACCCCGCGCTCGAGCGACTGCTCCCGGCCGGCAACCGGGCCGACGACCAGGCCTCGGCCGAGTTCCGGCGTCTCACCGAGCACGGCCTGCGCCAGCGCAAGGCCGGCCACCTCGAGTCCGCCATCCGCTCGCTGCGCGCGCCCGGCTCGGGAGTCGAACTCGACGAGCGCGCCGCCATCGACATGGTCATCGCCCTCACCGACGTACGCCTCGTCCTCGGCGAGCGGCTCGGCCTGCGCGAGGACGCCGACGTCGACCGGCTCGAGGAAGAACTTGCCGATGTGGGCGACGACGATCCCCGTGGGCACGCCATGTCGGTCTATGACTTCCTCACCTGGCTGCAGGAGACGCTCGCCACGGCGATGCTGCCTGACGCCCACCCGAGCGCTTAACCTTGGGCGGTGCCTGACTCTCCCATCGGAATCTTCGATTCCGGCTATGGCGGCCTGACGGTGGCGCGGGCCGTCCTGGACCAGCTGCCCCACGAGTCGGTCGCCTATCTCGGTGACACGGCCCGCACGCCCTATGGTCCGCGGCCCATCGCGGAGACCCGTGCCTTTGCGCTGGAGTGCCTCGATCGTCTGGTCAACCACGGAGTCAAGGCGCTCGTCATCGCGTGCAACACCGCCAGTGCTGCGGTCCTCCACGACGCCCGGGAGCGCTACGACGTGCCGGTCGTCGAGGTCATCCGGCCCGCGGTCCGTCGCGCGGTCGGAGCCACGCGCACGGGTCGGATCGGCGTCATCTCCACGCTCGGCACCCACCAGTCGCGGGCCTATCTCGACGCCTTCGCGGCCGCCCCGCACCTCACGGTGACGAGCGAGCCCTGCCCGCGGTTCGTCGACTTCGTCGAGTCGGGCGTGACCGGTGGCGAGGAGCTTCGGACCGTGGCCCGCGAATACCTCGCGCCGCTCCAGGAGCAGGACGTCGACACGCTCATCCTCGGCTGCACCCACTACCCGTTGCTCGCCGGCGTCATCTCCTACGTCATGGGGCCCGACGTCACGCTCGTGTCCTCGGCGGAGGAGACGGCCAAGGAGCTCTATCGCGTCCTCGCCGACGCCGACCTGCTGCGACCCGACCACCTGCCCGCGCCCGATCACGGCTTCACGACGACGGGCGACCCCGAGGAGTTCCGCCGGTTGGCGCTGCGCTTCCTCGGCCTCGGACCGAACTTCGGCCACATCTTCACCTCGACCATCGGCGTCCCGGCGGTGGTCGCATGAAGGTCACCGTCATCGGCTGCAGCGGGTCGTTCGCCGGCCCCAACTCGGCCGCGTCGAGCTATCTGGTGTCCGTGGATGCCGGGGACCGCACCTGGAACGTCCTCTTCGACCTCGGATCCGGCGCCCTCGGACCGTTGCAGCGACACGTCGACCTGCGCGACCTCGACGCCGTCTTCATCAGCCATCTGCACCCGGACCACTGCGCTGACATCTGCGGGCTCTACGTGGCGCACCACTATGCGCCGGCCGGTGCCCCAGCGGATCGGCTTCCCGTATGGGGGCCGACCGAGACCGCGTCCCGGGTCGCCCTCATGTATCACGGCCTCGAGGACGGAGGCATGGACAAGGTCTTCGCCTTCGGCCAGCTCTCGGACCGGGTCGCCGTCCCGATCGGTCCGGTGACGATCACTCCGTATGCCGTGAACCACCCGGTCGAGGCGTTCGGCTTCCGCGTCGAGGCTGACGGGGTCGTCCTCAGCTACACCGGGGACACCGACTCCTGCGACAACCTCGCGCCGCTCATGGCCGGCGCCGACCTCGTGCTCGCCGACTCGGCGTTCGTCGACGGACGCGACGAGGTCCGCGGCGTCCACCTCACGGGCAGCCGGGCAGCGCAGGCCGCCGTGGCGGCCGGGGGAGTGAAGCGGTTGGTGCTGACGCACCTGCCCGCCTGGAACGACGCAGAGGTATGCCGTGCGCAGGCCGAGCCGTTCTGGTCCGGTGTCGAGGTGGCTCGGCCCGACGACGTCTATGTTCTTGACCAACGCTGACCTGAGTGGACGCTGACACCGAGTTGAGTCGGTGTTCTGCGAGTGGCTGAGGCCGTCTAGCCTGCTCGTGTGACTTCACAGCAGACCACCAGACATGACGGCCGCGCCCCCGAGGACCTCCGCGAGATTCGGATCACCCGCAACTGGCTCGACCACGCCGAGGGCAGCGTCCTCATCGAGTTCGGCCGCACCCGCGTGCTCTGCGCCGCGTCCTTCACCGAGGGCGTGCCGCGCTGGCTCAAGGGCAAGGGCACCGGCTGGGTCACCTCCGAGTACGAGATGCTCCCGCGCTCGACCAACACCCGCTCGGACCGCGAGTCCCGCAAGGGCAAGGTCGGCGGTCGCACCCACGAGATCTCGCGCCTCATCGGTCGCGCACTTCGCGCCGTCATCGACACGAAGGCGTTGGGCGAGAACACGATCGTCGTCGACTGTGACGTCCTCCAGGCCGACGGTGGCACGCGCACGGCGTCGATCACCGGTGCCTACGTCGCGCTCGTCGACGCCATCGAGGACGCCCGTGCCAAGGGCCTCATCGCCAAGAACGCGCAGCCCCTGCTCGACTCCATCGCCGCCGTGAGCGTCGGCGTCGTCGGCGGACTGCCGGTCCTCGACCTCGACTACCCCGAGGACTCGACCGCCGACACCGACATGAACGTCGTCATGACCGGCTCGGGTCGCTACGTCGAGGTGCAGGGCACGGCCGAGGGTGCCGATGCGGCCTTCGACCGTGACCGCCTCAACGAGCTGCTCGACCTTGCTGCTGCCGGCTGCGCCACCCTCACTCTCGAGCAGAAGAAGTCCCTCGACGAGGCCCCGCGGGAGCGCTCGCGATGACCAAGCTGGTCCTCGCGACCCAGAACGAGCACAAGGTCCACGAGCTGCGCCAGATCCTTGCCGAGCTCGTCGACGAGCTCGGTCTCGAGATCGTCGGGGCCTCGGACTTCCCGGACGCACCCGACGTGGTCGAGAGCGAGGTGACCTTCGTCGGCAACGCCCGACTGAAGGCGGTCGCCGTTGCAAAGGCCACGGGTCTGCCGAGCGTCGCCGATGACTCCGGCCTGGCGGTCGACGTCCTCGGCGGCTCGCCGGGGGTCTTCTCGGCGCGCTGGTCCGGCACGCACGCGGGTGCTGATGCCCCGCGCGCGGCTCGCGATGGCGCCAACGTCTCGCTCCTGCTCGAGCAGATCGGTGACGTGCCCGACGAGCACCGCAGCGCGTCGTTCGTGTGCGCTGCCGTGCTCGCGATGCCGGATGGATCCATCGAGTCGGTCGAAGGCCGCGTGATGGGTTCGATCTCGCGGGAACCAGTGGGGGAGAACGGTTTCGGCTACGACCCGATCTTCGTCCCGGAGGGCGACACCCGGGCGATGGCCGAGTACACCGACGTCGAGAAGAACGAGATCTCGCACCGCGGCCGCGCCTTCCGCGCGATGATCCCCATCCTCCGCGAGAAGCTCTCCTGACCCAAGCGCGACTTATTGCGCAATCCGTCGTCACTCGCTGCGCTCCCTCCGACGGATTGCGCAATAAGTCGGCCCGGGGGCGTCAGCGGGAGGTGAGCGGACGGCATACTCTGTCTTCGCGCGCGAGTGGCGGAACTGGTAGACGCGTCAGGTTTAGGTCCTGGTGCCTTCGGGTGTGCGGGTTCGAGTCCCGCCTCGCGCACTGGTTGTCGGTGGCTCGCTGATAGTTTGGCGAGAGACGACCATCGAGGAGATTTGCGTGACTGAGCGACTCAGTCCGGGCGATGTTGCACCGGACTTCACCCTGACCACTGACACCGGTGAGAGCGTCACGCTCTCCGACCTGCGTGGGGGCAAGGTCATCGTCTACTTCTACCCGGCTGCCATGACGCCCGGGTGCACCAAGCAGGCCTGCGATTTCAGTGAGTCCCTCGAGTCGCTCAAGACCGACGGCTACACCGTGCTGGGCCTTTCGCCGGACAAGCCCGAGAAGCTCGCGAAGTTCCGCGACAAGGAGCACCTCTCGCTCACGCTGCTCTCTGACGCCGACAAGTCAGTCATGACGTCGTGGGGCGCGTTCGGTGAGAAGAAGCTCTACGGCAAGATCGTCCAAGGCGTGATCCGCTCCACCTTCGTCATCGACGAGGCAGGCAAGGTCGAGCACGCCTTCTACAACGTCAAAGCCACAGGTCACGTCGCCAAGCTCCGGCGCGACCTCGGACTCAGTGAGGACTGATTCGATGAGCAACATCTCCGCCCTCGAGGCCGACATCGCCGAGCGCCGCACCCGCCTTGCGCGCACCCTGAACGAGCTCACCGCCAAGGCGACGCCGTCCGCCATCGCCAAGCGCGAGGTCGACAAGGCCAAGGCCCGCTTCGCCGACGCGACCACGACGCCCGAGGGCGACCTGCGGGTCGAGCGCGTTGCCGCAGCCGTCGCCGTGGTCGCCGTCATCGTCGTGCTCAAGGTGCTGCGCGGCCGTCGCCGCCGCCGCTGAGTCCTCTCACCCTGACCAGAGGTCAGACTCGGTCGGACCCGGCCAGGCGCGCAGCTCGAATGGCGACATAGAGCTCCGCAGCCTCGGCCGGGTTTGTCGTCAGACGGCCGGTCAGCGCATGCACGCGACCGAGCCGGTGCAGCACGGTGTTGCGGTGGCAGTGCAGCCGCTTCGCCGTTGCCGCTGACGATCCGGAGGTCGCGAACCACGCCTCCAAGGTGTCGATGAGCACGTCTCCGTCGCGGACCTCGGGGGAGAGCAGCCCGGCCAGGACGCCATCCCGCAACTCAGCGGCCAAGGCCGGTTGAGCCACGACGAGGACGTCAAGAGGTGCCGAGCCGTAGCGGTGCGTTCCTTCGCTCGAGCCGTCGAGGCAGGCGATCGCGATCCGGGCCTGTTCCACCGCGGCCGCAGCGGTGGCGACACTGGTGAAGGGGCGGCTCAACCCCACTCGTGAGCGAGCAGTGGCCGCGACCAGCTGCTGCGCCCGCTCGACACCGGACGCGTCGCGGCAGGCCAGCAACCCGACGACCTCGCCCTGCCACGTCGTCCAGGCCGACGGGATCCCGGCCCCCAGCAGGCGTTCGGCGAGGGCCGGCAGAGGATCCTCGCCCGTACTTCTTCGCTCGGCCGCGGCCACGACGTGGATGGCGCGATCGGGCAGACCCAGCGCGCGCAGGAGTCCGGCGACCTCACCCGAGCCGGCGGTGCCGTCGAGGATCCGGAGGAGCATCACGCTGCGCGCCTGCTCGTCCCGGCGCTCGCGCTCCTCGATGATTCCGCGGTAGGCCCCGGCCGCCTCTCCGGAGAACGTGTCGACGAGGCCCCAGAGTCGCGAGGAGTGCCGGAGCAGCTCGTCCGCCCTCTCGGGGCCGACGGCCCGCGCCTGCATCTCCTCCCACATCTGGAGGCCAGCGAGGCGATAGGCGTGCAGCAAACTCGCCATGGGTATGCCGTTCTCGGCCTTGACGCGTCCGGCGCGGCGGGGCGCGTCGAGCACGACCTCGGCTCCGGACAGCGCGTTGAGCATGGCGATGACGTTGTCTTCGACGATGGAATGCAGGACGTCACGGGGGAGCGTGCTCTCCGCGTAGTCGTCCTCGGCGCCGAGGATCTGCTCCAGGACGCCCTCGGTGAGGGGGTCGACGCTGCGGAGCATTTCGGTGAACAGCCCCGTCTCGTCCGGGGTGCGGGACGTCCCTTGGGCGGTGGGGCTCGTGAGGACTCCGGGATTCGACATGCGAGAAGGCTAGGGCTCGTTGTGCCGTGGCACAACGATTCGCGGCGATCTGCGGGCGATGGCCCATGGACGCAGGGCGAGCCACCAACCGATACTGGTCCCACGGCAACGTTGCCGCACCTCGTCGAGGCACAAGCCGCCGACCGGTGAGATCCCCTTGGAGTGTCAATGACGACGACTGAGCAGGCCCCGCCTTCTGCGAGCGCGCCGCCCCTTCCCGACTCTGGCGTGCGAGCCAACCTGGATGCGGCCATCGCCAAGGTGGTGGCAGGCGAGCAGCGTTGGGCCGGGCTGAGGATTGCCGACCGAGTCGCAGTGCTGGGGCGGGTGCACGCGGCGGTTGCCTCGCAGTCCGAGCAGTGGGTGGCTGCGGCCGTCCGCGCCAAGAACCTCGACCCCGACTCGCCGCTCGTGGGCGAGGAGTGGCTCTCCGGGCCCTATTGCACGATGTCGGGACTGCTGGCGCTCCAGCACTCGCTGACCGCAGTCGCCGCGGGCAAGAGCCCCGTCGAAGGCACGGAGTTCGGCAAGGCTCCCGGCGGTCGCGTCGTCGTCCCCGTCCTGCCGACCACTCCCTATGAGTACCTCCTGCTCCACGGCTTCTCGGCCGACGTGTGGATGAAGCCCGGCGTCACCGGGACCGAGGTCCGTGCACGCGCCGGTCTCGGCGCCCTCACGCCAACCGAGACGGCCGGCGTGGGTCTCGTCCTCGGTGCCGGCAACATCAGCTCCATCGCACCCCTCGACGTGCTCTACGAACTCGTCGCCCACAACCGCGTCGTCATCCTCAAGCTCAACCCGACGATGAACGAGTTGCTGTCGGTCTACACGGCGGCCTTCGCACCGCTCATCGAGCTCGGCGTCCTGGCCATCGTCACCGGCGCCGGCGACGTGGGCAGCTATCTCGCGAACCACCCCGACATCGCCCACGTCCACATCACCGGAAGCGCCGTGACCCACGACGTCATCGTGTGGGGACCCGGTCCGGACGGCGCGGCTCGCCGCGCAGCCGGCACCCCGGTCCTCGACAAGCCGATCACGAGCGAGCTCGGCGGCGTCTCGCCGATCATCGTCGTGCCGGGCGACTGGTCCACCGCAGACCTCCGCTTCCAGGCTCAACACGTTGCGACACAACGTCTTCACAACGGTGGCTACAACTGTGTCGCTGGACAGGTCGTCATCCTCAGCAGCGAGTGGGCCCAGCGGGACGCCTTCGTCGAGGAGCTCCGACGTGCCGTGGCCGAGGCCCCCGAGCGGGTCCCGTGGTACCCCGGCAGCGCCGACCGCGTCGCCGCAGCCGGCACGGCATACTCAACGGCCGACCGACTCGGAAAGGGTGGTGGACGGCTCATCGTCGACGCGCGTGACGGGGTGGACGCGGCAGCGATCGAGACCACGGAGTACTTCTCACCCGTCCTCGGGATCGTCGACGTTCCCGGCACCGGGCAGGCCTTCCTCGACGCCGCCGTCGACCACGCGAACACGGCACTCGTCGGGACCCTCGGCGCCAACGTCCTCGCCTCGCCGGCATCGCTCAAGGAACTCGGCTCCGGCTTCGACGAAGCACTGGCCCGGCTCGAGTACGGCACCATCGCCGTCAACGCCTGGACCGCCGTCGGCTTCCTCACCGCCGGTGCACCCTGGGGCGCCTTCCCCGGCCACACCATCGAGGACGTCCAGAGCGGGATCGGGATCGTCCACAACGCGTTCCTCCTGCAGGACACCGAACGCACCATCGTGCGCGGCCCGTTCCGCCCGTTCCCGCGGTCGTTCGTCGGCGGGGAGTTCTCGCTCTCGCCGAAGCCGCCGTGGTTCGTGACCGCTCGCAGCGCGCGTCGCACGGGGCAGCTGCTCACGCGCTTCGCGGCCGCGCCGTCCTGGGGCAAGCTCCCCGGCATCTTCGTCTCGGCCTTCCGCGCATGACCGGCACCGGTTCGGCCAGGGGTGAGAGCTTCGACTACGTCGTCGTGGGAGCTGGCGCATCGGGCGCCGCGCTCGCCGCCCGACTCAGCGAGGACCCTGCGATCAGCGTGCTGCTCCTCGAAGCAGGTGGGCCCGACAAGAAGCAGGAGGTCCACATCCCTGCCGCCTTCTCCAAGCTGTTCAAGACGCCTCTCGACTGGGACTACAACACCGAGCCGCAGGAGCACCTCGGCGACCGCAGCATCTACTGGCCCCGCGGCAAGATGCTCGGTGGGTCGACGTCGATCAACGCGATGATGTGGGTGCGTGGCTATGCCGCCGACTACGACGGATGGGCGCGAGGCTGCCGGTCCGGACTGGTCCTACGAGGCCCTCCTGCCGTACTTCCGTCGCGTCGAGCACATCGAGGGCAACACCGATCCCGACCAGGGGTCGGGCGGAGCGGTGAGCATCATCCACCAGCGCAGTCCGCGCTCGCACACGGCGACCTTCCTCAAGGCCGTCGAACAAGCCGGGTATGCCGTGGAGTCACCGAACAGCGCCCGTCCAGAGGGCTTCAGCCAGACGATGGTCAACCAGAAGCGGGGCAAGCGGTTCAGCACCGCCGACGCCTACCTCAAGCCGGCCAAGGGTCGGACCAACCTCACGGTGCGCACCGACGCCCAGGCCACCAAGGTGCTCTTCGAGGGCACCACGGCTGTCGGGGTCGAGTACGTCTCTGGCGGTGCCACGAAGCAGGTCTTCGTCACTCACGAGATCGTGCTCTCGGGTGGGGCCATCAACACGCCGCAGCTGCTCCTGCTGTCGGGCGTGGGCCCGGCCGCTGACCTCACGGCCCTGGGCATCGACGTCGTCGTCGACGCGCCCGAGGTGGGTGCCAACCTCCAGGACCACCTCATCGCCGCGCTCATCATCGAGTCCGACGAGGACACGTTGTTCGCCGCCGAGAAGCCCGCGCAGGTCGTCAACTTCCTGGCTCGCGGCCGCGGCATGCTCACCTCGAACGTGGGGGAGGCCTACGGGTTCGTGCGCACCCAGCCCGACCTCGACCTGCCCGACGTCGAGATCATCTTTGCGCCGGTGCCGTTCGTCGCCGAGGGCCTCGTGCCGCCGACGGGTCACGGGATCACGGTCGGGGCGATCCTGCTCCAGCCCGAGAGCACCGGCCGGATCACGCTCACCTCGGCCGACCCCCTGGCCAAGCCGAAGATCGAGCCGGCCTATCTCACCGACCCCGACGGCAAGGACCGGGCCGCTCTCATGGCCGGCCTCGGCGTCTGCGCCGACCTCATCGAGACGCCGGCCCTGTCGGCCGTGACGGGGTCGCACTACTTCGTGCCCGAGGGTGGCGACGGAGTCACTCGCGAGGAGCGGTCTGCGCTGTCGCTCGCCAACCACTCGCACACGCTCTATCACCCCACGAGCACGGCGCGGATGGGTTCTGACGAGGGCTCGGTCGTCGATCCGGAGCTGCGCGTGCGCGGCATACAAGGGCTTCGAGTCGCCGACGCCTCGATCATGCCGAAGATCATTCGCGGCCACACCCAGGCGCCCTGCATCGTCATCGGCGAGCGCGCCGCAGACCTGCTCGCGAACTCTCGGAAGGCGCAGGTCGCGACGTCCGGCGCGGGCTGATACGACGGCATACTCAACGTCGTGGGTCGAGTGATGGCGCAGCAGGCAGCGGGGGCACCAGCTCGGCGACGACTCTCACGTGTTCGCCGTCGCGCACCACGTGGGCGAGCGCGTCATGGCTGACGCCGGCAAGTCGCAGCCGAAGGGCACGCGGGGTGGCGAAGTTGCGCCACCACGTCTTGTGCTCGGCCATGCCGACCGTGATGCTCACGCTCTGCCCCTCGGTCACATAGATGGCCACGAGTTGGTGGTGCTGACCGGTGCGACGTCCCAGGTACTCGACGACGGCCAATCGGCGCCCAAGCCGCGCACCTGCTCTGCTGTTGAGCAGCGGAATCAGGAACCGATTGGCGAGACTGTTGAACGCGGCGGCGGCTTGGGGGGCGCTGATTGGTCGTGCAGCAAGGTGACTCATGAGTCCAGACTCGCCCGTTCCTGAGGGAACGGTCAGAGGCAAACGTCCCGGACGGAGTTCGCCTGTCGCAGGCCCTCGTCGTCAGGCCTGATCCGATGCGGTCTCATGGCTGCTGGCCGCCCAGCTGGCCAGCAACGCCATGGCGCCTGCGGTCGCCGAACCGGGTTCGGGCAGATACGCGACCAGGCTGAGGTTCGAGTCCGCGTCGATCGGAAGGGACTCGAAGGGGAGATCCAGGTCCCCGACGAGTTCGTGGTGGATCTTCTTCACCCCGGTGTTGTGGATCCGCACGTCGTGGGCCGCCCAGCGCACTCGGAAGTCCTCGCTGCGCGTGCTGAGCTCCCCGACGAGGTCCGAGAGATCACGGTCGTAGGGATTGCGTCCGACCTCAGCGCGGAGCAGGGCAACGGTGTCGTTGGCGACGGTGTCCCATTCGCGGAAGAACGCTGTCGCTCTGGGGTCGAGGAACACCATGCGCGCGTTGTTGACCCGGTCCCCGTCGCCCGCAACCGGGGAGAACAACGCCCTTCCGAGCGGGTTCATCGCCACAACGTCCAACCGGGCCGTCAGGACGACCGCTGGCACGTCGGGCATCGAGTCGAGGAGTCGTTGAATCGTCGGGCGCAGGGGTCGCGTTGCCCCTGATCGACGTCCCCGCGAGCGGCCGGGGGAGGCGGATCCGCCCGCGGTGCGCAGCAGGTCGAGCAGGTGCGCGCGCTCGGCTTCGTCGAGCCTGAGCGCGTGGGCGATGCCGTCGATGACGCTCGGCGAGATGCCGATCGCATCGCCTCGCTCGAGCCGGATGTAGTACTGCGGTGAGACGCCGACGAGCAGGGCCGCCTCCTCACGTCGCAGGCCCGGGACGCGTCGCCGATTCGCGCCGTACGTCGGAAGCCCCGCCTGCTCCGGGGTGATCTTCGCGCGACGCGAGCTCAGGAACTCGCGGATCTCAGCCCTCACGACGTCGCGCGGTCTCGGCTCGGTGGAGGTCATCCACCCACTGTAGGAGCGGATTCGCACCCACGAGGGTCCCTGTCAGTGACCCCTACGGCAGGGCCTCCCGCGCGGGGAGCAGGGAGTGTTTCTCTGGATGAGTGGCCACCCCAGAAGGGGCAGGCGCTCACACCACTGGAAGGCACAACGACATGAAGACCGCGCTTCTCGGGGGCCTGGAAGTCTCCCGGATCGGACTCGGGACGATGACCATGGCGGGGACGTACACGAGCGAAGGAGCCCTCGACAACGCCGAGTCCATTCGGACGATCCACCGTGCGATCGACCTCGGGGTGACCCACCTCGACACGGCCGAGATCTATGGACCGTTCCTCAGTGAGGAGCTCGTCGGTCAGGCACTCAAGGGCCGACGCGAGCAGGTGAAGATCGCCACGAAGTTCGGCCTCGTCTCCCATTCCGGTGGCGGTCCGGGCGTGGTCGACAGCAGCGCCGCGAACGTGAAGGCGGCCGTCGAAGGCTCCCTCAAGCGGCTCGGCACCGATCACATCGACCTCTACTACCAGCACCGCGTGGACCGGAACACCCCGATCGAGGAGACGGCCGGGGCCGTTGCGGACCTCATCGCCGAAGGCAAGGTCCTGCACTTCGGCCTGTCCGAGGCCTCGCCGGAGACCATTCGTCGGGCGCACGCCGTGCAGCCCGTCGCGGCGCTCCAGACGGAGTACTCGTTGTGGACGCGCGATGTGGAGGACGAGATCCTCCCGTTGCTCCGCGAACTCGGCATCGGCTTCGTGCCCTACTCGCCGCTCGGTCACGGACTGTTGACCGGTCAGATCCGCTCCGTCGAGGACTTCGCCGAGGACGACTGGCGCAAGACGAACCCGCGCTTCACGGGCGAGAACTTCGAACGCAACCTCGCCATCGTCGACGAGGTGAAGGCGATCGGAGCGGAAGTCGGGGCGACTCCAGCACAGACCGCTCTCGCGTGGCTCCTGACCCGGGGCGACGACATCGCCCCGATCCCGGGCACGCGCAGGGTCTCCCGCGTCGAGGAGAACATCGCTGCCGACGGCCTCGAACTCACTCTCGACCAGGTGGACCGACTGAACTCACTTCGGCCCGCGGCGGGGGAGCGGCACGACGAGGCCAACATGGCGTCGATCGACCTCTGAGTCGGGTCATGCCAGCAGAGCAGGAACGACGAAGGCCCCGGAGTCATCCTCCGGGGCCTTCGTCGTTCTCTGGTGCGCCAACAGGGACTTGAACCCCGAACCCGCTGAGTCTCAACGCACGTTTGGCGGTGGTGCCCGATACTGCCCGAAAAGGCGCACTGACCTGCCTGTATGCCGTCACGCAAGACTGCGTTCCGACTCGTCTTTTCGCCCCGGTTCGCGTTCAAAGCCGGGCGATTAACCGGGTGCGCAACCGTGCGCACGCTTCGGGAAGTCCCCGCGCTGTCACGGGTCTCGCTGGGGGCCTTCGGTTACACCGATCTCGGCTTCGACCACCTCATACTCCATGGGCCAGGAGCTGACCAGGAGCGGTTCCTCACTACGCTGGCGGATGAAGTCGTGCCAGGGCTGCGCGAGTTGGTGCCGGCCGACTTGGAAGCGATTGAGTGATGGGCGCACGATCTCGTAGGGACGCGTCATGAGTGGGCGAACGTGTGCGGGGGTCGTTTGGACGAGGATGTCAGCATGTCGCTGCGCGAAATTTCGGTTGAGGAGTTGACCTCCGCTGACTCACTGCTCGACCTGAGCTCTGCCGGTCGACCAGGAGCGACGCTGGCGCACGTGGATCTCGACCGCCTGCCGCAAGAACTCGACCCGATCAGACTTTCCTCGGCCGTCCGCAAACTTGAACTCGGGCTCATGCCTGTCGTTGGCTACGCGACTCGGCCACTGACGGGTCAGGCGCGTACTCTCGCCCGCGCCCTCGACGTGACGCTCGTCCCCGCCAGTGAGCGCGAGCTGCCTGAGATGTGCGTTGGTCTGCCTGACCTCGATGCGGGGCTGCGAGCGCTGGACGCCTCCGTGTCCGCGCACGCCCTTGCGGCTGCCACTCTGTGCCAGACCGTTCGGATCACCTCAGGTCTGCCGTCTCACTTGGGACTCGTCGTGGAGTCGATGGCGTATTCCATGTTGCTGGCGTCCGACGAGTTCCGTGGGTGGAGGGCCAGCACACCGAGGCGGCAACGTCCTGCCGCCGAGAACCCGGTTCAGCTGTCTCGTGACGGCAGCGACCTCCGCCTTGTCCTGAATGATCCGGCCCGGCGAAACGCCTACTCCCGACACATGCGAGATGCGCTCGTGGATGGACTGGGGCTCGCCGCGTGGGACGACTCGATCCGCCATGTGTGGCTGTCGGGGGAGGGTTCGTCGTTCTGCAGCGGTGGCGATCTCGACGAGTTCGGAACCATCGATGATGTGACCGTCGCGCACCTCATCCGACTGCGCCAGGGTGCTGGCGCAGCGTTGGAGCGTGTGCGCGAACGGGTGACCGTTGACGTTCACGGCGCGTGCATCGGCGCGGGCATCGAGATTCCGGCATTCGCCACCCATGTCGTGGCCCATCCGGAGACGACGATCCGACTCCCGGAACTTGCGATGGGCCTCATTCCAGGGGCGGGTGGCACCGTGAGCATCACCCGGCGGATCGGCCGCTGGCGTACCGCCTGGCTGGCGTTGTCCGGCGAGTCGATCAGTGCGGGTGACGCGCTCGGCTGGGGTCTCGTCGACGAGATCAGGTGATGCGCGACTCGGCTCAGGCCGTGACCGGCTGTGCGACGAGCGCAGCCAAATTGTCAGTGATGAGCCTGACGGCCTCGCGAATGATCCGATCGACCAATTCCTGCACCCGAGGAACGTCAGTGATCAGGCCCTGCGCCATGCCCGCCGTCCAGATGCCTGCATCCGTGTCGCCGATCTCGTAGACAGAACGACCGCGGGCGCCGTTCACGAGGTGTCGAACGTCCTCAAACGCACCACCGCCACTCAGGATCTCCACGGTCTCCTCGCTCACGAGGTTGCGAGCCACGCGTGCCGTGTTGTGCAACTCACGGAAGATCAGCTGGGTGTCGAGTTCACTCGCCCTGACGATCCGATCCTTGACGGATTGGTGCACGGGCGCCTCCTCAGTGCACAAGAAACGAGTCCCCATGTTGATGCCGTCGGCTCCCAGGGCCAGTGCGGCCACGAGTCCTCGCGCGTCAGCGAAACCGCCTGAGGCAAGCATCGGAATAGTCAACTGGGCTCTCGCTGCAGGGACGAGCACCAGACCCGGGATGTCGTCTTCCCCCGGGTGGCCTGCGCACTCGAACCCGTCAATGCTGACCGCGTCGACTCCCACCTCTTGAGCCTTCACGGCGTGGCGAACGCTGGTGCACTTGTGGATGACCTTGATCCCCCGCGCGCGAAAGAAGGGCATGTGCGGCTCTGGGGAGGACCCTGCCGTCTCCACGATGGTCACACCTGCGTCGGCGATGGCGTGGCGGTACTCGTCATACGGCGGAGGGGTGATCGTGGGGAGAATCGTGAGGTTCACGCCGAACGGCTTGTCCGTCAGGTCGCGGCAGCGATCGATCTCCTTCGTCAGGGCCTCGGGGGTGGGCTGGGTCAGTGCCGTGATGAAGCCGAGAGCGCCTGCGTTGGCGACCGCAGAGACCAACTCGGCGGTGCCAACCCACTGCATCCCTCCCTGAGCGATGGGGTGGGTGATGCCGAAGGTCTCGGTGAATGAGGTGCGCAACATCTGTTCGTTTCTCCTTGGCCTGGCGGATTGGCGATGGCGTTCAGCGGCTGTCATGCGCCGAGCAGGAAGTCCGTGACGGCCCGGGTGAACGCGTCGTTGTCATCTGCGGCGGCGGTGTGGGCGGCATCCCTCAGGCGTACGACGTCCGCGTGCGGCACCAGTCCGATGAAGTGCTCAACCCCCTCGTCGTTGACGATGTCGCTGAGCGCGCCCTGGATCAGCAGCGTGGGAATGGTCAGTGCTGACGCGGCAGCCTCGAGCTCGGCCTGCACCTCCGACGGATCGGGGTGTGCAGACCCGCTGAACATCGCCGGGTCCCAATGCCAGTGCCAGCGTCCGTCCTCTCGCAGCCGCAGATTCTTGCGGAGCCCGTCTGTGGAACGCGGGCGGCTGCGATGGGGGAGGTAGGCCGCAATCGCCTCCGCCGCCGCGTCGAGATTCTCAAAACCGTGGGGGGCACTGCGCATGAACGCGGTGATGCGCTCGGCTCCGGAACGTTGGACTCGAGGTACCACGTCCACAAGGACGAGCCTCTCGACGAGGTCTGGCCGCTGGTGTGACACGAGCAGGGAGGTGAGCCCGCCCATGCTCGCCCCGACGAGACTGGCGGGCGACCCCAACTGCTCGAGAACGGAGATGACGTCATCCCTGATGGAGTTCAGGCTGTAGTCGCCGTCGGGGGCCCAGGCGGAGTCACCATGTCCGCGAAGGTCCGCGGACACCGCATGTGCTCCCGCCTGTGCGAGGTCGGACCCTGCCCGCTTCCAGGAATGCCGAGTCTGCCCGCCTCCGTGCAGGAAGAGGACCAAGGGCGCATCCTCGCGCCCCCACGAATCGACGGCGATCCTCACGCCACCAACACCGTCGAGGTGCTGGGTGTTTCCTGGGCCCAACTGGCGGTTCCCTTGCATGGGTGCTCCTGAGATCTATACAGTGCAATCCTCTAACTATTTCAGCAGTGTATGCCGTGTGCCGACTGGGAGGTCAACGTTGAGGTTTGCCTTTGAGTACGTTGTGGACAGCGCCAGCGATGGTGGTTCGTTGGCGAGCGCCGAAGGCCTGTCGGCGGTTGCGCGTGCGGCCGATGGTCTCGGCTTCAGCGCCATGGCTCTGCCCGAGCACCCGGCGCCCTCCCACAAGTGGCTCACCCATGGGGGTCACGAGACCTTCGACCCCGCTGCTGCCCTGGGATTCGTGGCTGGCATCACGACGCGACTGCAAATCATGACGCACCTGATGGTCGTCCCGTATCGCAATCCGTTCCTCGCGGCCAAGGCCCTGGCAACCCTCGACCGACTGTCGGGAGGGCGTCTGGTCGTCGGCGTTGGCACCGGCTACCTCAGCTCTGAGTTCCTGGCTCTCGGTGTCGACTTCGACCAGCGCAACGAGCTCTTCGACGAGGGCATCGAGGTCATGCGCGGAGTGTGGTCCTCGCCGATCTACGACCACGAGGGCTCGCGTGTCACGGCAAAGGGCGTGGCAGCGGTGCCTGGGCCCCTGACACCAGGAGGGCCCCCCATCATCGTCGGAGGTAACAGTGCACGGAGCCGACGGCGGGCAGCGCAACTGGGCGGCTGGTCACCCATGCTGCTGTCCGAGGAGGTGGCCGCGTCCACACGAACCCGTGCGCTCACGTCGATGGCGCAACTGGCCAGGGGGATCACCCAGGTCAAGCAGTTGGCCGCGGAGGCTGGGAACACAGCCCCCTTGCTCTTCAACGTGGCCACCCCGCATCTGGAGTTCCCAGGGTCCGGCGGTTCTGTCGAAGAGCACCGTGACCACCTCGGCCAGCTGGAGGACGCCGGCGTGGACCAGTTCATCGTCCGACCGAGCCATCTGGGTGCCGCGGCGGCGGTCGAGTCGCTCCAGGTCTATGCCCAGCAGGTGGGCATCGCATGACCGCCGACCCCCGGATCCTCCTGGACGTGAGCGACCAGATCGCCCGCATCACCCTCAACGCACCGAAGAGCCTCAATGCCGTCGACACTGCCATGCTCAATGCGCTGGCTGACGCGGTCGAGCTGGTGGGCGAGCGGGACGACGTCCGCGTGGTGGTTCTCACTGGCGCGGGTCGCGGCTTTTGCTCCGGAGCCAACCTGTTGGACCCGTCGGTCACTGTTGACCAAGGCACTCTGGCCGCGGTCGGTCGGGTCGTTCGGGCGGTGACCAGCATTCCTCAGCCCGTGCTCACCAAAGTGGGCGGCGTGGCTGCGGGGGCGGGTCTGTCCATCGCTCTGTCCGGCGACTATGTCCTCGTCGCCGAGTCGGCCCCGCTGACGCTGGCGTTCTCGAAGATCGCCCTCATGCCCGACGGAGGTGCCACTCAGCTCGTGTCCGCATCCATGGGCCGCGCCAGGGCGATGCGTCTCGCGTTGCTGGGGGAGGTGCTCTCAGCCCGAGATGCCGAGGCGGCAGGCCTCATCTCCGAGGCGGTGCCAGATGATCAGCTGGACGCGCGGGCTGAAGAGGTGGTCGGCCTGCTGAGCTCCCTCGGATCGAGGGCGACAGCCCTCACGAAGTCGGCCATCAATGGAGCGGCACTTGATCTCGACGCCACCCTCGCGCGCGAGGAGGCCGGGCAGGTCGGACTGCTGAACGCGCCCGAGTTCGCCGAAGGAGTGGCGGCCTTCCGTGAGAAGCGTGCGCCACAGTTCCACGGGCGCTGAGTCACATGCGCAGCAAGGGTGGTCGATGACATGGACGTCCTCGACGCCGTGACCCGGAGGCAGTCCGTGCGTGCCTTCACCGATGAAGCTGTCGATCGCGAGGTCTTGGAACGCGTTCTCGCAGCCGCCACCCGCGCCCCTTCGGGCGGCAATCTCCAGCCCTGGCACGTTGCGGTCCTCACCGGCTCTGCTCGCGACGGCCTCGTTGAGCTCGTGCGTCGTCGTCTGCACGAGGGAGAGGCTCCTCCGACGCCGGAGTACCCCGTCTACCCGCGTGGCCTCAGGTCGCCGTATCGCGAACGCCGCTTCGCCAACGGTGAGCAGTTGTATGCCGTGCTCGACATTCCGCGCAAGGACAGGGCTGCCAGATTGGGCCAGTTCGCCCGCAACTGGGAGTTCTTCGGTGCCCCAGTGGGGCTGTTGCTCTTCGTCGACCGCGACATGGGCGCCGCGCAGTGGTCCGACCTGGGCGCCTTCCTCCAGAGCACCATGCTGCTCTTGCAGGAGGAGGGGCTCTCCTCGTGCGCTCAGGAGGCCTGGGCAGTTCACCATGACCTGGCGCGACGCATCGTGACGGTGCCCGAGCGACTGATGCTCTTCTGTGGGATGGCGGTCGGCCACGCGGACCGTGCAGCACCCGTCAACACCTGGCGGTCGGACAGAGCGCCCCTCTCCGACGTCGTGACGTTTCTCGACCAACCCGGACCGCTCACGACAAAGGAGTTCTGATGTCCCTTCCGATGGATCTGACCACGCTCGCCGCCGAACTCGGTGACAAGCCGGCCTACCTGCTGGCCGACACGGGTGAGTCACTCAGCTACCGAGAACTGGAGGAAGCATCCAACCGGATCGCCCACTTGTTCCGGCAGCTCGGACTGCGCCGCGGTGACCACGTTGCGGTTCTCATGGAGAACCGGCTCGACGTCTTCCCCGTCTACTGGGCCGCCCAGCGGACCGGCCTCTACTACACGCCGGTCAACTGGCATCTCACCCGCGATGAGGCGGCCTACATTGTCGACAACTGCGAGGCGAAGGTCCTCGTGTCCTCTGTAGCACTGGAGGACATCGCCGCCCACGCGGCCGCGGGGGCCGCGAACCTGCAACACCGGTTCGTCGTCGGCGGCCAGGTCGACGGCGTCCAGACCCTGTCGGACGCGGTCATGGACCAGCCAGCCACTCCGGTCGTGAGCCAGAGTGAGGGCTACTACATGTTCTACAGCTCGGGCACGACAGGGCGGCCCAAGGGAATTCTTCCGGCCATGGCAGACGTACCGTTCGGAACCGGCCTCACCCTGGACCACCAGCTCGGTCCAGGGTTCGGCTTCAGCCGTGCGGCCACCTATCTCAACACCGGGCCGCTGTATCACGCGGCACCAGTCGGCTGGTCGATGGCCACCGTCCGAAACGGCGCGACGGCCGTCTTCCTGAGCCGTTTCGAACCGGAGCTGACGTTGCGCGTCATCCAGCAGCACAAGGTCACCCACGCGCAGTTCGTGCCGACGATGTTCGTGCGAATGCTCAAACTGCCCGAAGAGACACGAAGGGCTTACGACGTGTCGTCGCTACTCCTTGCGATTCACGCGGCGGCCCCTTGTCCAGTTCCCGTGAAGGAGTCCATGGTCGAGTGGTTCGGGCCCAGGATCGTCGAGTACTACGCGGGTAGTGAGTCCAACTGCTTCTTTGTCATCTCCACCCCGGAATGGTTGGCACACAAGGGATCCGTGGGCAGGGCGGTGATCGGCACGGCACACGTCTGCGACGCACTGGGGGTGGAGCTCCCGCCCGGCGAGGTCGGGCAGTTGTGGTTCGACGGACCTGACTTCGAGTACCACCAGGACCCCGACAAGACGGCCTCGGCCCATGACGAGCGGGGGTGGAGCACGCTGGGCGACCTGGGGTGGCTGGACGAGGACGGATTCCTGTATCTCGCTGACCGCCGCACCGACCTGATCATCAGCGGCGGGGTCAACATCTACCCACGCGAGATCGAGGAGTCGCTCGCCATGCACCCTGCCGTTCAGGACATCGCCGTCATCGGCCTCCCGGACGACGAGATGGGGCAGCGAGTCCACGCGGTCGTCCAACTCGCCGACGGTGTGACCGCTGGCCCTGTGCTCGTCTCGGAGCTGACCGCTCATGCCGCGGCAGGCGTCGCAGGATTCAAGCTGCCGCGGACCTTCGAGTTCGTCGCGGACTTCCCCCGGCTGCCCAGCGGCAAGGTATTGCGTCGCCAACTCGTCTCCAGCCATGACCCTGAGCGTGCGCTGGCAGTGCCCCGACCAACCCGGAAGGTGAACTCATGACCGCATCGAACCGCCCACCCCTCGGCGACGTCAGCAACACCGCCGTCGTCGTCGTCGAGTGTCAGGAAGGCGTCGTCGGCGAGATGTCCATCCTCCCGACGCTCGCTGGTCCGGCGGAGTCGCTCCTGGACCCGCTGAGCTCGCTGCTCGTGGCCGCACGATCCTCCGGCGTGACGGTTGTCCACGCTACCTACGGCGGTCCCCTGGGTGGCGTCGGTGCAGGTACGGCCCCGCTCTGGCGGGCTCTCGGGCCAGTGACCGACAGCTGGACCGATGACCACCCGGCAACCCGGGTGCTCCCTCGGCTCCTCGGGGAAGGTGATCTGGTGCTGCCCAGGCATCACGGACTGAACCCGGCGAAGGGCACCGAACTCCTACCCGTTCTGCGTGGGCGTGGAGTCGACACCATCGTCCTCGTGGGCGTGTCGGTCAACCTCGCCCTGCCCCTCGTGGCAGGCGAGGCCACCGAGGAGGGGTTCCACGTGGTCGTGCCAAGAGACGCCGTGGCCGGAACTCCGGCGGACTACGCGAAGCAGGCGCTCACGCACACGTTGGGGATGCTCGCCACGCTCACCACGGTCACGGACCTGTCGGAGCACTGGGCGGCCTCTGGTCACTGACCAGAGACCAGAGACCACGGGGTGATTCGGCCCCGGCTGTGCTCGCCTCCGAGGCGAGCACAGCCCGGGTGAGCTGGGCGTCGAACTCGGCGACCGTGCCGTGCTCGTTGAGCCAACCCAGGATCGGGACGGTGACGAGGCGCAGGGGATGTTCCATGGTGGTCCCCATGGCACCGTGCAGCTGATGAGCGCTGCGCACCACGGCAGATCCTGCGTGACCGGCCAAGGACCGGGCGACCGCGATGGCGGTGTCGACGTCGACGCCGAGAAAGTCGGTCGCGACAGCCTCGTCCAACGCTGCGCGGGTCGCTGCTCTGGCAAGTGCCGCCTCAGCCGCCGCGGCGGCGAGGCGATGTTGCACGGCCTGGAAGTTGGCGAGCGGTCGGCCGAACTGGCTTCGCTCGGAAGTGTGGCGAACCGTCATTTCAAGGGCCGCGTCCATCGCTCCGCACACTTGTATGGCGCGTGCGAGGGCCGCCCTGTTGCGCAGTGAGACAACGGTGTTCGGGTTCACTTCGGCCCAGCCAGTCGATGGCATCTCGGAGACGGTGTCACGTGGGAGCCCCGCGATGTTCTCTCCGGGCGAGATCGTGATGTCGGCAGGGGCCACGACCCGAACGCGTTGACGTCCCGTCGGGTCGCTGTGAACGAGGACGATCTCATCCGCGACGGCTGCCCAGGGCACGCTCGTCGACGTCGCGCCGGCCTCCACCCAGCCGATGGTCGCTATGCCGCCCGGCACGGGCATCCCCAAAGTGGAGAGCAGCCATGTGGCAAGGAGGTCGTGCTCGACCAACGGGATCTGAACACCGTATCGAGCGGCTACTTCGTGGAGGGCCGCTGCGTCGTACCACGTTGCCCCGGATCCGCCGTCGTCCTCGTCGCCGGTGAGCCGGGTCAAACCGAGGTTGACGAGAAGGTCCCAGAGGTCCCGGTCGAAGGCTCCCGTGGCGGAGTCGGCCTGTGGGCGGTAGTCCCCGAGAACATCGTTGAACAGCGCAACCAGCGCTGGATCGGCCTGTGCGGGAACAGAACTCATCGCAACCCCATTCCTCGGGCGATCACGCCGAGGAGGACCTCGTTCGTGCCACCCCGCAGAGTGAAACCGGCACGCTGCAACAATCCCGAAGTCAGCAACCCGTCTCCCGGTGTCAGCCCGCCCTCGAGCTGGGCGTGCTCGATCATGTCGCCCTCCAACGTCGTGCCGAGGACCTTGACGACGGCCGCGGCGGTGTCTGCGCTCTCGCCGCGTTCCACGGCAGCGTTCACGGCCATCGACATGTGGTGGAGCCCGCGCAGGCGGGCGAAGGTGCGACCCACGGAAGCCGCAGGAGCGCGCTCGGGGTGAGCCGCGGCATACCGGATCTGTGCCTCGAAGAGCGGGAAGGCGCACAGGAAGCGCTCCGGTCCGCTGCGCTCGTAGGAGAGTTCGGATGTGACCTGGTGCCAACCGGCACCGATCTCGCCGAGAACTCCGTCGTCCGCGACGAACACGTTGTCGAGATGGACCTCGTTGAAGTGGTGCTGCCCGGTCATCGACGTGATGGGTCGGATCTGCACACCCTCGGATCCCAGATCGACGATGAACTGACTGAGTCCGGCGTGCCGCCTCCCGGGATCCTGCGGCCGGTTCCGCGCCAACACGAAGAACGCCTCACTCGCGTGAGCGCCCGACGTCCAGACCTTGGTGCCGCTGAGTCGCCAGCCGCCTTCAACTCGTCGGGCTCGGGTCCGCACGCTTGCGAGGTCGGACCCAGCGTCGGGCTCACTCATCCCGATCGCGAAGAAGCATTCTCCGTCGGCGATACGGGGGAGGAAGTGCGCCTTCTGCTCCTCGCTGCCGAAGCGAAGGAGGCTCGGTGCTGCTTGTCGGTCGGCCACCCAGTGGGCTGCCACCGGTGCGCCGGCGGCAAGCAGTTCCTCGGTCACGACGAACCGCTCGACAAAGGTGCGGCCGTGCCCACCGTAGGCCTGGGGAATGGTCATGCCGACCCAGCCTCGTGCTGCCAGCTTGCGGGAGAACTCGGGGTTCCAGCCCGTGATCCAGGCATCGACGCCCGGCACAAAGGTCCCGGATTCCCGTTCCTGGGCGAGGAACGCGCGAACCTCCTGACGGAGCTCGGCGAGTTCGGACGTCTCGGGTGCCCCTGGAGGGACAAGGGTCGTCGTCATCGGATCACTCCCCGCTGAAGGTTGGGCTGCGTTTGGTGGCCATTGCGTCGATGGCCTCGACGTGGTCTCTCGAGCGCTGCGCCAAGGGTTGAAGGGCAGCAGCGAACTCGAGATGTGAGGCCAGGCTCTGGTGATCCTGCTCCCGCAAAAGGCGCTTGGTCATCCTCACCGTCGTCGGTGGGTTGGCTGCAATGAGGCTTGCGACCGAGTGTGCTGTGTCGAGCAGGGCGTCAGGCGACACGACCTGCGAGACCAGCCCCCAGTCCAGGGCTTGGGCCGCGTCGAAGGACGCCCCGGTCAAGGTGAGTTCGGTGGCGCGGGCGACACCGATGATGCGGGGGAGGAGCCACGCTCCGCCGTCGCCGGGGACGAGCCCGACGCGCACGAAGCTCTCCGCAAAAACGGCAGCCTCGGAGGCGATCCGCACATCGCACATCAGTGCCAGGTCCAGTCCCGCCCCGATGGCGGGACCGTTGACCGCTGCGATGAGCGGGACCTCGCAGCCGTGCAGGGCCAAGGGGATGCGTTGGATGCCGTGCCGGTAGCCATCGCGGGCATGACTGAGGGGTCCTCCGAAGGGGACCTCGCTGCCACGGACCTGATCGAGATTGGCCCCAGCAGAGAAGGCCGTGCCCGCGCCCGTGAGGACGACGGCACGCAGCGTCCGGTCGTGGTTCGCACGGTCGACACAGTTCACGAGAGCATCGACCATGTCCGCGTCGGAAATGGGGTTGCGCTGCTCAGGCCGGTTGAGGGTCCAGGTCTCCACGGCACCGTCTCGCTCGACGAGGACCAGGTTGCTCATGGCGCTGCGACCTCGATGAGGACGGCGCCGCCCTGTCCGCCGCCGGCACACATCGCCGCGACGCCGATGCCGCCACCGCGACGGCGCAACTCATGCGTCAGGGTCGTGATCATCCGGGCGCCTGAGGCCGCGACGGGGTGACCGAGACTGCAGCCGCTGCCGAAAATGTTGACTCGCTGCTCGTCGATCTCGAGCATGCGGCAGGCGGCGAGCGGCACAGACGCAAAGGCCTCGTTGATCTCCCAGAGGTCGACGTCGCCAACGGACACTCCTGCGCGTTCCAGCACCATGGGGATGACCTCGACAGCACCCATGCCGGTGCGTGCCGGGTCCACCCCGACCGACGCCCACGCGCGGATGGTGGCCAGAGGTGTCCGGCCCTTCTCGGCCGCGAAGTTCGAGTCGGCAATGACGAGCGCGGCTGCGGCGTCGTTGATACCGCTGGCGTTGCCGGCCGTGACACTGAAGCCTTCGATCTCGGGGTGGAGGGGCTTGAGTGTCGCGAGCTTCTCGATGGTGCTGCCCCGTCGTGGGCCTTCGTCGGTGGTGAAGCTGTGATCCTCACCATCAGGCCCCTGGATCTGCACGGGCACGACCTCGTCGTCGAAGGTCCCGGCGTCGATCGCCTCGATCGCACGCTGGTGCGAACGGGCCGCCCAGGCGTCGACGTCCTCGCGGGACAGGCCAGCCTCCTGGGCCGTGTTCCAGCCGACGTTGATCGAGACGTCGTCGTTGAGGTCATCGGTGAAGGGGAAGGTGGGCGGCATGCCGGTGGTGGTCTCCTGCGTGCCCGGGACTCGCCACGTGAGTTGGGGCATCATCGACGTCGACTGAACTCCTCCCGCGATGATGACTTTGTCCATGCCGGACCGGATGCTGCCTGCGGCCGTGGCGATGGCCGTGAGGCTCGCGGCGCAGTGCCGGTTCACGGCCTGCCCGGGCACTCGAGTCATCCCGGCAGCCACGGCCGCATGTCGGGCAAGGTCTCCGCCGCCGTACATCGACTCGGCAAGGACGATGTCGTCGACGTCGTCTGCCTTGAGGCCTGATCGCTCGAGGGCCTCGGTCACCACCAACTCGGCCAAGGGCTCGGCGGGGGTGTTGACCAGGGAGCCCTTGAAGGCCACCGCGATCGGGGTCCGGACAGCGCTGAGGATCACGGCTTCGGGCACGGGGATCAGCTCCTTCACGAGCATGGGGAAAAGAGTTGGCGTTATCGTCAAAAAAGTAGTCGATCGGCTCGATCAGGTCAAGGAGGGCGCGGTGAACAGCGTTGCTGCGGTGCATGGTTCGGCCATGGCCATGCGGGGAAATGAATTGATGTTCCTGTCAAAGAGGGTGAGCTCCAGAGTGGATCAGGGCAGTGTTCAGGGACGTTGAGCCCCTTTTGGAGGCAACGAGCCAGCGCCGAATGTCGGCCCGGACATGGGTCCGGCCCGACCCGCGGCAGTGGAGCCAGCGAGCCGGGCCGGAGCGTGTGGGCTCAATGTGAGCGCGGGAAGTTCAGCATCGTGCGGGCGTTGGTCTCGGTGATCTTGGTGACCTCGTCGTCCGGGACGTCGGCCAGGACCTCGGCCGCACGCTTGCGGCTGTTGGGCCAGTTGGAGTCGGAGTGCGGGTAGTCGATCTCGAGCATGATCCGGTCGACGCCGATCTTGTGGCGGTTCTCGACGCCGAACTCGTCGTCGATGAAGCAGCCCCAGAAGTGCTTGGCGGAACAGGTCGGACGGGCGCGCGTCGAAGTCGATGTTCTGGTAGTAGCGGTGGCGTTCCCACACGAAGTCGGCTCGCTCGAGGATGTAGGGAATCCAGCCGATGCCGCCCTCGGCCAGCGAGAACTGCAGCTTGGGGTGCTTTTGCAGAACCCCCGAGAAGAGCAGGTCGACGGCCGACCACATGAGGTTGGAGGAGAACAGCGTGATGGCCACGGCGAACGGCGCCTCTGGCAGCTTCATGTTGTTGGTCGCCTGGGTCTGCATGAAGGAGAACCCGGGGACGTAGGAGCTGGACCCGAAGTGCAGCGAGATCGGCATCTCGGTCTCCTCGCAGGCCTCCCAGAAGGGAGTCCAGTGCTCGTTGTGGAAGCACGGCAGGCCCAGGGGAACAGGGCTGTCCGGGAAGGTCACGGTGCGCGCGCCCTTGGCCGCCATGCGTCGGATCTCGGCCGCGGCCAGCTCGACGTCCCACGTCGGCAGGATGGCCATGGGGATGAGGCGGTCGGGGTCGGTGGCGCACCACTCGTCGACGTTGAAGTCGTTCCAGGCCTTGACGCACTTCAAGGCCAGGTCCTTGTCGGGGGCGCGGTGGAAGACCCCGCCGGCGAACCCGGGGAAGGAGGGGAACGCCAAGGTCGCCTCGACGCCGTCGATGTCCATGTCCTTGACCCGCTCGACCGGGTCGTAGCAGCCGGGGATCATGTCCTCGTAGCGGACGGGGTCCATGCCCCACTCCTCGACGGGTTTGCCGGCCACGGCGTTGAGGCCGATGGTGGGCGCGACCGTTCCGTCGTAGTGCCAGAGGTGCATGCCGTTCTGCTCGACGATGCGTGGACCGTTCTCCTGGTCGGCCTTGGACAACCGGTCCTGCCACACCCGGGGGTGCTCGATCAGGTGGTCGTCGACCGAGATGATCTGGTGGTGTTCCTGAAGCGGCATGCGAAGCTCCCTTGCTCCTGCTGTGCTGGATGAAAGGCACGATAGCCGGACTTGACGGAACTGTCACCCTTTTTGCTTCGGCGCTCTGGGCCCTCATTCGACCCACTTGGCCATTAGGCGCGATACTATTCTGACAGAACCGCCAACTACATCGAGAGGTGGCAATGCTGCCATGACGGACAACTTCGACGGCCCTACTCCGCAGCGCGAGGATGAGGACGACCACGACCTGTTGACCTATGGCGAGGTCAAGGTCCGCATCCATGAGGAGGTGCAGGCGCAACGTGCCCGGGTCGCAGAGCTGGAGGCGTCGGGTGAGGACACTTTTGCGGCCCAGCGCCGCCTGGACGCACTCGTCGACGCGGCGGAGCGCAACAGTCGCAACCGGATCAACGACGACAACTTCGAGAAGTTCTTCGGCTATCGCGGCACGGCCCGACGCAACACCTGACGGGCGGAGTCACGTTCCAGGTGCGCCGTATCGAGTCCGCAGTTCCTTCTTGTCCACCTTCCCGGTGACGAGCACGGGAAGCGTGTCCGTGAACTCGACCCGCTTGGGCGCCTTGTAGCCCGCGATGAGCGATCGTGCGTGCGTCCGGATGGCGTCCGCGCTGAGCGCCGACTCGCCGGCCCGGGGGACCACGATCGCGCACACCGCTTCTCCCCATTGAGGGTCAGGAACCCCGATGACGGCACACGCGGCCACGTCCGGGTGGGACTCGATCGCCCGCTCGACCTCGGGGCAGTAGACGTTTTCGCCACCCGAGATGACGACATCCTTGATCCGGTCGACCAGGTGGAGCAGGCCCTCCTCGTCGAAGCGGCCGACGTCCCCGGTGTGGAACCAGCCGTCCCGCAGCTGCAGCGCTGTTGCGTCGGGATCCTGCCAGTAGCCCCTGAACTTCGCCTCGGTCCGCACAGTGATCTCACCCGGTTCCCCGCTCGGCACCTCGTTGCCGTCAGCGTCGACCAGGCGGACCTCGCACTCCGAGAAGGGGATCCCCACGCTGGAGAGCCGCTGGAGCGTCGCCGGGTCGTCGGCGGTTGAGTGCAGCTCGCGGGGGAGACCGGAGGTCATGATCTCGGTCTGTCCGTAGAGGTTGAGGAAACCTGCTTCGGGCATGACGGCCATCGCGGCACGCAGGGTCGACAGACCCATCGGCGCGGCCGAGTACACCACGGTGCGCACACTCGCGAAGTCCGTCGGTTCGGGATCGGCGTCGAGCACCGACTGGAGCATCGTCGGCGCCAGGTGCAGAACGTTCGCAGACCGTTCGCGGCACCACCCGGCATACCCGCTCGCCTCGAAGCCGTCCTCGATCACCGCAGCCCCACCGTGCACGTGAAGGCCCAGTGCGATCGCCATCGCGCCGATGTGGAAGAGCGGCATCACGAGCAGCCCGACGTCATCGCAGCCGACGCGCATCTGGTGGGCCATCTCCTTGGCGAGCAAGCGGAGTTCACGATGGCCGAGGATGCAGCCCTTGGGGCGTCCAGTCGTCCCACTGGTGAAGATGAGGAAGGCGATGTCGTCGGGAGTCGCCACCCAGGGGAGCGCCAGCCCGGCTCCGCGACCGAGCAGGGCCTCGTAGGCCAGGACGTCGACGTCCTCGGGCACCTCGCCGTCGAGGGCGATGACCAACTCGATGCCGGGCAGTTCCGTCCTGATCTGCGGCAGCAGCGCGAGGAACTCGGAGCCGCAGAAGAGGACCCGGGGATCGGCCAGCCCGAGGACGTCAAGGATCTCTGGAGGCGCGAGCCGGAAGTTCACCGTCGCGACGACGATCCCGCTCAGGTGGGCCATCGAGAGGACCTCGCCGAACTCGATGCTGTTCCGGCCCAGGATCGCGACCCGGTCCTGGTGCTGCAGCCCGTGGTCGGCGAGCGCTGCAGCGAGGGCGGTCGCCCGGTCGCGAAGCTCCCGGTGGGTGCGGACGCGAGAGCCCTGCACGTATGCCGGGCGCTCGCCGAAGAGCAGGGCGTTGGCTGTCGTGGTGGCCCCGAGGGCTGGGCCGGGTCGAGTGAAGGACATGGTGCTCCGCTGCTCAGAGACGTTGATGACGACTACGTCAAGCGACCATATCGACGCCTCCCGAGTTGGACAAGGGTCGGTTCTGACTCAGGGTGAGCGGAATTGCTTGGCAATAGTGTCAAGTTGGGCTTTACTGGGATTCCTCCGCCCTACCGAGAACATTGAGGTGAACCCATGAGCAACGACGCTCAGCAGGTCCTGTCCGGGATCAAGGTGGTCGAACTGGCTGCCTGGACCTTCGTTCCCACCGCTGGTGCGGTCCTGTCCGACTGGGGCGCCGACGTCATCAAGATCGAGCACCCCGAGACGGGTGACCCGCAGCGGGGTCTGATCAACTCGGGCATGGTGACCGGGGCTGGCGGGGTCAACCACTTCATCGAGCAGCCGAACCGAGGGAAGCGCAGCGCTGCCGTGGACGTCTCGCACCCCGAGGGTCTCGAGCTCCTTCTCAAGCTCGTCGAGACGGCGGACGTCTTCATCACCAACCTCCTGCCCGAGAGCCGCGAGCGCCTCGGCGTGGACGTCGACGCGATCCGCGCGCGCAACCCCAAGATCATCTACGCGCGCGGCCACGGCTACGGGTCCAAGGGCGATCAGATCAACCGCGGTGGTTTCGACCTGGCCGCGTACTGGTCCAGGGGTGGTCTCGGTGAGGCCTACACCTCTGCGACGCCCGGCGCGTATCCGCCGGTCCAGAAGCCGGCCTTCGGTGACGTCGTCGCCGGCTTCGCGATCGCCTCGGGGATCGTCGGCGCCCTCTTCAAGCGTGAGCGCACCGGCGAACCCTCCATCGTGGACGTCTCCTTGCTCAACATGGCCATGTGGCAGCTTGCGCCCGACATCGTCGGAGCGGGAGTGACCGGTCAGAACGTTCCCAAGTTCAGCCTCGAGGAGTCGCCGAACCCTGCCGTCGGGATCTTCCCGACGAGCGATGGTCGCCACGTCACCTTCGTCCTGCTCCAGTCGGACCGGTTCTGGTCCGAGTTCTGCACGCGGATCGGTCGTGAGGACCTCATCGAGGACGAGCGCTACTCGGACCAGAGGGTTCGCTTCGTCAACCGCAAGGACTGCGTCGCCGAGATCCGCGGCGCTTTTGCTGCGCACACGCTCGCCCACTGGCAGGAGACGTTCGCGGACTTCGACGGCGTCTGGGACGTCGTCCAGTCCGCGCTCGAGATCCACGACGACCCCCAGGCGATCGCGAACGGCTACCTGCCGCGGCTCGATGGACAACAACGGCAACGAGTTCGCGGTCGTCGACTCGCCCGTGCAGTTCGACGAGCAGCCCAACGCCTCTCGCCGCGCCCCAGAGCACGGCGAGCACACCGACGAAATCCTGCAGGAGCTCGGACTCGACTGGGACCGGATCATCGCGCTCAAGACCAGCGGCGCCGTCCTGTGACCGACTCGCCCGGAGCGCCGCTGCGGCCCTGGAGTCCGGATGTCTCGCGACTGCAGGGCCGCACGGCTGTGATCAGCGGGGCCAGCCGGGGCATCGGTGCGGCGATGGCGTACCGGTTGGCCGAAGCCGGCGCCAACGTCGTGCTCTTCGCCAAGTCGGGCGCGGCCTCTCCGGGTCGGCTGCCGGGCAGCGTCGACGACATCGCGTCGCAGATCCGCTCGGCGGGCGGCCAAGCGATGGCGTATGTCGGTGACTTGCGTTCGGACGCCGATGTCGAGGGAGTCGTTGCCGCGGCAGTGACCGCCTTCGGCGGTCTGGACATCGTGGTGAACAACGCGGCTCTCTTCGACACAACCCGCACGGCCGAGATCGCCATGAAGCGCCACGACCTGCTGCACCAGATCAACACCCGGGGCGCATTTGCCCTCACCCGGGCCGCCGTCCCGCACCTGAGCAGGTCCGAGCACGCACATGTCCTCACGATCTCGCCACCGCTCACGCTGGAGCCGAGATGGCTTGGTGCGCACACGGCATACACCGTCTCGAAGTACTCCATGAGCCTCATGACCCTGGGACTGGCGGCAGAGTTCGCCGACACCCCGGTCGCGGCGAACTCACTGTGGCCCAGTACCTCGGTGGCCACCGAGGCCATCCGGACGATCCTGGGTGAGGAGGTTGCGTCGGGCAGGTCGCGCAGTCCGCAGGTCATGGCTGACGCCGCCCTCGAAATCCTGCGCAGAGAGCCCCGGGAACAGACCGGCCAGCTCCTCACGGACGTCGAGGTCCTCAGCGACGCCGGGGTCGCTGACTTCAGTGGCTACCTCTTGGGTGGCGCCGAGAACGACCTTTCGCCCAGCTGGTTCCTTCCGGAGGCCTGATGACACACCACCTCGCGCCGGCGCATGCCCATGCGGCCATGCACTGCAACCTCAACACCGTCGACCTCGAGGCGGCCGAAGCGTTCTACCGCGTGGTCGCCGGCCGTGAGCCGAGGTTCCGCTCGGTCGGGGTTGACCAGGACGCGACGATGATGGGTCTGGGTGATCGGACCTCCAGCGTGACCGCCTTCGTCTGGGACGAGCGCGGCCCACGCGCCGCACCTGCCCTCGAACTGGTCGGCTGGAGCGACCCCACAACCGTGCTCGCCGATCCGATGGCCCGGGCAGGGTTCACCGCGCTCGGGTACCGCGTGCCTGATCTGCCGGCGGCCCGCAAGGGCCTGGAGGCGCTGGGTGAGGTCTGGGGCGAAGAGGTCGAGGTCCGCGGTCTCAGGCAGAGTGCGGTCGTCCTCACCGACCCTGACGGGGTGCGGGTCGAAGTCATCGAGGTGAGTGGACCGGAGTTGGACGCCCATGGGCCGGCCCTGAGCTACGAGCGGTTGGGTGTGAGTGACCTTCAGCGGTCGCTCGACTGGTACGCCACCATCGGGTTCTCCGTCCGCCATCACGCTCCTGGAGCGGCGAGCATCTACCTTCCGGAGGACCCGACCTTCTCGATCGAGCTGTCCGAGCGAGCGGACCTCCTCCCCGCTCCGGATCGAGCCAACGAGCAGGGCCTCTATCGGATCGCCCTTGCAGTCGAGGACGTCCGGGCCGCCGCGGCAGCCTTGAGGGTCGAGGACCCACGGACCCCGGATCCGGTGTTCATCCCCATGGAGGACACCCCGACCGGTGGCTACACCGTCCTGTTCCTGGCAGACCCAGACGGCACCGTCGTGGAACTGGTGGCGCGCCCGCGCACCGAGGTCATCCGCCCAGTCACGCCAATCTGACGAAAGCGTCATGAACGACTGTCGGTTCGGGATCACTGACGATGAACTGCGTTTGCGTAGGCCACAATTGGGCAGAATCAATAACTTGACACTTTCGTTGACAAGTGCGCCTGTTGTGCATAACCTGACGAGGTGACTGACGTGTCCGAGAACGACCTCGCTGACCTCCGCGCCTCGGTGCGTGCCGTCCTCGAGCAGGCCTCCTCCGAGGAGTCCGTGCGCACCACCATGGCGACCGACTGCGGGGTCGACCGAGACCTCTGGCAGGCGCTGGCCGCTGATCTCGACATCCTCGGACTGGCGGTCCCGGAGCCTGCTGGCGGCGCTGGCGCTGGATGGTCCGTCCAACGAGTGGTCCTCGAGGAACTGGGGCGCTCTCTCGCCTGCGTGCCGGCACTCTCGGTCATCGGTCTTGGCCTGCCGGCCCTCCTCGCCAGCGGGGACGAGGCCGCCCTCGCCCGATTCCTGCCGGACGTGCTCAGTGGGCAGAGCATCGTGACCGCCGCACTGCTCGGCACCGATCCGCTGAGTGACTGCGACGTGCGGGCGGCGCGAAAGGGTGACGGATGGCGGATCACCGGTCGGATCCCCCATGTGCTCGACGGTCAGGTCGCCGACCAGATCCTCGTCCTGGCTCACCACGACGGGGGACTCGCCCTGTTCGCCCTCGACGCGCGGGCGGACGGTGTCTCCATCGAGCCCCGAAGGATGTCGGACCAGACCCGTCGCGTCGTCGGGATCGTCGTCGCCGACGCGCCCGCGTGTCTCGTCGGTGGCCCCGACGGTGGTGCGGCGATCGCCCGTGACGTCCGACCACACGCCCTGTTCGCCCTCGCGTGCGAGCAGACCGGTGGGGCAGCCGCAGTGCTCGAGCAGTCGGTCACGTATGCCGGACAGCGGGTCCAGTTCGGTCGGGCCATCGGTTCCTTCCAGGCGATCAAGCACAAGCTCGCCGAGGTCCTCGTCTCCGTTGAAGAGTGTCGGTCCGCGACCTGGGCCACTGCCCGAGCCCTCGACGACGCAGACCCGAATGCAGAACTGTTCGCCCACGCCAGCGCGGCCGTGTGCTCCGCTGCCTACGTCGCCGCCGCCTCGAGCAACGTCCAGGTGCACGGCGGGATCGGCTACACGTGGGAGCACCCCGCCCACTTGCACGTGAAGCGGTCACGAGGCTCGGCGCTCATCCTGGGCACTCCCACCGAACATCGCGCTCGCGTCACCCAACTCCTGCCTCTGCTCGCCCAACACGCCCACTCCACCCCCGAAGCGGGCCCAGTGCGGGACCCGGAAGGAGCACTCCGATGACCCAGGTGGCCCTGGCCGAAGGCCTGTTCACATGGCCCTCCGACGACCCTGCGCTCCTTGCTGGCAGAGCGAGCGACGGATCACTCACGTTCCCCTTCCGCTCGCACCGTCTCATCGGTGGAGTGCGCGAAGAACTCGAGCAGGTCGAGCTCCCGCGGCGCGGGAGCCTGTGGACGTTCACGACGCAACTCTTCCGTCCCACGTCACCCCCGTATGCCGGCGACGACACCGAAGAGACCTTCGAGGGCTTCACGGTGGGCTACGTCGAGCTGCCCGGAGCGTTGCGGATCGAGGCTCGCCTGACGGAGCCCGATCCGACCAAACTGCGGATCGGCCAGGAGATGGAGCTGCGCATCATCCCGTTGGGCAGGACCAAGGACGGGGACACCACGATGATCTACGCGTTCGCGCCCGTGCAGGAAGAGGCTTCGGCATGACCACCCCAGACATCGCCATCATCGGCGTGGGCCTGCATCCCTTCGGTCGACACGGTGACAAGTCCGCCCTCGAGATGGGGGAAGACGCCGTCATCGAGGCACTGGGTGACGCCGGCGTGGCCTGGAACGAGGTCCAGGAGCTGTGGGCCTCGAGCATGGAGGTGAAGAACCCCGAGGCCATCACCGGTCTGCTCGGAATGACCGGCATCCCCGCACGCTCGACCTTCACCGGTTGTGCTTCCGGCGCAACGGTGCTCGCGCAGGCAGCGAACGCGATACGGCTCGGCAAGGACATCACCGTGGCGGTGGGCCTGGACAAGCACCCCCGGGGTGCCTTCGCTGCGGACCCCTCCGTCTCCGGCCTCCCACTCTGGTACGGCCAGGCCGGGATGTTCCTCACGACGCACTTCTTCGGCATGAAGATCAACCGCTACATGCATGACCACGGGATCTCGGAGGCTTCACTGGCCAAGGTGGCGGCCAAGAACTTCCGCAACGGCTCGCTCAACGACAAGGCCTGGCGCCGGACCCCCATGAGTGAGCAGGACGTCCTGGCCTCGCAATACCTCAACTACCCACTGCGCCAATACATGTACTGCGGACCGGACGAGGGGGCGGCGGCGGCGGTCCTGTGTCGGGCCGACCTCGCGCACAAGTACACCGACACTCCGATCTACCTGCGAGCGAGTCAGCTCGTCTCGCGAAGGGACGGGGCGCTCGAGCTGATGAGTCCCTCGCTCTCCCTCGACGACACGCCGAGTCCGACGATCTTCGCGTCGCGTCAGGCGTACGAAGAGGCCGGGATCTCACCCGAGGAGGTCGACGTGATCCAGCTGCAGGACACCGACGCCGGGTCCGAACTGATTCACATGGCCGAGAACGGGTTCTGTCGTGACGGTGAGCAGGAGAAGCTCCTCGCCGAGAACGCCACTGACATCGGCGGCAGGCTGCCGGTGAACACCGATGGCGGCCTCATGGCCAACGGCGAGCCCGTGGGCGCCTCTGGCCTGCGGCAGGTCTACGAGTTGACCAACCAGCTGCGGGGGCGGTGTGGCGATCGGCAGGTCTCCGACGCCAAGGTCGGCTACGCCCAGCTGTACGGCATGCCCGGCACCGCGGCCGTCACGATCCTCTCGACCTGAGGCTCCCGATGACGACCGCTCAGGATTTCCGGACCGAGGTTCGCGCGTGGCTGGAGCAGGCCGCCCGACCTGTTGGGTTGCACGACTACGGGCCCACCCCGACGCCCGACGACATCACCGCAGGTAGGACCTGGCAGGGCCAGCTCGCTGCGGCCGGCTATGCCTGCCTCCACTGGCCGCGAGAGCGCGGGGGCCGGGACGCGACAGTGGCCGAGCAGGCCGCCTTTGCGGAGGAGTGCGCGCTCGCGGGGGTCCCACGACAGTTCCATCTCGTCGGACCGGATCTCGCTGGCCCGGTGCTCATGGCCTATGGGACGACGGCCCAGTGCGACGCCCTCCTGGAGCCCATCCGCATCGGGGAGCATCTGTGGTGCCAGCTCTTCTCCGAGCCAGGGGCTGGGTCCGACCTCGCCAGCGTGCGCACCAGAGCGACGGCCACGGACGGGGGATGGGTCGTCGACGGGCAGAAGGTCTGGACCAGCGGGGCCGCGGACGCACAGTTCGGCCTTCTCCTCGCTCGTACAGGAGGTCCGGGTCACGCCGGACTGTCCGCATTCATCGTCCCGATGGACGCAGCCGGGATCACGGTGCGCCCGCTCCGGCAGATGAACGGCGAGAGCAAGTTCAACGAGGTTTTCCTCGACGGTGTCCATCTTGCGGCGGACGCTCTCATCGGCGCCGAAGGGCAGGGTTGGGCCGTGGCCACGACCACGCTCGGGCGCGAGCGACTCTCGTTGGGCTCCAACGCCGTGGGAATGCTCAAGGCACTCGAGGAGATCACGGCAGCAGCCCATGAGCGCGGACGCCTCGACGACCAGCTCAAGGGCGACATCACCGCCGCGTGGCTCGGTGTGTGGCTGCTGCGTTCGACGTGGGAGCGAGCGGTCGCCGAGGGCACTGCGCCAGGCGGCCCGGCGTTCTCCGTGCTCAAGGTGATCAGCACGACCACCTACCAGGCCATCGGCGACCTCGGGATGGAGGCGCTCGGGCTGGATGGCCTCGCCAGCGAACTCGATGAGCCGCTCGTCGACCGGATGCTCGTCGCCCACGCGCAGACGATCCTCGGTGGGACGAGCGAGGTCCAGCGCAACATCCTCGGGGAGCGGATCCTCGGCCTTCCTCGAGAGCCCAGACCGTGACGTACAGACGCGCTGACCTGGCCGACCTCGTGCGCCGCGGCTCACGGGTCGCTGTGGGAGACGGCATCGGTATGCCGCGTGGCGTCCTCCCCGAGCTGGCCGCGGCTGCGCGCGCCGCGGGGGACGTGAGTCTGGTGATCGGCTGGTTCCCGCAGGCAGAAGACGGACTTGACCCCACGGCATACGCCGATGTCCGCACCGTCATGGGCGGCTGGGGTTTGCGCCGCCACATCGAGGCGGGCACGGTCCATGCCCCGCCTCTGCGACTGTCGGCGGCGCCCTCCATGTTCCATGGGCCCTGGCGACCGGATGTCGTCGTCGTCACCGCAGTGCCCCGCCGCGACGGCTCCCTCGGACTCGGCACGGAGGTGTCGTGGCTGCCCGCAGCGATGGCGACCGGTGCCACCATCGCTGCCGTCGTGAACGCCAACCGGCCCCAGTGCGACGTGGGACCACCGCTGCCCCAGGACCGCGTCGTGGTCGTCGGTGAGTCGGACGAGGCCGCCCTGCCGTTGACGTCTGCGGCCCCGACTGACGTGCACCGGGCGATGGGCGAACGTGCGGCGGCACTCATCCCCGACGGCGCCCGCCTCCAGGTCGGGCCGGGGGCCCTGGGCACTGCGGTGCTGGACGCTGTCCGGTCCCCTGTCGCAATCGACTCCGGACTACTCCCCGAGGCGGTCGTGGACCTGGATCGACGGGGGTTGGTCCGAGGCGACCCGATCGCGACCTACCTGGCCGGCGGGCCGAGACTTCTCGAGTGGGCGGACGGGCGACCGCTCCTGCATCACCTTGGTCACACCCACGACGGCACCCGACTCTCGACCGGAGCACCACTCATCTGCGTCAACACCGCCATCGAGATCGACCACCAGGGGCAGGTCAACGTGGAGGGGTTCCCCGCCTCGGCGGTCGGGGGAGTCGGCGGACATGCCGACTACGCAGTGTCCGCCACCCGCTCCATCGGAGGACTGAGCATCATCGCCGTGGCGAGCGAGCACCAGGGACGGCCCTGCCTGGTCGAGCGGCTTTCTGCGCCGGTCAGTACTCCGAGCCATGACGTCGACGTCCTCGTGACCGACCGCGGGTCCGCTGACCTTCGCGGACTCGACCGCAACGAACGGGCCCGCGCGATCCGGGCTCTGTGGGACCACTGACCCCTGAACCATCGACGACGACGGAGATACCGATGAGCCTGAACCAAGTTGGCGTGCCCGACACCGACGACCAAGCCGCACTCGTGGACGCCGTGGCCGGGGCCTTGGCCCGAGCATCGGCGACGACCGAGCTCCTTGATCCCGCTCGGCGTGAACTGCCGGATCCCCGACCGGTATGGAGCGCGATGGCGGAGGTCGGGATCGCCGGCCTGCCCGTGCCGGAGTCACTCGGTGGGTCTGGCGGCAGCTGGGCTGACCTCTCCGTGGCCGGCGAGCTCCTCGGCGCGGCCGTGGCCCCCGCCCCCTTCATTGCTGTCTCGGGCGCGCTCGGGGCGTTGATGTGCCTCCCCGAGGGCGGGATCGGGGAGTTGCTGGGGTCGGTGTGCGATGGCACCGTGACGCCAGCGGTGGCCTGGACCGGCGACCGGCCGGATGTCCTGCAGGCCGGCGGCTCCCGGGACTCGTTGACCGTTGCCGGCGAGGTTGAGGCGATCCTGGGCGCCGATGTCGACGTCCTGCTCGCCCTGGTCGACGGGGAGTTTGGGCGCATGCTCGTTGCCGTCGAGGCGGGGCCCGGCCTGTCCGTGACCCAGGTGGAGTCGATGGACCTGACCCGCAGGGTGGCGCGAGTGACTTTGTCCTCGGCCCCCGCGCGAGTTCTCGCCACCGGCGATGCGGCCGAGGCTGCGGTGCGCCGCGGCCGAGCGAGCGCAGTCCTCGCCCTCGGGGCCGAACTCGTGGGCGTCCAGGGCCACTGCCTCGAAGCGGCGGTGGCCTACGCCCTCGATCGAACTCAGTTCGGCCAGCCGATCGGCTCCTTCCAAGGTGTGAAGCACCGACTTGCCGACGTGCTCGCGGGAGTCGAGGTGTCGCGGGCGACGGTTCGACACCTTGCTGAGGTGCTCGATGATCCGATGTCACCCGTGGAGGCGGTTGACGAGGCGGCCGGGCTCGTCCTCGCGTCGGTTGTGCCAACCTCCGTCGTGGCGAGCAATGCCTACATCCAGGTCCTCGGCGGGATCGGATATACGTGGGAACACGAGGCACACCTCTACTACCGGCGCGCGTGTGCTGCTCAGGGACTCTTCGGTGGGGCAGTCCACGGCAAGGCTGCTCAGCAGACTGGCTCCTCGCAGCACTCGACCGACGCCGTGGTTTCGCCGGCCCTTGCCGAGTTCGCGGCGCTCGTGGACGACGGGCTGCCGGTGCACCGGGCCGAGCACCCCACCGACGACTACGCCTCGCGGCTCGCCTGGCAGCAGCGACTGCACTCCGCCGGCTGGATCGCGCCGCACTGGCCCGAAGAGTTCGGCGGCAAGGGACTCGGCATCGTCGACCAGGTCGAGTACGACCGGGTGCTCGGAAGTCGACGGGCACCCGTCACCTTCGCGGGGGTCCTCGGCATCAACAACGTCGCACCGACCCTGATGCGTTTTGGGACACCCGAACAGCAGACCCACTTGGCGCGCATCCAGTCCAGCGAGGAGATCTGGTGCCAGGGATTCTCGGAGCCGAGTTCCGGTAGTGACCTGGCGTCCTTGCGCACCCGGGCCAGGATCGAGGGTGAGGGTGACGACCGCGAGTTCGTCATCGACGGCCAGAAGGTGTGGACGTCGGAGGGGATGGAGGCGACCCACTGCCTGCTGCTGGTTCGTACGGACCCGGACGCACCAGCGCACAAGGGGATCTCCGCGCTCCTCGTCCCGCTCGACAGCCCTGGAGTCACGCGCCGTCCGATCACCCAGATCACCGGCGATGGAGGCTTCGCCGAGATGTTCTTCGATGGCGTTCGGGTTCCCTGGTCCTCGCTTCTCGGACCGCTCAACGAGGGTTGGATGGTCACCATGACGACCTTGGCCTTCGAACGCGCCGGCGTGATCATGATGGCGAGTCGACTCGAGCAGGAGGTCGAGGACGTCTTTGTCGAGATCGAGGGACGCGGCGTGTCCGAGGGCTCGCGACAGTCGCTCCTGGACCGCCTCGTCGAGGCGAGGACTCTTGCCCTGTTGGGTCAGCGGGCGCTCACCCTGATCGCACGCAAAGGTGCACCGGGTGCCGAGCACTCGGTCATCAAGTTGGTCTGGTCACGGACCGCCCAACAGATCGCCGACACCCGACTCGCGGTTGCCGGACCCCTGGCTCTCGCGGGAGACGCTGGCGCGGACGCGCGGGTTGGCGCGCTCGGCTCGAGGGCCATGACGATCGCGGGCGGCACGACCGAGGTCATGAAGAACATCCTCGCCCAGCAGGTGCTACGGCTGCCCCGCTGACACCACACGCTGACGGTGCCCGGCCCCCCCGACGCGATGAGGGGTCGGGCACCGTCAGAGGTGGTGGTCACGTGTCACTGTCGGGGCAGCGGTGTCCACACTGACTGAGCGCGCACGGCGTTCTTGTCCACCTTGCCAGCGGCATTGCGCGGCAAGGGTTCTGTGCGCAGGCAGATGAACTCCGGCACCTTGAAGGGGGCCAGGCTCGCGCGGGCGATCCGCACCAACTCTGTGGTGTCGAAGTCTGCCGTGGTGCGCGGCACCACGCAGGCGCCCACGCGGCTTCCCAGCCGGTCGTCCGGCACGGGAACAACAGCGGATTCGGCCACCTGGGAGTGGATTGCGAGGGCGGCCTCGACCTCCACGCTGTAGACGTTCTCGCCACCGCGGTTGATCAGGTCGGTCCGACGGTCCAGCATGAATACTCGCCCGCCCTCGTCGATCCTCACGATGTCACCGGTCTGCAGCCACCCATCGACGAGAGCGTTGGCGGTGTCCTCGGGGCGGCCCCAGTAGCCCGACATGAGTTGCGGTCCGCGCACGGTGAGTTGACCGACTCCGCTGTCGGCGTCCGGTCCGACCAGCCTCAGCTCGGTGTCCGCGACGGCCGTGCCGACCGAGGACGAGTGGGTGAGGGCGTCGTCGTCCAGGAGGCCCGTGACGCACGGTGCCTCGGTGAGCCCGTACCCGGGGGCGAGACGTGCGTGGGGGAAGGCGGCCCGCAACGCCTGCGCCTGTGCCGGCGGGGTCGGTGCCGCTCCATAGCTCAGCAGTCGTACGCCACTGACATCGACGTGCTCGAAGGCGGGGTGTCGCAGCGCCTGCCAGAACATTGCCGGCACGCCGTTGAGCACCTCGATCCGTTCCTCGCGGATGGCTGTCACCCACGACCCGACCTCGAAGGTCGGCATGATGACGACGCAACCACCGCTGACCAGAGCCGGGATCCACTGCATCCCCGACGCCAGCACGTGGAACAGGGGCCCGGCGACGAGTGCCCGAAGGCCCTCGGTGGGTTCCAGGCGGTAGGCCAGCCGGACCTGCTCGGCCGCGGACAGCAGGGCTCGGTGCGAGAGCATCGCGCCCTTGGGACGCCCCGTGGTGCCGCTGGTGTAGAACAGGGCCGCCAGCGACTCGGGATCGTCGACTTGTCGTTGCACGGGTTGTCCCTGGGGGAGCTCACCGTCGAGTACGACACTGGCGCCGCAGTCCTCGACGATGTAACGGCGTTCGTCCGCTGTCAGTCGAGGGTTGATCGGCACGGGCACGGCACCGCACAGGAGGGTGCCGAGGAAGGCCACGGTCCATGACGCCCCGTTTGGTAGGGCGATGGCCACCCTGTCGCCCGGTGACACCCCGGAGTCGACGAGGCCTCCAGCGACAACAGACGCACGCAGCCAGAGGGCGGCATACGTCAGCCGTTCTCCCGAGCCGAGGTCGACCACGGCCTCGGCTTCCGGAACGCGCTGCACCGTTGCGCGCGTCGCGGCCACGATCGTGGGCGCGATGCGCAGCCCGCTCATGCGCCGAGGCGGGTGAGGAGGCGCTCGGCCGCCACTCCGGGACCGCCGAGGAGCAACTGGGAGGACTTGGCGCGGCGGAAGAAGAGGTGAGCGGGATGCTCCCACGTGAAGCCGATGCCTCCGTGGACGTGGATGTTCTCGGTTGCCGTCATCATGGCCGCCTCCGAGCAGATGGAGTGCGCCACCGCGGCGGCCACCCTCGCGGGCGCCCGGCCGGGTTCCCCGTCAGCCGAGTGCGCGGCCTCCTGGGCCGCGGCGCCGGCCAGCTGCACCTTGGCGAACATGTCGGCACACCGATGCTTGACCGCCTGGAACGAACCGATCGGGCGTCCGAACTGCACCCTGTCCTTGGCGTAGGCAACGCTGGCCTCGAGGCAGGCGCGCGCAGCTCCCACCTGCTCCGCAGCCAGGGCCACCATCGTGGCGTCGAGGACCTTCTCGAGCACCGACCGTGCGTCACCCAGCACACCGAGAGGCACCGCCCGCGCGTTCTCAAAGGTGATGGAGGCGATCCTGCGGGTCAGGTCCAACGTGCGCAAGGGTGTGCGGTCCACCCCTGACGAGTCGGTGACGAGGAAGAGGGAGGGCCCTTGGGGTGCGTCGGCCGCCACGATGAGCAGATCAGCGACGGCGCCGTCGACGACCAGGCTCTTGCTGCCCGTGAGGTGCCACGTCTCGCCGCGTTGCTCGGCCCGGGTCGAGAAACTGGCAGAGCCCCACTGCCCGGTGCCCTCGACCAGCGCCAGCGCAGCGAGGGTCGTGCCTGCGCCGATCCGCTCCAGATGGACGTTGGCCGTCGGGTCCCCGCTGGCCGTCAGGGCCGTTCCTGCCATCACGACGGTCCCGAGAAAGGGTGTCGGGGCCAGTGAACGTCCCAGTTCCTCCAGCACCACCGACTGCTCCACCGCGCCGTACCCCGCACCCCCCGCCACCTCCGGCACCGAGAGGGACAGGGCACCCATTTCGGCGAGGCGGGCCCACAGTTGCGGGTCGTGCCCTGGCTCACTGTTGATCGCAGCTTCGCGCGCGGGGCCGTCAGAGACGTCATCGAGGAGGCTGCGCACACTCCTGCGCAGATCGTCCCGTTCCGAAGTGGTGGTGCCGGTCATGACTCACTCCGTGACGTACGCAGATCTCGGAAGGCCGTGCTCGCGTCGGCGCTCGGCTCCTTGGGCAGACCGAGCACGCGCTCGCCGAGAATGTTCTTCATGATGTCCTCTGTCCCTCCGAGGATGCGGAGGGCCGGGGTCGAGAGCAGGAGTTCGTTCCAGGAGAAAGCTCCCCAGGCGCCGGTGTCGGCGATGAGGCGTGGGCCGATGATTTCGGCGGCGAAATGCGTTGCGCGAGTGATGTTCTGTGAATACATGAGCTTGGAGACGGAGGCCTCGGGTCCCGGCTGGCCACCGGCGATGAGGTTGTCGAGCGCCTGTCGATTGAGATAGCTGGTGGCGAGCTGGTCGGCTTGCAGGTCGGCAAGTTTGCGACGGGACGACGAGTCGTCGAGGCAGTCGTTTTCGCGCATGAGCGCTGTGAGATACGGCAGGGAGATCGCCCGCGCGGCCGGTCCGGCCCCCTCCGAACCCACGCTGGCCCGCTCGTTCATGAGGGTGGTCAGGGCGACCCGCCAGCCACCGTCGACCTCGCCGAGGCGACGTGAATCGGGCACCCGCACGTCGGTCAGGAACACCTCGTTGAACTCTGCGCCACCGCTCATCTGGCGCAGCGGTCGTACCTCGACCCCCGGGGCGTTCAGGTCGACGAGGAGTGCCGTGATGCCCTTGTGCTTCGGAACGTCGGGGTTGGTCCGGCACAGGGCCAGACCGATCTGGGCATGCTGCGCGACAGAGGTCCACACCTTCTGGCCGTTGATGACCCACTCGTCGCCGTCACGCACTGCGCGCGTGGAGACGTTCGCCAAGTCCGAACCGGCTGACGGTTCGCTGAAGAGCTGGCACGCGATGACGTCACCGGCATACATGGCTGGGAGGTACTCAGCCTTCGCGGAGTCGGAGCCGTGGGCGACGATGGTCGGCCCGATCATCCCGAGCCCGATGAGGGACAGGACGCCGGTGTCCGGCACGTCGTACTCCGCCTCGATGCTGTCGTAGACGAGGTCGTGAACGGCCGACAGGCTGCGGCCACCGAACTCCGTGGGACCTGTGATCCACCCGAAGCCAGCCGCAAATCTCGTCTTCTGCCACGCGCGTGCGGCCTCGACGTGCCGCGCTCCCACTTCGGGGGCTTCGTCGCCAAAGTAGGTGATGCGGTCCTCGCCGACACCCCACGCCACCTCGATCGGGTCGTCCCTTCTCGTGGCAGTCGCGTCAAGGAAGTCACGCGCTTGCGTCGCGAAGGTCTCCACGTCGGTGGGGTTCTCTGGTGCGGGGGTGCTGCTCACGTCCTGCTCCTCAGATCGTCGCGATGGGGTATGCCGTGGTGCCGTCGAGGAGCGAGTCGCCGAGGGACTCTTCGAGCCGCGCCTGTCCACCGAGCAGGAGGTCCAGCGCGGCAGCGCGGCTGACGTGTCGATGCAGGGGGCTCTCCATGGTGAGCCCCATGGCGCCGAGCACCTGGACGCACGTGCGCATGACCTCGGCCTGGGCGCGCCCGGCCCGAGCCTTGGCCACCGCAGCGGCCCACTCGGGCGGGGTGTCGAGGGATGACTCGTCGGTGGCGACCCGCCACGCCGAGTCGAGGAGCGACAGTCCCGACTCGAGCGCGACATGCGCCTCGGCCAGACGGTGGCGAACGGACTGGAAGGAACCAATCGGGCGTCCGTACTGATGGCGCTGGACGACGTGGTCGGCGGCGAGGCCCAACGCGGATTCGCACACGCCGAGGATCTCTGCCGCGAGGGCTCGTCTGCCCAGCGCCAACGCCGCGACCCAATCCACGGCCGCGATCGACTCAGGTCCCGACGCGGGCAGCGCGTCCGTGGTGTCGAGCAACCGCCACGTGGAAGCGTTGTCGAATCCGGTTGCGGCAGTTGAGCGCTCGAGAACCCACGCGGCATTGACGCGAGTCACGACCACCCTGTCGCCCTGGCAGGCAGGGATCAGGACATGTGCATCAGCCGGCGGGGTGTCGAGCAGGATGCCCCGCAGTCGGAGCGGGTGTTGGGAACCAGGTCGGGCACCGTCGTCCGAAGGGTGGGGCAACAACAGGGACGTGCTCGTACTCGTCGTTGGGAGCCCAGGACCGAAGGAGCGAATCATGGCGTCGGACAGCAGGTTCGACTGGCCCAGGGCTGCGCCTTGGGCACGAAAGAGCAGCGTTGTGGCGGTGGCGAGGTCCACGTCCTCCACCTCTGCCCAGCCGAGGTCGTCGAGAGCATTCGTGATCTCTGAACCACGTGTGGTGGTGGCGAACAGCTCCCTCAAGGAGGCGGCGAGTGATGCCCGGATCTCGGGGTCCAAGCCAGCGGTCGGCTGTGTTGACATCGTCGTGGGGTGGGTCATCGCACGGTCTCCTTGGGTAGGCCGAGCACGTGGTCGGCGAGGATCGTGCGCTGCACCTCGGAGGAGCCACCGAGGATGGTGGCTGACCGGCTGTACCACCAGTCAGCGCGCCACGCACGGATCCGCGGGGAGTCCGAGAGGAGGAAGTTCGGCCCCAGAAGGTCGCGGGCGAGGTCGTGGAGCCCCTGTTCGGCCGTGGCGAGCAGGACCTTGTCGACGCTGGCCTCGGGTCCGACTGTCTCGCCGGAGGCGAGGCGACGGACGGTCTGCGAGCTGCGGGCCCGGAGAGTGACGATGTCGACGTAACACGCGCCCAGGCGACGGCGCGCCCCATCCGGCAGCGGATCGCCAAGTTCCGCCACGCTCCGGCTCAACTCGGTGATCCGCCTCAGTGCCACCGAGGCGGTCTGCCACGCATACATGGCGCGTTCGTACTGCAGGAGGAACATCGCCACCGCCCAGCCCTGACCTTCGTCCCCCACGAGTTGGTCGGCGGGCACGACGACGTCGTCGAAGAAAATCTCGGCCAGTTCGTTGTCGCCGCTGGCGAGGGCGATGGGTCGCACCGTGACCCCGGGGGAGTCCGCGTCGATCATGATCATCGACAGGCCGCGGTGGCGGGACTCCGTCGTCCCCGTGCGGACGAGGCAGACGAGTCGGGTGGCGGTCGCACCGTGGCTCGTCCAGAGCTTCTGGCCCGACACGACGTAGTGATCGCCCTTGCGCGTTGCTCGAGTCCGCAGCGCGGCAAGATCGCTTCCCGCCTCGGGCTCGGAGAAGCACTGGCCCCACCACTCCGCACCCCGCAAGAAGGCCGGTGCGTGACGGTGGGCAAGGTGCGGACTGAATTTGCTGACGGCGGGGACAAGCGTCTCGAGCAGCAGGTGAGGTTCCGGGACAGGGAGCCCGGAGCGGGACAGCTCGTCGTAGAGGATCCCGCGGTGGCGTTCGTCGCCGCCCACACCACCCACTTCGGGCGCCCAGCCAAACAGGTTCCAGCCGCCGCCATGGGCGAGGCAGGTCATCATCCGGGCGTCCGTGGCGATGCGCTTCTCCGTGGTGGTGTGGCCGCGGCCTCTGAACCGTACGAGTTCGGGGTCGGTCGCCAGGTGTCGACGAAGTGCGTGTCGATAGGCATCCACATCGGTGGCGTATGCCGCGACGACAGTTCCGCTGTCACTCACCCGAGCTCCCGGAGGTCCTGGTGCCGGCGGCGCGTGACGAGGAACGGGCGAGGAAGGCCTTGACGAGGTCCTGGTGCTCGGTCGTGTCGAACGACGCGAACTCCTCCTGGAGTGCGTACTCCAGGACGCCGGCGATGGCCCGTTTCATGTGCATGTTGAGAGCGCGCTTGGTGCTCTGGACTGCCTGTGGCGGCTGCGCGGCCAGCTTGTCGGCGAACGCGAGGGCCTGGTCCATGAGTTCGGTGTCGGGGACGACCCTGTTGGCCAGCCCCAGCTCGACCGCCTTGGCTGCGGGTATCCGTTCGCTGGTGAGGAGGTACTCCTTGGCGCGCAACATCGACATGAGCATCGGCCAGGTAGGCGCACCGCCGTCGGCAGCGGTCAGTCCGATCCCCACGTGTGGGTCGGCGATGAACGCAGACTCGGCCATGATGACAATGTCACTCGCCACCGCGAGGTTGCACCCCAGTCCCACGGCCGGGCCGTTGACGGCGGCAACGACGGGCAGCGGGAAGTCGATGATCTCGGTGAGCAGTCGACGAGCTCCGTCGATCTCGCGGCGCCGGGCATCCCGGTCTTCCCAGAGCTCGATGAAGTGGTCGAAGTCCCCGCCCGCGCTGAACGCCTTTCCGGCCCCGGTGAGCACGACGGCCCGGGCATCCACGTCTTCGGCAAGGTGGCGCCAGACCTTGATCAACGCCCCGTGGAGTGCCTCGTTGGTGGCGTTGAGGTGCTCGGGTCGGTTGAGCGTGACGATCCGAACGGCACCGCGCGACTCGATGAGCAGTTCGGGTGCAAAGGGGTTGTCCACGGGTCCTCCTGGCAGGCGTCGGACTCCCATCAGAACGGTAGTTGACGAATCTGTCAAGTACGCCTAACCTGCCGAGTGTCAGTGGATGATCCAACGAAGGAGCCCGACATGGCGCCAGAGCGCCTCCTCGAAGGTCGAGTCGTGATCGTGACCGGGGGAGGGCGTGGTCTCGGACGGAGTCACTCCCTCGAACTCGCCGCACACGGAGCGACCGTCGTCGTGAACGATCTGGGTGTGGGACTTGGGGGTGAGCAGTCCGACGACGACCCCGCCCGAGAGGTTGTGGACCTGATCGCCGGTACGGGTGGCTCCGCTGTCGTCGCGCCCGGCTCGGCCAGCAATTGGGAGGCCATGGCGGACGTCGTGGCCTCGACGGTGCAGACGTTCGGGCGCCTCGACGGAATCGTCAACAATGCGGGCATCCTGCGCGACGCGACGATCACGAACCTGCACGAGAAGGACTGGGACGCCGTGCTCGACGTCCACCTCAAGGGCACCTTCACGTTGACCCGTCACGCGTGTGAGTACTGGCGCGCAGAGCACAAAGCGGGCCGCCCCGTGAGCGGTCGAATCGTCAACACGACCTCAGGGGCTGGCTTGGCCGGCAACGTCGGTCAGGCTGCCTACTCCGCCGCCAAGGCCGGAATCATCGCCCTCACCCAGGTGACCGCCATGGAGGGTTCGCGCTACGGCGTCACGGCCAACGCGATCTCGCCGATCGCGGCCACCCGAATGATGGCGAGCGCCGGCATCGGCACAGAGGAGGTCGAGGGCTGGAACCCGTTGGCTCCCGAGAATGCGTCACCGGTCGTGGCCTGGCTGTGCTCGGAGGAGTCCGGGTGGATCACGGGTCAGGTCCTCCGCATCGACGGCAACACCCTCTATGCCATGGAGTCCTGGCGCACCGGTCGCGCCCACGTTGCGCGCAGTGGTGAGCGGCTCGACGCCGTCGAGATCGGACTCGGGCTACGACGGGCCCTGGGTGCCTTCCCCGGGGGGCTGGCCGCGCTCGGGTCGCCGGCGGTCGCCCGATGACGACACTTCGCGCTGCGGCGACCTACCTCCCTCGGTGGGGCAACGAGACCGGCCGCATCGCGGGCGCCGATGAAGACGCGCTCACTCTGGCGGTGGCTGCGGGGCGCGCTCTGCTCGATGGACTCGAACCGGACACCGCGTCCGCTGCTCTGGAGGTGGCGCGGGTCGTCATCGTCACGCGTGACCTGCCCCTCATGGAAGGTGGCAATGGGGCCGCCCTGCTCGCCGGTCTCAATCTGCCGGCCAGTACGCCGGTCACGGAGCAGGTCGGTGGGGCGCCCGAGGTTCTCGACGCCGTCGCGAGCTCACACCCGCACACCCTTGTCCTCGCTGCGGACCTCGAGCCGGCAGGTGCCGGGGCGGTCCTCACCGGCTCCGAGGGGGGCGGCCACGTCCAGCTCAACCTTGTGGGTGGAGTCACCCGAAGCCTGCCCCTCACGAGCCGTGGTCGTGACGGGGTCCGCTGGGACTACGACGACGCACGGCTGTTGCTCGAGCGTGGCACCAAAGCTGCCTTGGCCCACCTGGCACTTGACCGCGCTCCCGCGGTCATCGCCGGGCTCGCTGCGAAGCCGACACGCTTGCTCTCGGATGGTCAGTCTCCGATCCTGCCGACCAGGGGTGCCAGCTCTGCGGTCTTCGCGCTGGCTGCGGCCAGCGCCGGTGATGTCGTCGTCGGCATGGAACAGGCAAACGCCGTGGCGGTGACGGTGACGGGCAGCCTGAGCGTCCATCGCGACGAGCCCCCTGCGCGCCCCATGCCGGTGACCCGAAGCACCCCCGGCCCCGACATCGGAATCTCGCTACCGGCATACGACCGAGCCTTTGACGCCAAGGTGCGCTGGGAGGCGGGCAGTTGCGACGCCTGTGGTCAGCTGGCCCTCCCGCCGCGCCGTCGCTGCCTGAGCTGCGGTTCCGAAGAGGGCTGGTCCCTCGTTCCTCTACCGCGCACGGGCGAGGTCTACACCAAGGTCGACATCCATGTGCCGGTGCCGGGTCGGGCGACGCCCTACTCCCTGGCCATCGTGCAGCTCGACGACACGGACGTGCGAGCGCTCGTCCAGGTGACGGGAGTCGGTGCGGACGAGGTCGAGATCGGCGACCGCGGCCGGCTCGCGCTGCGAGTGGTGGCCACGCGCTCGGGGATTCCGGACTATGGACACGCACTTCTGCCGAACCTGCACGACGTTCCGAACAAGGCGCAAGGAGACCAGGCATGAGACGCGTTGCGATCGTGGGGGCAGGGATGACCCCCTTCAAGGAACACTTCGACCTCGGCATCAAGGACCTGGTCCCGATGGCCGTGAGTGAGATGGCTGCGCACGTCGACAAGGGGCTGGACCGATCCGACATCCAGGCCGCCTGGTTCGGGGAGCTCACCACCACGGACGGGTTCCCCGCGGGGATCCTCGCGGACTCGTGCGGTCTGCTGGACATTCCTGTCACCCGCGTCGAAAACGCCTGTGCCACAGGCAATGACGCCGTACGCAATGCCACGTATGCCGTGGCTTCCGGAGCCTTTGACGTCGCCCTCGTCGTCGGCGCGGACAAGGTGCGGGAGTCGTCGTCACGAGCGACCTTCTGGGAATGGGCCAAGCTCACCCGCGATGTCGCCTGGGACTACCCCGTGGGACTCGTGGCACCGGCCAACTTCGCGCTGCACGCCGCTCGCTACCTGCACGAGTCGCCCGCGACGCGCGAGCACCTCGCCATGGTCGCGGTCAAGAACCACAAGCACGCCTTGCCCAACCCCAAGGCGCAACTGCGCTACGAGATCACGGTGGAGCAGGTGCTCAGTGCACCGATGGTCGTGTCCCCGTTCGGTTTGCTTGACTGCACCCCACAAAGCGATGGAGCAGCCGCACTCCTGCTCGTGTCCGAGGACGTCGTCGACCGCTACACCGACCACCCGGTGTGGGTGCGGGGCGTCGGCCTGGGCCTCGACCACGTCATGCACCAGCACAAGAAGGACCTGACGACCTTCCCGGCCACGGTCAAGGCAGCGAAGGCCGCCTACGCCATGGCAGGCATCGGCCCGGACGACATCGACCTGGCCGAGGTCCACGACTGCTTCACCGCCGTCGAGCTGATCTCCTACGAGGACCTCGGGTTCACGGAGCGGTTCGGCGCCGCCGCCTATGTCGCCAGCGGGGCGACGACTCACGGGGGTGCACGCCCGGTCAACGCCAGCGGTGGACTCAAGGCCAAGGGCCACCCACCGGGCGCGACGGGGGTCGCACAGTGCGTCGAGTTGTTCGAACAGCTCCGCGGCGAAGCCTCGAATCAGGTGGACGGCGCCACCACGGCGCTGGCGCACAACATTGGTGGTCCAACAGCCGTCGCCGCAGTGACCGTGTTGTCCAGCGAGAAGGGATAGTCGGCATGGCTGCCTACACCCGGCCGGAGTTCCGGCTCCCACCCCAGCCCACAGCTGAGTCGGCCGCCTTCTGGACCGGCGGCGAGCAGGGCGAGTTGCGCGTCATGCGGTGCAGGACGTGCGGTCACTTCTTCCATCCCCCGGCCCCGGTGTGCTTTCGGTGCCGCAGTCGTGACGTGGCGCCCGAAGCGACATCCGGCCGGGGTCACGTCGCGGCCTTCACCATCAACAGGCAGCCCTGGCTGCCGGGGCTGCCGCCGCCCTACGTCGTGGCCATGATCGAACTCGACGAGGACCGCGATGTCCGGGTCACGAGCAACGTCGTCGACGTGGAGCCGTCCGAACTGCGTGTCGGACTGCCTGTCGAGGTCTTCTTCGAGGAGTGGGGCCAGGGAGAGGACCGCGTCTGGATCCCGCTGTTCCGCCCGCTGACGGACACGCCTCACGGGGTGTCCGAATGAGTCGCGGGGGCCCCTTCGAGGGGCGCGCCGTGATCACGGGAGCCGGCAAGTCCCAAGTCGGGCGCCGGCTCGGTCGCACCGGCCTCGACCTCACGGTCGAGGCCTGCCTGCGGGCCATTCAGGATGCGGGGCTCTCGGTGGACGACATCGACGGTGTCGCCAGCTATCCGGGTGGGGGAGTTCCTCAGCCCGGGTTCTCGGGCGCCAGCACCCACGAGCTCCAGAACGCACTGGGCATCCGCGCCCGGTGGTACATGAGCGGTGCCGAGACTGCGGGCCAGATCGGTCCGGTCATCGAGGCGTGCATGGCCGTGGCACTCGGGCTGGCGAACCACGTCGTCGTCTTCCGATCAGTGTGGGAGTCCACGGCCCAGGCGTCCGGGGACCGAGCCTCGCTCCTGGGCGGGACGCGCAAGGCGGCCGGGCACCTCGAGTACTTCGGGCCCTTCGGTGCACTGTCGCCGGCGAACTGGCTGGCGATGCCGGCCCAGCGCTACATGCATGACTTCGGCCTGACCCGAGAGCACCTGGGTGCGATTGCCATCAACGCGCGCAACCATGCGGCACTCAACCCAGACGCGGTCTACACCGAACCGCTCACGATGGAGGAGTACCTCGGTTCACGGATGATCTCGGAACCGTTCTGTCTCTACGACTGCGACGTTCCCTGCGATGGTGCCACGGCCGTGATCGTGTCCCGGCGCGAAGCGGCAACGGCACTGCCACGCACACCCCTGACCGTGGAGTCGGTGGGCACGGGAATGCTCGAACGTGCGACGTGGGACCAGCGCGTGGATCTCACGACGATGGCTGCCCATGATGCGGCTTCGACCATGTGGGAGCGCACGTCCCTGACCGTCGCGGACGTGGACCACGCGGAGCTCTATGACGGCTTCAGCTATCTCACCGTGACCTGGCTGGACGCCCTCGGCCTGTTCCCGCACGGCGAAGCCGGTGACTTCATCGGTGACGGGGAACGCTTCGGCCTGTCGGGTTCACTACCACTCAACACCAGCGGCGGTCAGCTCTCCGGCGGTCGACTGCACGGCATGGGCTTCCTCCACGAGGCCTGTGTCCAGCTGTGGGGTGAGGGTGGCGGCCGCCAGGCCCGGAACAACCCCGAGCTCGCCGTCGTCGCTGTCGGTGGTGGACCCGTCGCAGGTTCCCTCCTGCTCAGTACGCACTGACCCGCCCATGTACTTCGCCAACCCTGCCGCTGAATCCATCAAAGGAGCCCCCGTGCCGGACGTCATTGACCCTGCAACCGCCCCCGCGAACGCCACCGTCTATCGAGGGGTCGATGACCTGGTCGCCGCTGTGGGAGTCGAACTCGGCCCCACCGACTGGCTCACCATGGCCCAGGACCGCATCGACGCCTTCGCCGACGCGACCGAGGACCACCAGTGGATCCACGTTGATCCGTCTCGGGCGGCCGAGAGCCCTTACGGCGCCACGATCGCGCATGGCTTCCTCACTCTGTCACTCGTTCCCTACTTCATGAGCTCGCTGCGTCGCTTCGATGGCGTGCGCATGGGCCTCAACTACGGGCTCGACAAGGTGCGCTTTCCCGCGGCCGTGCCCAGTGGGGCCCGGGTGCGTGGACGGATGCGGTTGGATGACGTCGAAGCATTGCCGGGCAACGGTGTTCAGCTCACCACGACCATCACCATTGAGGTCGAGGCCAATGCCAAGCCGGCGTGCGTGGCCACCCTGATCAGTCGGTACTACTTCCACGAGGCGACGGGCGCGGACGGGGGCGACGGCCATGAGTGACGTCGCCGTCGGTCGTGCGGTTCGTCCGGTCCCGCACGACCCGCGCACGGTGTCGCCCGAGGACTGGACGTGGCTCATCCGTGGCCGCAGTTGGTGCGGCCTCATCGCCGAGCGGGCGGCGGCCACGCCGGACGAGCGCTTCCTCCTGGACGAACACGGGACCGAGATCACCTTCGGCGAGTTCGAAGCGCGGGTCGACCGGGTCGCGGCAGCCCTGGCGGGGCACGGGATCGGAGCCGGATCCGTGGTCGCGTGGCAGTTGCCGACACGTCTCTCCACGGTCTTGGTCATGTCGGCCCTCCGCCGCCTCGATGCACTCCAGGCGCCGATCATCGCCCTCTATCGCGAGCGCGAGGTGACGGCTTCGCTGGCCGCCGTCGACGCCGACTACTTCATCGTTCCCGGGCAGTGGGCAGGGTTCGATTTCACGGCCATGGCCGCGTCGATCGCCGCCGGCGGGGGGCCAAGCCCTGTTGTGATCGAGGTCGGTCTCACGGCGCCGGAGGAGGCGGACACGGCGGGCTTGCCACGCGTCCCGTCCTCTGACGACGACGGGCAGCAGGTGCGTTGGATCTATTTCACGTCGGGGTCCTCCGGCGTGCCCAAGGGTGCTCGCCACACGGACTCGACCATCCTCACCGGGGCCACGTCCTTCGCCGGGATCGGCCGCATGGGGACTCGTCCGAACGAGGTGTCGGCGATGGTCTTCCCCGTCGCCCACATCGGTGGCGCGCTGTACCTCGTGACCTGTCTGGCCGCCGGGTTCCCGGTGCTTCTGCTCGAGGCGTTCCAGCCGGCCCAGGCCGTGGCCGAGTTCCGCAAGCACAAGGTCACGAGCACGGGTGGTGCACCCGCCCTCTACGCCGGACTCATCGCCATGGCGAAGGCGTCGCCGGAGCCGCTCTTCCCCGACCTCACCCTGCTCAAGGGTGGCGGTGCCGCCTCGCCCCCCGAGTACTTCGACGAGGCGGCCGAGGTGCTCGGCACCGTCATCGCTCATGACTACGGCATGACTGAGGTGTCGATGATCGCTGTCGGCGACCCCTATACCGATCCGTCCATCCTGCGTCAGACGGACGGAATGGTCATCCCGGACAACGAAGTCCGTCTGGTCGACCTTGACGACCGGCCGGTCGCTGACGGCGTGGAGGGCCTCGTCCAGGTCCGTGGTGGCTCCGTCTGCAAGGGCTACACGGATCCGGCCAAGGATGCCGAGAACTTCACGGCGGACGGCTGGTTCCGCACCGGCGACCTCGGTCGGTTCCACCCGAGCGGTCACATCGAGGTCATCGGGCGGATCAAGGAGATGATCATCCGCAAGGGCGAGAACATCGCACCCATGGAGATCGAGGACCTGCTCAGCCGCCACCCCGCAGTGGCCGAGGTGGCCGTCATCGGCCTCCCGGACGAGCAGCGGGGCGAGCGCGTCTGTGCTGTCGTCGTGCCATCAGCGCCAGGGGAGCCGCCGACGCTCGCCGAGCTCACGGCATACCTCCTCGACCTCAAGCTGATGAAGCAGAAGCTTCCCGAGCAGCTCGAGATCCTCCCCGAGCTGCCCCGGACCGGTCTGTCCAAGGTGGCCAAGGCCCAGCTCCGCTCGCAGTTCGGCGAGCCGAGCAATCAGAGCAACGAAGGAGAAGTGTCATGAAGACGGATTTCAGTGGTGATGTGGCCATCGTGACCGGTGGTGCAGGCGGACTGGGGGAGGCCACGGTGCGCTCGCTGGTGGCTTCAGGGTGCGCCGTCGTCATCGCCGACATGAACGACGAGAAGGGCGAGGCACTCGCGGCCGAGCTCGGCGACCGGGTGCGCTACGCGCGCACCGACGTCCTCGATGACGAGGCGGTGGGTGCGGCCATCGCTGTGGCCGAGTCCCTCGGGACCCTGCGGTACGCCGTGACGTCACACGGTGGCTTCGGTGTGGCTGACCGGGTGGTCAACCGTGACGGCGAGCCGGCTCCGCTCGACGGCTTCCGCAAGACAGTCGACCTCTATCTCACGGGGACCTACAACGTCGTACGACTCGTCGCGGCGGCCGTCTCCAAGGCCGAGCCCGAACGAGGACGGCGAACGAGGGGCCATCGTGACCACTGCCAGCATTGCGGCCTACGAGGGCCAGATCGGACAGACCTCGTATGCCGCGGCGAAGGCTGGCGTGGTCGGGCTCACCCTGGCCGCGGCGCGCGACCTGAGCGCGGCCGGGATCCGCGTTGTCTGCATTGCGCCCGGAACCATGAAGACGCCCATCATGGAGTCCGTGGGTCCGGAAATGTTGGCGAAGTTCGAAGCCGCGGTGCCCTTCCCCAAGCGACTGGGGAAGCCGGACGAGTACGGCGCCCTCGTGACCCACGCGCTGACCAACCCGTATCTCAATGGTGAAGTCATCCGGCTCGACGGGGCGCAGCGCTTCGGTCCCCGCTGACCCGGACCCCCTGACGGACTCCCGCGGCACCCGTGCCTCACGGCATGGGTGCCGCGGGCTTCGCAGGACGAGACTGGGTCAGTCCTGGACGATGCTCCGATGGATGGTCGTGGCGATCGCTCGCACGACGTCGTCGCGGTCGACCCCGAGATCCTGCACCGTGACGAGGAACCAGGACCGGTCCAGGGCGGCCAGGGTCGTGAGTCCGAGGGCCTCTGGCGCGCTGGTCAGGTCCTTCTGACGCGAGCGGAGGTGCATGCCGAGGAGGAACGAGACACGCAACTGCATCCGCTTGGCACGGCTGCGCACCTCGTCGTCCGTGGGGGCGGACTGGGCCGACGAGAAGATGAAGGCACCGTGGCGGTCCATGAAGGCGAAGTAGGTGCCCACCCACGAGTGGACCTCTGTCACGGACGGACGCTGGGGCAGGCCGTCCCAGAGGGCAATGACCGCAAGGATGTCGTCGTATGCCGTCTGGCCCAAGCAGGTTGAAGATCTCGCGCTTGTCCTTGAAGTAGGTGTAGAAGCCAGCCCTGGAGATGCCGCATGCATCGGTGATGTTGTTGATGCGGGTCCCTGAGTAGCCCTGCTCGAGGAAGAGCTTGCGCGATGCCTCGAGAATCGACTCGCGAGTGCGCTGGGCGCGCCAGCCCAACCCGTCGTCCGACTCCGTGTCGGTGGGGGCGGAACTCTGGGCCGAGGCGAGGGTCTGGGTCGACCGGGGTGGGTTCATGGCATCTCCTGCGTCCGTGGCAGCGGGTGTGCCCGCGGTCCGATCATAGTTGACACTTTCGTCCGAGCCTCGGATCGCTCTCTTCTCCGTGTCGCACACCTCTCGACAGGCCGCCAGGATGGGGCTATGGTGAGTGAGTTGACGAAATCGTCAAAAAAGGCCGAAAGGCCTCGAAAGGAGAGGTGAGGATGTCGACCCAGACCGAGATCACGCCGACGAGCCAGGCCAGGCCCGACGTGGACTACCCGCTCTACGACGCGGACCAGCACTACTACGAGCCGGCCGACTGCATCAGTCGCCACCTCGACCCGAAGTACCGCCACATCGTGCGGTGGGCCGACATTGGTGGGCGCAAGACGGTGCTCATCAACGGGCGCCAGCTCATGGTGGTGCCCAATCCGACGTATGACCCCGTTGCCGAGCCGGGCTCCCTCGAGACCTACTTCCGCTCCCAGAACGTGGAGGGCAAGGAGCTGCGGGACATGGTGACGATGCAGCCGATCCAGCCCGAGTACCGGAACCGCGACGAGCGCGTCAAGCGACTCGACGCCCAGGGGGTCGAGCAGACGTGGCTCCTGCCCAGCTTCGGTCTGGGCATCGAGGACATGCTCCAGGAGGACCCCGAGTCCACCGCTGCGATCTTCACGGCCTACAACCGGTGGCTCGACGAGGACTGGGGGTACGCACGCGACAACCGGATCATCGCGCCGCCGATGATCACGTTGATCGATGCCCAGAAGGCCGAGGCTGAGGTCGACAGGGTCCTCGCCGCCGGCGCCCGCATGGTCATTCTCAAGGCTGGGCCCGTCGCGAACCAGTACGGACGTCCGCCGTCGCCCGCCGATCCGCAGTTCGACCGGATCTGGGCCAAGCTGGCCGAGTCGAACACCGTTGTCGTGATCCATGCCGGCGACGCGGGCTATACGAAGTTCCTCTCCGACTGGGGCGAGAGCACCCGCTACACCGGGCTCAAGACCTCGCCTCTGACGGAGGTCCTGTCGCTCGGCGTCGAGCGGCCGATCTTCGACATGATGGCGGCCATGGTCTGTCACGGCCTGTTCGACAGGCACCCAGCGCTCAAGATCGCCACGGTCGAACTCGGTTCGGCCTGGCTGCCGGACCTGCACCGCCGACTGAAGGCGTCCTACGGCAAGACGCCGCAGCTGTTCCAGCGTGACCCGATCGAGTCGCTGCGCGAGCACGTGTGGATCGCGCCCTTCTATGAGGACAAGGTCACCACACTTCGTGACGTCCAGGGCGCCGACCGCATCCTCCTGGGGTCGGACTGGCCTCACCCCGAGGGCCTGCCCACCCCACGCACAGCCGTCGCCGACTTCGAGTGCCTTGGAGTGGACGACATGCGAAAGGCCCTCCACGAGAACCAGAAGGCCCTGACTGGACCGCGCTGAGTTGTCTCGATCGGACAGGACGAGCCCCGCCGATGAGGTGGAGCTCGTCCTGTCTGTGTCTGGGAGTCTCCGGCGACTCCCTTGCTTCACGTCAGTTGAAAAGGTCCACCACGGGCCGGTCGCGGGGCTGCTCGGCGAAGATCTCCTTGGCGGCGACCTCCATGTGTCGTCGCCAGTGGTTCTCTGCAGCGTCGGCGTCCTTGGATTCAAGAAGCCTGACCATCTTCTTGTAGGACCGGATGGTGCGGGTGAAGCCCGCCGCTGCTGCCCGGTCCATCGTGAGTCCGCGAGCGATCGTCTGGTGCAGGTGGGTCGCGACGATGTCGGCGAGCACCTCACACTGCACGGCGAGCGTTTGGTTGCCGCATCGCTCGAAGATGAGGACGTGGAACTGATAGGTGAGGTCGGACCAACGCGTCGGATCGGGCCAGGCCTCCACTCCCGCCTCGACGAGGTCGCTGAGGTCACTGATGCAGGTCTGAAGGTCGGTGAGGTCCTGAGTGGTTCGACGCTTCGCGAGGAGGCGGGCGCAGTACGGCTCGACCAAGGTGCGTGCCTCGTAGACGTCGACCAAGGTCGTTGCGCGCAGCTGGAGCAAGAGGCCGACGTAGCGGGCAGCAACCGAGCTGTCCGGGGTCATCACCTGGGCGCCACCTCGAGACCCCCTGCGAACGCTGATCAACGTCTCTGTTTCGAGGATGCGGAAGGCCTCGCGCAGGGTCGGTCGAGACACTCCGTACTGGCCCATGAGCTGAACCTCGGGGGGAGCGTCTCACCGGGGGTGAGCTGGCCCTTGACGATTTGTCGACGAAGGTCGGTGGCGATGAGCTCCGCAGTCTTGGGGGCTCGAACAATGCGCCCGACCGGGGCAGCGGGTGTGATGGGCATGGAGGGAGCCTACTCGGCAATCAGTAACATTATTGAAGTGATACTGAGGCGGTCAGGGAGTCACGCCCTTGTCCTCAGCCTGCCGGGCGGAAGAGGGCCTGCTGGGCAAGGCTGACCGCGAGTGTCCCGTCCTCGGTGAACATTGAGCCCGTGTAGAGGCCGCGCCCCCAAGCGGTTCGGGCCGGCTCCATGATGTTCAGCAGCCAGTCGTCGGCCCTCACCGGCTCGTGGAACCACACGGCGTGGTCGAGGCTCGCGCCCGTGGTGTTGTGCTCGTCGTGAAGGCGCCCCAAGCCGCTTGACCCGTCGGACATGTAGGTGATGGCGGCTGCGTGTGTGAGCTGGTCATCGCCGAGGTCGCTGGTGCAACGGGACCAGAAGCGCTCCGGGAAGGGGAGGGCTGGAGTGAGGGTCTCGAGCAGGCCCCATTCATGGGCAAAGAGGCGGGGAACGGGGATGCGATCGCACTCGTCCGGAGTCGGGACGCTTGGCGCTTGGATGACCTGGTTGTGGTGCCCGAGCTGGTCGTCGGGGCCAGAGCGGGCAAAGGACATGACGGCCGTGAAGATGGCCTTGCCATCCTGGCGCGCGACCACTCGCCGAGCGGAGTAGCTCCGGCCATCCCGGTCGCGGTGGACCTCGAACACGGTCGGAACCTCGCATCGGCCACTTCGGAGGAAGTATCCGTGCAAGGAGTGGGGGAGACGTTCCTCTTCAACGGTGCGCCCCGCTGACAGGAGTGCCTGCGCAGCAACCTGACCACCGTAGAGCCGGTACTCGTCCTCGTAGGTGAAGTTGGCTCGGAAGAGATCAGGCTCGATCTCCTCGAGTTCCATGACGTCGGTGAAGCGCACGCCCGGGACGAACCCGGCCTGCGCCCGAACCCCGTCCAACTCGGTCTGTTCGTTGGCGCCGTCCGCCTTTGCCGTGTTCATGTGAGGAGTATAGTGCAATGAGTTATCTCTTTCTTGGACTCTTGTGCGGCTTGCCCGGCCGCACCTACTTCACGGAGGCCTCCTTGGATGTCGATCTGGCTCTGCTCATCCTGCGGCTCGCTCTGGGGCCCATGCTTGTTCTCCACGGATCGAACAAGGTTTTCGGGGCGGGAGGTCTCAGTGGCACAACGGCATGGTTCGACTCGCTCGGACTGAAGCCGGCCTGGCTGCACGCCCGAATCGCCGCAGCCACGGAGATCGGTGCAGGGTTGCTCCTGACGCTGGGGTTGCTCACGGCTCCTGCGGCGACAGCCTTCGTCGGGCTGATGGTGGTGGCCATGCGTACCGACCATCGAGGCAAGGGCTACTTCGTCTTCAAGGGCGGCTGGGAGTACGTCCTCCTCGTGGCCCTGGTGGCAGTTGCGGTGGCGGCAGGCGGGCCGGGTCGGTGGTCTCTCGACCGCGTCTTCGGGCTGGAGCTGGCTGGAGCCTGGTGGGCCTTGGTGGCAGCGCTGGGCGGCGCCGGAGGCGCAGCCACGCTGTTGGCACTGTGCTATCGGCCTTCGGTCAGCGAGCCCTCGCAGGGCTGACCTGACGGATCACGCCCTCCTGGGTCGTCGATGCGGTCAACTGCCCTGACTGGTCGAAGATGCTTCCTCGACACAGTGATCGTCCGTGCCCTGCCCAAGTCCCCTCCATGTCGTGCAGGAACCACTGGTCGGCCCGAGCAGCCTGGTGGAACCAGAGGGTGTGGTCCAGGGTGGCAAACATCAACTCGCCGTCCGTGAAACTGCGCGCATGCGGACCCAGGCCGGTGGAGAGCAGGAGGATGTCGGCGAGGTAGGTGAAGGCCGCCGCGTGGGTCAAGGCATCGTCGGGCAAGGGTTCGGCTGACCGTATCCACAGGGATTGGCGCGGCTCAGTGGGTATGCCGCCGCGCACGCGTGCGCGGACCGGCGGCTCAGGGAATCGGACGTCGATCGGCTGACGGTCAAGCAGCCACGTCAGCCAGGACAGCATCTCGGCATCGTGGAGGAAGGACTCCGAGGGGGCGGGGGTCGCGTCCACGCCTGGCGCGTGCGCCCGGGGCAGCTGGTGCTGGAGTTGGCTGTCCTCTTCACGATGGAAGGAGGCCGTGAGCAGGAGGATGACCTCTCCGTGCTGCAGTGCTTCGACCTGACGGGTCGAGTAGGAGCCGCCGTCGCGGCTGTTCAGCACTCGATAGGTCACCGCTTCGCCGGCCCGGCCGCCGCGGAGGAAGTGGGAGTGAGCCGAGTGGATGGGCCGGTCGCTCGGGACCGTGAGCCCCGCGGCAAGGACAGCCTGACCGGCGATCTCGCCGCCAAAGGCGCGCGTCGGCATGCCGGTTCCCAGCTGGCTTCGGAAGAGCAGGGGCTCGAGCTGGTCCACGACGAGGATGTCCTTGAGGGGGCGGCTTGAGGGGGTGCTCACGCCTCGAGTGTAGTGATTTGCGTCAACACCCTTGGCGCAACACAGTTAAATCATTAAACTGTATGAAATTGCCCGACGACGGTCGGCGGGCCAGGTCAGGAGGATCCCTTGTCCGCACGCGACGCAGTGATTGTCGAAGCCGTCCGCACGCCCGTGGGTCGGCGCAACGGCGCCCTGTCGGGGGCGCACTCGGTCGACCTGTCGGCCCACGTCCTCGCGGCGCTGCAGATCCGTACGGGGATCGATCCCGCCGTCGTCGACGACGTCATCTGGGGTGTCGTCCAGCAGATCGGCATGCAGGCCAACAACGTGGGGCGGGGTGCGGTGCTTGCCGCTGGCTGGCCGGAGTCGGTTCCCGGCACCACGATCGACCGGCAGTGCGGCTCCTCCCAGCAGGCTGTGCACTTCGCTGCCGCAGGACTTATCGCAGGTCACTACGACGTCGTGGTGGCAGGTGGCGTGGAGGTCATGAGCGCGATCCCGATCGGCGCGACGACTTCGGTTCCCGAGTACGGCTTCGCCTCACCTCAGTCCGTCCTGGATCGCTATGGGGTGGAGCGTTTCAATCAAGGGATCGGCGCCGAGATGATTGCCGAGAAGTGGGCACTCTCGCGGGCGATGCTTGACGACTACTCTGCGGCTCCCACGCCAAGCTCGCCGACGCCATCGATGGCGGGCGGCTCGAGGGTCAGATCGCACCCGTCCAGTTGCCCGATGGAAACGTGTTCTCGGTGGACGAAGGCCTACGTCGGGGTACCTCCGTGGAGAGCTTGTCCGGACTCAAGACCGTGTTCAAGGACGACGGGGTCATCCATGCAGGCAACTCCTCCCAGATCAGCGATGGCGCGGCCGCACTGCTGATGATGACGTCCGCGAAGGCCGCCGACCTTGGACTGACACCGATCGCCCGATTCCACACGGGCGTGCTGGCCGGTGATGACCCCGTGATGATGTTGTCCGCACCGATCCCGGCGACGCACAAGGCGCTCCAGCGGTCCGGCTTGTCGATCGACGACATCGGAGCCTTCGAGGTCAACGAAGCGTTCGCGTCGGTGCCCCTGGCCTGGCTCGCCGAGACCGGTGCCGATCCCGAGAGGCTCAACCCCAACGGCGGTGCCATCTCGATCGGTCACCCCCTGGGAGGGTCTGGCGCGCGCCTCATGACTCAGCTCGTTCACCACATGCGGGACGAAAACCTCCGCTTTGGACTCCAGACGATGTGCGAGGGCGGCGGCATGGCCAACGCGACGATCCTCGAACTGCTCTGAACCTCGACGCCGCCCGACCGACGACGAGAGACGTCGTCGGCCTCACGACCAAGGAGTGCACCGTGTCCGACCAAGTGCTGGTGGAAGCGCGCGATGGCGTGCAGGTCATCACCATCAACCGTCCAGAAGCAAAGAACGCCCTCAATCTCGAGGTGGCCACTGCTGTGGCAGCCGCCGTCGACGAGCTCGATGCCAGCGACGAACTCAGGGTGGGTGTTCTGACCGGCGCTGGGGGCGTCTTCTCCGCTGGGATGGACCTCAAGGCCTTCCTGAAGGGCGAGTCGCCAGCCATCGAGGGGCGAGGTCTGTGCGGCATCACCCAGACGCCGCCTCGCAAGCCACTCATCGGGGCCGTCGAGGGCTGGGCTCTCGCTGGTGGCTTCGAGCTGCTGCTCGCGTGCGACCTTGTCGTGGCCGCCGAGGACGCGCAGTTCGGTGTGCCCGAGGTCAAGCGTTCTCTGGTGGCGGGAGGCGGTGCGGCGCTGCTGCTCGCCAAGCGCATTCCTCCTGCGCTCGCCCTCGAACTGCTCCTGACGGGAGATCCCATCGGCGCTGGCCGCGCAGCTGAGATCGGGCTCGTCAACCGGGTGGCGCCGGCGGGCAAGGCCCTGGAGGTGGCTCTGGAGCTCGCTGCCACGATCGCAGCCAACGGGCCGATGGCCGTGGCTGCCACCAAGGCCATCTCCAAGCAGTCAGCGGACTGGTCCTGGGTGCAGGGTTGGGCCGAACAGGATCCCCTGATGATGCCGGTCTTCGGCTCGGCCGATGCGCGTGAGGGAGCTCAGGCTTTTGCCGAGAAGCGGCGCCCTGTGTGGACCGGCCGATGAGGTAGACGTCCTCGCAGGGGCCAATGAGGTCTGTGTTTCAAATCAGTTAACTGATATAGTGCTTTAAGACTTGAGAGGCGATGGATGCCTCGGACTGCAAGGAGGCAGCCATGAAGCTCACCGTCGGCAAAACCCTGGCGAGCGCCGTCGACGGCGCGACCGTCGTCGTGGTACGCGCCAGCGAGGCTGAGGTCGAGGTCACCTCAGGTGGCCTGTCGCTGTACGACCCGAAGTCTGAAGAGAAGTCAGCCGGAGAACCAGATCCCAACTTGCTCGGCGGGACACTCATCGGCAAGCGCTACGTCAACTCCGACGACACCATCGAGCTGCTGGCCACGAAGCCGGGCAAGGGGTCTCTCGCCATTGACGGTGAGGTCCTGAACCTGCGCGACGCCAAGCCGCTCCCTGCCTCGGACTGAGGACACGGATGCACCTCTCGATGCTGTTGGACATGGCTTGCGACGGGTTCCCCGAACGGCCCGTCGTCGGCCGGGCGGCCGACGGACTGACTCCTGTGGAACTCCGCCGCCGGGCCCGTGCGGGTGCTGCCCTCCTGCGCGAGCGCCAGGTTGAGGCGCTCGTCTATCTCGCGGTCAACGGACCGGCCTATCCCGTGGCAATGTTTGCCGCCGCCTACGCAGGGGTGCCCTTGGTTCCGGTGAACTACCGGCTCGGGACCGAACAGCTTGACTACCTGCTCAGCCAGCACCCCGGAGCACTGGCCATCGCTGCGCCAGAGTCCAGGGAGCGCGTGAAGTCCCTGGGGCTCGACGCACTGTCGGCCGAGGAGTGGCTGACAGCAACAGATCTCGCAGATGACGACAGCGACCCTGACTGGTCCGAGCACCCGGCCATCATCATCTACACGAGCGGCACCACCTCGAAGCCAAAGGGCGTCCTTCTCCGGCACGAGAACCTCGTCTCCTACGTGCTTGGCTCTGTCGAGTTTGCCGGGGCTCACGATGACGATGCGGCTCTCGTCAGCGTTCCGCCGTACCACATTGCGGCGGTTGCCAACGTCCTGAGCAACCTGTTTGCGGGACGGCGCACGATGGTTCTCGAGCAGTTCACCCCGCAGGAGTGGCTGGCTCTCGTGCGCGAGGAGGGGGTGACGAACGCCCTTGTCGTTCCCACGATGCTGGCCCGGATCGTGAGCTCCGGCCTTGACCTGTCCGTGCCGAGTCTGCGCAATCTCGCTTATGGCGGAGCGTCGATGCCGGTCCGAGTGATCGAGAGCGCCCTGTCCGTGTGGCCAGACGTCGACTTCGTGAATGCCTATGGGTTGACCGAGACCTCCTCGACCATCGCGGTGCTCGGGCCCGACGACCACCGTGCGGCCTTCACGAGCGACGACCCCGTGGTGCGGGCCCGACTTGCCTCGACCGGGCAGGTCCTCCCCATGATTGAGCTCGAGATCCGTGATCCTTTCGACGAGGTGCTTCCGGCTGGCGAGGTCGGACGGATCTGTGTCCGCGGTGACCAGGTTTCTGCGGAGTATGCCGGTGTGGGGCGAGCCGTGGACGAGCGCGGCTTCTTCGACACTCGGGACAAGGGCCATCTCGACCGGGATGGCTACTTGTTCATCGGCGGCCGGATCGACGACACGATCATCCGAGGTGGTGAGAACGTCGCGCCTGCGGAGATCGAGAACGTCCTTCTCGACCACGAGGACGTCGAGGACTGCGCGGTTGTCGGGATACCGGACGACGAGTGGGGCCAGCGCATCGAGGCTGTCGTCGTGGCTCGTCCCGGGCGCACGGTGGACCCCGACGCAGTGCGCGAGTTCGTGCGGAGCCAGCTCCGCGGGAGCAAGACCCCGGATCGCATCCACGTCATGACCGAGTTGCCACGGACGGAGACCGGCAAGCTCGTCCGGCGCCATGTCGTGTCGGCCATCGTGGACGCCTCCGCGCCGCTCGACGCCTGATCCCCAATCAGCTCCCGCCGCCCACCCAGACCTTCCTCACGACGTCAGCCGAGCAATCCTCCATCGCCTCGCTGAGGGGGATGTGCAGGAGGCACAGGTCGGCCGGGGACCCGAGGCGAATTCGGCGGGGTGGCCCGCCTGGATCGTCGGGTGGGGAAAGGTAGCCGCGAAGCACTTCTTCAGGGCGGACCCCCTCATCGCTGCCCACGCGGACCCCATCTCGGGACAGGCGATCTCGCGCGGCGCGCATGCTCGCCCAGGGATCGGGGAACGCATAGGGCGCGTCGCTCGACGGGGCCACCCTGATGTCAGCGGCGAGCAGCGCGGCATACGGGTAGAGGTGCGGTACATCCGATGGTTCGCACTCGGCGAGGTAGTCGTCCCCACGGTCGCGGACGAAGAGTGGTTGGGTGACGACCCTGAGCCCCAGTCGGGCGATCCAGGCGATCAGCTCGGGTGGGACGACCCCCGCATGCTCGATGCGGTCCCCGTCAACGGTGCCGACCGAGTCGAGTGCGGCAAGGGTCAGCACGAGTGAGCCTCGCGACACGCAGTGGACCGCGACGCCTCTGCCGAGTGCGTGGGACTTCCGAATCCAGTGGGACAGTGCGTCGATGTCCGGCAGATCGTGGTCGTGCAGAAGGATCTTGAGGGGGCCCATCCGCGCCCAACGACCCACTCGCCCCGAAGGATTGGCGGTGAGCAGGGTCAGCCTGAGCCGATCCGGTCCGGCCGACAGGGATCGCTCGAGGTGGTCGACGGCGTCCTCGTCGAGGTCGGGTGAGGCGTCCGTGACGCCGGTGATGCCGAGACTGCGAACGGTGCGCTGGACGGGACCGATATCGGGCAGGGGTGATCCCTGGTGGGCCAGCCGGACCAGGTCGTCGCGTCGCCACAGGCGGCCGGTGGGTCGTCCGCTGGCATCGCGCTCGACGCCGAGGTCTCCGGGGGTCCCGCGGGTCTCGGGGAGTCGCGAAAGTGCCGGCGTGTTGAGCACCCACAGCGCGCCACCTCGGTGTTGGACACGCACCGGAACGTCGTCGCGGATCCGGTCCAGATCCGTGCGATCAAGCGTCGAGGCTGCGTCGTGGTGGCCGGTGGCCCGAATCCAACCCGACTCATCGGGAGTCGCGTGCCGCAGCACGTTTGTCCACTCGCGACCCGGCACGCTGAGGTCCACGGAGTGCAACGCCGAAGCCATGGCCAAGAGGTGGACATGGTGGTCGTGGAGTCCGGGGAGCAGCGCTCCGCCATCGCCCACGACGACCTCGGCGGAAGGGGACGTCGGTGCCAGGTGCGGTCCGACCTCGGCGATGCGTTGGTCGATTACTCGCACATCGGTGCGTGTGCCTTCGACGTCAACGCCGCGGAAAAGCAGTTCGTCACCCATCGTCGCCCGCTGCCAGCCGGGCGACGTCGTGCATCGACAGATCGAGCAACCACGCTCGATCGCTCGTCAGTGCCGCCGCGACCGCCGCAGCTGCGTGAACTCCTGCCAACGGGTCCGCGAGGGCATCCCCGGCGGGGAGCGGCTCAGTCGATTGAGCGAGGAGCCCGGCGCCAGCGGCGATGTCGTCGCCGAAGCCGACCCAGTCCGAATCACGTCCTCGCGCGGTGATCGACATCCAAGAGATGCCGGACGCCACCACGTCGGCTGCGTGGATTCCCAGGTGCGCCAGGGCCCGAGGCCGTGACGCCTCGAGGACGACATCCGCGCCCTCCACGAGCGCGCGCAGTTCGTCCCTGCCCGCGACGGTGGCGAAGTCGAGCGAGACCTGCTCGGAACCCGCGTTCATCACCTCGAAGAAGTCTGGGCTGCCGGACCGGGCGCCGTCCGGCCGGCTCGTGCTCTCGACCTTGATCACGCGTGCCCCCTGGCCGCGCAGAAGGCGGGCACACAGCGGTCCTGCCCACAGGGCCGTGAGGTCAACGACCACCGGGGCGGCCTCTTGGCGGCCACGTTTGCGTGCGCCTCCCGAGGTGGTCAGCAGCCACGGCCGGAGGTTCGACGCCGAGGGCTCCCAGAGGGGTGCAGCAGGAATACCCAGCAGCTGAAGGCGCGCTGCTGCCTCGGGCGCCGACCGACGGGCCAGCCAGGACGCGAGGGTCGCCCACGGATCGTCGCCGATGGGCCCTTCGACGGCGGCGGGAAGGAGTTCGAGGTCGCTCTGTCGGGACAGGGAGAGCGCGACCTGGCCGGATCCCGCCGGGAGGATCCGCATTGCGCCGCCACAGGACCATGGGGCGTTTCGCGACAGTCCCATCATCCGGGCCCTCTCGCTCAGGAGCTCGACTCCGGGCAACTCCAGAGCCGAGGCATTCGACCCGCTGAGAGGAAGTGACGCGAGCCACGCCAGGGCCGCTCGTACGGCCGAGGCCGGATGGCCGCGAACATCCAGTGGTTCGCCGGCGGCATACCCCGTCAGTTCTTTGCCGCCGGAGGTGAACCAGTCCTGTTCCGGTGAAGGAGTTGACTCCAGATCAAGTTCGACCCGTGAGCCAGCGCTCAGCAGCGGCGACAACTGATCGGCCAGAGCGCGCGCATGGTTGGCCACTGTGGTGGATCCCACGATGCCGTTCCTGAGCTTCACGCCGCTATTCTCGCCCACGGCTTCCAACAACCAAACAAGATTACTCATTGAACTTATTTGATGTCATCGAGCCTGATCGCCGGTAGCGTCACGATCATGCAGATCGAGACTGATGATTCAACGCAGGTTCGTGGGCCGCTCGACGGCGTCAGGGTTGTCGAACTGGCGGGGATCGGGCCGGCCCCCTTTGCGGCGATGCTGCTCGCCGAATTGGGAGCGGACGTCGTGCGAGTGGATCGGGTCGCGGACACAGCGAACCCAGAGCTGACCGGTGGGCTGGCACGCAGTCGACCCAGCATCGCCGTCGACCTGAAGTCGGAGGCGGGTCGAGATGTCGTCCTTCGCCTCGTCGAGCACGCCGACATCCTGATCGAGGGCATGCGACCCGGCGTCACCGAACGGCTGGGCCTCGGGCCGGAACAGTGTCTCGAACGCAACCCTGGTCTCATCTACGGGCGGATGACCGGCTGGGGCCAGGACGGCCCGTGGGCTGGCATGGCCGGACACGACATCAACTACGCGGCCGTCTCAGGGGCGCTGCACCTGGTCGGCACAGAGGAAAAACCGCTGCCACCGGTCAACGTCCTCGCCGACTTTGGTGGTGGGGCGATGTACCTGCTGGTCGGACTGCTCAGTGCCCTGCACGAGCGACAGGTCAGTCGGCGGGGCCAGGTGGTCGACGCGGCAATGGTCGACGGCGCCGCGTCCCTGATCACGATGATCTATGCCATGCACGGGATCGGCGCGTGGCAGGACCGGCGTGGGGCGAACCTGCTCGACGGAGGGGCCCCGTTCTACGACACCTATGAGTGTGCTGACGGCAAGTTCATGTCAGTGGGTGCCATCGAGGGGCCGTTCTATCGGGAGTTGGTCCGAGGGCTGGGGTTGGGTGAACTCGACGGCCACCAGATGGACACGGCTGACTGGCCGCGGCACCGCGACCTCATCGCTGCCCGGTTCCTCACGAGAACGCGCGACGAGTGGGCCGCCACCTTCGCGGGGACTGACGCGTGCGCAGCACCCGTCCTCTCCCTTGCTGAAGCGCCGAACCACCCACACGTGAAGGCTCGGGGTGTCTTCGCTGACTTCGGAACGGGGATGCAGCCCAAGGTCGCGCCGCGTTTCTCCCGCACACCCGGCCGCCAGCCGACGGCCGAGCCGGCACGCGGGTCGAACACAGTGGAGACTCTGGCGGCCTGGGGTTGGTCAGACAGCGAGATCGACGCACTCCTGACCGCTGCAGCAGTCGTTCAGACGGAGAAGTGAGCGATCCGACGCGAGACTGCGGTTGGGGGAGTGCGACGTCCTCGTTGGCGCTCGCGGCGGGTCAGCGCCTGCGCCGAGTCAGAAGGCGCGGATCCCGTAGTCGATGTCGTGGATGCTGGCGTACGGGGTGAAACCATCCTTGTCGTACCACGAGGGGCGAGCCACGTGGCCGGCCGGCGGGCGGGCCCAGTCCACCCAGGGCCCCCAATCTGCCCGTGAGAGCTTCTGCTCCAGGCTCTGGGGGTGCAGTTGGAGCGCCCGCGCGTATCGCTTCGCGAAGGTCTTCATCTCGCCCATCAGCCAAATGTCCTCTTCGTAGCTCCACTTGCCGTTGCCGGCGTAGTTGATCACCTGGAACGAAGGGAAGTCGATGGGCGACCCACCTGGTTCAGGGTTGTCCGCGCGGTTGAGCGCCTCATAGACAACCCTGTCGCCATCGATCGCGTACCACTTGAGAACGGTGTAGACCGCCGGGGAGCCACCCATCGTCCCCTCGAGGTACGGCGCGATCTCGCCGGGTCCGGTGAACGTCCCGTAGAAGTGGTCGAAGTACTTCGCCTCCTCCGTGAACAGATTGGCCCAGCCGACCCAGTCCTCCATGACCGGCCCCACCATGTAGTAGTGCCTGAACTGCTGTTCCATCTCGTCGCGTGAGTACATGACACAAACGTTATATCCTCTGCCGCCCTGGCATCAAGGGCCGCACTATCTGATGTAGTTCCAACCAAAATCAGTTGTTGACGAAAGAATCAAATACCTTGTCACAAGCCAAGTGATCGCCGGGCAACTCGCCATGCGCGAGTGTCCAACCGTGGCCGCGGACCTGACCTGCGCCGATGTGGTGCCGCAGATGGGTCGAACCCCGAACCTTCACGATAAGAGTCAGCCCGTCGAGCCAGCAGGGGACGGGCAGCGTCGAGCACTCACACGCACCGCCGCGCAACAACGAGAACTGGTTTCGCGGTGGCCAGAGGAAGGTCCTTCAGGCAAAACCGGGCGATAAACCGGGGGCCAAACAACAGCAGGCCAGGGCCAAAATGGCCCTGACCTGCAGTGTTGTGCGCCAACAGGGACTTGAACCCCGAACCCGCTGATTAAGAGTCAGCTGCTCTGCCAATTGAGCTATTGGCGCGCGAGGAAAGACATTAGCAGGACGCTGGCCCACTCGCGAAATCGAGGTCCCAAAAAGGTGGGCAACGAGGTGGGCAGCGCCTCGTGCCACCGGTGCTCAGGACTGGGACTCGTCGCGCCTGACGGCGTAGAAGGTGGCTCCGATGGCTGCGGCGAGCGCTGCAAAGACGATGAACCAGACCCACACGGGCGTGCCGCCGGAGTCCTCACCCTCGGGCGCTGCGGTGCTGTCACCGGTGGCCGCCGAGGCCGCCGGAGGGCTGGGCACCGACGAGCTGGCGGACGGGGTGGGGGTGGCCGCGCCCGGACGCCGTGCCGGTCGTGGCCGGCGGGGCCTGGGGGTTGCCCGCGACCGTGAACTTCGTCGACCCCGAGATCGGGTGGGAGTCCGCGCTCACGACGCGATAGAGAACGCTGTAGGTCCCTGCAGCGATGGGCTCGCTGACCGCAAGAGTGACCTTGGCGCCCGCGGCCTTGGCGTCCTGCGCCGACGACGTTGCCGCCCTCGCTGTCCGTGATGCGCACGGTGACGAACTGCGGGTCGATCGGCCTCGTTGAAGGTGAGGACGACCTCCGTGGGGGAGGAGGGGAGCGACGCCCCATCGGCCGGAGAGATCGACAGCAGACGCGAGTGGGCGCTCGCCGGCAGCACTCCCGCGCACACGGCCAGGAAGCCGGTGAGGAGGAGAAGCAAGAGTCCACGCGTCGTCGTTCTCATGACACCCATCTTGCACACCGAGCCTGAACATGACGAAAGCCCCTGCAGTGCAGGGGCTTTCGAACGGGGTGAGTAACGGGACTTGAACCCGCGACATCCGCCACCACAAGGCGGCGCTCTACCAGCTGAGCTATACCCACCAAGGACTGCACGGCATACAAACAAGTGGTGCCGAGGCAGCGCGAACTATCGTACCTGTTCCTCAGGAGTGCTTTGGACCGGACCCGAGGGGTGCGCCCGACACCGGTGCCGAGTGGTCGACGACGTGGGTCGCCGCGATGGTCCGCAGCTCGTCGGTCGGCCGACCGGGAGGGTCGACGAAGACCGCGGCGCGGTAGTAGCGCAGCTCCGCGATGGACTCGCGGATGTCGGCGAGGGCGCGGTGCCCACCGTTCTTGTCGGGCGCCGCGAAGTAGGCGCGCGGGTACCAGCGACGCGAGAGTTCCTTGATCGAGGAGACGTCGATGATGCGGTAGTGCAGGTGCTCCTCGAGTTCGGCCATGTCGCGTGCGAGGAAGCCGCGGTCGGTCGCCACCGTGTTGCCGCCCAGGGGAGCCTTGCGCGGCTCGGGGACCCACTCGCGGACGTAGTCGAGGACCAGCTTCTGGGCCTCCTCGATCGTCACCCCGTCGGCGAACTCGTTGATGAGCCCGGAGGACGTGTGCATCTCGCGGACGAAGTCGCCCATCTGCTCGAGCGCCTCGTCGGTGGGCTTGATGACGACGTCGACACCGTCGCCGAGGATGTTGAGCTCGAAGTCAGTGACGAGAGCGGCCACCTCGACAAGGGCGTCGTTCTCGAGTGAGAGCCCTGTCATCTCGCAGTCGATCCAGACGATGCGGTCGGTGAGGGCTCGGTCGGGCGATGTGGACATGACCTCCACCCTATTGCGCTGGACTAGGGTCGACTGCATGAGTGGGGAGCAGGCCATCGCCGTCCAATCACCCGAGCCACCGCAGCCGGGAGGCAAGCGCGCGGGCGCGCACCGCGGCCGGTCGCTGCTGCGTCGGTGGGTCCTCCTCGGGATCGCGATCCTCGGCTTCGGACTCGCCGCCCTGGCCGTCGCCGTGGCCATCGGCGCTGCCGCCGGAGTGAGTGCCACGCTGCTCGGGCTCGTCGTCGCGATCATCCCCCTCGGCATCGTCGTCCCGACCTTCATGTGGCTCGACCGCTTCGAGGCCGAGCCCACCCGCTACCTCGTCATGGCCTTCCTCTGGGGTGCCCTCATCGCCGTCCTCATCGCGATGACCCTCAACACGGCCGGCCAACTCGTCCTGTGGGGATCCATCCCCGCCGACGAATCCCTCGCTCTCACAGCCGTTTTCGTCGCACCCGTCGTTGAGGAGGCCGCCAAGGGCCTGCTCATCCTCCTGGTCTGGCGCTTTGCCCGTCGAGAGTTCGACGGAGTCACGGACGGCATGGTGTATGCCGGTGTCACGGCTGCCGGTTTCGCCTTCACCGAGAACATTCAGTACCTCGCGCTCGCCTGGGCCGAGCACGGCCAGGACGGGCTCACTGCCACGTTCATCGGCCGCTGTCTCCTCTCGCCGTTCGCGCATCCCATGTTCACGATCTGCACCGGGATCGGCATCGGTATCGCCGCGACGTCGCGCAAGGGCTGGGTCCGCTGGGTTGCGCCACTGACGGGCTACGCCATCGCGGTCATCGCGCACGCGGTCTGGAACCTTGCCGCCGTGAGCGGCGGCAAGGGCCTCTTCGCGGTCTACCTCGTCGTCGAGGTGCCCGCTCTTCCTGGCCTTCCTCGGCTTCGTCGTCTGGGTCCGTCGCCGCGAGGGGCGCCTCATCGGTCAGTTCCTCCACGCGTACTCCGACGCCGGGTGGCTCTCGCCCGCGGAGGTCTCGATGCTCGCGTCGATGCCACGCCGTCGCGAGGCACGGCAGTGGGCCCGAGCCAACGGTGGGCGCGCCGGCCTGCGCTCGATGGAGGACTTCCAGGACACGGCGAGTGAGCTGGCGCTCCTGCGCCGACGCATGTACCACTCGGCCGCTGACGCCCAGGCTCTCCAGGACGAGCGCGATCTCCTTGCCGACCTCGTCAGCCGTCGGCGCGAGTTCGCCGGCCAGGTCATGTGATGGGGGAGCGCCCCGCTGTCCTCGAGCTGTCGCAGACCCTCGCGCCCGGCCTCATCGAGCTGCGCCACGACCTGCACCGCAACCCCGAGCTCGGCAACGACCTGCCCCGCACCCAGCAGGCGGTCCTTGACGCGCTCGACGGGCTTGACCTCGAGATCACCCTGGGCCAGAACCTGAGCAGCGTCGTTGCCGTCCTGCGTGGTCGTGGTGGATCAGGCGACGGAGCGGAGCGCCCGGTGGTGCTGCTCCGTGGCGACATGGATGGCCTGCCCGTCACCGAGGCCACCGGCGTCGAGTTCGCGTCCGAGCGCGAGGGGCTGATGCACGCCTGCGGGCACGACCTGCACGTCGCCGGCCTCGTCGGCGCGGCCCGCATCCTCCATGAGCTCCGCGACGAGCTCGCGGGCGATGTCGTCTTCATGTTCCAGCCGGGAGAAGAAGGCCCCGGAGGGGCCGAACCGATGCTGCGCGAAGGACTTCTGGACGTGGCCGGCCGACGGGTCGACGCGGCATACGCCATTCATGTGTATGCCGCGGAGCACCCTCGCGGTGTGTGGTTCGGTCGGCCCGGGCCGCAGATGGCGGCGGCCGACGAAGTGGTGATCACGGTGCAGGGCAAGGGTGGTCACGGTTCGCAGCCGCAGCACGCGCTCGACCCGGTGCCCGTCGCCTGCGAGATCGTGCTCGCCCTCCAGACGATGGTGACGCGACGCTTCGACGCCTTCGACCCCGTCGTCGTGACGGTCGGAAGGATCAGCTCGGGGACGGTCAACAACGTCATCCCCGACACCGCCGTGATCGAGGCGACCCTGCGCACGTTCTCGCCCGAGCACCGCGCGAAGGCGCACGAAGAGATCCGCAACGTGGCCGAACACGTGGCTGCGGCGCACCGCCTCACCGTGACCGTCGACATCGGTGGCGGGTATCCCGTGACGGTCAACGACCCGGAGGAGTTCGCCTTCGCGCAGGCGACGTCGTGGACCTCTTCGGTGCGGAACGCTGGGCCGACATGGTCACGCCCGAGGCGGGTGCGGAGGACATGTCGTTCGTCCTCGAGGAGGTGCCCGGTGCCTACCTCAACATCGGGGCCTGCGTCACGCGACGACCACACGACGCGCCGACGACAACCATTCTCCGCGGGCGGCATACGACGACTCCGTCATCCCCGACATGGCGGCGCTGCTCGCCGAACTTGCCCTGCGACGCACGGCTGTCGGGCGCTCAGCCGCGCTGAAGGCGGACCTTGAGCGGTTGGGTCGTGAGGACAGCCACGGCGGCTCGGTGTTCGGCGTGGCCGACATCGAGGTCGCTGACCCGCATCGGGCCGGGGAGGTGCTGCGCGGCCTTCCACTCGAGCAGCTCGGCCGGTGCGTCGTAGGCGGACACGAGGACCTGGCTCGGGTCGACGACGAGGCCGTGACCGGTGGCCTTGAGGATGGCCTCCTTGCGGGACCACAGCTGGGCGCGGGCACCGAGGAGTTCGTCGCCGTGCAGGTTAGCGATGAGGGCGGCCTCGCTGGGATCGAGCGTCACCGAGCTGAAGCCGTCGAAGTCGGCGGACTCGAGGTCCTCGACGTCGACGCCGACCTCGCCCATGTTGGTCACGGCGGCCACGGCCATGCGCTCGCCGTAGGACACGGACACGTGGATGTCGCGCATGCCGACGACATGCGGCTTGCCGTGGCGGTCGGTGCCGCACGTTGCGCACCGCTTCTCGAAGTCGATCGACCTCGGGTCGGCGCCGGTCTCATCGGCGACCAGGCGCCGCAGAAGGGCGTGGGCCGTGATGAACGGGTGGGGATCGGAGCGGCGGTCGGCGCGCTCGCGCTCACCCGCGTCGAGGAGGTCGAGCAGTCGCAGGTCGTCGATCACCTGGGTGGCGCGGATCACGACGGACA
>CAWEDC010000037.1:0-86222 GCA_963807825.1 uncultured Actinomycetota bacterium
CGACAAGAATTCGGCGACGGGGCGGCATACGTGCGGTTTAGGGCGGTGATCGCCGCACCCTTCCTGCGCGTGGTCGGCTTCACCGGGAATTCACAAATAGTTATGCAGACTGCGGGACTCCGTGCGGATTGTCGGGCAACATTGGCGGGGGCACAGCAGCGTCGCGGACTCCCTGTCGTCACCACGAGCCACCCCCGCGTGCTCTCACCCCGGCCGATGGGCCAAACAGGAGCAGGCATGACCTACCTCACCCAGCGCAGACTCTGCGCCACCCTTCTCTGGCCGTGGCGTGCGCAGCCACCCTCGCCGCAGCGCCGGCGAGCGCCGACCGTCCCCAGGACCGCGGCAAGCCCAGCAACCCCGCCCTCGACGACCGGCGGCTGCCGGCGCTGAATGACTTCCACGGCCACCTCAAGGCCGCCGACCCGCGCTTCCCGGAGCTCAGGACCCGAGCCAGACGCCGGTGGGTGGAGTGGAGTACCTCGCCACGACCCTGCAGAGCTGCGCCGCGCGCCCGGCCACCACGGCAGCTGACGGTGGCGGCCGGCGACCTCATCGGTGGCTCCCCGTTCCTCTCCGGCCTCTTCCACGACGAGCCGACGGTGGAGTCGCTCGAGAGCTCGGGCTGGACGTCACCGGCGTCGGCAACCACGAGTTCGACGAGGGCACCGACGAGCTGCTCCGCATGCAGAACGGCGGGTGCCACCCGAAGGACGGCTGCTACCTCCCGGAAGCCCTACGCCGGCGCCGCTTCCGCTGGCTCGCGGCCAACGTCGTCCGACAAGGACAACGGCACACGCTGCTGCCCGGCACCTCCGTCAAGAGGTCCACGGGGTCAAGGTCGGCTTCATCGGAATGACGCTTGAGGCCACGCCCAGCTCGTCGGGCCGGCGGGCGTCTCCACCGTCGACTTCCTGGACGAGGTGGAGACGGCGAACATCTAGGCGGGTGGAGTGCGCCAGGGCGTCAAGACGATCGTCGTCCTCCTCCACGAGGGCGGCCTCCAGACCGGCGCCTACAACGAATGCGACGGCATCTCCGGCGCCGATCGCCGACATCGCCGCGCAGATGAGACCCGGAGATCGACGCGTCATCACCGGCCACACCCATCAGGCGTACATCTGCTCGCTCCCCGACCCGGAGGGCCAGCCGCGCCCGGTGACCAGCGCGCGCGCTACGGCCGTGTCGTGACGGAGACGCAACCTCGCCTCAACCGGCCCACCGGAGACGTCGATCCGTGAGCGGACGACCGCGGTCAACCACCTCGTCGCCCAGACGGCGCCGAAGGACCCGGCGCACGCGATCATCGCCAAGTGGAAGCCCTGGCCGCGCCGCTCAAGGCGCAGGTCGTCGGCAGCATCACCGCCGACATCCTCGGCGACCCAGGGAAACCGGGCATCGAGACCCCATGGCCGACCTCGTCGCCGACGCGATCCTCTGGGGCACCGAGGGCTAACGAGGGCGGGGCGCAGATCGCCCTCATGAACGTCGGCGGGGTCCGCGAGCGACCTGCGCTGGCACCATCAGTAAGGGCGAGAACCCGGCGAGGTCACCTACGCCGAGGCCTTCGCCGTCGCGCCGTTCGACAACCGCTGGTGAGCGTGGACCTGACGGGCGACCAGATCGACAGATCCTGGAGGAGCAGTACCAGCCCGTGCCGTCGCGCGGCTCCCGCCCGATGCTGGCCCTGGGCGTGTCCAACGGCTTCACATACGAGTCGGACGCCACCCAGCCCCAGGGCAGGCGAGTCGTCAACGGCTCGATGAAGCTGGACGGCGTTCCGATCGGCCTGACGGCGACCTACCGCGTGGGGACGCTGAACTTCCTCGCCGACGGCGGCGACCTCTTCACCGCCTTCACGCAGGGCACAACCGCCTCGGCGGACCGGAGGACCTGGAGAACTTCGCCGCCTACTTGGGCGCCAACCCTGGCCTCACGGCTCCGGCCAGCCGCATCGGCGGCCTCTGACCGGACCGAGCCCGACACAGCACAGCCGCAAGCACCCCCTGCGCCGTCCTGGCGCAGGGGGTGCTTGGCTTTGGGCGTGAGCGACGCGGCGGAGTTCGAGCAGGACGGCGACGTCACGTGGATCCGCATCGGTGAGCACCCGCAGCTCTGGGGTCTCGCTGAGTGACGCCGGGCTCGCTCGTCTTCGAGTACGTCCAACACCTCGCGCTCTGCATCGACGCCGTCTTCGCGCCGCTGGCTCCGCTGCGAGCTACCCACGTTGGTGGGGCCGGGCTGACGTTGGCACGGTGGATGCACGCGACTCGGCCGGGATCGCCGCAGATCGTGCTCGAACCGGACGTCTCCCTGACGGAGGCGGCGCGACGCGAATCGCCACCCCCCGGGGGTCATCGGATCAGGGTGCGGCCGTTGCGCGGCGAGGAGGGGGTGGCTGGGCTGGCCTCTGCCAGTGCGGATCTCGTCATTCTTGACGCCGATGTCGACGGCCAGGTCCCTGCCTGGTCTCACCACGGTCGAGTGGCTTGGGGGAGGTCGCAAGAGTTCTCGTGCCGGGTGGGCTCTTCCTCCTAACCTTGGCGACCGACCAGGACTTCGGGACGCCGCCCGCGTCGCCTCGGGCGCCCGGGCCGTGTTGGGCCCGGGGGCGCAGACGGCCTACGTCGGGTTGCATCCGCACGTGCTCAAGGGGAAGGGTTACGGCAACGTGGTCCTCGCGGCGTCGCGCGGACCCTTGCCGCTCTTCGAGATGCGGCGGGCGACTGCGCGGCTCGCGTTGCCGACCGGCGTGGTGCCGCCCACCGAAGTGATCTCCCGTGGCGCCAACGCCCCCGTGCCCGTCGCCGGCGACACCTCAGACTCCCCCGCCCCACCCACCTGAGGCGAACGAGCGAGCACCTTGCGCAGCAAAGGGTCTCACCTCCGCGCGTGGCTGAGCACGGACCCGCTCGGACCCCGATCAATTGCTGCGCGCCGTGTCCGGTCGATCGGTCAGTCGGCCACAGGAGTCCGGCGAGCGAGGATCTCCTCGCCGAGTTCACGAGCACGAACGCTGCCCAGCGAGCAATAGATAGTCGAAGACCCCTGCCTGGTCGCGGATGATGTCCAGGAACTGCAGCGCACCCATGAGCAGAGCGAGCGCGAGGAACGCGTAGGGGCGGTATTGCTGCCAAGTGGAGAGCGTCTCGTTCATGGACGTCACCCTATGTGGGCGAGATTTTTCACGCGGTCGGTCGCCGGAAGTCCTCCGGCGACCAGTCCTGTGGGTAGCCGATGGCGGCCCCGTCGCCCAGTTCTCCGACAGGTCAAGGGGTGTCTGCGCCCGGGCCGGGCGACTCTCAGCGGCCTCCGGCTCGACGGACGCGTCCCGGTCGTCGACCGATGCATCGGGGTCGTCGGTGCCGTCGGTGCCGTCGTCGATGCAGTTGTCGGTGGCGGCAGTGACTGGCTCAAGGCGCAGCCACCACAGGCCCGCGGCGGCGAGGGTGAGGACCGCAGCGACGAGCGTCGGCAGGTTGCCGAGGATCAGCTCGGTCATGGGCTGCGGGCCCATGTAGTCCGGCATGCCTCCGGTCGCATCGTCGGAAGGCGTGAGGACGTAAAGATTGGCGAGGACGAGCCCCACGACGGGGGCAAGGGTCACGAGCCCAGCGCCCAACACCTCCCACCGGACCAGCCGGACCTGCGCCCATGACCCATCCCTGTGGAGGACAACCACGGCTGCGCCCACCAACGCAGCTGCGAGCAGCAGCTGGGCGCCGATCTGTCGGTAGCCGAGATCGAACATCACTATGGGGAGGTGTTGGGCGAAAGGCAGGCCAGTGCCTTCGACCTGCCCGTCGGGCCCGTAGTTCTGCCCGGTCTGTTGCCACGACATCCGTAGTGCGAGCCCAACCCCGATCGTGGTCAACACCGACGCCCCCGCCAGCAGCCGAGCACTGACCCCCAAGAGCCGCTCGGTCGACTTCGGCCATGCACGCATCGGCCACCCCTCCCATCGACTGCGAAACCTTGCACTTCCGGGCTCAGGCTAAGGGGCAACCATGCTCGGGGAGGGGGTTCGGGTCAGCCGACGAAGGTGCGGGCGTTGCGGAACATGCGCATCCACGGCGAGACGTCCTCGACGCGACCGCTCGGTCCACGACATCTGCGCGTTGCGCTGCACCCGCTCGGGGTGCGGCATCATCGCGGTGAACCGGCCGTCGGTCGTGGTCACCGAGGTGAGCCCGTCCGGGAGCCGTTGGGGTTGAACGGGTATGCCGTCGCGACGCCACCGTCGTTGTCGACGAACCGGGCCACCCGCTGGACCGAGGCCTCGTCGCCGCGGGTCGAGAAGTTGGCGAAGCCCTCACCGTGGGCGACCGCGATCGGGATGTGCGACCCGGCCATGCCGGACGTGAAGATCGACGGGGACTCGAGGACCTCGACGAGCGAGAGCCGGGCTTCGTACTGCTCGGACCGGTTGCGGGTGAACCGCGGCCACGCCTCGGCGCCGGGGATGAGGTCGGCCAGCGCGGCGAACATCTGGCACCGTTGCAGATGCCGAGCCCGAAGGTGTCGCCGCGCGAGAAGAACGTCGAGAACTCCTCGGTGAGCGCCTCGTTGAAGAGCACCGAGCGCGCCCAGCCCTCGCCGGCGCCGAGGGTGTCGCCGTAGGAGAAGCCGCCGCACGCCACCAGACCGACGACGTCGGACAGCGAGGCCCGGCCGGTCTGGAGGTCGGTCATGTGGACGTCGAGCGTCTCGAACCCGGCGCGGTGGAACGCGTAGGCCGTCTCGATGTGCGAGTTGACGCCCTGCTCGCGCAGGATCGCGACGCGCGGGCGGGCGCCCAGGTTGAGGAAGGGTGCCGCCACGTCATCGGTCGGGTCGAACGACGTCGACACGTGCAGCCCGGGGTCGTCGTCGGACCCGAAGGCCGCGTGCTCCTCGTCGGCGCACTCCGGGTTGTCGCGCAGCGACGAGATCCGCCACGACACCTCGTCCCACGCCTGGGCCAGGTCGCGCACGGCCTCGTCGAGCGGCACCTCGCCGTCGACGGACACCGTGACGCGGCGCTCGGGGTGGGTGCCGCCGATGATCGACGAGAACTCGCCGACCCCGGCGTCGATGAGGACCTCGCGGACCTCGCTCACCGAGTCGGCGCGCACGCCGAGCACGGCGCCGAGCTCTTCGGTGAACAGTGCCTCGCACCGAGTCCACGGCGATCTCGACGCCGAGACCGCTGGCGAAAGCCATCTCGCACACCGTTGCCCACAGGCCACCGTCGGAGCGGTCGTGATAGGCCGAAACCAGCCCACGAGAACGCAGTTCACGCACAGCGTCGGCAAGGGCCACCAGCCGCGCCGGGTCGTCGAGGTCGGGCACGTCGCCACCGAAGACGCCGGACACCTGCGCGAGCATCGACCCCCCGAGACGGTTGGCGCCAGCCCCGAGGTCGACCAGCACCAGCGCCGAGTCGGGCTCGAGCTGCGGCGTGAGCGTCCCGCGCACGTCCGGCAGCGCGGCGAACGCCGACACGACGAGCGACACCGGCGAGGTCACCTGGCGGCCTCGCCGGAGGCCTGGTCCGTCCACTTGGTCCGCATCGACATCGAGTCCTTGCCCACCGGGACCGAGATCCCCAGCGCGGGGCACAGCTCCATCGCGACGGCCTCGACGGTGTCGAACAGCGCAGCGTCCTCACCGGACTCGCCAGCAGCGGCCATCCAGTTGCACGACAGCTTCACGGCCGACAGCGCGGGCAGCGGCGCGGCCAGAGAGGTTGGTCAGCGCCTCCCCGACCGCCATGCGACCGGAGGCGGGAGCGTTGACGGAAGCGAGCGGCATACGCTCCCCCGAGGCCATGGCCTCGCCCGCGAAGCCGGCGTGGTCCGCCAGGGTGACCGCGACGTCGGCGACCGGCACCTGCCACGGACCGACCAGCTGGTCGCGGTGCGAGAACCCGCCGACGGTGCGGTCGCCGATGGTGATGAGGAAGCGCTTGCTCGCGACCGAGGGGTGACGCAGGACGGCGTATGCCGCGTCGCGCACGTCGATGCCGCTCACGTCGAGCGCGTCTCCGGTCCACGACACCCGGGTCGCGTCGCGGGTCATGCGCGGCGGCTTGCCGAGGAGGACCTCCATGGGCATGTCGATCGGCACGTCGTCGTCGGAGTCACCAGCGACGAGCAGCTGCGCGTCGTCGGCCGCGACGCCGATGACGGCGAGCGGGCAGCGCTCACGCTCGGCGAACGACTCGAGCAGCTCGAGCGACTCCGGCGCGATGGCCATGACGTAGCGCTCCTGGCTCTCGTTGACCCAGATCTCCTTGGGCGCGAGACCGGACTCCTCGAGCTGGATCGCGGACAGGTCGAAGCGCGCGCCGAGGCCGGCGTCGTTGACGAGCTCGGGGAAGGCGTTGGACAGCCCACCCGCGCCGACGTCGTGGATCGCGAGCACGGGGTTGTCGGCGCCGAGGGACCAGCAGTGGTTGATGACCTCCTGCGCGCGGCGCTCCATCTCGGGGTTGCCGCGCTGCACGGAGTTGAAGTCGAGGTCAGCAGCGTTGGTGCCAGAGGCCATCGACGACGCGGCGCCACCACCCATGCCGATGCGCATGCCCGGGCCGCCGATCTGGACGAGCAGCGTCCCGGCGGGGAAGAGGACCTTCTCGGTCTGGTCGGCGCTGATCGAGCCGAGGCCACCGGCGCTCATGATCGGCTTGTGATAGCCGCGGCGCACGCCGTCGACGGTCTGCTCGTAGACGCGGAAGAAGCCGCCGAGCCCCGGTCGCCCGAACTCGTTGTTGAACGCCGCGGCACCGATCGGGCCGTCGACCATGATCTCGAGCGGGGTCGCGATGTGGTCGGGCGAGCCGTAGACCTCGGCCTCCCACGGCTCGTTCGTGCCGGGGAGGTGGAGGTTCGAGACGACGAACCCGGTGAGCCCGGCCTTGGGCGCCGACCCGCGGCCGGTCGCACCCTCGTCGCGGATCTCGCCACCGGCGCCGGTCGCGGCCCCCGGGAACGGCGAGATCGCGGTCGGGTGGTTGTGCGTCTCGACCTTCATGAGGACGTGGACGTCCTCCTCACGAGCGGCGTATGCCGTCGGGCCGTCACCGCGACCGGGCAGCCAGCGCTCGATGCGGCCGCCCTCCATGACGGAGGCGTTGTCCTTGTAGGCCACGATCGTGCCCGCGCCGGCGACGGCCTCGGTGTGCCGGATCATCCCGAAGAGGCTCTTGACCTGCGGCTCGCCGTCGACGATGAAGTCGGCGTTGAAGATCTTGTGGCGACAGTGCTCGGAGTTGGCCTGCGCGAACATCATCAGCTCGACGTCGGTCGGGTTGCGCTGCAGTCCGGTGAACGCTGCCGCCAGATAGTCGATCTCGTCGTCGGACAGGGCGAGCCCGTATGCCGTGTTCGCACCTTCCAGCGCTTCGCGCCCGCCGCCGAGGACGTCGACGTGCTCCATCGGCTCGGCCTCGCGCTCCTCGAAGAGGGCTGCGGCGGCCTCACGCAGGGGCAGCGCGGTCTCGGTCATGCGGTCATGGAGGACGGCTGCGATCGCGCCCCAACCACTGCCGCTCAGGCCTGCGCCATCAATGCCCTCGACGATGAACTCGGTCACCCGCTCGACGCGTCGGATGTCGATGCCGCAGTTGTGGGCGATGTCGGTGGCCTTGCTCGCCCAGGGCGAGATCGTGCCCAGACGCGGCGCGACCACGACGAGAGTTGAAGGTTCATCGGAAGGTGACCCACCGGCATACGCGTCGCCGTAGGTCAGGAGGCGCTCAACCGTGGCTCGCCGCCGCGTCGTCGAGGGGCTGCTTCGCTCGCGACCCAGTGGACGAAGCGAGCCGTGACCGCCGGTGATCGCGGGATCGACCGCTTGGAGCCTCGCGAGCAGGGCGCGGGCCCGGAAGGGTGAGAGCGCAGACCCTCCATCGACGGTGGTCAGGGCGAGGTCATGCGTCGAAACCATCACGTGGGGGATCTCCAGGGAGGTGCGGCTGGGCCGAGTCACAGGCTACTGGCCCGGAGCGCCACTCAGGCAGCCGCGTCCGCGAGCTCCGCCCCACCAGTCGAGGCCGAAGGCGTGAAAGACGGCCGCTGCCAGCGCGGGCTCCTTGGCGGCCGCGAGATGGCCGATCTGTGGACCGAGATCGTCGACAAGGATGGTCGTGATCTCGTCGAGGTTGACGACCGAAGGGTGTTCCAACCCATCGGCAGGTCCGACCGGCAGCTCGACACTCAGCCCTCTGACCGTGGACGTGATGGTGGCGACCGTGACCCGCGACCGATGGGGGCGGACGCCAGCGCGAGTCAGCACCAGCACGGGCTCACCTTGTCGAGCCGGGCGAGTATGGATCGCGTGCATCAGTCGTCCAGCGACGGGTAGGTCCGCACGCGAAGCCAGTCGTCCAACCCTGCCAGGTCAGGGTCTTCGCCCTGCTCCCGATAGATCTCCGCATCTCGTTGGTAGAGGCGCTTGCGCAACTCGGCCTCCAGCGCGGACTCGACAAGCTCGGCGCGGCTCTTGGCAGCGCCCGACGCGACGAACGCATCAAGCTCAGCGACGACGCGGTCATTGAGGCGGACGGAGATCTGGGTGCTCATGCCTCGATGGTATGCCGGTTGGGTGACAATGTGAATCCCACTACTCAGCGCTCGAAGATTGCCCCCCATATGGCAGTCAACGGGCCTCGCCCCCCCTCCCCTGGAACCTCCCGCCCTTGGCCCCAGGCCACTATCTCCCCCGCCCCAACCGGGACCCCCCCCTCCCCCTCCCCTCCCCCCCCCTCCCCGGTCCAACCCCCCCCCCCCCCCACCCCCCCCCCTCAATATCCTCCCTATCCATCCAGGGCGCCCTCCCCCCCGGCCTCAACAAAAATAACCCCACAAAGATGAACGACCACTCCCCCCCCCCCCGGTAAAAAAAACCCCGACACCACAATAATCAACATAATCCTCTTTTTCCCCCAGCCGCGCTGCGGCGGCGATCCTCCCCCACCCCCAAACCCCTCTCGTGGCCCCCCAACCGGCACACTCTCTCCTCCGCGCGCACCCCGCCCCCCCGCCGGTGCCTGCGCGCGGCTCCGCCAGCAGCGGGTCGGGTCGTCGTGCCGACTCGCCGGACTCGCCCGCGGCAAACTCCTCGAACCACCCTCGTCCCCCCTCACCTCTCCCCTCTCCCGACCGACCGACCACCGCCAGCCGGTGGCTGTGGACTCAGAAGCGTGTGCCGGTGAGGCGCTCGTAGGCCTCGACGTACTTCGCGCGCGTCCGCTCGACCACCTCGGCGGGCAGCGCGGGCGGCGCCTCGCCGGACGACTTCGACCAGCCGCTCTCGGGAGACAGCAGCCACTCGCGCACGAACTCCTTGTCGAAGCTCGGCTGCGTGTGCCCGGGCTCCCACTGGTCGGCCGGCCAGAAGCGCGACGAGTCCGGGGTCAGCACCTCGTCGGCGAGCACCAGCGCCCCGGACGGATCGATCCCGAACTCGACCTTGGTGTCGGCGATGAGGATGCCGCGCTCCCCCGCGATCTCGTTGCCACGAGCCAGGATTCGCGTCGTGAGGTCTCGCAGGGTGGTGGCCAGCTCGGGCCCGACCTCGGCCTCGACCGCCTCATAGGACATCGGCTCGTCGTGCTCCCCCATCGGCGCCTTCGTCGACGGCGTGAACAGCACCTCGTCGAAACGGTCGCCGTCCCGCAGCCCGGCCGGCAGGGACAGCCCGCTCACGGTGCCGTCCGCGGCATACTCACGCAGTCCGCCACCGGTGAGATAGGCCCGAGCCACGCACTCGACCGGCACCATGTCGAGCTTGCGCACGAGCACCGCGCGGCCGGCGACCACCTCGGGACGTCAACGGACACGACGTGGTTGGGCACGAGGTCGGCCAGCTGGTCGAACCACCACAGGGACAGCTGCGTCAGCACCGCACCCTTGTCGGGGATCGGCGGGTCGAGGATGAAGTCGAACGCCGAGATCCGGTCCGACGCCACGAGCAGCAGCTGGTCGTCGCGGCCGTCCGGCTCATAGAGGTCGCGGACCTTGCCGGAGTAGACGTGCGTGAAGCCGGGGATCTCGAGCGGTGACTGCGTCGCGGGCGTCGTCATGCCGCAGATTCTGTCAGCCGCAGCGACGGACGAGTCACGCCCGGGCGGCAGCTGGCCAACGCTGCGCCCCCGGACCGTCCGCGCGCGCGCGTCCTCGGGGTTGTAGATCGGGCACGACGTCAACGACAGGCACCCGCACCCGATGCAGTCGGTGAGCCCGTCGCGGACCTTGGTCAGCGCCTCGATCCGCTCGGACAGCGCGTCGTGCCAGGCCGCGGAGATGCCGGGCCCAGTCGCGCTTGGTCGGCGGGTGGTCCGACGGCAGGGTCGCGAGCGCCTCGCCGATCTCGGCGAGGCTCAGCCCGAACCGTTGCCCTGCGCGCACGACGGCAATACGGCGGAGCGTATGCCGTGCATACCGGCGGTGGTTCCCGGCGTTCCTCACGCTCTGGATGAGTCCGCGGTCCTCGTAGAAGCGGACCGTGGGGATGGAGACGCCGCTGCGTGCCGCGACCTCACCGATGGGCAGCTCGTCGTTCTTGTCCACCACTCCAGACTAGGGCTTGATCTCAAGTGCGCTTGAGATATCAGGATGCTCCCCATGACCTCGACGGCCGACGCGCCAGCAACGCCAGCCCAGACAGAGCTCCCGCCGGAGAAGCTCTTCAGCGCCAAGCACCTCCCCGTGGCGATCGGCATCATCGCCCTCGTCACTCTCGGCGCCTTCGAGAACCGCGCCACGATCAGCATCATGCCGACGGCGGCCCGGGCCCTCGACGGGCTCGCGTGGTTCGGGCCGGCCAACGCCGCATCGATGGTGACGTTCATGGTGGCGGTCGTCGTCGCCGGACGCTGGGTCGACCGCGTCGGATCCCGCACCGTCCTCCTCACCGGGCTCGCCACCTTCGCCGCCGCCCAGGTCGTCACCGCGAGCGCCCCCTCGATGGCGGTCTTCATCGCGGGCCGCGGCCTGTCCGGCATCGCCGAGGGCCTCATCGACGTCTCCACCCTCGTCTTCGCCGCCCGCGCCCTGCCCGAGCACCTGCGGGCCAAGGTCTTCGCGACCTTCGCCGCCGCGTGGATCCTGCCGAGCCTCCTCGGGCCCGGAGCCGCCGGCGCCGCCGAGGCCCTCGTCGGCTGGCGCCTCGTCTTCCTCCTCCCCACCGCGCTCCTCGTCCCCGCCGTCCTCCTGCTCCTCCCGGGGCTGCGCCGCGTCAGCGGCCCGCGCGATGCGGACCCAGCCGCCGCAGCCAACGGACGCAAGCCACGAGAAGCCGCTCCTGCCCGCCCTCGGGCTCGCCACCGCCGTCGCCCTGCTCAGCGTCGGCGGCCCCCTCGCCTTCGACGGCGGCGACCACCGCGTCGCCGGGCTCGCCAGCCTCGTCGTCGGCGGCCGCCGCCCTCGTCGCCACGATCCGAGCGGCACTGCCGGCCGGAACGCTGACGGCAGCACCCGGCATACCCGCCGTCGTTGCTCTGCGCACGTTGCTCGTCATCGCCTTCGGCGGCATCGGCGGCTACCTGCCGCTCATGCTCGACGTCACCCACGACGTCGGCCCGGCCCTCGCCGGGATCAGCCTCAGCGTCACGGGAGTCTTCTGGGCGGCGGGCTCGGCCATCCACAGCCTCGACGCCGTGCAGCGCCGCTTCGACGCCGCGGCACGGGTCCGCCTCGGCCTCACCCTCATCGCCCTCGGCGGCATCGGCCCCGTCCTGCTGTCGCTCGAGATCGTCGACCTCATCCCCGGCCTCGCCGGCTGGGCCCTCGCCGCGACCGGCATGGGGCTGTCGCTCACCGAGCCTGTCCACCGAGATCTTCACCCTCGCCCCCGAACACGAGCAGGGTCAGGCCACGGCCGCGTCCCAGATCGGCGCCAGCCTCGGCAGCGCCCTCACGACAGCCGGCGGCGGCGCCCTCATCGCGGCCCGTCACGACACCCTCGACGGAGGCGTCTTCGCCCTACTCATGGGTATCTCCCTGGGCGCCGCCGTGATTGCCCTCACGCTCACGCACAGGATGCGTCCGTAGAAGATTTCCGGGCGCGGACGTGGGTGCCGCAACCCCTTGTCGGACTGGCACACTCCGTCCCATGCTCAAGTCCCGCGACCTCGCGCTCATCGCCATCTTCACCGGTGTCATCGCCGCCCTCGGCCTCATCCCGGCCATCGCCCCGTTCGGCGGCTCGGTGCCGATCACGGCGCAGTCGATGGGCATCATGCTCGCGGGCGCCATCCTCGGCTCGAAGCGCGGCGCCCTCTCGGTCCTGCTCTTCCTCGCGCTCGTCGCGATCGGCCTGCCGCTCCTCTCCGGTGGCCGCGGCGGCCTCGGTGTGTTCGCCGGCCCGAGCGTCGGCTACCTCGTCGGCTTCCCCGTCGCCGCGTTCCTCGTCGGTCTCCTCACCGAGAAGGTCGGGCGCCCCTACAAGCTCACCCTCGGCGTCATGGCCAACATCCTCGGCGGCGTCATCGCCCTCAACATCATCGGCATCATCGGCATGGCGATCATGCTCGACGTCTCGCTGGTCAAGGCCACGACGCTGGCGGCCGTCTTCATGCCCGGCGACGTCATCAAGGCCGTCATCACCGCGTTCGTCGCGGCCGGCGTCCACGCGGCCTACCCGGGCCTCATCCCGGCGCGCGCCTCGCGGACGGCACCGGCCGACCGCGTCGCCGTCTGACCCAAGCTTCTCCATGCCACAGATCCGCGTCGCCTCCGTCAGCCACTCGTTCGGCGACGGGGCGGCGCGGCGGCCGGTCCTGGTGGACCTCGACGTCACCCTCACCGAGCCCCGCATCGGCATCGTCGGCGCCAACGGCTCGGGCAAGTCCACCTTCGTCCGCCTCCTCAACGGCCTCGTCCACCCCGACTCGGGCACGGTGACGATCGACGGGCGCGACACCGTGCGCGACGGGCGTGAGGTCCGGCGCCGGGTGGGCTTCTGCTTCACCGACCCGGACGCGCAGATCGTCATGCCGACCGTCGGCGAGGACATCGCGTTCGGGCTGCGCCGTCGAGGCCTCTCCAAGGACGAGATGCGCGCGCGCACCCAGGCCGCGCTCACGGCATACGGGCTCGATGGTCACGCCGACCACCCGGCCCACCTGCTCTCCGGTGGCCAGAAGCAGCTCCTCGCCCTCGCCAGCGTCCTCGTCACCGAGCCCGACCTGCTCGTCCTCGACGAACCCACGACCCTGCTCGACCTCCGCAACGCCGCGATGGTGCGTCGGGTCGTCGACGGCCTGCCGCAACAGGTCGTCCTCGTCACCCACCACCTCGACCTCCTCGACGGCTTCGACCGCGTACTCGTCTTCGACGAGGGTCGGATCGTCCACGACGGCGCGCCCACCGAGGCCGTGGCGGCCTACCGCGCGCTCGCCACTCGCTGATGGCTCCAGGCCGTCCCGCTCTTCCACCCCGGCACGTCCGTCGTGCACCGCCTCGGCGCCGGGACGAAACTTCTCGTGCTGCTGGCCGCGGGCATTGCCCTGGCGATCTGGCGCTCACCGTGGCAGGTCGGGCTCGCCCTTGCGCTCGTTCTTGTCGGGTATGCCGTCGCTCGCCTCCCGCTCCGCACTCTCGTTCGTCAGGTGGTCGGGTTGGCGTGGATTGCGGTGCCGCTGTTGGTGATCCAGTGGATCTTCGCGTCGTGGCAGATCGGCGTCGGGGTCGTGGGGTCCTTCGTCTCGCTCGTGCTGCTGGCCGGGCTCGTGACGCTGACGACCCGGACGACGGCCATGGTCGACATCGTCGTGCGGATGAGCGGCTGGCTGCGCCGGTTCGGCGTCGACCCCGAGCGCGTCGGGCTCATGCTCGCGCTGGGGATCCGCTCGGTGCACGTCGTCATCGGCCTCGCCGAGGAGGTCCGTGAGGCCCAGCACGCGCGGGGGCTGCGGGCGAGTCCGCGGGCGTTCGCCGTGCCACTCATCGTCCGGTCACTGCGGCACGCGGACCGGCTCGGCGAGGCCCTGACAGCTCGAGGCGTCGACGACGGACCGACGGCTCGATAGCGTCAAGAGCATGCGCACCACCGAGACGATCACCAATCTGCACGTCGACGACATCGAGGCGGCCGGGGCGTTCTTCGGCGACGTCCTCGGCCTCACCCACCTGGACATGGGTCTGGACTGGGTCACGCGGTGGGTCGATGACGAGTCCGGCGCGGCCGTACAGCTCGTGACCCGGGATGCCACCGCACCCGAGGACTCGCGATGACGGTGAAGGTCGACGACGTCAGCGGCGTATGCCGCGCGCAGGCGGCCGGCCACGAGATCGTGCATCCCCTGACGGATGAGCCCTGGAATCACCCGTTTCTTCGTGCGCCCCGGGCGGGCGGTCATCACGCGCGCCGAGTCCAGGCCGGGTCGCGCCGTCAGACGATGCAGAACTCGTTGCCCTCGGGGTCCTCCATGACGAGGTGGTCGAGGTGCCCGTCGATCCGGTCCTCGCGTTGCCGTCGCGCACCGTGGGCGACGAGGTCGGCCTCCTTCTCCAGGATCCGTGACTCCCGCAGCGCCTGGTCGACGTGCCGACCGCCGCTGACCTTGACGTCGAGGTGGACCCGGTTCTTCACCGTCTTGGACTCGGGAACCTTGAGGAAGTTGATCGAGGGCCCGTCGCCGGAGGCCGATCGGATCGTGGCCCCGTCGCCCCACTCCTCCTCGGGCACGTCGTGGTCGCGCAGGAAGCTCGGCCAGTCGCTCCACCCTGCGGGAGGCGGAGCCTCGACGTAGCCCAGGGCGCGGCACCAGAACGCCGCCACCACCTGCGCGTCGAAGCAGTCGAACGTGATGCCCAGGACCCGTGGAGTGCTCATTCCAGCAACGTACCGACGGGCACCGACAGCGTTCAGAGCACGCTCCCGAGCGGTCCGTAGGGTTGACGTCATGGACTTCCGGATCTTCACCGAGCCCCAGCAGGGCGCCACCTACGACGACCTGCTCGCCGTCGCGCGCACGACTGAGGACGCGGGGTTCGATGCGTTCTTCCGGTCCGACCACTACCTCCACATGAGCGGTGACGGCGAGCCCGGCCCCACCGATGCCTGGATCACGCTCGCCGGCCTGGCTCGCGACACCTCCCGGATCCGCCTCGGCACGCTCGTCACCGCGGCCACCTTCCGCCTCCCCGGACCCCTCGCCATCCAGGTCGCGAACGTCGACCAGATGTCCGGTGGTCGGGTCGAGATGGGCCTCGGTGCGGGATGGTTCGAAGCCGAGCACACGGCATACGGGATCCCCTTCCCCGACGTCAGGGAGCGGTTCGACCGGCTCGAGGAGCAGCTCGCCGTCATCACCGGGCTGTGGACGACACCGCGCGGCGAGACGTTCGACCACGACGGTTCGCACTACCCGATCGTCGACGCCCCCGGGCTGGGCACGCCCGACCAGCGCGGCGGCATCCCGATCATCATCGGCGGCCAGGGCAAGCGCCGCACGCCCGAACTCGCGGCCCGCTACGCCAGCGAGTTCAACTCGGTCTTCCGGCCCGCCGACGAGACGCGGGAGCTCTATGCCCGGGTCCGCGCCGCCTGCGAGGACCGCCACCGCGACCCCGACGAGCTCACCCTCTCGGCCGCCAACGTCGTGTGCCTCGGCAACGACGACGCCACCCTGCGCCGTCGCGCCGAGGCGATCTCCCGCGACGTCGATGAGCTGCGCACCAACGGTTTTGCCGGCTCGAGCGACGAGATCGTCGACAAGATCGGCCGGTTCGCCGAGGTCGGCACGACCCGCTTCTACCTGCAGGTCCTCGACCTCAGCGACCTCGACCACATCGAGGAGTTCGCTGCGACGGTCGTGCCGCAGTCCCCTGCAGCCGCCCTGACATGCACTGAGCAGCTCAGGTGACGCTGATCTCGTCGCGCGACGCCTTGAGCGCGATGTCGCTGCGGTGGTGCGACCCGTCGAGTTCGACGAGTTCGACTGCTGCGTAGGCGCGTTCGCGCGCCTCGGCGAGGTCGGCGCCGGTGGCGACGACGGACAGCACGCGGCCACCGGCGGACACGAGCGTCCCGTCACCATCGAGGGCGGTCCCGGCATGGAGAACGTATGCCGTGGGCACCCCTTCGATTTCCTCGAGCCCGGCGATGGGGTCACCCGTGCGGGGCGTCCCCGGGTAGTTGTGCGAGGCCACGACGACGGTCACCGCGTGGTCCGTGGACCAGCGCAGCGTCTCGTAGTCATCGAGCCGGTTCGTGGCTGCGGCCTTGAGCAGGCCACCGAGAGGCGTGAGGAGGCGGGCCAGCACGACCTGCGTCTCGGGGTCGCCGAAGCGGGCGTTGAACTCGATGACGCGCGGCCCCCTCGACGTCATGGCCAGACCGATGAAGAGCACCCCGACGAAGGGAGTCCCACGGCGCCGCATCTCGTCGACGGTCGGCTGCGCCACCCGGGCCACGAGATCGGCCGTGAGGCTGTCGGGGGCCCAGCCCAGCGGGCTGTAGGCACCCATGCCGCCGGTGTTGGGGCCCGCGTCGTCGTCGCCGACGCGCTTGAAGTCCTGGGCCGGCGACAGCGGAAGGACCGTCACGCCGTCGCTGAGGACGAACAGAGAGACCTCGGGACCGTCGAGGAACTCCTCGACGACGACGCTGCCACCCTCCTTGGCCAGACAGGCCTCCGCGTGGGCCAGCGCGGCGTCGCGGTCCTCGGTGACGACGACACCCTTGCCGGCCGCGAGGCCGTCCTCCTTGATGACGTGAGGAGCGCCGAGGGCATCCATCGCGTCGGCGACCTGCTCGATGGTCGTGCACACGTGCGCCAGACCGGTCGGCACGTCCGCCGCCGACATGACGTCCTTGGCGAAGGCCTTGCTGCCCTCGAGCCGCGCGGCCTCGGCGGAAGGCCCGAAGACGTCAAACCCGCTCTCGCGCAACACATCTGCGACGCCCGCAACGAGAGGCGCCTCGGGGCCGATGATCACGAGGTCCACCGCGTGCCTCTGGGCGATCGCCAGGATCGCGGCGCCGTCGGTGACATCGCGCAGGGGTTCGCACAGGGCGAGGGTGTCGATACCCGGGTTGCCCGGCGCGGCGATCACCGCGTCGACGACCTGGTCCGCCACGAGGCTGCGGACGATGGCGTGCTCACGAGCACCGGAGCCGACGACAAGGACCTTCATGGGCGCCAAGCCTAGGGGCGCCGAGGGTGAGGCGGACAGGCAGTCCGCACGACGGCATACGCGGCCGGTTTTGTTCGGCCCACACCCGGGGAAAAGGTGTGGGCGCGACGCGCCCGGGGAGCAGGGGGGTACCCCCGGGTGCGCCGCGCCCGTTCACACGGCACTCACAGTTGGGGGGAACTGGAGGCTCTGTGCGAACGTCGACGAGGTCGACGTGAACAACCATGACACGTGGTTCACCCTTCATTCAAACCGAACGGCGGCGGATTCCTGACAATGTCGCTTTCCCGCCATTAGGGTGAGCACGTGACCGAGGCCAATTCCCGCCCGCTGGAAGACGAGCTGACCACTCGGATCTATCTCCTTCTCCTGCGTCTGCCAGCGCCTCGCCGCACCGCCCTGCTCCAGGAGGGCTTCAGCGAAGAGGACATCACGACCGCGCTCGCCAACCTGCACGAACGCGGCATGGTCGACTCCGCCCGACGCGACGTCATCCACGTCTATCCGCCCGACACGACGCTGCCGGCGTACGCGGCCGACCTCGAGCGCCAGGCCCGGGCCACCCGATCGGCGATCGACGGCCTCGCCCACATGTACTACGAGGCCCGCAGCGAGGGTGGCGGCGGCCGGACCAGCCCCGAGGTCTCCCTGCTGGACACCGTCGAGGACATCGAGGCGGCGTTCTTCCGGGCCGCGAGCCGGGCCGAGAGCCGCATCGTGCGACTCGTCGCCCGCAGCGACCGCATGGACAAGGTCGTCATCCGGCATGCCGAGTCGATCATCGCTGCCCGACCCACCACCACGAGGCCGAGCCTGGAGCGCCTGGTCGTCTTCGAGCAGTCGATCCTCGAGGTCGAAGGGGCATTCAGCGCCCTCGAGACCATGCGCTCGGACGGCATCGACGTGCGCCTCACCCCTCACCTCGCGTTCTCGGTCCTCGCCGTCGACCGCACCGCCTCGGTCATCGACATCAGCCACCTCGAGCCCGGCGGAGGCGGCTCGCTCTACGTCCAGCAACGCCAGCTCGCGAGCGCCCTCATGGACATGTGCATCGGCCTGTACTCGCTGAGCACGCCCCTCCCGCGCACCCCGCGGGGTCCGACCCTTCGGCGCCTCACCGACCGCGACGGTCAGATCATCGCCATGCTCGCCGCGGGTGCGAGCGACCTGACGATCGCCCGTCAGCTGAGCATTTCGCAACGCACGGTCGAGCGTCGGGTACGCACGATCATGGAGGAGCTCGGCGCCACGACACGCTTCCAGGCCGGCGCCATCGCGGTGCGTCGAGGCTTCCTCTGATCAGGCCTGTGCGCGTCCGGGCGACCCGGTCACGAAGCCCCCTGCGCGCGCGTAGACTCGATGTTTCCGTGCGCTGGGCGCACGGCACATCCGCAGCACTGCAGGGAGGGCCTCGAACGTGACGACCACGCGCCCCGGTGCCACTGACACCTCGGCTGATGTCGCCCGTGAGATCGAGATCGAACAGGCTCATGTCGATCGCGTCTACGCCGAACTCGAGAAGGCGTCCCTGCGGGCCAACGCCGTCGAGGCCGACGGCATGGCCCGCGGCAAGACGATGCGCACCGGCGATGTCCGCGACGAGGAGATGACCGGACTCTTCGAACGCGACGCCCTGGTGTATGCCGCCGCGAAGCGCCGTGCCGCGATCGAGAAGCAGTACGAAGGCCTCGTCTTCGGGCGCCTCGACCTCGGCGACATGGAGACGCCTCCCGCCGACCGGGACATCCGGCACATCGGCCGCCTCGGGGTGCGGGACGACGACTACGAGCCCCTCGTCATCGACTGGCGCGCACCTGCTGCTGCCGCCTTCTATCGGGCGACGCCGGTTGATCCCATGGGCGTGCTCCGCCGCCGGGTGCTGCGCTGCAGTGGCGCCACCGTCATCGGAGCCGAGGACGACCTCATGGTCCCCGAGGCCCCCGAAGGCCTCGTGGTCCTCGGCGACGGCGCCCTCATCGCTGCCCTGACCCGCAGCCGCGGTCGCCAGATGCGCGACATCGTCGCCACCATCCAGCGCCACCAGGACGAAGCGATCCGCGCACCCTCACGTGGCGTCACCGAGATCACCGGCGGGCCGGGCACCGGCAAGACGGTCGTCGCCCTGCACCGTGCGGCCTACCTGCTCTACTCCGAGCGGCGGCGCTTCGAGTCGGGCGGCATCCTCGTCGTCGGGCCCTCGTCCGCCTACACGGCCTACATCGAGCGGGTCCTGCCCTCACTCGGTGAGGACAGCGTCTCCCTGCGGGCGCTCGGCGACCTCGTCGACGGTGTCACGGCGACCCGCCTGGACCAGCCCGAGGTCGCGGCGGTCAAGGGGTCGCTGCGCATCCGACGGCTCCTGTCGCGAGCTGCGACCCGACCGCCCGAGGGCGCGCCGAACCAGCTGCGCGTCTTCATCAACGGACACGCTGTGCGGCTCGATGAGGCTGTCCTGCACCGCATTCGGCGCCAGGTGCTTCGCACGAGCCAGCACAACGTCGCCACCAAGCACGCCCGCGAGGAGCTCGTCCAGGCGGCCTGGAAGTCGGTCCGTCAGGGTGAGCGCGACGAGTTCTTCGACGCCTTCGACTCCTCCCGTGACATCGACGAGTTCATGCAGTCGTGGTGGCGCCAGCTCGACCCCCGCGAGGTCCTGCTCACCCTGGCCGACACCGACCACGTCTATGGCCTCGCCCGAGGCGTCCTCGACCACGAGGAGTCTGCGGCGCTGGCGCACTCGATGCGCGAGGCACTCGAACTCGGCTCGTGGTCGGTCTCCGACATCGCGCTCATCGACGACCTCTCGGCCAAGCTCGGGCAGGTCCAGGAGCCCGAGGTCGAGGAGCGTGGCTTCTATGACATCGAGGAGTTCGACGACCTGGCGTCCTATGGCGTTCTCGACGTCCGGGCCGGCGTCGACCGTCGCGTGCGCGAGGATGACAACCGCAGCGCCGTCACTCCGAAGGATGCCCGCGACCGCCTTCTCCACGGACGCATCGACCGACCGTCCAGCAGCGCCCACGTCCTCGTCGACGAAGCCCAGGACCTCTCGCCGATGCAGTGGCGCATGCTCGCCCGCCGCGGTCGCAACGCCTCTTGGACCGTCGTCGGCGACAACGCCCAGGCCTCCTGGGGAGACCTCGAGGAGGCGCGTTCGGCGCGACTCGAGGCCTACGGCTCGCACGAACCGCGCGGCTTCCACATGGACACGAACTACCGCAACGCGACCGAGATCTTCGACTACGCCCGCGACGTCATCCTGCCGCTCGTCCCCGACGCCGACATCCCAGTGGCGGTGCGCGAGACCGGAATTGACCCGATCGACCGGGTCGTCGAGGCGCCGCCGATCGCGTCCGCCGAGGCCGCCGTCGACGAGCTGCTCAGCGAGGTCGAGGGCTCGATCGCGGTCATCACGCCGGCACGCTGGGCCGACCGGCTCGCACACCTCGACGGCGTCGGCAACGGACGCGTCCAGGTCATCGACCCGCTGTCGACCAAGGGCCTCGAATGGGACGCGACGGTCGTCATCGACCCCGACGCGATCATCGACGAGTCACCCGGCGGGGTGCGCGTCCTCTACGTCGTGCTCACCCGCGCAGCCCACCGCATGACGGTCCTTCGCCCCAACACGGTCTGACCCCGCACCTCAGCATCGCGTCCGCGCAGTTGGTCGCGAACCCAGCCATCCGCGCGGACGCCAGCGGGTCAGGTCAGTCGAGGAGGGCGTGGCGCTCGATGATCTCGTGGCGGCCGGGGCCGACACCGATCGCCGAGACGCGGGCGCCGATGAGCTCCTCGACGCGCAGCACGTAGGCCTGGGCGTTCGCCGGGAGCGACTCGAAGGTGCGGCACTCGGAGATGTCCTCCCACCAACCGGGGAGGTCCTCATAGATCGGCTTCGCGTGGTGGAAGTCGCTCTGCCCCACCGGCATCTCGTCGTGGCGGACCCCGTCGACCTCGTAGGCCACGCAGATCGGGACCGTGTCGAGGCCGGTCAGCACGTCGAGCTTGGTGATGACGAAGTCGGTGACGCCGTTGATGCGGGTGGCGTAGCGGCCGATGACGACGTCGAGCCAGCCGCAGCGACGCGGGCGCCCGGTGGTCGTGCCGTACTCGGCGCCGGTCTTGCGCAGGAACTCGCCGTTGTCGTCGTCGAGCTCGGTCGGGAACGGGCCCTCGCCGACTCGCGTCGTGTAGGCCTTGAGGATCGCGATGACGCGCGAGACCCGGGTCGGCGGGATGCCGGAGCCGGTGCACGCGCCACCTGCGGTCGCCGACGAGGACGTCACGAACGGGTAGGTGCCGTGGTCGACGTCGAGCAGCGTCGCCTGGCCGGCCTCGAGCAGCACGTTCTTGCCGTCGTTGAGGGCCTGCTCGAGCACGAGCGCAGTGTCAGCGACCATGGGACGCAACCGGTCGGCATACGAAAGCAGTTCTTCCACAACGCGATCGGCGTCGGCCGCACGCGTGTTGTAGATCTTGACGAGCACCTGGTTCTTGAGCGACAGCGCCGCCTCGACCTTCTGGCGCAGGATGCCCTCGTCGAAGATGTCCTGGATGCGGATGCCGACGCGGTTCATCTTGTCGGCGTAGGTCGGGCCGATGCCGCGGCCGGTCGTGCCGATCTTGCGGGCGCCGAGGAAGCGCTCGGTCACCTTGTCGAGGGTGCGGTTGTAGGGCGCGATGACGTGGGCGTTGGCGCTGATGAGCAGCTTGCTCGTGTCGACGCCGCGCGCGTTCAGACCGTCGAGCTCCTCGAAGAGCACCTCGAGGTCGACGACGACACCGTTGCCGATGATCGGGGTGACGGTCGGCGTGAGGATGCCGGAGGGCAGGAGGTGGAGGGCGTACTTCTCGCGCTGTGCCGTCCTCGCCCTCGATGACGACGGTGTGACCCGCGTTGTTGCCCCCGTTGAACTTGACGACGTAGTCGACGTCCTCGCCCATGAGGTCGGTGGCCTTGCCCTTGCCTTCGTCGCCCCACTGGGCTCCGACGAGCACGATTGCCGGCATCTGGTTCTGTCCTTCCTTGCGCGGAAGGCCCGCGCGTGCGTGACATGCGAGGAACCCGGCGCGTGGTGACGCGGCGGGCCCCCGATGCCGCCAAGACTAGCGTGGCCCCGGTCACGCCCCATCCGGTGACTGCCTATCGGATCCTCGGCCGCTGAGCCGCGAGCGCGGCGCCGAGCTGGAAGCGGGTGTCGACCCCGTGCACCGACATCAGTGCCGCGATCCGCCGACGGACGGTGCGCAGCCCGATGCCGAGGAAGCGGGCGATCGCCTCGTCCTTGAGGCCCATGCCGAGCAGCTCGAGGAGCCGCTGCGTCGCCGGGCAGGCTGGCAGCGAACGGCACTGCGTGTGCGTGCTCCCACGCGAGGTCGAAGTAGGCGATCAGGGTCGAGATGAGCAACGGGTCGCGCACGAGGACGTAGCCGGAGGTGAGGTCTCCCCAACGCGCCAGCCCGACCGCTCCGCCTCACCGAACACCGCGAACTCCGAACCCACCTCGGGCAGCAGGCGCTGCTCCTCCCCCACGCCGGCCCACGACCGCAGCCACTGCAAACCCTGTGGCGTGTCGAGCGCGGCCGCGGGATAGATCGTCCGCTGGAGGTTGCCGTCGCTGATCCACTGCTGGTTGTCGCGCATCGTGGCGTCATCGAGCGCCGGGCCGGAGTCCACGACCATGGCGACATTGCGCAGCACGCCGCTGCCTTCGTGGAGCAGCCGCTGGACGACGGTCGGCGCGATGTCGTCGCTGATCGGCTCGACGCCCGGCCTCGGATGCGCCGGGTCGGCCTCTCGTAGCCGGTCGAGCAGGCCGCGGACCTGTCCGAGATCCCGCAGCCGCTCCTCGATCCGCGCGTCCTCACGGTCGAAGTACTCCTCGAGCAGCCGACCTGGGAGACGTGACATCCGGGGAGTCGAGCGGCATGAAGCCTCCAGCACGAGCGCGGTGGCAGGATGCTGCCATTGGCATTTAAGTGTCGCAGAATAGTCTGTGCAGAGTGCATGATGGGCGCACGCTCGTCCCAAGGTGGCAGGGGACACTCGCGGACGGGTGCGCGCTTCGGCGCGGCATCCCTGGCAGGGGAAGAGGGGCTCGGACCAGTGGTCCGAGCCCCTCTCGCATGCTTTTCACCACCGGGTATGCCGCCCGGCTGGCTCTGTCGTTCGGGTTTCCGTCGTGCGGTTCTACAGTCCCAGCTCGCGCGCGCCGGTGGCCGACGAGTCCCGCAGGAAGTCAGCGCAACGACGCTCTTCATCGACCTCGCCGATCGCGCCGGCCGCCTTCGACAGCGCGGCGAGCGCACGCAGGAAGCCGCGGTTGGGCTCGTGCTCCCACGGGACCGGGCCCTGACCACGCCAGCCGTTCTTGCGCAGGGAGTCGAGCGCCCGGTGGTAGCCGGTGCGGGCGTAGGCGTAGCCCTCGACGGTGCGACCGTCGGCGAGGGCGTCCTCGGCGAGGGTGGCCCAGGCCAGCGATGACGTGGGGTTGGCCGCGGCGACCTGGTCGGCTGCCACGCCCTCGTCGAGCAGGCGCGCTGCGGGGTCCTGCGGGAGGCGGGTCTCGGGGATGCCGAGGAGGTTTTCGGTCATGAAAGTCCTGTCAGTTCTGGTGGGTGCCGGCGGAACGGAGGTTCTCGCAGGCCTCGCGGACGCGGGCGGCCAGGCCTGCCTCGGCTTCCTTGCCCCAGGCGCGCGGGTCGTACTGCTTCTTGTTGCCGACCTCGCCATCGATCTTGAGGACACCGTCGTAGTTGCGGAACATCCACTCGACGACGGGGCGGGTGAACGCGTACTGGGTGTCGGTGTCGATGTTCATCTTGACGACGCCGTAGTCGACGGCTGCCGCGATCTCCTCGGCGGTCGAGCCCGAGCCGCCGTGGAAGACGAGGTGGAAGGGCTTGTCGTTGGGAGTGTTGAACTCCTTGTGGACCGCGTCCTGGGCCGCCTTGAGCACCTCGGGCTTGAGCTTGACGTTGCCCGGCTTGTAGACGCCGTGCACGTTGCCGAAGGTGAGGGCCGTCATGTAGTAGCCCTGCTCGCCGGTGCCGAGCGCCTTGCGCCGTGGCGATGGCGTCCTCGGGCGTCGAGTACAGCTGGTCGTTGATCTCGTTGGCGACACCGTCCTCTTCGCCGCCGACGACACCCACCTCGATCTCGAGGATGATCTTGGCGGCCTTGCAGAGCGCGAGCAGCTCCTCGGCGATGACGAGGTTCTCGTCGAGCGGCACGGCCGAGCCATCCCACATGTGCGACTGGAAGATCGGCAGACCGCCGGCCTTCACGCGCTCCGTCGACGCCGCGATGAGCGGTCGGACGAAGCCGTCGAGCTTGTCCTTGGGGCAGTGGTCGGTGTGGAGCGCGATGTTGACCGGGTAGTTCTTCGCCACGATCTCGGCGTAGGCCGCGAGCGCGAGCGAGCCCGTCACCATGTCCTTGATCGTCGAGCCCGAAGCGTATTCGCCGCCGCCCGTGGAGACCTGGATGATGCCGTCACTGCCGGCCTCGGCGAAGCCGCGGATCGCCGCGGTGATCGTCTGGCTCGACGTGATGTTGATGGCCGGGTAGGCGAACGAGCCGTTCTTGGCCCGGTCGAGCATGTCGGCATAGATCTCGGGTGTGGCGATGGGCATGGGGTCTCCTTGTCAACGGTGAGCAGGATCTCCCGCCGATCCTTCCACGAGGCTCCTCGCGGCAACAGGCATGCCCAACCACGCCAGGCACTGCCCAACCACTGGCCCCGGACCACTGCGTCATTTGTCGGGAATCGCACGAGCCGGTGGCTCGCGGTGGTGAACCTCAGCACGCCGGCGCTCCAGGTGAAGCCGCTCGATCTCGTTGTCCGCAGAGAGCTATCGCCGTCGCCAGGCTGTCCCTGGCTGCGTCGATGTCCCCGGCCCGCGCGAGGAGCTCGCCACGGACAGCAGGCAGTCGGTGGCCCGGAAGATCGAGGCCGTCGAGGAGCGCGAGCCCTGCCCGCGGCCCCTCCACCTCGGCCACCGCCACCGCTCGGGCGACCCGCACGGCAGGAGAGGGAGAGACCTGTTCGAGGGCGGCATACAAGGTGGTGATGCGGTCCCATCGCGTCGCTTCGGACGACGGCGCTGTCGCGTGCTCGGCAGCGATGCGCGCCTGCAGGCGGTAGCTCTCGGACAGGCGTGACGACCCAGGTCCCGCGGCGTCGAGGAGAGCCACCGCCTCGGCGATCTCGTCGTGGTGCCAGCGGCTGCGGTCCTGGTCCGGGAGCAGCACGAGCGACCCGTCGGGGCTGACCCGGGCGTCACGGCGCGAGTGCTGCAGGGACATGAGGGCGATGAGGTGCTCGAGCGTGTCGGTCGGGCGAAGCGCATGGGCGACGCGGGCGAGGCGGATCGCCTCGCCCGGCAAGCTCGGCCCGGAGGAGATCGGGTCCACTCCCGGGCGCGTAGCCGGCTGTGAAGGCGAGGTATGCCGTGTGCGCCACGACGTCGAGCCGCTCACCGAGCGCTTCGGTCCCCGGGATGGAGAAGGGGATGCCAGCAGTGACGATCTTCTTCTTGGCCCGGGTGATCCGTGCTGCCATCGTCGGTTCGGGCACGAGGAAGAGCCGGGCCACGTCGGCGGTCGAGATGCCCATGACGAGACGGAGAGACAGGGCGGCGGCACCCTCGGCCGGCAGCGCCGGGTGCGCGCACATGAGGACGAGGCGCAGCAGGTCGTCGTCGACGACCGAGCCGTCATCGACCATGACGCCCTCCTGAGGTGACGTGTGCTCGCCTCGACGAGTGAGGAGCGGTTCCTTGCGGGCCGCCATGGCTTCGGCTCGGAGGCGATCCAGGATGCGGCGCCGGGCCGCGGTGATGAGCCAAGCGCTGGGGTTGTCGGGTTCGCCGTCGTCGGGCCATTTGGCGTGGGCGGTCGCGACGGCTTCGGCGAGGGCATCCTCGACGAGGTCGAGGCGTCGGAACTGTGCGAGGAGGAGGGCCACGAGTCGGCCCCACTCCTCGCGCACGACGCGCTCGAGTGCGGTCATCCCACCTGCTCGCCGGAGTCATCCAGCTCGATCACCGCACGGATCTCGACGGCGTAGGCCGGTGGGAGCAGCGCGGCGGCCTCGATCGCGACGTCGAGGTCAGGCAGTTCGACGTCGTAGTAGCCGCCGATCATCTCGGCCGACTCGACGAACGGTCCGTCCGAGAGGACCACCTCACCCGAACGAGTGGCGCAGCGTCGTGGCGGTGTCGGCATCCGCGAGCGGTGCACCACTGATCCGACGACCTCGCTCGTCCACGAACGCATGGAACGCGTCATGTCCCTCGACATAGACCTGGCGCTCCTCGGGGGTCGCTGCCTCCCATCCGCCCGGCTCGTACGCGAGCAGGAAGAGATAGCGCTTCATGACGACGCGCGCTCCTCGTCGGTGACGACCGGGCGAACCTCGATGCCGTCGCCGAGTTCGGCGAGCATCCGGCAGCACTCGAGGAGGTCGTCCAGGTTCTCGGTCTTCACCTGGTAGAAGCCGCCGACCTGCTCGGCCGTCTCCGCGAAGGGCCCGTCGGTGATGGGACCTCCGCCCGCGCGGACGGTTCTGGCGGTCGAGGAGCGCTGAAGCTCCGCGCCGCCGGTCACCTGGTGGCCACGCTTGTCGAGCTCTTCGCCGAACCGTCCGTAGACGGCATACCCGGCCTTGCGTTCCTCGTCGGTCATCGTCGTCCACCAACGGTCGGCGTCTCCGATGATGAGGACGACGTATTCCTTGGTCTGTGCGCTCATGTCAGTTCCCTCGGGTCGTTGAGTGCGAGGGCGCGAGTGCGACCTCACTCCCCTGACGAGCGAACCACAGCCCAATCGACAACACGACCCCAAATCCTCAGAACGGAATGGGCTGTGGTGGCTTGGGCGGTGGTGGTGGGAGGTCGATGACGTATCGGTTCCAGCCGGGGTTGAAGTCGAGGTCGATGGGGTGTGGGGGTCCGCCGTAGGTGTTGCCGTCTCAGGTCGAACGAGATCGGGTGGGCGCGGGGTTCGGCGTTGGCGGGTCCGCCGAGGAGTTCGATGAGCTCTTCTTCGAACCTGGTGGGGATGTCGGCGGGGTCGTCTGCGATGCGCCCGGTCGTGGTGGGGTCGCGGTGGGTGGCTCCGGCGGTGATGAGGTGGAGGTGGTCCACGGGCCAGGTGGTTTGTTGGAGCCCGGTGGGGTCGGTCCAGGTGACGGTGCCGTCGGGGTGGAGTTGCACGGTCCAGCCGTCGCGTTGCTTGATGCGGTGGTGGCGCCGGCACAGGCACATGAGGTTGATCGGGGACGTGGGACCGGTCGGCCAGGGGCGGACGTGGTCGAGGTCGCACTGGTGTGCGGGCACCGTGCAGCCGGGGAAGCGGCAGGATCCGTCGCGCAACCGGATGAGTCGGGCCATGCCGTCGGGCACCCGGTAGGACTGGCTGAAGTCTTCGAGGTCCTGGCCGGAGCGTTCGGCCTTGCGGTGAGCGCGTCGGGCGCGTGCCTGACCTCGGGCCAACGCGCGGTGGTACGTCACCATGCACGAGCGCGCCGGTGCCGGTGTCGCAGGTCAGTTCACGCTCGGGGTCGGAGGTCCCGGCATCGTCGAGCCATTCCCGGCGCACGAACGTCGTCCCACCCTGCCCGAGCCCACCGACCTCGACGAGGTCCTCCGCCGCACCGGTCGCGGTGTCAGAGGCCTTCGCTGGTGGTGGCTGCAGGCGCAGCATTGTGGGCGGTGGCCGCTGCTCGCTCGGCCAGTCGCATCGCCACCTTCAGTCGCGGGCGTCGCGGTGCTGTTCGTCGGCTGGTGTGTCGTCGGCGGCGCGGGTGGCGTGGACGACGACTTTGACGTCGCTGTGTTCGAGGATGAGTTCCATCATCGCGTCAGCGCGGGCCAACTCCAGGTTGTCGGCTTTCTTCTCGCGCACGAGTTGGCGGGCGCGTTCGGTCACGGCAGCCCACGCCCCTCGGGCGTCTTCGACACGGAAGTCACCGCGCCAGTGGTCGGTGCCGTGTTCGCCGGTGCGGCGGGTCAACCCGCGCCGGGCCCGCTCTTCCTCAGCTTCCTGAGCCACCGCATCCGGATCCACCTGCGCCGCCGTCCTGGCCAACAGCTGCCGCAACGGCCCAACCGTCAGTTGCCCCCACACGTCCTTGACCCGGTCCACGACCTCAGCCGCGGACTCGGGTGACAGGAACTCCGTCTCCTCCGTGACGACCCGGGCACGGTACTCATCCAAATCACCCGAGGCCATGGCGTCGACCACAGCCGGGGTGCGGGTCATCTGCCGGATCGCGTCCAGGATCCGGTTCGTCGCCACAAACACCGAACACCCCAACCGGGGTGCCGCCAGCTCCGGCCCGTCCAGGCGTTGGTGCCCCAACCCGTGGTGGACCTCCACGCACGTGCCGTCTTCCTGCCGGTGCGCATCGCGTGCGGACAGGTGCGCCAACGCGACCGCCTGCCGGGCCGACGCCGCATCCTTCTCCCGTTGGGCCAGCTCGATGACGTCCAGGAGTTCCTCGGAACTCAACCCCTCAGCGCACGCGCGCAACGCGGCATACCGGCCCTCAAGGGCGGCGGTCGCGGAGGTGCTTTCCATGACCCAAGAATACTCGAACGTGAGTTCTAGAGTCAAGAATTTCGGGCTACGCTCTGGGCTGAATTCGCAACTGGCACAACCCAATTCACCAAACAGGCACGACGAACCAGGCCCTCGTCAACCACCGTAACAAGCGCCACTGACAGCGCGAATGTCAGGAGCGCAACGCCTCAGGGAGGGGCTCGGCGTGGACGACCGTGAGGTCGGAGACGGCGCGGGTGAGGACGACGTAGAGACGCCGCAGACCCGTCCGCTCGTCCGGCTCGGCCGCCGCGATCTCGGCCGGCTCCAACACGAGGACATGGTCGAACTCGAGGCCCTTGGCCACCGTCGCAGGGACCACGTCAACCTGGTGGTCGACGTCTCCATGAGTGGCACCGAGCGTGCCGTGCTCGATCCCGGCAGCGTCGAGCGCGCGCGACACCTCGCCGACCCGCGCGTCGGGAACGATGACGCCGATGCTGCCTTCGAGGGCACGCAGCCGATCGACCTCGCCCACGGCACCAGCCACGAGTCCGGCCGCATCCACGACCACCAGATCGAGCCGACCAGGGTTGTCTCGCACCGATTCCGGCGCCGCAAGACCGGGCGCCGCCTGGGGCAGCAACCGGGCCGCGAACTCAATGACCGACGCCGGCACCCGGAACCCGCGCCGCAGTTCCGACACCACCCCATCGGGCTTGCCAAGGTGCTCCAGGCTCTCGGCCCACGAGGCCGTCGACCACGGCGTCGTCCCCTGCGCAATGTCACCAAGCACCGTCGCAGCCCCCGTCGAGCAGCGCCGACCGACGGCCCGCAGCTGCATCGGCGAGAGGTCCTGCGCCTCGTCCAACACGACGTGCCCCAGGCTCGGTGTCCGGTTGAGGAGGTCGGCAAGTTCGTCGAGCAGCACCGTGTCGGCCAAGGTCCACTTCGCCGATCCCGCTGTGCGAGAGGGCTTTTCCCAGAGCAACAGCTGCTGCTCCTCCTCGGTCAACACCCCTTCGGCCGCCGACGCGAGCGCCTCCGCATCGGACAGCAACCGGTGCAACAGCGCACGGGCGTCGACCTTGGGCCAGAGCGACGCGGCATACGCCTTCACCGGAGCGCTGCGCGCGATGGCGTCCTGGACGCGGTCGTCGGGGTACTCCCCCAACGCCTCCATCTTGACCAGCACGGCGTGAGCGAGCCTCTGCGGAAGCAACATCCGCGCCGCGTCGTAGCGGATCTCGCGCCCCGCGAGCCCATCCACCAGAGGCGCGATGTCGTATGCCGCGACCCGCCACCGTCGCGAACCGCGCGGCACGACCATCGCCTCGCTCGGCGGGACGAGGTGCGACCACACGGCCCGATGCAGCACCGCGGCCATCCGGGCGTCGCCCTTGAGCTGCGCGACAGCAGTCGCCTCGGTCGCGCGGATCGGCACCGACGCCGTGAGCGCCTCGATGCTCGTGTGCCGGACCTCGACCTCGCCGAGGGTGGGCAGGACTGCGCCGATGTGTTCGAGGAAGGCGTCGTTGGGGCCGATGACGAGGACGCCGCTGCGCCCGAGTCGTTGCCGATAGGCATAGAGCAGCCACGCCGCACGGTGCAGCCCGACAGCCGTCTTGCCCGTGCCCGGCGCGCCCTGGATGCAGACCGTCGTCGTCGCATCGACCCGCACCAACGCGTCCTGCTCAGGCTGGATCGTCGCAACGATGTCGCGCATGGGGCCGACGCGCGGCCGCTCGATCTCGCTGGCGAGGATCTGCGAGCGCGCCTCCGGCTCACGGACATCGAGCAGGTGCTCGTCCTCCATGGCGGTGATCGAGCCGTGGTCGTAGCCAAAGCGTCGCCGCAGCCGCACGCCCATCGGCTCGGTGTGCGACGCGCGATAGAACGTCGTCGACACCGGCGCCCGCCAGTCGATGACCAAGGGATCGCCGGCGTCGTCGGTGACGTGGCGACGGCCGATGTACCAGCGCTCGTCGGTGTCGAGATCGACGCGGCCGAAGAAGAGCGCCGTCGTCGGGTCGTCCTCGAGCGATCGGGCCCGGCGCCACAGGGTCTCGGCGAGCCGCTCTGCCGACACGGCGTCACCGCCCTGGATGTCGAGCGCGAGGGTGCGTTCGCGCATGCGGGCCAGTTCGGCGCGGGCGTTCGCGAGGTGGTGCCGTTCTTCCGTGAGCTCCTCGTTCATGGGCATGACGAAGTGCCTCTCCTGAGCTCAGGGTGTGTTGTGGGGGGAGAGACAGCCTAGGTCACGATGGTTCTTGGCCAAAGGTGTGGCGGCGGACCCACGCGTGCATGGCGATGGCTGCGGCGGCGCCGGCGTTGATCGAGCGGGTCGACCCGAACTGCTCGATGTGCAGCGTCGCCTCGCACTCGGCGCGCATCGCCTCCGACAGCCCTGGCCCCTCCTGCCCGAAGACGAGCATCGCGTTCCTCGGCAGGTCGTAGGTCTCGAGCGCGCGGCTGCCGGGCAGGTTGTCGATTCCGATGAGGCGTATGCCGTTCGCACCAGCCCACGTGGCCAGGTCACCTGGCGTGGGGTGGTGGTGTTCGTGTTGGTAGCGGTCGGTGACCATCGCACCTCTTCGATTCCACCGGCGGCGGCCGACGATGTGGAAGGCGGACGCGCCCATCGCGTTGGCGGTGCGGACGACCGAACCGATGTTGAAGTCGTGCTCCCAGTTCTCGATCGCGATGTGGAAGTCGTGGCGACGCGTGTCGAGGTCGGCGACGATCGCGTCGTGCCGCCAGTAGCGGTAGTCGTCGACGACGTTGCGCCGATCGCCGTCGCGCAACAGGTCCGGGTCGAGCCGGTCGTCGTCCGGCCACGGCCCCTCCCAGGGGCCCACGCCAACAATCGCCTCGCGCTCGTCGCTCACGGGGCCAACAATGTCAGGCATGAGCAACGAGACGTACGACGACATGTGGGTGGCCCCCGACGCGGACCCCCGCGAGAGCGACAGCCCGCCGATGGACGAACGCGACAACTACGCGGCATACCTGCGTCATCGGCGACAGACGCTCGAGCTGAAGTGCGACGGGCTGACCCCGGAGCAGATGGCCCAGCGTTCCGTCCCACCGTCGTCGATGTCCCTGCTCGGACTCGTGCGTCACCTCGCCGAGGTCGAGCGCGGCTGGTGGCGTCGAACCCTGGCCGGCGAGGAGGCCGAGCGACTCTGGGGACCGCCGCGCGCGGACGCCGACTGGAACGACGTCGTGGGTGACCAGGCTGCGGTCGATGCCGCCTGGGCCGCATGGCGCGAGGAGGTCGCGTATGCCGAGGCATGGCTGGCCGCGCACGACGACATGGGCGAGATCATCGACGCCGGCCACCACGGCGAGCTCAACGTGCGCGACGTCGTCGTCCACCTCATCGAGGAGTACGCCCAGCACCTCGGGCACGCCGACCTGCTGCGCGAGTGCATCGACGGCCGCACCGGCCAGTAGCCGTTCAGCGGACGTTCAGAGACACGGCATACCCTTGCGCCCGTGATGATGCCTTCGCTCGGCCCCGACTTCATGGACCCCCAGTGGCTCCTGGACCGTTTCGGCTCCCAGTTCTTCTGGGTCAGCGTCGCGATCGTGTTCGTCGAGTGCGGGCTGCTCTTCCCGATCCTGCCGGGTGACTCGCTGCTCTTCGCGATCGGCCTGTTCATCAACCGCGGCGACATCGGCATCAACATCGGTGTGGCCTGCGTGATCCTCAGCATCGCGGCCTTCCTGGGCAACGTCGCCGGCTACGAGATCGGCCGCGCCATCGGTTCACCGCTCTACGAGCGTGAGGGCCGCTTCATCAAGAAGAAGTACTTCGACCAGACGCACGCGTTCTTCGAGAAGTACGGCGCCAAGGCCCTCGTCATCGGCCGGTTCGTGCCGATCGTGCGCACCTTCATCACCGTCGTCGCCGGCGTCGGCAAGATGGACCGCCGCCACTTCTTCGTGTGGAGCGGCGTCGGCGCCGTCCTGTGGGCGACGAGCATCACCCTGCTGGGCTACTTCCTCGGCGGCATCACGTTCATCCACGACAACCTCGAGGCTGCCGTCCTTCTCATCGTGTTCGCGTCGGTGTTGCCGATGGTCTTCGAGTACCTCCGGCACCGCAGCAAGGCCCGCCAGGACGCCTGAGCGAACTCAGTTCAGCTCCAGCTGGGCGGAGGCGGGGGCGCGCCCGTTCCCTGACCGCCGCCGAGGTCCTCGCCGGACGTCTGCGGCGCCGGGGCCGGAGGTGCCGAGGCGGGTGGCGGTGGCGGAGTGCTGCCCATCGGCGGCGGAGGTGGCGGCGGCGCACTGGCTGGCTTCGTAGGCGCTGCGCACAGCGCCGGGAGGCGGCGGCGGGGCTCCGGGTGCGGCATACGCCGAGATCAGGGTGAGGTTGAGCCCGCCCGCGGACTCCAGCCCCTGCAACTCGCCCATGATCCGCTGGTACTCCTCGGCCGAACCCGGACGACCCTGCGCGTTGAGGTACGTCAGCGCCCCCAGATCGCGCAACAGCCGGTCGGCCTGGGCGCCGCCACTGGGACCACCCCCGAGGTTGCCGCTCATCAGGTTGGGATTGGCCGCCTGGAAGTCGGTTGCAGCCTTCTTGGCGTCGGCCGCGGCCTGCTTGGCCGCGGCCGTGGCCTTGTCGAGGAACCCCATGTCTGCCTCCTGCGCTGGTCGTGCGCTTGTGGTGCTGAGTCTCTCGAAACCATAGTCCTGCCCGCTGACGAAGGAATACGTTTGCAGCCAAGCGCCCGGCGCCAGTTTCGGGCAGAGACATCGACTGCGAGGGGTACCGAAATGACGATCCACGGCTCGCTTTTCCAGGACTTCAAGGAGAAGGAGACGGCCGATCCGTTCTCCCTCCAGAACAAGAAACTGCTCCGTGTCGACATGCGCTACGGCGAGGTCATGGCCCGGGCCGGATCGATGGTGGCCTACCAGGGTGACGTGCGCTTCGCCAAGAAGGGCTCGGGCATGGGGAAGTTCCTCAAGTCAGCCGTCACGGGCGAGGGTCTGACGATGATGACCTGCTCGGGGCAGGGCGACCTGTTCCTCGCGGAGGCTGCTGCCGAGGTCCAGATCATGTACCTCGAGAACGACGCCATCTCGGTCAACGGCAACAACGTGCTGGCCTTCAGCAGCTCGATCTCCTGGGACATCCACCGGATCCAGGCGCGCGGGGCAGCCATGACCGGCGGCCTCTACAACGTGTCGCTCCAGGGCACCGGCTACGTCGCCGTCACGACCAAGGGCGATCCTGTTGCCCTCGATGTCGCCAGCGCCCCCACGTTCGGGGACGCCCAAGCCGTCGTCCTGTGGACCGCGGGGGTGCACATGGACGTCCGCGTCGACACGGGCGGGCTCGGCTCGCTCGTGCGCGGTGGGACCGGCGAGACGTTGCAGATGGCCTTCAGCGGTCAGGGTTACGTCCTCGTCCAGCCCAGCGAGTCGGTCGTCGACGGCGCCCACCAGCAGCAGGGTGGCGGCGGAGGTGGAGGCGCTGGCGGTCTGCTCGGCCAGGTCCTCGGCTGAGGGTCAGTTCCGCGGCAGGGTGATCAAACCGACCTTGTATGCCGCCGTGACCGCGGCGGTCCTGTCCGTCACCTCGAGCTTGCTGAAGATCCGCAGCAGGTGCGTTTTGACGGTTGCCTCACCGATGAAGAGTTCGCGACCGACCTCTCCGTTGGACAGACCACGTGCCACGGCGCGCAACACATCCAGTTCGCGCGGGGTCAGTTCGACCTGCGCCGGAGCGCGCAGCCGTTCGGCGAGACGGGCCGCCACAGGCGGCGCGAGGACCGTCTCGCCCAGGGCCGCCCGTCGGATGGCGTCGGCGAGGACGGCTGGCGGCGTGTCCTTGAGCAGGTAGCCGCGAGCGCCCGACTCGACGGCCCGCACGATGTCGGCGTCGGTGTCGTAGGTCGTGAGGACGAGCACCTCGGGTGGGTCCGGTTGGGCACGTAGGCGAGCGGTGGCCTCGGCACCGTCCATGACCGGCATACGCAGATCCATGAGGACCACATCGGGAGCGAGCTTCGGCGAGAGGGCGAGCGCCTCGGCACCGTTGCCGGCCTCACCGACGACGTCGAGGTCCTCGAGTTCGCTGAGCAGCGCGACCATTCCGGCGCGCACGACGGGGTGGTCGTCGACGACGAGGATGCGGATCATCGGGGCAGCTCCATGACGAGTCGGGTGCCGCTCGGTGTTCCGCGAGCGATGGTGACGTCTCCGCCGAGTTCGGTTGCGCGAGAACGCAATCCGTCGAGGCCGAACCCGCTGGCGCGTCGCGGGGTCGAAGCCGGATCCGTCGTCGATCACCTCGAGGGCGACGCGCTCGGCCTCATAGGCGAGGGTCACGGCCGCGGTCTGCGCGCCGGAGTGGCGCCGGACGTTGGACAGCGCCTCCTGGGCGCAGCGCAGGACGACGACCTCGGCGTTGCCACCCAGCGGCGCTGGCTCACCTGCGACGGACGACGACACCTGTATGCCGGTCTCTCGCGTCATCGTGTCGGCAAGCCTCGCGAGCGCCTCGACGAGAGTGCGCGACTGGAGGTGTCCGGGGGTGAGCTCGGCGACGATGACGCGTGCCTCGGCGAGGTTGTCGACGGCGGTGCTCTCGATCATCGCGAGCCGCTCACGGGCCTTGTCGACGTCATCGCGCTCGAGGGCGGAGCTGGCCGCGCGGGAGAGGGCGATGACCGAGGTGAAGCCCTGCGCCAGGGTGTCGTGGATCTCGCGGGAGAGGCGGCTGCGCTCGTCCTGCACACCATGGGCGCGCTCGACGGCGGCGAGCTGAGCCCTGGTGGAGCGCAGCTCGTCGATGACCATGGCCCGCTCCTCCGCTTCACTGATGATCCGGTGGATGAACATGCCCAGAGAGGCCGACAGCACGAAGGAGATGACGCACGGACACCAGGGCGCTGGGCACCTCCGCGACCGGGTCGTCGGACGGCACCACGGCGGCAGTGAACAGCGCGGCCAGGGCCAGGCCCGTCCCGATCAGTGCCTGCTTCTTCTCGAAGGTGGCCCAGATCTGCGGGAAGAGGCAGAAGAAGAGCAACCACGACTCGAACCCCGGGTCGATGATGATGACCGTGAGAAGGCAGGCCCACGCACACAACTGGTAGAGCACGGCATACCTGATGCCTTCGCGTTGGATCGCGCGGCGACCAAAAACGGTGTAGGCGACCGCAATCCCCAGGAGGAGCACGACGGTCGGCAGGCGACCATGCTCCCCCGGCCCTTCGAGCAGCACGACCGTGATCGCCGTCGCGATCAGCGCGTAGCAGCCGAGGTGCCACCACTTCGCCTGCCCGCGCCACATCGCCGCGAGCTGGTCGCTCGAGAGCTCTGTCATCGGGGTCGGCGACTCGGTCACGGTGCCATCATGTCGTGCCGCGCTTGAACCAGCGGAAGGTGAGGACGCACAGGACCAGGCCGGCGACGGCCCACACGCCGAGCACCATGGCGGTGCGGCCGTGCTCCCAGACGCCACCCATCTCCAACGAGGCCATGGAGTCGGGGAAGAAGACCGACCGCATGCCCTGCGCGATCCACTTGAGCGGGAAGACCGACGCGATCTGCTGGAGCCAGGACGGGATGTCGGTGAAGGCGAAGTAGACGCCCGAGATGAACTGCAGGATGAGCATCGGCGCGATGACGATGGCGCCGACCGAGCGGGCCGAGGCGAGCGAGCTGTAGGCCGTGCCGAGGACCGTGCCGGCGAACGCCCCGAGCCCGAAGACCCACGCGAACGTGAACCAGCGCGCCGCCGTGTCGGGCAGGTCCACCCCGAAGGCGAACTTGGCGACGGCCAGGAGCAGCACCTGCTGGGCGAGCGCGCTGACGACGACCAGACCGACCTTGCCGAGGAAGTAGGAGACCGCTGGCATGGGAGTGCTGCGCAGACGCTTGAGGGTGCCGTCGTCGCGCTCGGCCGTCACCGACATCGCCATCGTCTGGAACGACGTGAGCAGGATGCCGGCCGAGATCATGCCGGGCAGGAAGTACTCGGCGGCACTCATCTGCGCGCCGCCGGCCTCCATGTCGTCGCCGAAGATCACCGAGAAGAGGCCGAGCATGAGGATGGGGAAGAGGAACGAGAAGAAGACGGCTTCCTTCTCGCGCGAGTACATCTTGAGCTCGAGGACCGTGCGGTCGACTCCGAGAGCGAGGGCGTTCATGCCATGACCTCTTTCGTGTCCAGGGCCGGGTCGGGCAGGGCCGCGCCGGTGATGTGCGGTGCGATGAGTGAGAGGTAGGTGTCCTCGAGCGAGGGGCGGCTCACGACGAGTTCGGGGACTTCGCCGCCGAGCCGTTGCGAGAGTCGCGTGACCTCGAGCGTGGGGGTGGCGGAGCGCAGGGTGCGTCGCTGGCCGTCCTCGGTCCACGAGACCGTGGCCTCCTCGGAGGCGCGGCCGCCGAGGTTGGCTGGGGTGTCGAGCGCGAGCAGCTTGCCGGCCGCGATGACTCCGACGCGGTCCGCGAGCTGCTCGGCCTCGTCGAGGTAGTGGGTCGTGAGGAGAATGGTCGTGCCCTCGGAGGCGAGGCTGCGGATGAGGCCCCAGAAGTCGCGACGCGCCTGCGGGTCGAAGCCGGTCGTCGGTTCGTCGAGGAAGAGCAGCTCGGGTCGACCGACGATGCCGAGCCCGACGTCGAGGCGACGGCGCTGCCCTCCGGACAACCCAGCGATGCGCACGTCGGCCTTCTCCTCGAGCCCGACCGAGGCGATGACGTCGTCGACGTCGCGCGGGTTGGCATAGGCACGACCCGTCGACCTGAGGATCTCGCGAGGAGTGAGGAGGTCAAGGCCGGACGAGTTCTGCAGGACGATGCCGATCCGGTTGCGCCACAGGCGATCTGCGGATGCAGGGTCCTGTCCGAGGACGCTCACCTCCCCGGCGTCGCGGGTGCGGAACCCCTCGAGGATCTCGACCGTCGTGGTCTTGCCGGCGCCATTGGGGCCGAGGAGCGAGAAGACCTCGCCGGATTCGATGTCCAGGTCGAGCCCGTCAACGGCTCGCTTGTCGCCGTAGCCCTTGACGAGCCCGCGGATGCTGATCGCTGTCATGGCTCCAGCATGGTGCGGTCAGGTGCCGCGCCGCACCGACCAGCGGGTGGACTCGGCATCCACCGACCGGTGGATAGCACTGCGAACTCGAAGCGCGGCGGTCGCCGCGATGAGCAGCCCGACAGAACCACAGACGACGTATGCCGTCCGCGCACCCAGCTGCGTACCCAGCGCTCCGCCGATGGCGAGGGCCGCGATCGTCGTCGTTCTCGAGAGACCGCTCACGAGGGCGATGACCTTGCCACGATCACCCTCGGTGATCTCGTGCAGGAGGAGGGCGAAGATCAAGGCGTTGACGACGCCCAGGGCGAGCCCGATGGCAAAGGCTGACACGGCATACACACCGAGGGTGGGAGCCAGCCCCTGGACGATCTGGACGATGGGCACCGCGGTGATGCCGATGAGAAGTCCAGCGATGCGACGGTTGCGAGTCCTCACCGCCGCGGCCGCGAACGAGCCGACCACGGCACCGATGCCGGCGCACGCCTCGGCGAGTCCGAACTGGGCGGGGCTCGCACCGAGTTCGCCACGGACGAGGAAGACCTCGACGGCGTTGACCGCCTCGACGGTGAGGATGATCGGCACGACACCGAAGACCAGGGCCGCGATCACCGGGTTGGCGCGAAGGGCCGCGAGCCCGTCACGCGGAAGGAACGACGTCGCGTTGTGGGCAGCCGGTCTGCGGGTGACACGCAGGGCCAGAGCGGCGGCAAGAAGTCCGATGAAGCTGGCCGCATTGAGGCCGAGAACCGCCTGACTCCCCCAGTGCTGCACGAGCACTCCGGCGAGGGCGGCACCCAAGGGCGACGCGACCGCCCTCAGCCCCTGCGACAGGGAGACATAGGTGCCGGAGAGGTCCTCACCCACGACCAGCGGCATCACGGCTGACCAGACCGGGTTGGCGAAAGCGAAGCCGGTCTGCAGCACCAGCACCGAGACGCAGGTCCACACGAGCGAGGGCGCGATGAAAAGGCCGACAGCGCCCACGGACTGCACGAGCGTCGCGACGACGAGGACGCGGCGGGGGTCGTGGGCGTCCGCGACCGAGCCCGCGATCCCCATCGTCAGCACGAGCGGCAGGGCGAAACAGATGAGGAGCACCATGACGCCGGACGGCCCATGCCCTGTGTCGTGGAGGTGCAGGAGCAGCGCAATCATGGCCATCACGTCGCCGACAACCGATGCCAGACCTGCCGCGAGAACAAGGCGAGCCTGACGCACAGCCAACACACCGGCATACTCGTGAAGTAGTTGCTTCATAACTATGAAGGTAACGCTTCACGAATTGATCCGTCAACACTAAAGTGGAGCCATGGCGAAGAAGCGACCCGACGAGCTGCGCATCACGGACCCGCGGGCCCTGCGCGCACTGGCGCACCCGGCCCGGCAGCGGCTCATCACCGAGCTCTTCTCGGGCGAGGTGCTCACGGCGACCGAGGCGGCGACTCTCGTGGACCTCACCCCGTCGGCGACGAGCTATCACCTGCGCGCGCTGGAGAAGTGGGGCGTCGTCGAGCGCGACACCTCCGCCGACGGACGCGAGCGGCCCTGGCGATCGACGGCGACGACGATCTCGATCCTGCCGGAGGCCCACCGGGCTGCCGGTCGGGACCTCAGTCGCACGTCATTGGCGAAGTGGTTCGTGGGTCTGGATGCGGGGTTGGACCGGCTCGCGGAGTCCCTCGAGACCGGCGATGAAGTGGGCATGACCTCGCGAGGACGGCTGTGGGTCACCGATGCCGAGCTCGAGGCAATCAAGGAGCAGCTGCACGAGGTGTTCCGCGAGCACCGCGGCCGCACCCGGCGTGACCACCCCGCCGACGCTCGCCCGTGGGACGTCTACGCCATGGTGCTCCCCGCGGAGAAGTAGGGAACCGAAAGGTGCGCGAGGCGGTCCAAGTGTCATGAGAGTCGTCGCGTGGCGCACGTGGACCGTGATCGGCGTGGTCGCTGCGCTCCTCCTTGCGGGGGCGTATGCCGTGTGGGCGACTCGCGATCGCGCGTCCGAGAACGATGCCGGCTGGCTCAACAGCCTCGACGGGGTGCAGGGCGCGTGGACGTCGAACGCCGGCTTCGCCTACGACGGGACGAAGCCGTGGACCACACCGGTGCGACTCACGATCAAGGACGACGAACTGCGCCTGTATGCCGCCTGCAACCACCTGAGTGCCAGGGTCACCATCGAGGACCATCGCCTTTCGGCCGTTGACGGGATCGTCATGACCGAGATCGGCTGCCCCGCGGAACCGGCCGCCATGGACGCCTGGCTGGCTGCCCTCATCGACGACCACGCCAGCGTGCAGCTCAAGGGTTCGACGGACGGGCCGATGCTCGCGTTCGACACCGACGCGGGGTGGATCGGCTTCATCCGCTGACGATGTGCCGAGGGCTTGTCAGAGGCTTCTGATGGACTCTTCTGTGGGTGGTCAGCAGGTGGGGCGGGCGGCCGATTCAGTCATGCTGGCGGTCCGTGCGATTTGACGAATTGCGCTGTGCTGCAATGGATTTGGTGTGTGGATAACCTCTTGGGTGTCGGCGAACAGGTGTACGATGAGAGGCATGGAGGGGACACCAATCACCGCAGGGCCTGAGGTTCAGGTCCGCTCCTTCCTGTCCTCTTTGACCACCGTCAATGCCGAGGGTTTGACCGAGGCGCAGCGGGTCGAGGTGGTTGCTGCGCTCGAGGCGTTGAAGGGTGGCGCGGCGGCGGCGCAGGCCCGGGTGACAGCGGCCGCAGTGGTGGACCGGGAAGCGTTGGGTGAGGACTCCCGCAGTGTCCGCGCTGACCTGGCGTTGGCGCGGCGGTGTTCACCGACGCTCGCGGATCAGCACGTGGGTGTTGCGAAGGCGCTCGTGGGCGAGATGCCCGAAACCATGGCCGCGTTGACCAGGGGTGAGCTCAGTGAGAAGCGGGCGGGGATCCTCGTGCGGGAGACTGCGTGCCTGAGCGTGAGCACCGCGCCGAGGTCGACAAGCGGTTGGCCGGCACGATGACGTCGCTGGGTGACAAGGCGTTGGCCGGTGCGGCCCGCCGGGTGGGTGCCGAGCTGGACGCCGAGAGTCCTGGCCGAGCGGAACCGGCGCGCAGTCGCGGGCTCCCGCCGCATGAGTGTGCGTCCCGCTCCCGACGGCATGGCGTGGCTGTCGATCCTGGGACCGATGAAAGACATCATCGGAGCCCACGTCGCCCTCCTGGCCGAAGAAGGACGACGTCACGTCATCGACCCCGACCTGCCCGCCGACCAGTGGGACGCCGCGGCTGCTGCCGCGAAAGCTGACACCCGTGGCAAGGGTGCCTGGCTGTCCGACCGAGCCCTCGAACTGCTCTCCGGGCGTGCGAAAGGGCAGCCGCAGCCCGTCGAGGTCAACCTCGTCATGACCGACAAGGTCCTGCTCCCGGCTGCCTTCGGCGGCAGGCCCCGAAGGACGACGTCGCCGTCATCCCCGGGTGGGGTGTCATCCCCGGCGCCGAGGCTCGCGCCCACATCGCCGCCCTCCTGAACCGCGCCGATGCTGACGCAGCGGGCGACAAGACGCACTGGCGCCGGGACCGCGGGTGACGATGGCGCGTTCGTGTGGCTGCGTCGACTGTTCACCGACCCCACCGGTCGCGACCTCGTCGCCCTGGACTCCACCCGCCGCCGCTTCCACGGTGGCCTACGGAAGTTCATCGAACTGCGCGACCCGACGTGCCGGGTTCCGTGGTGCGACGCCCCCGCCATCGAAGCCGACCACGTCCAACGCCGTCCACGACGGCGGCGCGACCACCGGAGCCAACGCCGGCGGGCTCTGCAAACGCCACAACCACGTCAAGGAAGAGCTCGGGTGGTACTTCACCGTGCGCTCGACCGGCCTCGACGGCACGGGACCACACGGCATACGCATCCAAACCCCGACCGGCCGGATCCATGACTCCACCGCACCACCGATCCTCGGCGAAGGCTGGTCGCGCCCGAAACCGTTCCGGACGAATGGGTGGATGACGTCCACATCCAGGACCTGCCCCTACCCGAAGACCCCTGGGGCGGCTGGATCCCCGACCCGCCCGACGACTGGTTCCCGCAGGACAGCGAACTGCAGGTCGCCTGAGCGCTGGCTCAGGCCAGGACGGACTTCTGGCGGAGGACGATCCGGGTCCACGACCCGAGGTAGAGCACGTGCCCGGAACCCAACGGCTGGCCGGCGTCAATGGGGTCGTCGGGGATGTCGCCGATCATCGTGCTGACATAGGTGCCGTTGGCCGAACCAAGATCTTCGACGACCCAGCCGAGGTTGTGTCGGGTGAGCTGCGCATGGCGCCGACTCACGCCGGCGTCCCCCTCGCAGTCGATGTGCGGCACCACGGACTTGACCTCACTGTGCCGACCGATGAGCACCTGGCTGCCGCGCAGGCTCACGATCGTCGGCGGGCCGGGGTCCGGGAGACGGTCCGGGCTGCTCTGGCACTCGTACCACTGCGGGTCGACCCAGATCTCGGCCACCCACGGCGCGGCGACACCGCTGCGAACTCCCCCCAGAACGGACATGACCAGCTCAGGCCCGAGGCGCTGGCGGGACGTCGCCGGGGTTGGCGGGGTCGATCGGAGCAGTGGGCTCGATCGGCTGGGTCTGCGCGATGGGCGTCGTCGGGTCGACAGGCGCCGGGGCGGCAGGGGTGGTCGCCGGGGACGCGGGAGCAGGCGGGGTGGAAGCGGAAGGCGACGGGCCGGCATACCCACTGGGCGGCGGGATCGTCGCGTCACGCTGACCGAAGTCGACCTTGGGGGCCTCGCGCTGCTCGCCGACGGCCTCGAAGTACTCGGCCGTCTTGATGCCGAACATGCCGGCGACGAAGTTCGTGGGGACCGTCTCGACCTTGGTGTTGAGGTCACGCACGGTCGCGTTGTAGTAGCGACGGGCCGAGGCGATGCGGTCCTCGGTGCTGGTGAGCTCCTGCTGCAGGGCGAGGAAGTTCTGGTTGGCCTTGAGGTCGGGGTAGGCCTCGGCGATCGCGAGGAGGCGGCCGAGCGCCTGGCTGAGCATGTTCTCGCTCTCGGCCTGCTGACCGGGCGACTGGTTCGGCGCCATGGCGGCCGAACGCGCCTTGATGACGTCCTCGAGGGTGCCGCGCTCGTGCGCCGCGTAGCCCTTGACCGTCTCGACGAGGTTGCCGATGAGGTCGTGGCGTCGGGTCAGCTCGACATCGATCTGGCGCCACGCCTCCTGCACGAGGTTGCGCAGCTTGATGAGCCCGTTGTACATCCCGACGACGATCAAGGCGAGAACGACGACGACGACAACAATGACAATGGCGGTGATCATGGGAACTCCCCTGTTGGTGGCGTCTCGCTCGCGATCCTAGAGCCTGTATGCCGTGTGGCCGGGGATGCGTGAGCGCTCAGGTCGCGCTGTGGTCGGGTCAGGCAAGGCCGAGGTCGGCGAGGCTGAAGGCGTGGCGGTATTCAAGGCCCGCGTCGGCGAAGACCTGATCGGCGCCGGTGGCTCGGTCGGCGATGGTGGCGACACCGACGACGATGGCGCCGGCCTCCTGCGCGGCCTTCGCGGCGTCGAGGGGCGAGGCGCCCGTGGTGGAGGTGTCCTCGACGATGAGCACGCGGCGACCCTCGATCGACGGACCCTCGATCCGCTGCTGCAACCCGTGGGCCTTGCCGGCCTTGCGGACGACGAAGGCGTCGAGTCGCTCGCCCGCGGCGGCGGCCGCGTGGAGCATCGAGGTGGCGACGGGGTCGGCGCCGAGGGTCAGTCCCCCGACGGCGTCGAAGTCGAGGTCGGCGGCGAGGTCGCGCATGACGCGGCCGACGAGCGGACTGCCCTCACCATCGAGCGTGATCCGGCGCAGGTCGACGTAGTAGTCGGCCTCCTTGCCGGAAGAGAGAGTGACCCGGCCGTGAACGATGGCCTTGTCCTTGATGATCTCGAGCAGGCGGGCGCGGTCGGCAGCAATGTCAGTCACAACGCTGAGGTTACTGGCTGCTCGGGCGGTGGGCGCCGCGTGACTGCCTGCGGACGAGCGGGCGCGGGAGGATCCGCAGGGCGGTGACGATCGCCTTGTACTGACGGCCCGGCACGGACACGACCTTGCCCTTGTCGACGTCGGCGAGGGCGTCACGGACGAGCCGCGGGGCGTCGAGCCACATGAACTCGGGCATCCTGGACATGTCGACGTCGGCGCGCTGGTGGAACTCGGTGTGCGTGAAGCCGGGGCAGAGCGCCGTCACCGTCACACCCGGTCCCGGCGAGCTCGGCGGCGAGTCCCTCGCTGAAGACCGTGACGAACGACTTGTTGGCGCTGTAGGGGCCGGCGGCCATGAACGACGCCACGGACGACACGTTGACGATCGCGCCACGACCGCGCGCCCGCATGGCATTGCCGGCGGCATGTGAGAGCACGAGCACCGCCCGGGTCAGGACGTCGAACACGGCCTCCTCGGCGGACGACGTCGTTGTCGAGGAAGCGCTTCTTGAGGGAGTAGCCGGCGTTGTTGACGAGGACGTCCACGGGCTCGTCGGTGGACGCGACCCGATCGGCCACCTTCCCCAGCTGGTCCCGGACGCTGAGGTCGGCACCGAGCACCTCGACCTCCACCCCGTGTGCGGTGCGCAGCTCCTCGGCAAACACCTCGAGGCGGGGGACGTCGCGCGCGACGAGGACGAGGTCGTCCCCGCGGGCGGCGAGCTGGAGGGCGAATTCGCGGCCGATGCCGGCGGTGGCGCCCGTGACAAGTGCGGTGGTCATGGTGACGACCCTAAGCACCCGGCATACCCGTGGGTAGGGTGACGTGGTGCGCATCGCCACCTGGAACGTCAATTCCATCCGTTCACGCATCGACCGAGTCGAGGCGTGGCTGGAGCGCACGGACGTCGACGTCCTGGCGATCCAGGAGACGAAGTGCCGCGAGGACCAGTTCCCGTTCGACCGCTTCGAGGCCCTCGGGTATGCCGTGGCGCACCACGGTCTGAGCCAGTGGAACGGCGTCGCGATCGCCTCCCGCGTGGGTCTCGACGACGTGAGCCGCGGCTTCCCGGACGTGCCGCACTGGGGTGAGCCGGCCGTCGCGGAGGCGCGGGCCATCGGGGCCACCTGCAACGGCATCCGCCTCTGGTCCCTCTACGTCCCCAACGGGCGCGCGCTCGAGGACCCGCACATGGACTACAAGCTCGCGTGGCTCGAGCAGCTCCGCGTCCAGACCGCCGCGTGGGCCGCCGAGGGCGCAACCCTTCGCGCTCATGGGCGACTGGAACATCGCACCCCAGGACGAGGACGTCTGGTCGATGGACTACTACCTCGACAAGAGCCACGTCAGCCCGCCCGAGCGCGCCGCCTTCCAGGCCGTCCTCGACGCCGGCGTCAGTGACGTCGTTCGCCCGCACACGTCGGAGCCGGGCACCTTCACCTACTGGGACTACCAGCGCCTCGCCTTCCAGAAGCGACGCGGCATGCGGATCGACTTCATCCTCGCGAGCGACCCACTGGCACAGCGGGTTCGAGGTGCGGCGATCGACCGTGAAGAACGCAAGGGCAAGGGCGCCAGCGACCACGCGCCCGTCGTCATCGAAGTGGAGAACGTGATGAGACACCCGCACCCTGTCGATCCCGGCAGCGAACGGCGGCACCCTCACGGCGACCGAGTTCCTCCCGTCGACCACCCCCGACGCGGACACCCCCACGCTGGTCCTCGCCCACGGCTGGACCCTCACCCGCGCCAGCTGGGAGCCCGTCGTGGCAGAAGTCCAGTCGCACAGGGCCGTTCGCGTCATCACCTACGACCAGCGCGGCCACGGGCGCTCCACCTGGGGCACGGTCACGTCCCAGTCGATCAAGGCCCTGGCCGACGACCTCGCCACCGTCATCGCCGCCACCGCCCCCACCGGACCACTCGTCCTCGGTGGTCACTCCATGGGCGGAATGACGATCCTCGCGTATGCCGGTGCGCACAGTTCCGAGTTCCGTGACCGTGTGCGTGGGGTCGCCCTGGTGTCGACGACGGCCTCGATCGACGGTCGCCCGGAGGTTCGGGGCGAGGCTCTCGCCATGGCCGTCGCGGCGCGAGTTCCGTTGCTGCGCACCGGAATGTTCGTGCCCAGCAGCGTGCTGCGCGACCTCAACTTCGGCGAGAACCCCGACAAGGGCAGCGTGCGCGACATGACCCGCCTCATGGGCCAGACGTCACTGGCGACGACTGGGCCGCTACTTCGCCTCGATCCGCGACCACGACGAGACCGAGGCGCTCGCCGAGTTCGCGGACATGCCGACCCACGTCCTCGTCGGCACCAAGGACAGGCTCACACCGGTGAGGTGGGCACGCAGCCTGCACGACGGCATACCCGGTTCACAGCTGACGGTCCTTCCCGGCAAGGGGCACATGCTCATGCACGAGGCGACCGACGTCGTGGCCGACGCGATCATCGAGCTCGTCGACCAGCGCTGACTCAGCCGAGCCTGAGCGTCTCGCCCGCGCCGAACGTGTTGAGCAGGACATTGACCGCACCGATCGCACCGTTGGGTCCGGTCCAGAACTGGGCGCCCCGCGGGTCCAGGGCAACGACAGATCCGTCGCCGACCACGGTTGCCGCGGCACCCGGAGCCACCCGCACCGCGGTGTTCTCGCCGAGGCCCCAGGCGATCTGGCCCGGCTCGAGCGCACCGAGGTCGTAGAGCTTGCCCCAGCGGTAGTCGAGCGTGAGCGACGGCACGAGCGAGCCTGTCACGAGGCCCAATCCGCGCTGCCACGCGCCGTCGCCGGTGCGGAAGTTCTCGACGCTCTCCTCTTCGTAGTTCGTTGCGGTCGGGTCCGCCTTCGTCGAGAACCACGTGCCCAGGGCGGCCGTCAGGTGACGGTCGGCGAGGACGACGGGACTGGTGAGGACGGCGGAGCGCACGGCACCAGCGAAGGTTGGGTCGGCCAGGGCCGTCGCCACCGAGGCAGGCGTCTCACCCACGAGCACGGCAGCAGCGGCACCGGTCACCGCGACCTTGGAGTTCTTGCCCTGCTCGACGACCTCGACCTTGCCCGACCAGCCCGCAGCCTTGAGCGCGCTCGAATAGGCGTTGATCGCCTTCTTGTCCTTGGACGAGGCCGCGAGCACGACGATCCGCGACTGCGCTCCCCCGGCCACGGCTGCCTTGGCGTCCGCGACGACCTGGCTCACCACCGTGGTCGAGCCACCGCCGACGACGTCACCGCCGAGGTAGACCTTGCCCGTCGCACCGGGGACCGTGGGTCCGGCCGCTGCGGCCGGGGTCGGGGTTGCCACGGCAACTCCCGCTCGGGTCACCGTGCGCGTCGCGAGGTCGTATGCCGTCGGGCCACCGTCGTCCGGCGGCAGCAGGTGGGTGACGACGTTGCGGGTCGAGAGCACCTTGTTGGGCCCGACCCAGGCGATGGGCGACGAGAGCGACTCGAGGTCGAGGACGGCGGCCGAGGACGCACCGAACGTCTCTGACAGCACCGTGTCGGCGGTGTTGTGGATGCCGGTCGCGTAGTCGACGCCGACGCCGACCTTGCTCACGCCACCGAAGTGCGCGTCAGAGGTGGCAAGCGTGGAGAGCAGGCGACCGAAGCGCCCGCGCTGGTAGAAGTGCTGGTCGAAGATCGCCCGCTGCGACGCGAAGCTCAGGCCGCGCTCGCGATCGGCGTCGTCGCCCCACCAGATGATCGAACTCCCCTGTCGCAGACCGTCGGCCGGCCCGAAGGCGCCGACGTAGCCGTTGATCATGGTCTTCGACTCGACGGCCGCACCGGCGCTCGTGCCACCCACAGCGGCACCACGCGCGAAGGCCGCCTGCCATCCTCGTCTCGGCGGGTGAGTCGGCAAGGATCGACATGGCCAGGCCCTGGTCCCCGCCGAGGATGAAGAAGCCGTCGGTCTGGTCCGTGATCATCGCCGAGTTGGCGGGATCGTCGGCGTCGGCCCGGTTGAGCAGGGGCGCGAGGACGGCCGTGCACCCGGTGAACGGGGCCGTGACGACGGCGTCGCACGCGGCGTCGACCTCGTTGGTGCGCTGCTGCGCGAGGACGAGGTTCTCGGCCCGGTCGGCGGGAGCGTCGCCATACGACGACGGCACGACGACGATGTCCACGGTGGGGCCGGTCGCCCCGTCGGCGGCCGCCCTGCCGAAGCCCTGCAACGTCTCGAGGGTGTAGCCACCCCCGATCGGCGTCATCATCGTCGGGTCGGCGGCACGGGCCGCACCTCCCCCGAGTCCGACGCCGCACACGGCGACGGTGGCGAGGGCAAGGACACGGGTGGCGCGAGGGCGCGAAGAGGCCATGGACCCAACCTAGGTCGGCGAGCGGAGTTACGCCCGGGTAGCGCGATCCCGGGCCTCGGGATCCGGAAGTCGGCGGTTGAGCGAGAAGAGTCGACCGAGCACCGGCATGAGCACGATGTTGAGGCCGTGCAGGATCCCGATGATGAGCAGGATCCCGCCGAGCCGGATCAGGACGTACTTGACCTGATCCGCCGACACGTTCTCGATCGGAACCTCGTCAGTTCCCTGCGTGAACGGCGCCACCCTGACCGTGAAGAGGATGTAGGCCGTGAAGATCAGGTAGTAGACGATGTCCGTGAGGACGATGTAGCTCTTGCCGGTCAGCGGGTTGTCGTGGAACACATCGGCGGCGTAGGCCCGCCCGAACCGCTTGATGAAGGGCCCGAGCCACAGGGCGATGGCGACGAGCACGAGATTCGTGGCAACTTCGAGGATCCACCAGGGCATGGCGAGAACTCCGTTCACTCGGGGGGTCTGGGTGAGCACGGCCGTGACGGCCAGGACGACGACGAGCAGTGCGACGAGCGACCAGCGCAGGATCGAGCGGCGACGGACCCGGTCCGCAGCGATGCCCTCCACGACCCGCTCGAAGAGGTCGGGCGAGGGCTCGATGGGGTAGTCGGACAGGGCATGAGTGAGCCGGTCCTCGAGATTGCTCATCGGTTGGCCTCCAGGGTCTGGGCAAGGCTGGCGAGCCCGCGTTGGAGATGGGTCTTGACGGTGTTGGCCGAGAGGCCGAGGGTCTCGGCGATGTCCGGGATGGACAGGTCGAGGTAGTAGCGGAGCGTGACGCAGTCGCGTTGGCGACGCGGCAGGGTGCGCAGCGCGTCGATGACTTCCTGTCGTTCCGCGCGGGCGGAGGCGTCCTCCTCGGCCGACGGCGAGTCCGGCACCGCCGACGGTCGGTGGCGCAGGGAGACCAGCCCGCGACGGTTGTGGTCGCGGGCCAGGTTGATGACGATCGAACGCAGGTATGCCGCCGCGCTGCCACCTTTGCGGATTCGGCTCGCCGACCGGGACAGCCGGATGAAGGCCTCCTGCACGAGGTCCTCGGCCGCCGTCCGGTCGTCGAGGTAGAACCGCGCCAGCCTTGTCAGGGATGCCGCCTCCTGCGCGAACAACCCGATGACGTCGGGGCCAGCCGCCCTGACGTTGATCGGGTCGAGCACTGCCTCGGCGACGGTCTCCATCGCACTGACAGACGCGCGCCCACTGGGCTTCGGGTGACGCGGATCGCGACTTTTTTCAGGGGTGTTCGCGGTGTCACCCGACGGGGCCCGAGCCGCGTCTGCTTCGGTGTCGGCACCGTGTCGACCTCGGAGAAAGGACAGCACGATGATCACCTCCACGAAGCTGCGGACCGCAGTCGGCGCCACCGCCATCGTCCTCCTCACGGCCGGTCCGGCGCTGGCACTTGGGCCATTCGCCCGCTCGGCCGGGGCTGCTCAGCGACCTGGCTCCCGCAGCCTCAGGGCCCTTTGACGGGGCGAGCGCGCGAGTTCAGCTCGTGGAGTCGCATGGCGCCAGCCACGCCGTCCTCACCGTCAAGGGCATCGCCGCGGCTGCGGACGGTCAGACCTTCGGCGCCCACGTCCACGACGGCCCGTGCGTCGCCGGTGACGGAGCGGCCGCACTCGGTCACTACAACTCCCACGTGCACGGTGATCTCCCGCCCGAGATCAGCGACCGGACCGAGTTCTGGCTCGACTTCACCGTGGCCGACGGAGCCGGGACCGGAAGCACCGAGGTGCCGTTCGTTCCCGAATCAGGCTCGCGATCGGTCGTCATCCACGCGCTGCCGACGAACCCGCAGACCGGCCTTGCAGGTGCTCGGCTCGCCTGCCTCACGGTGGCCTGGTGATGCGTGCCTTCGCCCGCCACCTCGGTGTCGGGGTGGCGCTGGGAGCCCTCACCGGTGCTCGTGGCACGAGGCTTCATGCGGTTGCTCACGGACGACCCTGAGTTCAGCTGGGCCGGCACGGGCTTCATCGTCGGCCTCTTCGCCTTCGTCGGACTGGTCCTGGCGGCCGTCCACAACCTCAAGGAGAGAGAGCGGTCGCGGTGGTGGAAGCTCCTCGCGCTGCCTGCACTCGTCATCGGCGTCGGGCCGGGCAGCCTCATGCTGCCGGGCGTCCTCGGCATGGCCCTGGTGGTGTCCCGACGGCGACTCACGAGGGCAGCGGGGGTCGTCGTCCTCGCCGGCCACCTCGTCATGCTGGGCGTCCTCTTTGCGAAGGACGACCAGCCGACGACAGTGCGAACCATCGCCGGGGTCGCCGTCATGTTGGGGTGTTGCGCCGTGCTGGGGGTCGCCGCTCATGAAGCCCTCACCGGGTGGCCCGGGAAGGCCAGGACGTCAGCGGCGTCGGGTCAGGCCGAGCGCCACAGAGGACAGGGCGCCGACGACGGCCGCGATCGCGGCTCCGCGGAAGACCCACTCGACCTGGACGACCGCAGCGTCGAGCAGGGCCTGCCCGTCGGTCTGGTCGGGCAGGGCAGCGACGGCGGCGTAGTACTGGTGCAGGCCGATCGCGGTGAGCAGGGCGAGGCCGACGACCATGCCGATCATCCGGGCGACGACGACGAGAGCGCTCGCCGTGCCGTGCGCATCATCGGGTGAGTCGGCCAGGGCAGCATTGTTGACGGGGGCGAGGGCCAGGCCGATGCCGAGTCCGACGAGTGCGAGGACGACGCGTCGACGAGACCTCGTCCGAGGACCCTCGCCCCCACGTCGACATGATGACGAGACCGAACGCTGCGAGCGCGAGGCCCACCCCGCTCACGAGTCCGTCACCCAGCCAGCGGAGCGACCAGCCACCGAGCAGGGCGCCGACGGGCACGGCGATGAGGAAGCGGACGAGCACGAAGGCCGCCACGGTCTCGCTCTCGGTGTGCACCAACCGGGCGAGCAACGGCACGTCGACGATGACCGCGACGAGCGCGATGCCCACACACAACGAGACGAGGAGCGCCCACCGGGCGCGACCGACCACGACACCCCGAGGCACGAGAGGCTGAGCAGCCCGGCGGTGGTGCAGGAGATAGAGACCCGCGAGCACCGCGGCCACGGGCAGGAGCGCGAACCCGAGCGGGCCGACGATCTCCTTCTCGGGGTTGGCCGCCGCGAAGGTCAGGACGATGCAACCCAGCGCGCCACCGAGGAGCAGGGCACCGAGCAGGTCGGCCCGACGCAGCACCGGCCAGGCGCCGCGCACCCACAACGCCACGGCAGCGACGGCCAGCACCAGCGCGACGACACCGATGGGCGTCAGCACCCGCGAGGTCGACGCGCCGAACGGCACGAACGGAACGCCCAGCGACACCGACGTCACGAGCGACTCCGGAGCGGCCAGCGCAAGCCAGCCGACGACGGCCGCGACGAGCGAGACGACGACGGGCAGCGCACGGGGGCGGGACGGCATACCCCCACCGACGACGACCACAGCGCCGGCGAGCAGCACGCCCAGAAGGGCGTTGAGCCAGAAGATGGCGCGCCAGTCCGCGATGGCGAGCACCGCGGCACCGAGCACCGGCCCCACGACGGACCCGAGCTCCTGCACGGCACCCACGACACCGAGCGGCGTCCCGCGGCGGTCGCGGTCCCACAGCTGCGCGACGATCGCCAGGGTCGCCGGCACGAGGCCACCGCCGCCGATGCCCTGGATGACGCGACCGGCGACGAGCACCGGCAGCTCGACCGCGAGCGCGGTGATGGCCGAGCCCACGACGAAGATCGCGAGGCACCCGAGCAGAACCCGTTGTCGCTCAGTCAGATCCGCGAGCCGGCCGATGAGGGGCAGCACGGCGATGTAGCCGAGGAGGAAGCCGGAGATGATCGGGGTCGCGCGTTGGAGGGCGTCGATCCCGATGCCCACGCCGGACATCATGTCGGTGAGGGCGAGCACGACGACATAGGTGTCGGCGGCCGCGAGCGCGACTGCGACGGAGGCCGTCGCGAGGAGCGCCCTAGGGGCGGGTGATCTCAACAGCGGTCCCGTAGTTCTTGAGCCGCAGCGTGTAGGTCGACGTCGTGCCGGCGAAGAACGGTCCGGTCATCGTGGCGAGCTGGAGCTTGTCGCCCTCACCGATGCCGTAGGTGACCTTGAACTCGCCCGCGCCGTCACCGAGGTTGAACAGCGCCTTGATCCGCGAGCCGGGGAGCGTGCCGGAAACCTGCTGCAGCACGGCCGCACCGTCGCGGACCTCCTTGCCCGCGGTGGGGCTGCCCGTCTCGACGAGGAGCTGCGAGATGCCCTCGGCCGGGTCGAAGAAGTTCGACGGGTTCGGCGCACCGAGGTCGGCGAGGTCGGCCGGGTTGTAGGTCGGCGTGAAGAACTTCATGTAGGCCGCGTCGCCGATCGTGATGACCTCGGCCGCTCCGCTGACGCCCTTGATCCTCGCCGTGACGTTGCCCTTGAACTTCGGCTCGGTCGCGCTGATCGCCCCGGTGCCGATGGCGCCGGTGACGCCGTTCTCGGTCTTGGGGACGTCCTTGCTCGACAGCGTGAGGCCGACGAACTTGGCCTCGTCGAAGACCTTCTTGGCGGCCGCGAGCTGGGCCTTGGGGTCGGCCTTGGCCTCGGGGGTGTCGCCACCGCCGGAGCAACCGACGAGCATGGCGACGGCCACGGTGACTGAACTGGTCAGCAGAGCACGACGTCGCATGTGCGCCCACCCTACTGGCCGGTTGGTTGGCTCAGCGGAGGGTGAGCCCATCGTCACCGCGGTCGACGGTGACCGTCTGGCCGTCGCGGACGTCTCCGGCGAGGAGGGCGCGGGCGAGCCGGTCGCCGATCTCCTTCTGGATCAGCCGCCGCAACGGACGAGCGCCGTATGCCGGGTCGTATCCGGTGTCCGCGAGCCACTCGCGTGCCGCGTCGGTCACCTCGAGGACGATCCGCCGGTCGCTGAGGCGCGCGCCGAGGGCCCGGACCTGGAGCTCGACGATGTGGGCGAGCTCGTCACGGCTGAGCGGGTCGAAGATCACGACCTCGTCGAGCCGGTTGAGGAACTCGGGCTTGAAGGCCGTGCGCACCGCGGCCATGACGGCCTCGCGCTTGGCCTCCGGCTCGCAGCGTCGGGTCGATGAGGAACTGGCTGCCGAGGTTGCTCGTCATGACGAGGATGACGTTGCGGAAGTCGACGGTGCGGCCCTGACCGTCGGTGAGGCGCCCGTCGTCGAGCACCTGCAGGAGGATGTCGAAGGTCTCGGGGTGGGCCTTCTCGACCTCGTCGAGGAGCACGACGGAGTAGGGGCGTCGTCGGACGGCCTCGGTGAGCTGACCACCCTCCTCGTGACCGATGTAGCCGGGAGGAGCACCGATGAGTCGCGCGACAGCATGGCGCTCGGAGTACTCGGACATGTCGATGCGGACCATCGCCCGCTCGTCGTCGAAGAGGAAGTCGGCGAGCGACTTCGCAAGCTCGGTCTTGCCGACACCCGTGGGCCCGAGGAAGAGGAAGCTGCCCGTGGGGCGGTCCGGGTCGGCGATGCCGGCCCGGCTGCGTCGCACCGCGTCGGCGACCGCCTGGACGGCGCTCGCCTGACCGATGAGGCGGGACCCGATGATGGCCTCCATCGACAGCAGCTTCTCGGTCTCGCCCTGGAGCAGGCGTCCTGCCGGGATGCCGGTCCAGGCCGAGATGACCTCGGCGATGTCGTCCGCGCCGACCCGCTCCTTGACCATGAGGTCGGCCTGACCCAGGCCCTGCGCGGCCTCACGGTCCGCGGCTGCCAACTGCTTCTCGAGCTCGGGGATCTCACCGAACTCGATCCGGCTGGCCGTCTCGAAGTCGTACTCGCGCCGGGCCTTCTCGAGGCGGGTGCGGGCCTCGTCGACCTGGGCCTTGATGTCGCCGACCCGGTTGAGGCCGGACTTCTCGGCGTCCCAACGGGCATTGAGTCCGGCGAGCTCCTCGGACTTGTCGGCCAAATCCGAGCGAAGACGCCTGAGCCTGTCGATGCTCGCGTCGTCGGTCTCGCGCTCGAGGTGCAGCTCCTCCATCTTGAGCCGGTCGACGGCGCGACGGAGCTCGTCGATCTCCACGGGGCTGGAGTCGATCTCCATGCGGAGCCGGGACGCCGCCTCGTCGACGAGGTCGATCGCCTTGTCCGGCAGCTGGCGTCCGGTGATGTAGCGGTCGGACAGCGAGGCCGCGGCGACGAGCGCAGCGTCCTCGATCTCGACCTTGTGGTGCGCCTCGTAGCGCTCCTTGAGGCCGCGCAGGATCGCGATGGTGTCCTCGACCGACGGCTCGCCGACGAAGACCTGCTGGAAGCGACGCTCGAGCGCCGGGTCCTTCTCGACGTGCTGACGGAACTCGTCCAGGGTCGTCGCACCGACGAGCCGCAGCTCGCCGCGGGCCAGCATGGGCTTGAGCATGTTGCTGGCGTCCATCGCACCCTCACCGGTCGCGCCGGCGCCCACGACGGTGTGCAGCTCGTCGATGAAGGTGACGATCTGGCCGTTGCTCGCCTTGATCTCCTCGAGCACCGCCTTGAGCCGCTCCTCGAACTCGCCACGGAACTTCGCCCCGGCGACCATCGCGCCGAGGTCGAGGCTGATGAGTCGCTTGTCCCGCAACGACTCGGGGACGTCGCCGTCGACGATGCGCTGGGCCAGCCCCTCGACGACCGCCGTCTTGCCGACGCCGGGCTCACCGATGAGGACCGGGTTGTTCTTGGTCCGCCGGGAGAGCACCTGGACGACGCGGCGGATCTCGGAGTCCCGACCGATGACCGGGTCGAGCTTGCCCTCGCGGGCCTGTGCGGTGAGGTCGGTGCCGTACTTCTCGAGGGATTCGCTGCCGCTCTCCTGCGCCTCGGACGTGACCTTGCGGCCGGCACGCAACTCGTCGATGCGCGCCTCCACGGCCTTCGCGGCCGAGCGATCGACACCAGCGATGGCGCCCTTCTCGACGAGCGCGAGCACGAGGAGGTCCGTGGCCAGGTGGGTGTCGCCCTTGGCGGACATGAGCGTGCTCGCCTGCTGGAGCACAGCAAGCGCAGCCTGCCCGAGCGCAGGCGTGGTGGTGCTGGGACCGGAACTCACCGGCATACCCGACAGCGCGGAGCGCGCAGCGGACGTGACGGCGGACGCCGACGTTCCGGCGACCTCAAGGAGCGCGGGCGTCGACGTGTCCTGCTGCTCGGCAAGCGCCAGGGCAAGGTGGTCGGGGGTGATTTCCGGGTGGCCGGCGCTCTGGGCGGTCCGTTGGGCGAGGGCGAGCGCCTCGGCAACCTTGGTCGTCGGGGTCAGTTCCATGCTGGCGGTCTCCTGAAGTGGGTGTGTGGCTCAGCAGGTCGTGGCGAGGTCCTCGACCTGTCGGTCGGCTCGCTCGGGCTCGGGCTGCTGCCGGGCTGGGACTCGCTGGGGGTCACGCTCGGCTTCGGCGTGGCGGTGCTGGGCTTCGGGGCCGACGAGGGGTCGGTCGCGGACTTCACGAGAGCGCGGATCTTGTCGTAGTCGGGATCGGCGACCTTGACGACCTTGTTGGTGATCGGCAGGCTCCGGATGGATCCCTTGTCCTGCAGGGTGCCCACGAGCTCGGCCCACGCCGGCAGCTCGGACTGGGGGATGTCGATCGTCACGTTGTTCTTGACCACGTCGGCGAGAGCCGGGTAGTTGCGCAGCAACTCGACCGGGTTGGCCTGGTTGAGGATGGCGCCGGTGACACAGCGCTGGCGGCGCATGCGGCTGAAGTCGTCGCTGCCGGCGCGCGAGCGGGCGTACCAGAGGGCGAGGTAGCCGTCGAGGTGCTGCTCTCCGGGCTCGATCCAGCGCTCCTCTCCACCGGTGAAGACGATGCGCCCGTTGACGAGCTTGCAGGAGACGCAGACCCGTTCCTTGACGTCGATGTCGACGCCACCCATGGCGTCGACGAGCGCCTGGAAGCCCGCGCAGGTTGACGACGAGCGTGCGGTCGATGTCGAGGCCGAGGATCTCGCCGATGACGTCCCGGGTCGAGGTGAGGCCAGGGTTGTCGTCTCCGGGGAAGAGGTCGGCGTGGTCGGTCGCCAGGGTCCAGATGCCGTTGAGCAGGCACTCGTCGCCGCAGTCGTAGCCGTTGGGCTAGAGCTTGGAGAGGGGGTTGGACTTGGGAATCGGGACGTGCTCGAGGTTGCGCGGAAGGCCGAAGAGGACCGTGTCCCCGGTGTCGGTGTCGATGCTCGCGACCATCATCGAGTCGGTGCGGACCCCGATCCGGTCGTCGCCGGCATCGGAACCGAGGAGCAGCACGTTGACCCGGGGCTTGTCGGCCCAGGCGTTGGCGTCATCCTCATTGGCGCCGTTGCCGCCGTCGGTGAGGACGGTGATGACGTCGTGCTGGATCGTCAGGTAGCGGACCGCCGTCGCAGCGGGGGCGATGACGAGGAGGCAGCACAGTGCGGCGAACGCAGCACGCCAACCGCTGCCCGGACCCCGCGGTGACGATCTCGCGCGCGGTGAGAACGATCCCCGCGCACCAGAGCAGGGCCCCCACAATCGTCGCGACGAGCAGCCCGACGAGGACGCGCGGTCGCACGGCAAGATCGAGCGCTGCGACGACGAAACCCTTGCGCCAGGCATAGAAGAGGACGAGCGCTCCGAGGAGCACGGCACCGAGAAGCAGGGCCAGTCCGAACCCACGGCGTCGCGTCGGGATGAGTCCGGCACCGGGGAACAGCGTGCTCAGCGCCGTCAGGCCGAAGAACCGACCCGGCCCACCCCTTGCCCGGCCGCGGCGGACACCCCGGGTGTCGTACTCGTCGTAGTCGTCGTCGTCGTGGAAGGGCACCCGGCCATCATGCCGTCCCTGTCCGGGTCTTCACTGTTCCTGCGCGGAAGTCGCCGCCAGATCGTTGTCGAGGTCGAACCAGGGGAAGCTCCCGGCCGGCCGCACCGGCACCGACCATTTGGGCACCACGCGCTCGCGCCGAGAGGCCCCGGTCGCCCAGCGCGCGATGTGCGGAGCGGCGTGGACGCGCCACCAGTCCATCTCGGCGGCGAGGGTCTGCCCGAGCCGGGACGGACGAGGAGGGTCCAGTGCGGGGCAGGTTGCCTGGCCGGTGCCGAGTCCGAGGAGGTGCGCGACCTGGGCCGCCAGACGTTGGTGGCCCAGCGGTGACGGGTGGACCCGGTCCCCCGCCCACAGGCGCCGGTCCGCCCAGGCGCCACGCTCCGACACGTCGGCGATGAGGGCACCTCGATCCCGGGCGACCTCGCGCAGCCCGGTGTTGAGGGCCCGGACCCGCGCGCGCAAGGGAGTGAGGGCCGGCGACCCGCTGATCTCGAAGCCGGTGAAGACGATGACCGTGGTCGTCGCCGCGAACTGCGCGAGGGCGTGGTCGAGAGGCGCCAGGACGTTGTCGAGTTTGAGGCGGGGCCGCAGGATGTCGTTGCCACCGGCCCAGATCGTGACGATGTCGGGCTGCAGGTCCACGGCAGCCGGGAGTTGCTCGGCCGCGACGTCGCGCGCTGTCTTGCCGCGCAGGGCGAGGTTCGCGTAGTCCGAAGCGGGGTCGTGGGCGGCGAGCAGAGCCGCGACGAGATCGGCCCAGCCCCGCAGCCCGTTGGGCCAGGCGGGGTGGGGGTCACCGACCCCTTCCGTGAGTGAGTCACCGAGGGCGACGAACCTGGCCACGAGCGCACGGTATGCCGGGTGCTCGCCTTCCCCGTGACGTCCCGTCGACGGGCACGGGACATCTGCGCGAACAACAGCCCACGCGGCCCCAATCGGGTTGAGGTGTGGCCGAATCCGTGAAAGGCATGGGCATGCAACCCGGTCGGTTCGTCGCTCTCGGAGACTCCTTCACCGAGGGAGTGGGCGATCCGAACCTGCACTACCCCAACGGGTTTCGCGGATGGGCCGATCGGATGGCCCGCCAGCTGGGTCGCGCCGACCGCCGGTGGGAGTACGCCAACTTCGCCATCCGCAGCAAGGTGCTCGACCAGATCGTCGAGGACCAGTTCGACGACGCGCTGGCCCTGGCGCCGACGCACGTCTCGTTCTATGCAGGCGGCAACGACCTGCTCTCGTTGCGTTCGGACCTCGATGCGTTGATGGGTCGCTACGAGGACGCGCTCACTCGGCTCACCGCGAGCGGCGCCCATGTCCTCGTCTTCACGGCCTTTGACATGCGCACGACCGCGCTGCTCGAACCGTTGCGGCGCCGGGTCCTCACCTTCAACGATGCGGTGCGCGACCTGGCGTCGACCCACGGCGCGACCCTGCTCGACCACTCGCTGATGCGGGAGTACGACGACCGCCGTCTCTGGGCTCCCGACAAGATCCACATGAATCGGTTGGGGCACAAGCGGATGGCGGCGTTCGTCCTGCGCGAGCTCGGGGTGCCACACACCCTCAAGGTGCGTGAGCTCGACGACTGGGAGCCGCGGGGGTGGCGCCGGGCGGTGCGCGACGAGGGTCGGTTCCTGCGCACCGAGGTGGCGCCGCTGGTGCGCCGGCGGCTGACCGGACGGTCGGAGGGCGACTACGCCCTGCCCAAGTGGCCCGAACCCATCCGACCGGCCGAGGGCATGAAGCGCCTCGCCCGCCAACGCGCCCTCGCCAACCGCGTCAGGGCTTGAGCCAGGCAATCGCCTCGTCGACGAGTTCGTGCGGGGTCGACCGGATGTCGAGGACGACGCCGCTCTCGTCGGCGCCGAGGGCCTCGAGGGTGTCGAGCTGGGACTGCAGCAGCTCCGGCGGCATGAAGTGCCCCTTGCGATGGCCCATGCGCTGCCGAATGACCTCGGGCGGTCCGTCGAGATGGATGAAGTCGAGCGAGTCCAGCCCGGTCCGCAAGACATCGCGGTAGGTGCGGCGCAACGCCGAACACGTGATGACGGTCGAGATTCCGTGCGCCGACTGCTCGCGCATCCACTCCCCCAGGGATGCGAGCCACGGCCAGCGGTCCTCGTCCGTGAGCGGCGTGCCAGCCTCCATCTTCGCGATGTTGGCCTGCGAGTGGAACTCGTCGGCCTCTGCGAACGTCCACCCAGTGCGCTTCGCGATGCCCTCGGCAATCGTCGACTTCCCCGAGCCCGACACCCCCATGACGATGACGTGTCTCGTGGTCTGCGGCGGCTCGGTCATGAGAGGCAACCTACCCACCCCGACACGCCTCGACCCCGCCACCGGGAGGGGGTGACGGGGTCGAGTGCGTGTGGACCTGGTGCTGTCAGCTCAGTTGGTGAGCTTGGACAGGGTCGGGTCGTTGGCGTACGCCTCCTTGGCGTTGGCCTTGGTGACGATGAGCGGTGTCAGCAGGTTGGCCGGGACCACCTTGACGGTGTTGTTGTAGGACTTGTCGTCGTTGACGGTCGGCTTCTCACCCTTCTGGAGCGCCTGGACCATCTTGATGGTCTCGGCGACGAGGGCGCGGGTGTCCTTCTTGATCGTGGAGTACTGCTCGCCAGCCATGATCGACCTTGACCGACTCGACCTCGGAGTCCTGACCGGTGATGACCGGCAGGGGCTTGCCTGCAGCCTTGACCGAGGTGATGACCGCGCGGGCGAGGGTGTCGTTCGGGGAGAGGACGCCGTCGAGCGTGGCCGACGAGTAGTTCGCGGAGAGGAGGGTGTCGGCGCGCTTCTGCGCGTTCTCGGCCTTCCAGCCCTGGGTGACGGCCTGGTTGAACTGCGTCTGACCCGAGACGACCTTGAGCGTGCCGTCCGTGATCTTCGGCTGGAGGACGCTCATCGCGCCGTCGAAGAAGACCTTCGCGTTGGCGTCGTCGGGCGAACCGGCGAAGAGCTCGATGTTGTAGGGACCGGCCGGCTTCTTCGCGGCCATGCCCTCGAGGAGCGCGTTGCCCTGCAGCACACCGACCTTGAAGTTGTCGTAGGCGACGTAGTAGTCGACAGCGGCGGTGTTGAGCAGCAGGCGGTCGTAGGCGATGACCGTGGCGCCGCTGTCCTTGGCGGCCTTGACCTGGGTGCCGAGCTGCGCACCGTCGATGGCGCCGACGACGACGACCTTGGCGCCCTTGGTGACCATGGACTGGATCTGGTTCTGCTGCTCGCCGACACCACCGTTGGCGAACTGCACGTCGGCCTTGAAGCCGGCCGCGGCGAGCCCGTCCTTGAAGAGGTTCTCGGCGAGGACCCAGTTCTCGGAGGTCTTCTGCGGGAGGGAGACGCCGATCAGCGAGTCGGCGGCAAAGCCACCGGTCGCGCCGCTGGCGCCGCCGCTCGACGTGGCGGCGGGGGTGTCCTCGTCGGCCCGGCCGCAGCCGGTCAGCGCGAGAGCGGCGACGGCGGAGACCGCCATCAACTTGGTGAGGGAGCGCATGTCGTCTCTTTCTTTCGTATGCCGTGACGAAGCCGGGGCGGAAACGTCACCTGTGGTGCGTATTGAGTTGTGGTTCAGGGCTGTTCGTTGAGGGTGGGTCCGGTCTCCGCCGTGACGGAGTTGGTTGTCGCCACCGTCGCGTCGGCCTGATCGGTCTTGCGACCGCCGAAGTTCTGCATCATCAGGCCGATGAGGGAGCGCCGACCCTGGGACTTGTTGTAGACGTCGAAGGCGACGGCCGCGAGCAGGACGAGGCCCTTGATGATCTGGGTCCAGTCGGCGTCCGACTGCCCATGAGCTGGAGGCCGTTGTTGAGGACGGCCATGACGAGGCCACCGATGACGGCTCCGACGACCGTGCCGACGCCACCCGTGACGGCCGCGCCACCGATGAAGACGGCGGCGATGGCCTCGAGCTCCCAGCCGACACCGTCGAACGGGCCGGAGGCGTTGGAGCGGGCGACGAACATCATCCCGGCGAGGGCGGCGAGGATCGACATGTTCATCATCACGAGGAAGTTGACCCGCTTGGAGCGCACTCCCGAGAGCTCGGCGGCGTGGCGGTTGCCACCGACGGCATAGACGTGGCGGCCGATGATCGTGCGCGTCGAGATGAAGCCGTAGATCAGGACGAGCCCGCCGAGGATGAGGGCCGAGATCGGGAGAGAGGTCCCGCGGCGACCCGAGGCCATGAGGAAGGCGACGGCGAGGATGGCGACGCTGATCAGGACGAGGCGGATCGCCATCACCGTGACGTCCTCGAGCACGGCGCCGATCTTGGCCTGGTTGCGGCGGTTCCACAGGGTGCCGCCGATGATCGCCGCACAGACGAGCAGGCCGATGATGATCGTCGAGGTTGTTGTAGCCGGTGTTGGGCCCGAACTCAGGGAGGTAGCCGGCGCCGATGTTCTGGAAGTCCTCGCCGACCGGGACGGTGTTGGACTTGCCGACGCACTGGTTGGCGCCTCGGAAGATGAGCATGCCCGCGAGGGTGACGATGAACGCCGGGATGCCGACGACGGCGACCCAGAAACCCTGCCACGCACCGGCGAGCGCGCCGATGCCGAGGCCGAGCAGGATGCCGAGCCACCAGGGGATGCCCCAGTCGCGCATGGCAATGGCGACGCAGATGCCCGCGAAGGCGGCAATCGACCCGACGGACAGGTCGATGTGGCCCGCGATGATCACGAGGACCATCCCGATCGCCATGACGAGGATGTAGCTGTTGCCCTGGAAGATGTTGATGACGTTGCCGGGGTCGAGGGTCAGCCCGCCCGTCTTCCACTGGAAGAACACGATGAGGGCGACCAGGGCAAAGATCATCCCGAACTGGCGGGTGTCGCCTCCGAAGATCTCCTTGAGCTTGTTCATGCAGCGTCCTTCGGGGTGGATTCAGAGGTGGAGCTCGAGGAGCCGGTCTTGGTCATGAGGCGCATGAGGGACTCCTGGTCCGCTGCGCCCTTGTCGAGGACACCGGTGATCCGGCCCTCGCTGATCGTGTAGATCCGGTCGCTCAGACCGAGCAGCTCGGGCAGCTCGGAGCTGACGACGATGACGCCCTTGCCCTCGCTCGCGAGGCGCTGGATGATCCCGTAGATCTCGAACTTGGCGCCGACGTCGATGCCACGGGTGGGCTCGTCGAGGATGAGCAGGTCTGGGTCGGTGAAGAGCCACTTGGCCAGGACGACCTTCTGCTGGTTGCCGCCCGAGAGCTTGGCCACGCCGTAGTCCACCGACGGGGTCTTGGTGCGCAGCGCCTTGCGGTAGTCGTCGGCCGCGGTGTGCTCGGCGCGACGGTCGATGACGAAGTTGTGCGAGATCTTCTTGAGCTTGGCCGAGACCGTCGTCGTCTTGATGTCGTCGAGGAGGTTGAGCCCCAGGCTCTTGCGGTCCTCGGTGAGGTAGCCGATGCCCGCGTCGATGGCGGCAGGGACGCTGCGCAGGTCGACCCGCTTGCCGTTGAGCGTCATCTCGCCACTCATCCACGTGCCGTAGGAGTGGCCGAAGATCGAGCGCATCAGCTCGGTGCGACCCGAACCCATGAGCCCGGCGAAGCCGACGATCTCACCGCGGCGCACGAAGAACTCAGACTGCTTGGCGACGAGTCGGTCGGCCACCTGGGGGTGAGCAACGGTCCAGTTCTTGATCTCGAACATGACCTCGCCGATCTCCGGCGTGTGGTCGGGGAAGCGCGACTCGAGCGACCGTCCAACCATGCCGCGGATGATGCGGTCCTCGTCGACGGCGCCTTCGCGCACGTCGAGGGTCTCGACCGTCTCGCCGTCGCGAATGATCGTGATCGCGTTGGAGATGGCCTCGATCTCGTTGAGCTTGTGGCTGATCATGATCGAGGTGATGCCCTTGCCCTGCAGCCCACGGATGAGGTCGAGCAGGTGGCGTGAGTCCTCTTCGTTGAGCGCCGCCGTCGGCTCGTCGAGGATGAGCAGCTGGACATCCTTGGCGAGCGCCTTGGCGATCTCGACGAGCTGCTGCTTGCCGACACCGATGTTCTTGATCGGGGTCTCAGGGTCCTCCTCGAGCCCGACGCGGGCCAAGAGGTCGCGAGCGCGGTTGTTGGTCTTGACCCAGTCGATGACGCCACGCTTGGTCTCCTCGTTGCCGAGGAAGATGTTCTCGGCGATGGAGAGCTCGGGGATGAGCGCCAGTTCCTGGTGGATGATCACGATGCCGGCGTGCTCGGAGTCGCGGATGTTGTTGAAGCTGACGTCGGCGCCGTTGAAGCGGATCGTGCCGTCATAGGTGCCGCTCGGGTGGACGCCGGACAGGACCTTCATCAGGGTCGACTTGCCCGCGCCGTTCTCACCGCAGATCGCGTGGACGTCACCGCGGCGCACCGTCAGGGTGACGTCGGAGAGGGCCTTCACACCAGGAAAGGTCTTGGTGATGCCCGTCATCTCCAGGATGGGTGCCGAACCGGCCACATCGTCTCCTCGTCGAGTCACTCGCCAAGGACCTCGCTGGCCTCGGTGAGGCCGATGCTAGACCCGTCACCTGTCCCTTGGCGGCACGTCCGGAGCATGACGTGCAGCCTTGTCCGGTGGACAAGGACAATCGGACAAATTTGGGGTCCGGACACCCTCATCGCGGGAATCGACGCATGACAGCGCCCGCCACCCTGACAATGCCACCGGTCAGTTGCCTGTCGGTTCGGGGTCGTACCAGCCGTCATGCTCCCGGGCGAGGGCCGAGAAGCGGTCGCGCAGGCCACCCTCGACCGGGCCGGACTCGTCGGTCACCGTCTCCTCGCGGACGTGCACGCCCCACTCGTGGTCCTCGGCATCGTCTTCCCCAGCCAGGGCCACCCGCAGGACGCGGACCTCGCTGAAGCCCTCGTCCGCGAGCTCGCTCGCGATCTCTTCTGCGGTGTCGCGGTCGGGGAAGAGAAGGAGGTGATCGCTCATGAATCGTGAGTATGCCGTCCGCCCACCTCGCCCGCCCAGCGGCCCGATCCGGTCAGTGAGAGTCCGTCACCGCGGCCAGCCGTCCGTCCGGCCCGGCGGCCAGCGGGAACCACAGCTCGTAGCGGTCAGCCGGAAGGACGGCCTCGGCGTACTCCACCGGGATGCCCCCAGCGGTGGCCCGACGGGTGAGCCGCACGATCGGCGCCGCGGCCGACATCGCCAGGTGGTGCTGCTCCAACGCCGTCGGGAAGGCCACCACCACGCTCTCCTCGCCGGCATCGGGGAGGCGACCGCGTTCGCCCAGCCAGGCGTAGAGACTCGCCGGTGGCTCCCCCTTGAGGAGCGCCCGGGCGATCCGGGCAGGAAGCCATACACGCTCCAGCGCCAGGGGTTTGCCGTCACCGAGCCGGAGTCGATCGAGCCGCACGGCGCTGGCTCCGGCGCGCAGCCGGAGGTGCGAACGGACGGCGTCAGGGGGCGAGTCGTCGAGCTCGCGCTGCAACGTGCGGGTCGTGGGGTTGAGCTGGGCCCTCTTGACCTCGTCGGCGAACGACCCGAGCCGGACCCGGAGCGCGATGGTCGGCGGTTGCACGAACGTGCCCCTCCCCTGCTCGGCCCGGAGGCGTCCCTCCCGGGTGAGCACCGCGATGGCGCCGCGGACGGTCATGCGCGCGACCGCCCACTCGTCGGCCAACGAGCGTTCGGTGGGGAGCATCGCGCCGGGACCCAGGGTGTCGGCGAGCGCCCTCAGCCGGGAGATCACCTGCGACTGCTTCGTCGTGCGGCCTCCATCGACCTCGGGTTCGCCTGCCATGAGCGCGACAGTAGCCGCCCGTGAGGCGCGGGGACGATGAGTCAGGGGCGCCAGAGGACGAGCGCCTGCGATGCCGAGCCCCCACCGGGGCGGCGTCGTGGGCGCTCTCCCAAACGGCTGGCGAAGATCTCGCCGCCGGATCCCACGGAGAAAACCCTCGACCCACCGAAGGCGGCGATGCGAAGCCGCTCGGCCTCGAGGGTCACCTCCGCGATGCGGGCCTGCAGGGCGTCCACCCGATTCTCGAGTTCGAGGATGCGGGCGATGCCGGGAAGGCTGATGCCCTCCTCCTGCGAGAGGCGTTGCACCTCACGAAGAAGTTCGACGTCGCGCGCCGAATAGCGGCGACCGCCACCCCTGGTGCGCGACGGGGTGACGAGCCCGATCCGGTCGTACTGACGCAGGGTCTGGGCGTGCATGCCGGCGAGCTCGGCCGCGACCGAGATGACGAAGACGGGTGCTTCGTCATGCGGTCGCGGCAGGCGCGGGCGCGACGCCATGATCAGGCCTTGGCCCTGTCGGCGAGCTCGGCCCGCGGATCGACGCCGTCGGCCTCGGCCTGCAGCACCTCGATCGCTTCACGAGCCCTGTCGGACAGCGCATCCGGCACGACGACATGGACCTTGGCGAGCAGGTCGCCGGTCGAGTTCTTGCCCAAGACACCGCGGCCCTTGACTCGCAGGACACGACCCGAGGGCGTGCCCGGAGCGATGCGCACCTTGACGTCGTGACCGTCGAGGGTGGGCACGGCGACAGTGGCACCGAGGGCTGCCTCGGCGAAGGTCACCGGCAGGTCGATCGTGAGGTTGTCGCCGTCACGCCCGAAGACCGGGTGCTTCTCGACCGAGACGGCGAGCATGAGATCACCCGCGGCAGCACCGGGTTCGCCGGGCTGACCCTTGCCACGGAGCCGGATCTTCTGACCGTCCTTGACGCCGGCCGGGATGCGAGCCGTGATGGTGCGCCCCTCGGCCGTGCGCAGCGTCACCGTCGAACCCTCGACGGCATCGCGGAACGGCAGGGTCGTCGTGGCCTGGACATCGGCACCCTTGCGGGGACCGCGAGGGGCGCCGTAACCGGCATACCCCGGTTGTCCACCGCGACCAGCGGCACCGCCGGCCGCGCCACCGAACATCTGCGACAGCAGGTCGTTGATGTCGTCGCCGCCACCGCCACCGGGGTAGCCGCCGTAGGACGACCCACCACCGGTGTCGAAGCGCATGCGTGAGCCGCCGCCACCGCCGAAGGCACTGAAGACGTCGTCGAAGCCACCGTTGCCGCCCGGGCCACCCGCGGTGAAGCGGGCGCCGCCGTGCGCCATCTGCCGCACGGCGTCGTACTCCTCGCGCTGCTTGGGGTCGGACAGCACCGCGTTGGCCTCGCCGATGTCCTTGAACTTCTGCTCGGCGCCCGCATCGCCCGGGTTCTTGTCCGGGTGGTGCGTGCGGGCGAGCTTGCGGTAGGCCTTCTTGATCGCGGCCGCGTCAGCGTCCTTGGAGACGCCGAGGATCGCGTAGAAGTCCTTCTCGAACCAGTCCTGACTGGCCATCAGCGCCTCCTTCCGGTTGCTCGACTCACTCAGGATCGGCGACGGCCACCCGCGCGGGGCGGAGGACCTGGTCGCCGGTGCGATAGCCGGGCTGGAGCACCTGGACGACCGTGGTGGCCGTCGCGTCGGTCGGCAGCTCCGGGTTGGAGGCGTCCCAGGCGGCGTGCATGAGGGCCTCGTGCTGCATCGGGTCGAACACCTCGCCGACGCCACCGAAGCGGGTCAGGCCGAACTTGCCGAGGCTGCTCTCGAGCTTGTCGGCGATCGCCGCGAACGGACCGTCGGTGAGGTCACCATGGTCGCGCGCCAGCTGGATGTCGTCGAGCACCGGCAGGACCGACTCGAGGACGTCGCGCACCGCACGCTCCTGGACGCTCGCCCGGTCACGGTCGACGCGACGCTTGTAGTTGACGTACTCCGCGTTGAGCCGCTGGAGGTCGTCGAGCCGCTGCGCCGCGAGCGCCGTGTCCGGGTGCTCGCCGGTGTCACCCGACTGGCCGGCGTCGCCGACGTCGATGGCGTCGATCTGCTCCGCCACGGAGGCGGTGGCCCCGGGCTCGACCGGAGCCACCTCCTCACCGTCGTTGACGGACTCCGTGTTGATCGCGTCGGAGGAGTCCTCGTCCACGATCTCGCCGTCGAAGACCTCGTCGTCACCCGGTATACGGCCTCCCCGACTGGAGTCGGTCACTTCTTGTCCTCGGTGTCGTCGTCCTCGACGACCTCGGCGTCGACGACGTCGGAGTCGTCATTGGCCTGGGCGTCGGCCTGCTCGGCGTCGTCGGACGCCTCGCCACCGGGGACGTCGCCGGACTCGCCCTGCTCGGCCGCCGCGGCGTACATGGCGGCGCCCATCTTCTGGGACTCCTCGTTGAGGGTGTCGATCTTGGACTGGATGTCCTCGCGCGACGCGTCGGACTCGGGCTTGATGGCGTCCTTGAGGACGACGAGCGCCTCGTCGACGGGCTTGCGCGCGTCGTCGCTGAGCTTGTCACCGGACTCGGCGAGGAACTTCTCGGTCGAGAACACGAGGGACTCGGCCTGGTTGCGGGTCTCGGTCTCCTCGCGGCGGGCCTTGTCCTCCTCGGCGTGCGCCTCGGCGTCCTTGACCATGCGCTCGATCTCCTCCTTGGACAGCGCGCTGCCGCCCGAGATGGTGATCTTCTGCTCCTTGCCGGTGCCGCGGTCCTTGGCCGTCACGTGGACGATGCCGTTGGCGTCGATGTCGAAGGTGACCTCGACCTGCGGGACGCCACGCGGGGCGGGTGCGATGCCGGAGAGCTCGAAGGTGCCGAGCGCCTTGTTCTGCTGCGCGATCTCGCGCTCACCCTGGAAGACCTGGATGAGGACGCTGGGCTGGTTGTCCTCGGCGGTGGAGAACACCTCGGAGCGCTTGGTCGGGATGGCGGTGTTGCGCTCGATGAGCTTGGTGAAGAGCCCACCCTTGGTCTCGATGCCGAGCGAGAGCGGCGTGACGTCGATGAGGAGGACGTCCTTGCGCTCACCCTTGAGGACACCGGCCTGGAGGGCGGCGCCGAGCGCCACGACCTCGTCCGGGTTGACGCCCTTGTTGGGCTCCTTGCCACCGGTGAGCTCCTTGACGAGCGCGGTCACGGACGGGCATGCGGGTCGAGCCACCGACGAGGACCACGTGGTCGATGTCGGCGAGCTTGATGCCGGCGTCCTTGATGACGTTCTGGAACGGCTGCTTGGTGCGGTCGAGCAGGTCCTTGGTCATCTGCTCGAACTGGGCGCGGGTCAGCGTCTCGTCGAGGTGGATGGGGCCGTTCTCGCTCATGGAGAGGTACTGCATCGAGATGTTGGTCGAGCTGGCCGAGGAGAGCTCCTTCTTGGCCTGCTCGGCGGCGTCGCGCAGACGCTGCATCGCGATCTTGTCCTTGGCCAGGTCGACACCGGTGTTGTTCTTCACGGTGGTGAGGAGGTGCTGGACGACGCGGTCGTCCCAGTCGTCTCCACCGAGCTGGTTGTCACCGGAGGTTGCACGAACCTGGATGGTGGCGAAGCCGTCCTCCGGGTCCTTGCCGACCTCGAGGAGGGACACGTCGAACGTGCCACCACCGAGGTCGAAGACGAGGATGAGCTCGTCCTCCTTGCCCTTGTCGAGACCGTAGGCGAGGGCCGCGGCGGTGGGCTCGTTGACGATGCGCAGGACGTTGAGGCCCGCGATCTCACCGGCTTCCTTGGTGGCCTGACGCTCGGCGTCGTCGAAGTAGGCGGGGACGGTGATGACGGCGTCGGTGACGGGCTCGCCGAGGTAGGCCTCCGCGTCGCGCTTGAGCTTCTGCAGCGTGCGGGCGCTGATCTCCTGCGAGTTGTACTTCTTGCCGTCGATGTCCTCGCTCGTCCAGTCGGTGCCGATGTGGCGCTTGACGGAGCGGAGCGTGCGGTCGGCGTTGGTCACGGCCTGGCGCTTCGCGATCTCACCGACGAGGACCTCACCGCCCTTGGTGAAGGCGACGACCGACGGGGTGGTGCGTCCGCCCTCGGAGTTCGCGATGATCGTGGGCTCGCCACCCTCGAGGACGGCGACGGCTGAGTTCGTGGTTCCGAGGTCGATTCCGACTGCGCGGGCCATGTGGATCTCCTTGCGTGGTTGACGCTTGCGTTGAGTTGCTTGCACTCAAGTTAGGACGGTGTATGCCGCATGGCAAATTCGTGCGTCCAAACTTGCGTTCACTCGACTCAACTCTTGGACTGGCGTCGTTGTTCCAGCACCGCCCAGAATCTTCGGCTGCCAAGATGCGTGCATGACCCCCAAGGATCGTGACCGGTTTGCTGGCAGCCGCGCCCTCGTGACGGGGAGCGCGCACGGGATCGGCCGGGCGTGCGCCCAGTGGCTGGCCGCGGAGGGCGCCCGGGTCGCGGTGGCCGACCTCGACCTGGCTGCAGCGTCGGACGTGGTCGCTGCCCTCGAGGCCGTGCCGGAGGGCGAACACCTCGCTGTCCACCTTGACGTCACCGACGACACGTCCGTCCGGACCTGCGTCGCGGAGGCGGCCGACCACCTCGGCGGCCTGGACGTCCTCATCAACGTCGCGGGCGGTGACGTCGAGCACGGCGACTTCGAGGAGGTCGGTGACGACGAGTGGCATGTCGCCATCGAGTGGAACCTCATGAGTGTCGTCCGCTGCAACCGGGCCGCCCTCCCACACCTGAGGCGCAGCGACAGGAGCCCGGCGATCGTCTCGGTGGCCTCGGTCAATGCCCTGGCCGCCCTGGGCAGCGAGCCGTACGCCGTCGCGAAGCTCGGGATCGTCGCCCTCACGAGGGATCTGGGCGCCACCCTCGGACCGGCCGGCATACGCGTCAACGCCGTCGCGCCCGGAACCGTCCGCACTCGCGTCTGGGAGGGCCAGGAGGGTGGCGCCGACCGGATGTTGCCGCTCTATCCCCTCGGCCGGGTGGGCGAGCCCGACGACATCGCCGCGGCCGTCGCGTTCCTCGCGTCCCGGGAGGCGAGCTGGATCACCGGCCACACCCTCCCGGTCGACGGCGGACTGCTGACCGGCCACCGCCAGGTGTAGGACGCAGCCTGTCGGCGGGCGCTCCGAGCGGAGCACGACCGCAAGGTCCTCACACCGTCGCGAGCAGTCGCAGCCCCGCCGACGAAGCCCCATATCGACGTCCAGGCGGGCAGGATCAGCCGAGGGAGACGATCATCTTGCCGGTGTTCTCACCGCGGAGCAGTCCGAGGAACGCGTCGACACCGTTCTCCATGCCCTTGATCGCGGTCTCGGCGTACTTGAGCTCTCCCGAGGCCAGCCACCCGCCGACCTCCTGCACGAACTGCGGCTGGAGGGCCGAGTGGTCGCCGACGAGCATGCCCTGCAGACGCAGCCGCTTGCCGATGACGAGGGCGAGGTTGCGCGGGCCGGGAGTCGGTTCGGTCGCGTTGTACTGCGCGATCATCCCGCAGATGGCCGCGCGCCCGTGGACCTTGAGTGAGCCGATGGCCGCCTCGAGGTGCTCGCCGCCGACATTGTCGAAGTAGACGTCGATGCCGTCGGGTGCGGCCTCGCGCAGCTGCTCGGCGACCGGACCGTTCTTGTAGTTGAACGCGGCGTCGAAGCCGTACTCGTCGACGAGCAGAGCGACCTTCTCGTCGGAGCCGGCCGAGCCGATGACCCGCGAGGCACCCTTGAGCCGGGCGATCTGGCCCACCTGGCTGCCGACGGCACCGGCAGCACCCGAGACGAAGACTGCGTCGCCGGGCTGGAAGGACGCGACCTCGAGCAGACCCGCGTATGCCGTGAGTCCCGTCATCCCGAGAACGCCCAGGTAGGCGGAGAGCGGGGCGACAGCAGGGTCGACCTTGACGACGGCCGAGCCGGCGACGTCGGCGTACTCGCGCCAGCCGAGCCCGTGCAGGACGTGGTCGCCGACCTCGATGCCCTCGGCGGAGGAGGCGATGACCTCACCGACGGCACCACCCTCCATGGGCTGGTCCAGCTGGAACGGCGGAGCGTAGGACTTCACGTCATTCATCCGTCCGCGCATGTAGGGGTCGACCGAGAAGTGCAGGTTGCGCACGAGCACCCGGCCGTCCGCGGGTGCGGTCACCGGTGCCTCACGCAGGGCGAAGTCCTGCGCAGTGGGCCACCCGTGGGGGCGTGCGACGAGGTGCCATTCACGGCTGGACGTGGGCAGGGCGGCAGACATGGGCAAGGTCTCCTCAGACGCTCGGCAAATACTTCAGTACATGAAATACCATGCGCCGTGATGTTTCACCTTGTCAAATACCTCGCTATCGTGGACCCATGCCCCACACCTCCCGCGACCCACTGACCCACGAGGTCGTCGACCTCATCGGGTCGGTCGTCGCCCGCTACCACGAGGAGTACGACCGGGCCGCAGCCACGCACTCGCTCACCGGAGCCCAGGCGCGCGTGCTCGCCCTCATCGCACTCGGCCCGCTGCCCATGCGTCAGATCGCCCGGGCCCTGCGCTGCGAGCCGTCCAACGTCACCGGCATCGTCGACCGACTCGAGGCTCGTGGCCTCGTCGAGCGCCAGCCGGACACGTCCGACCGCCGGGTCAAGGTCGCCGCGGCCACCGCAGACGGCACCCGGACGGCCAAGCAGGTGCGGGACTCGCTCGACTTCGCCCGTGAACCCTTGGCCGAGCTCTCCCGGGACGACCGCACGACCTTGCGCGACCTCCTGCAGCGGATGGTCGGCGAGCAGAACGACGCCTGACACCAGCGCCTCGCCCGGTGTGGCCCCAACTGACCCCGACAGTCCCTAGAATCCCTGCCATGGGGGAGAACACCGGGGTCCTGCGACGAGCGGGCAGCTTCGTTCGCGGCCGGCCGACGACACAGAAAGTCGGCGGCGGGGTTGCTGCGGCTCTGCTCGCGACCGCACCCTTCGGCGGGCTCGCCGGAACGCCCGACCCCGGACCCGAGCCCCTGCGACTGGACCAACCGATCATGGTCGGCCCCTACAAGGTGGTCATCGACCAAGTCGTCGAGATCCCCGACCTCGCACCCGCGGTCAAGCCCAAGCCGCCGGAGCGACTCCTGCTTCTCGACGCCCAGGTCACCCTCACGGGTGACCGACCGGAGTATGCCGTGACGCTCACCCAGAACCTTCACGTCACCGGGGGTGACGTGAAGGTCTCCAAGCAGCCCCAGCTCTACTTCGTCGAGGACGGCACCCAGCCACGGAGCTTCAACCCCGGCGTGACCTATCGCCTGGCGATCACATGGACCACGTCGGGCGGATGGAAGGGCGACACGGCACAGGTGAGTGCGAACCTCGTGGAGTTCCGCGAGGAGGATCGGCAGACGCTCGACCCGAATGCCTGGGTCGGACGCGACGAGATCCTCTGGCAGGGCACCCTCCCGGTGGTGAGGAAGTCATGAAGCGCAGCATCGGGACGGCCGCCTTCGTCATCGCCGCCATGGCCCTGGGCCGCCTCATCACCGATCACGTGCCGCTCGATGAAGCCGTCGACAAGCCATTCGTCCACACCGGGACCGTCGGCAAGGGCGTGGCCCTCGAGTACGCCGACGTGACCGTCACCGGAGTCCACGTCACCCCGACGATCATGGGCAACCCGGCATCGGCCGCGGGAGGGCGCTGGCTCGTCGTCGACACCGAGCTCGTCGCTCGCAACGAGCCCCTCACGATGATGGGCTTCTTCCTCGTGGACGGACAGGATCGTCGCTACGTCGCCTCTGACCGGGGCAGCGAGTGTGCGACCACCGCCCGGCTCGCCACGGGGGTCCGGAGCTACGTCAGCATCTGCTTCGACATCCCGGAGCGCTCCCTCGACGGTGCGCGCCTCTTTGCCACCCGCGGTCAGTGGGACACCCACGAGTCCGAGTTCCGCCGCGACGACCTCGCCGACATCGACCTCGGCATCACGGCCTCCGAGGTCGACGCCCTCTGGGCCCAGAAGGACGCAGTCAACGTCAAGGCTGCCAGCGTGATGCCGCCCTCGAAGGATCGTCGATGAGCACCACCACGCCTCCTGACCTGGACCCGCCCCAGGTCGTACCGCCCGCGACCACCCCTCGCCGCCCGAGCCGTTGGTGGATCGCCGCGGTGCCGGTCGCGATCGTGGCCATGCTTTCCGCATCCGGCTACCGCGTCCCGGTGTTCTGGTACCAGTCCGGCCTGCACCACGAGATCGCGAGCGCCGACCCCGGCACGTGGGCCAAGGTCACGGAGGAATACACCGACGTCCACGGCGACACCACCCGGGCGTACTCCGTGAGGTTCGCCGGGCTGGGAGGTGCGGACACGGCATACGAGGACCGCTCTGGAAGCGAGGTCACCCTCCCGGACGGGATGGTCGCACGCACCGTCACCCTCGAGTTCGAGGCCGAACCTGACCAGGTCCTCAAGAGTTGTGCGCTCACGCTGATCGACGACGAGGGGCGGCAGTACCGAGTGGGCAGCACCTTCGACGACCTCGGACCCGGGACCACCGCCTGTGTCCCTGAGGAGACACCCGGTCCGAGCCTGCCCGTGCTAGCGAAGGACGCACGTGGAGCCATCCCCGAGGACGAGCAGCCCCGGCCGCGGACGTGGTCGACGGCGCCGAGGATCCCGGTCCCCGAGGATGCCACCTTCGTCGAGCTGCGGATCTCGTTCGAGAACCCGGACTACGTCACGCTCCGGCTTCCGCGCTGACCTCAGCAGGTGCGGCGGGAGCGGCAGGCTCCGGAGTGGGGGCGAGCTTCGGGCCGAGGAGCCAGTCGATCGCGGCAGCGAGCAGGGCTGCGGCCAGAATCATCGTGATCGCGAGACCGATCGACTTCTCCATGGGCGAGATCGCCAGCCAGTTGTCGGTCTGCTGCGGGCCGATGGCGCGGCGGAGCAGCTGACCGACGGCCCACGGGATGCGGATGACGAGGAGGAACGCCAGGCAGAACGTGAGCATTGGCAACAGGCCCGCCGTCGCCATCATCCGCAGTCCGTTCCAGAACGCCGAGAAGCGCTCGCGGACGTCACCGACGAGGCCGCCGCCGACGCGGCGGACGGGGGCGGGGATGCGCTCCCAACGGTCGCGGTGGGGCAGGCGGGACTCGGGTGGCTGTGGGGGCTCGAGCTTGTGGCCGAGGACGACTGCGCCGACGGTGAGCCAGGCGAGCGGCACGACGACGACTGCGTCGATGGCGCCCAGGAGCCCGAAGAGCAATGCCGTCGCGGTGTCGACCGGGTTGGCGAGCGGCCCGAGGGTCGACACGACCTGGTCGTACTGCTCGAGCACCAGCTGTGACGCCCGCCGATCCTGGACCCACGCGAGTCCGGCCTCGCGCACTTCGGAAACCTTCTGGGCGACCTGGGACGTGTAGTAGACCTCCACGAGCGCACCGACTGTGGCGAGCCAGAGGAAGCGGGTCACGCTCTCGATCTTGCCGAGGGCGAAGCGCAGCACCCACGCGATGACCACGATGGCGAGGACGACCTGCCAGTCATAGATGGCGAGGCGGCTGGCGAAGTCGATGTCGGTCGTGCCATCGAGGCTGAACTGGTTGAACTCGTCGAAGGCGGCCTCGTTGGTGAAGCGGTAGAGGTCCTCCTGGAGGAGCCCGTAGGACACGTAGACGGCGAGGAAGGGCACGAGCACACTGACTGCGACGTCGACGAGGCGCATCTCGCGCTTCTCGGTGGTCGCTTGGCGAGCCTCGCGCCGCGACAGCTCGGCGACGTTGGGCAGCGCGCCACGGGTCATGTAGAGCATGGCGATCATGGCGCCAAGGAAGCCCAACGGGGCGATCACCAGGATGAGTTGGGCGGCGAACGCGTTGTGATCGCTGACGATGACGGCGAGCCACAGGGCGCCGCTGCGGACGGCCAGGCCAAGACAGGCGATGACGACGAACGGCGCCCAGTAGGTGCGCAGGATCCGCGCCGCCGACACCAGAACGGCAGGGATGTCCCTGACCCGCATCTCGTCGTTCATGAACACCCCTCGAACCGTCGCCCCCACCGGACTCAACCTGACGACCGGAGCATATCGACTCAGGGCCCCGGCGGACCGGACAAGTCGAGGAAGTTGCGGACGGTGGCGATGAACTCATCCGGTCTGGTCGAGTGGATCTCGTGGCCGGTGTCGATGGTGGCGAGGCTGCCCGACGGGACCGTGCGCACCAGGTCCGCCACCCATTCCTGCGGGACGAAGCTCCTCGGCCCGCCACCGATGGCGAGCACGGGCACCGCGATCCGGCGCAACACGTCGACCCAGTCCGGCGCCGGGACGTCGATCTCGGGTCGCACCTGTTCGACCATCGACCAGTCGAAGGGCAGCTCTGTTCGCGGGCGAGAGGGCATCAAGGGCCGGCGTGGGCGGATGAGTCCGACGTCCTCGAGCACGACGTTGCGAATCCCGTTGCCGCGAGCCGCAACCCGGCAAGCCACCAGTCCGCCGAGCGAGTGGCCGACGAGGTCAAGCTCCTCACCCAGCAGGAACAGCAGGCCCTCGACGTCGGCGGCCATGAGCTCGATCGAGTAGGTGCCCGGCCAGTCGCTCTCCCCATGACCGCGCAGGTCCACGGCATACACGGTTCGGTCCTGCGAGAGGTCCTGCGCGACGACGTCCCAGTCCCCCGCTGTCAGGCCGGTGCCGGGCAGCAGAAGGACGCCGCGCTGCACCGGTTGGCGGCACGTCCACACGTGCACAGCCAGGCTCACCCCACCGACCTCGAAGCGTTGGACCTCAGCCATGACACCAGTCTGCGCCCAGCCCACCCCTCGGGGCCCCACGACTCAGCTTCGGGCAAGCAGGCCGGCGATGGCGGAGTGGCCGGCCATCTGTCCCGCGGCCGTGGCCATGACGACGGAGGCCATCGGCATCGGGAACGCGGCGAGGTGCGCGAGGTCGCCACCAGCGGTGACCCCGGGCACGCTCGTGCGACCGAACTCGTCGATGCGCACCGCGCCTGACGGGTTGAGGTCGAGGCCCAACTGCGTTGCGAACGGGGCTGATTGGTGCAGGGTCGGCACGACGAACAGGACCGCCACATCCTCGGTCGAGCCGTCCTCGAGGCTGACCCGCAGGCCGTCGCCGACCCGCTCGATGCCTGTCATCCGCGCCTCGACGATCGGGGCCTCCGTCGTGGCACCGTCGGGCAGTTCCTGGCCCTCGGCGAACACGACGAAGTCGCCCGCCACCGGACCCATGAGCGCCGTGTAGTGACCCGCAGCCGCAGCCCCGATGATGCCGATCCGCTTCCCCGCGAACTCGAACGCGTGGCAGAACGGGCACTGCGCGGCGAGGTCTCCCCACACGTCCTGCAGCCCCGGGATGGGCGGCAACTCGTCGCGGACCCCGGTGGCCAGCACAACGGCATACGCCGAAAGGACGGATCCACTCGCAAGGGTGAGCCGGAAGGCATCGCCGTCGCGCTCGATCGTCTCCACGCGTTCTTCACGAACGGAAACCGTGTCGTATGCCGTGAGCTCGGCTCGCGCTGCCGCGCGAAAGTCCGCAGGTGGGGTGCCGTCGTGGGTGAGCACGTTGTGCATGTGGCTCACGGTGGCGTTGCGGTAGGTGCCGTCGTCGAAGAGGGTGACCTGGCGGCGGACGCGTCCGGCGGTGAGCGCCGCCTGGAGGCCTGCGGGGCCGCCGCCGATGATCGCGATGTCGGTGTGCTCTGGTGAAGTCGTCATGTTCCGATGCTGAACCTTCATGTTGACCTGAAGGCAAGCCGGAAATGGAGATGCGGCTGGAATGGTCGGCATGTATCTTGACGTCAAGACACTTTTGGAGGGCTCCCTGTGCTGACCAGATGGTGGCGGTCGATCGTTCCGCCGACGAAACTCGAGCGCGACCTGGCGTTGCAGAGCGTTCTGTCGGCGTTCGCCACCGGGTCCTTCCTCACGGGGACGGCCGTCTTCTTCACCCAGATCGTCGGACTCACGGGCGCTCAGGTCGGGCTCGGCATGTCGATCGCGGCGGCGGTGACGCTGGCCCTGTCGATGCCGCTCGGGCGACTGACCGACGTCGTCGGCGCCAAGCGCTTGTGGGTGGTCAGCGCCGCTGTCGAGGCCCTGCTCTATCTCGCGTGGCCGCTGGCGAGCGGGTTCGTCGCGTTCGTCGTCCTGCTGGCCGTCCTCGCGTCCGTGGAGAACGCCGGTCGCTCGGCCCGCAACGTCTATCGGATCGAGGTCTTCCCTCGCGAGACCCGCGTGCGCGCCATGGCCTATCAACGCGCGGCCCGCAACGTCGGCTACACGCTCGGGGCCGGGACAGCTGGTGTGGCGCTGGGTATCGGCACTCGTGAAGCGATCATCGCGGTCCCGCTCATCACGGCCGGGCTGCTCGTCGTCAACGCCGTGATGATCTCGTTCCTGCCTGCGATCCAGCGTGCGAGTCATGCGGCTGCCGGCCCGGAAGGACACGTGTCGCCGGCTGCCCTCAAGAACTTTGGCTTCGTGGGCCTGGCGCTCTGCAACGGCGTGCTCCAGTCCAACCAGGTGCTGCTCAACGTCGTCGTGCCCCTGTGGCTGGTCGAGCAGACAGATGCGCCGCGAGCCCTGCTCGCTTGGCTCTTCGGCACCAACACCGTGCTGGCCGTGCTGCTGCAGGTGCGGGCGTCGCGTGGCGCCGAGACGGTGAACGGGTCGCTGCGCGCGGTCCGGCTGTCTGGGCTGGCGTTCGTCCTGTCCTGCGCCGTCATCAGCGTCACCCACGAGACGATCGGCTGGGTCTCGATCGTGCTCATCTGGATCGGCCACATCACCATCACCGGTGCTGAGCTGTGGCAGTCGGCGGCGGACTGGGGCTTCACCTCGGAACTGTCCGATCCGCGTCGCCTGGGTGACTACCAGGGCGTGTGGGGTCTGGGCTATCAGATCGAACCGATCATCTTCCCGGCGCTCTACACGTTCCTCGCGCTGACGTGGGGGCCAGCCGGGTGGGCGGTCATCGCGATGATCGCCGTGTCGGCCGCCGTGCTGTCGCACCCCGCTGCCCGCGCGGCCGAACGCCACCTCGTCCGCCACACAGCCCCAACTTCCGCCCAGGTCACGTGACCCAGGTTCAGGCGGGTTTGTTGGGGTCGGCGGCGGCTGGACCGCCTCTTCCTGTGGTGCGGGGCTGTTCGTAGCCACCCTCCGGCGGCACCATCTCGGCCCTGACGCCGAGCAGCCGGATGGGCCGGTCGTCGTCGAGCCCACGCAGCAGCTCCATCGCCGTCGCGGCGATCAGCGCCGGCTCGTAGGTCGGCTCGGGCAGCTTGCGGATGCGGGTCGTGGTGAAAAAGGGGGCAAACCGGACCTTGAGGTGGACCCGCGCGCACGCCCGCTCCTCGCGCCGAATGTCCTCGACGACCTGCTCTGACAGCGACAGGATCGCCGCCTCGATCTCAGTGGGCTCGACCAGGTTGGACTGGTAGGTCGTCTCTCGCCCGTGGGCGCGAGCGATCCAGGGCGTGTCGTCGATGACGGTGGCACCGAGTCCGCGGCCCAACCGGCCGTAGTGCGGCCCCATCCGCGGCCCGAACTCGACGGTGAGCACCTCGTCATCGGCATCGGCGAGCTGCTGCACCGATCGATAGCCGTGCTCCGCGAGACGGGCGGCGATCCGGCTGCCCACTCCCCACAGCGCGGTGGTCGGCCGCTCCCCCATGACCTCGAACCAGTTGTCGCGGGTGAGGACGAACGTGCCCTGCGGCTTGCCGAAGTCGGTCGCGATCTTGGCTCGCACGGTCGTGTCGCCCACACCGACGGAGCAGTGCAGCTCCGACGCGTCAAGCACCTCGGCCCGGATCGCGTCGGCGTGAGCCACTGCCTGCGCCACGTCGTCGCCGGGCGTCGTGATGCCGACAAATGCCTCGTCCCACCCGAGCACCTGGACGACCGCGCCCTCGTGGGCACGGAGCGTCTCCATCACGACGGCCGACGCCGCGTCATAGGCCGGCCCGTCGACAGGCAGGAACACGGCGTCGGGGATCTTGCGGACGGCGAGCTTGAGCGGCATACCCGAATGCACGCCGAAGGCGCGCGCCTCGTAGGACGCCGTCGACACGACGGCCCGCTCGGTCGGGTCCCCGCGTCCGCCGACGACGACCGGCAGCCCCGCCAGCTCGGGGCGGCGCAGGATCTCGACGGCCGCGATGAACTGGTCGAGGTCGACGTGGAGCACCCAGGAAGTTGCGCGCTTCGTGGATGCCATGGTCCCTCTCCCTGCTCAGGCGTCGACGACCACCGGGATGATCAGGGGACTGCGGCGATGCGCTCGGTGGGCCCAGGTGGACGCGGCCCGACGGACCAGGTCCTCGATCTGCTCCAGGTCCTCGATGCCGTCCGACGCGGCCTTGGTGAGGGCCTTCTGGATGAGGGGTGTGGCAGCCGAGAAGTCCAACAGGTCGGGCGGGAAGCCATGGGCCAGGTAGTCGGGCTCCTCGGCCAGGGCTCCGGTGTCCGGATCGATGATGCATACGATGGTGACGACGCCCTCCTCCGCAAGGGTGCGTCGCACGTGCAACGTCTCCTCGGTGGCGCCGCCCACGGTCATCGCGTCGACATAGACCAACCCGGCGGGGACCTTGCCGGTGATCTTTGCCCGACCGTCGATGAGGTCGATGACACTGCCGTCCTGCGCGATGAGCACCCGGTCTGCGTCCACGCCCGTGCGAATGGCGATGTCGGCGTTGGCGCGCAGGTGGCGCCACTCGCCGTGGACGGGGAGGACGTTGGTCGGCTCGATGATGTTGTAGCAGTAGGCCAGCTCACCGGCGCTGGCGTGCCCGGAGACGTGCACCTTGGCGTTGCCCTTGTGGACCACGTTGGCGCCCCAGCGGGTGAGCTCGTTGATGACCCGATAGATGGCGTTCTCGTTGCCGGGGATGAGCGAGCTGGCCATGAGGACGGTGTCGCCGGGGGTGATCTCGACGGGGTGGTCGCGGTTGGCCATGCGCGCCAGGGCTGCCATGGGTTCGCCCTGGGACCCGGTGGCGATGATCGTCATCTGGTCCGGACGCAGCCGCTCGAGGGCCTTCATGTCCTTGACGACGAGGCCGTCGGGGATCGTGAGATAGCCCAGTTCGCGGGCGATGCCCATGTTGCGCACCATGGACCGCCCGACGAACGCGACCTTGCGGTTGTGTCGGTGGGCGGTGTCGAGGACCTGCTGGATGCGGTGCACGTGACTGGCGAAGCTGGAGACGATGACCCGGCCCTTGGTCGTCCGGAACACCGTGTCGATGGCGGGGGCGAGTTCGCCCTCGGACACGGTGAACCCGGGCACTTCGGCGTTGGTGGAGTCCGGGAGGAACAGGTCAACGCCCTCTTCACCCAGCCGGGCGAAGGCGCGCAGGTCGGTGACGCGGCCATCGAGCGGGAACTGGTCCATCTTGAAGTCGCCGGTGTGCAGCACCAATCCGGCCTTGGTGCGGATGGCGACGGCAAGCCCGTCGGGGATCGAGTGGTTGACCGCGATGAACTCACAGTCGAAGGGGCCGAGCTTGCGGCGATCACCCTCGACGACCTCGATGGTCCTGGGCTTGATCCGGTGCTCGGTCAGCTTGGCCTCGATCAGGGCCAGGGTGAGGCGCGAGCCGACCACGGGGATGTCGGGACGCTCGCGCAGCAGGTAGGGAACCCCGCCAATGTGGTCCTCGTGTCCGTGGGTGAGCACGATCGCATCGACCTTGTCGAGGCGGTCCCTGATCCAGGTGAAGTCAGGAATGATCACGTCGACCCCGGGCTGGTGCTCGTCGGGGAAGAGCACCCCGCAGTCGACGATGAGCAGGCGGCCGGCGTGCTCGAAGACGGTCATGTTGCGCCCGATCTCACCGAGGCCACCCAGTGGGACGACCCTCAGGCCGTGGGGCGGCAGCGCCGGCAGGGCGTCGGTGCGCTTGCTGCGGGTCGACCGGCGGCTCATCGTCGTCCAGCCTGCGACAACTGGGTGCGGGACATTGGCTGTGGGCCGAAGCCGTGGGTGAGGTTCATGTGGTCTCCGAAGGTGAGATCTTGAGCAGGAGCGTGGCGCGGGGAGGCGGTGGTGTTCCTCGTTGCCGGCGTCTTTGAGACCAATCATCGGTCATCGGCGCCTGGACCCGGGCACGGGCACGAACTCCCACGGCCCGGCGTTGAGGTGCACATGAAGGTAGCCACGGACGAGAACTGGTCCATCAGCGACCTCGCCAGCCGCTTCGAACTGCCGACGCACGTCCTGCGCCACTGGGAGTCGATCGGCCTGCTCGAGCCGCGGCGTGACACCTCCGGCTATCGCCGCTACGGGCAGGAGGACCTCGTGCGGATCGCGATCATCCAGCGCAACAAGCTCGCGGGCATGACGCTCGAGCAGATCCGGGTCCTCCTCGACGCCGAGGCCAAGGACCGGCACGAGGTCCTCGAAGGACACCTGCGCGACCTCGAGGAGCGGATGCTGGCCCTCGAGAGGTCCCGCGAGATGACCGAGCACGCCCTCCGCTGCCGAGCACACGACATCACGGCCTGCCCCCGCTTCGTCGCCGCCGTCCAGGACGTCATCGACGGCCGCGCCCACTTCGAGGTCACCACCTCCTGACCCCCGCCAACACGGTCAGAGTCATGGGCTTGGATGAGCCCATGCGTGATGTCGTGGTCGTCGGAGGCGGGATCGTCGGTCTCGCGACCGCACACGAGATCCTGCGCCGGCGACCGGGCGCTGACGTCCTCGTCATCGAGAAGGAGGCCGAGGTTGCGCAGCACCAGAGCGGCCACAACAGCGGCGTGATCCACGCTGGCGTCTACTACGCGCCCGGCAGCCTCAAGGCCCGCTTCTGTCGCGAAGGCGCTGCGAGGACCCGCGACTACTGCACCGAGAAGCGCATCCCGTTCTCCGACACCGGGAAGCTCGTCGTGGCGACCACCCCCGTCGAGGTGCAGCGGCTGGAGGACCTGACCGACCGCGCCCGCGCCAACGAACTCACCGTCACCCCCTTGACGGGTGCCGCCCTTCGAGAACGCGAGCCGCACATCACCGGCCTGGCCGCCCTCCACGTGCCCGCCACGGGAATCACGGACTACCCCGCTGTATGCCGTGCGCTCGCCCTGGACATTTCGGCCGCCGGTGGCGTGGTCCGCACCTCCACTGCCGTCACCGCGATTGACGAGTCCTCGGCCTCCGTCGCCCTGACCCTCAAGGAGAACGGTTGGGAGACAGTCGAATCCGCCCACCAGGTCATCGTCTGCGCAGGGCTGCAGGCCGACCGGCTCGCGGCGATGTCCGGGCTCAACCAGGGCCCTGACGCCTTCCAGATCGTGCCGTTCCGGGGCGAGTACCACCGGCTGCCGGCAACCCGCCAACGGTCTCATCGGGGCGCTCATCTATCCCGTGCCCGACCCCGACATGCCTTTCCTCGGCGTGCACCTCACCCGCACCATCGACGGTGGCATCACGGTCGGCCCCAACGCCGTCCTCGGCTTCAGCCGCGAGGGCTACCGCAAGGGGTCGGTCAACGTGCGCGACCTGGCCACCCTCGCCCGCTTCCCCGGGATGTGGCAGGTCGCCCGCACCCACTGGCGCACCGGCCTGGCCGAGCAGCGCGACTCCTTGCGCCGGCAGGGCTACCTCGACCTCGTCCGCCGCTACTGCCCCGAGCTCACGCTCGACGACCTCCTTCCGGAACCGGCCGGCATACGCGCTCAGGCCGTCCTGCGGGACGGCACCCTCGTCCACGACTTCCTCATCCGCCGGACCGACCGGACCGTCCACGTGTGCAACGCGCCGTCGCCCGCCGCGACGTCCGCCTTCCCCATCGCCGAGCACATCGTCGACCTCGCGACGGTCGCCGCATGAACGGTCAGGAGCTGCTCGACCTCGCCGCCCGCATCGGCCCCGTGATGGTCTTCCTCGTCGCGATGACGGTCGTCGCCGAGGTCGCCGAGATCGCCGGAGTCTTCGATGTCGCGGCGCACTGGACCGCGCACGCCGGGCGCCATCGCACCTGGCTCCTCTGGATCCTCGTCGTCGCCCTCGCAGTGGCCTGCACCATCGTCCTGAGCATCGACACCACGGCCGTGCTGCTGACGCCGGTGGTCATCGCCATGGCCCGACAGCTGGGGATCGCGGCGATGCCGTTCGCGTTGACGACGGTCTGGCTCGCCAACACCGCCTCCCTCCTGCTTCCCGTCTCGAACCTGTCCAATCTCATTGCCCTGCACAAGTTTTCGCAGCTCGGCGCGGGAACGCACGAATACATCGCCCTCGCCTGGAAGCCGGCGCTGGCCGCAATCCTCGCCACGGTCGTTGTCCTCTTCTTCCTGCACCGGCGCGACCTGCTCACGCGCTACACGGTCGAGTCGCCGGCCGACCCGCACGACCGGGTCCTTCTCTGGGTCTCAGGCGGTGTCTGCGTGGCCCTCGGGCCGGCCTTCGTCAGTGGCGTCACGCCCGCCATCCCCGCAGTCATTGCCGCCGTCGTCCTCGTCGCGACCCTCGCCTGGCGCTGGCGCCCGAAGGTGCGCAGCATCCAGGTGCCGTGGCTCATGGTCCTCGGCGTGTGCGCACTGTTCATCGTCGTCGACATCGCGATGCGCCACGGCCTCGAACCCGCGCTCTCCGCCCTCGTGGGTGGCAGCGGCGACGAGGGCAACCTGTGGCGGGTTGGCGCCGTCGGGGCCGTCAGCGCCAACGTCGTCAACAACCTGCCCGCCTACCTCGCGCTCGAGCCGGTCGCCGACAACTCCCCCGCACGGCTCATGGCGCTCCTCATCGGCGTCAACGCCGGCTCGATCGTCACCGTGTGGGGTTCTCTCGCGACGTTGCTCTGGCGTGACCGGTGTCGTCGCGCCGGGCTCACGATCGATGCGTGGCCGTATGCCGTGCGCAGCCTTCTGTGCGCGGCCGCAGCCGTGTCGGCCGCGCTTCTCGCGCTCAGCCTGGGTTAGGGCTCAGGCGACGCGCCGCTCGAGGCCACGCACGGACGGAAGCAGGGTGGACAGCAATGCCGTTCCGCCCATGACGCAGCCCACGACGATCAGCCACGGAGTCATCCCGACGAGGGCACTGATCGGTCCGGCGACCACGAGCCCCAGGGGCCGGGCCACGAATGAGCCCACCATGTCGAAGGCGTAGACCCGGGCCAACTTGTCCTCGGCGACGTTCTGCTGGATGGACAGGTCCCAGTTGACGCTGAAGATCTCGAGTCCGAAGCCATGCAGGGCCGCTCCGGCGAGGAGCACGATGACGCTGTCCGACAGCGCCATCGCGATCGGGAGGGCCGCCGTCAGGGACAGCATGAGCGTGCCGACGAGCAGACCCCGGCGGGGCCGCCACCGCAGCGAGGTCAGTCCGCCGAGGATGAAGCCCGCCATGAGCGCGGCCAGCGCCCACCCCCACGCCGACTCACTCCAGGTGTCCTTGACGACGATCGGTCCGAGCACACCCTGCACCCCGCCGTAGAACAGGTGATAGAGCAACGCCTGCCCGATGAGCAGCCACAGCCACGTGTGGCGGAAGACCTCGGCTGCCCCTTCGCGAAGGTCACCGAGAAGGGTTCGCCGACCCTCCGGCGCCGCGGCGACAGCACCTCCGCCGGGCACCTCGATGAGGCTGAAGAAGACCGCCGCCAGGGCAAAGGTGAGCGCGTCGACGGCGATGGCCCAGCCCGAGCCGAACGCGGCCACGATCATGCCGGCGGTGGCAAACCCCAGCACCTGCGCGGTCTGCGACGTGAGCCGACGCACGGTCACCGCGTTGGCGAGGTCAGGCGCGGGGACCGTCTGCCGCGTCATCGCCTGGGACGAGGGACCACTCAGGGCGCCGAGGCACCCGTTGAGCATGCCGATGGCGGCGATCATCGGGATCGTGGCCCAGCCGCCGATGAGGCTTGCGGCCATCACCGTCTGAGTGACCGCCGTGGCGGCGGCCGACCCCTGCATCATCAACCGTCGGGACACCCGGTCTCCGAGCACACCACCGAACATGATGGTGACGACCTCCGCAGCGGCGAACACGGCGACGACGAGCCCGAGCTCGGTGGCCGTTCCGCCGAGCTCGAGGACGGCGAAGGCGAGTGCCACCGGAGTGATCGCGTTGCCCAACGAGGTGATGCCCGTCCCCGCGGCCAGGAAGCGGAAGGGTCGGTGACGGAGGACGCCACGGACTGACGAGGGTCGTGTCTCGATCTGGGACATGACATCAAACTACTTCGCTGGCGAACTATTCGTCAACGAATTTGTTAGAGTTCTCCCATGACAGCCCCCGAGGACAGTGCGGACCGCCACGTCGCGCGGTGGCGCGGCCACTGGGTCCTCGAGTCCGCGCCCTACGACGACACGGTCGAGGCGATCACGACCCGGATCGGCAAGATCATGCGCCACCTGCGCGAGCACAAGAAGGTGGCCGCCACCGAGGCCGGGCTGCAGGACTTCGAGTACGACACCCTGCACTCCCTGATGATCCGGGACACCCCGGGAGTCGCATCACCGACAGCACTCGCAGCAGACCTCGGTGTCTCCCCTGCTGGGATGTCGGGTCGGCTGGAGGGCATGGAGAAGGCCGGCTGGATCAAGCGCACGACCGACGCGACGGACCGGCGCCGCCTGGGAGTCGAGGCCACCCCGGCCGGCATCACGATCTGGCGGGCAGCGATGACTCTTCGCGGCAATGAGGAGGACGAGATCCTGAGCGTCCTCAGCGCCAAGGAACGCGAAACCCTCAGTCGACTGCTCAAGCGAGTCACCCTCCACATCGAGGAGGGGCGCGACCGCTAGCGGTTCTGGCCGACGGCCTCGCGCAACCAGACCGCGACCTCACCGGCGAAGCTGCCGGGGTGGCGCACCCACGTGAAGTGGTCGAAGGCCGGGCCGTCCTCGCCCGCCGGGCGTGTGACAAAGCGGTGCTCGACCCGGGCGCCGGTGAGCTTGCCGGCAAGGTTGTCGACCGAACCCTGCGGGGCCAGCGCGTCGTTGTCCAGGGTGATCGCGAGGACCGGCAGCGCCACACCAGAGAAGTCCGGCTCGCCCCTGTGCGCGCCGCGCTCCACGGCAAGATCGCCGCGTCGGGCGAACCGCGCCCACTCCCGCATCAGCTTGCGCGGCTGACGACCGCCGAAACCGACCCGGTCACCCGGCCAGTGCCCACGCACGCTCGCCACGGCACCCAGGGTCTGCGTCTGGACGAGGAGCTTGAGCCGCTTCGGGAAGCCCCGCCAGTAGGGAGAGCCGGATCCGATGAGCACCAGCGCGCTCACCGGCGAGGAGTGCGTGGCGAGATGCACGAGCGCGACCTGACCACCGAAGGAGTGCCCGAGGAACGCGAGCGGCCTTCCGGCATGACGCTCCTGGGCCACAGCGACAGTGGCGGCGACAACGTCGTCGGACACTGCGGCATACCCGAAGTCGTTCTGCGGCTCGCGAGCGGACGACTGGTGCCCTGCCCCGGGAAGTCCGCCGCCAACACCGCAACGCCCTCGGCGGCGAGGGCCGCGGCGAACGGTCCGTAGTAGCCGGCCGCGACACCGAGTGCCGGGAGCAGGATGACGACCGGGTCCCCCGCGCCGCCGCCATCAACACCGACGATCGAGGTGTGTCCCCCACCGGGCAGGTCCAGGTCAGTCACGTGTTCCACGCGAGAACCGTATGCCGCGGGGACCGCTCCCCATTGCCCTGCCCGGTGTGCGGCCCTAGGTTGCGCACGAGGGGCTGCACCGAGGCGGCCACACGGGAGGAAGAACCACCACATGA
>CAWEDC010000038.1:0-17850 GCA_963807825.1 uncultured Actinomycetota bacterium
GACGGTGCCATCCCCGGCTGCCGACGAGGTCCTCATCGAGGTGCGCTCGGTCGGGGTGTGCGGCTCGGACACGCACTACTTCGACCACGGACGCATCGGCGACCACGTCGTCACCGGGCCGCTCGTGCTGGGGCACGAGAGCGCTGGCGTCATCGTCGCGGTGGGGTCGGGGGTCGACCCGGCACGCGTCGGTGAGCGGGTCGCGATCGAGCCGGGCGTGCCGTGCCGCTCGTGCGCGCAGTGCCTCGCGGGTCACTACAACCTCTGCCCCGACATGGCCTTCCACGCGACGCCGCCGATCGACGGGACGCTGGCGGAGTACGTCGTGCACCCGTCGTCGTTCGCCTTCGCGCTGCCCGACTCGGTGTCCCTCGACGAAGGCGCGATGCTCGAGCCGCTGTCGGTGGGGATCTGGGCCTGTCGACGGGCCGGTGTCGCGCCGGGTGTGCGGGTCCTCGTCACCGGCGCCGGCCCCGTGGGTCAGCTGGCCGCGCAGGTCGCTGTCGCCTTTGGCGCCTCGGAAGTCGTCGTGGCCGACGTCAACGCCCACCGCTTGTCGGTGGCCTCGTCGCTCGGAGCGACCGAAGTCGTGGACGTCTCGTCGACGACCCTGGCCAACGCGTATGCCGGCCGCCCCGGTCCCGATGTCGTCCTCGAGTGCTCGGGCCACGAGGGTTCGACGCAGGCCGCGATCCGGGTGGCAGCACCGGCGGGCCGAGTCGTGCTCATCGGCATGGGCGGCGACACGCTCGCGCTGCCCCTGGGTGACGTGCAGAACCGCGAGCTGTGGGTGACCGGCGTGTTCCGCTACGCCAACAGCTGGCCGACCGCGATCGACCTCGTCGCGTCAGGTCGAGTGAACCTCAAGCCACTGGCGACCGGTCACTTCGACCTCGAGGGAACCGAGGGCGCCCTCACTGCCGCCCGGACCGACCCGCAAGCCATCAAGTCGATCATTCACCCCGCGTCGAGCCGGAGGGTCGTCCGAGCAAGGAGCGGAGCGCAGGCCATTCCCAGGAAGGCGGCCGCCATCGAGCCAGCGATTGGAGGCCACGAGGGGAGGGCCAAGAGGCAGGCCCTGACCGCGCAGCCGTCGCAGGCCCAGCATTTGGCAGACGCGAGTCGAACACCGCCCCGCCAGCCGCAGGGGCCTGGCCGGCGAGGCGATGCGCCGGGCCGTGTCCAAGAGCACGACGTCCACGAGCGGCGTAGCTCACGCACCGCAGCGACTGCGCCGTTGCGTGGTATGCGGAAGGCTCGGTCAACGAAGTACCTCTGGGCACCTTGCCGAGCCCGCCATCGATCACGCCCACCGTGAGCCAGACCGCCTGCCCGAGGCCCACGCTGACGCCTGGTGAGCACGGCCCAGGCGATGTCGGAGATGACCAGGAGCCAGCGCCCAGAACAGGCCAGCCATCAGCGCCGGGAGGCACGACGAACCGCCAGCAGCCAGAATCCACGGTCGGAGTGCGAGGCGCCTCGTCGATAGAGCGGACGGGATGCACAGCCTCAGGCGGACATTTTGGCCGGGCAACCCGGACACGTGCAATGTGCGAAGCCGAGGCGCGACGAAGTGCGGCCACCTCGACAGCTCCACAGTCGCCCATCCCTTTATCGTGGATATCATGAGATACACGATCCACCAACGTCGGAGGCTGGCGTGGCCTACTCGTCGCGATTCACAGTCAGCCATGCCCAACGAAGAGGAATGCATGGTAGCCGACAGTCAGCCCGATGAGCCACCAAGCCGAACCCTCAAGAGCCAAGGCCACGAAGAACATCGCAGGAACAAGGACGATATGGCAAGCACCATGAGACCGAAGAACTCGCGATATTTCACTGTCTCCTCCAGGTGGTTCGACTGCACTCTCGCCCAGATTTGCTCTGACGTGGAGCATCCAGGAAACGAGTTGCAGATGACGACGATGAAGGCAGTGCGGCTGCCGGGTGACAGCACGGTCGAGCACGTGACCGTTGACGTCCCGACTCCCGGGCCCGGCCAGGTGTTGCTGCGGATGCGCGCCTCCGGCATCTGCGGCAGCGACATTCGCGCGATCTATCGCGAGCACCTCGGCCACGGTGCCGAGGCCTACCAAGGCGTCATCGCCGGCCACGAGCCCTGCGGCGACGTCGTCGAACTCGGTCCCGGAGTCACGACCCTCGAGGTCGGCGAAGGTGTCGCGGTCTATCACATCACCGGCTGCGGATCCTGTGCCGAATGCCGGATCGGCTACCCCATCGGCTGCACCGCATCGACTCGCGCGGCCCACGGTTGGCAGCGCGACGGCGGCCATGCCGAGTTCATGGTCGCCGAGGCCGTGTCCTGCCTCCGCCTTCCTGAAAACGTGACCCACATCGATGGTGCGCTGGTCTCGTGCGGCTTCGGCACGGCATACGAAGGATTGTTGAGAGGTGGCGTCAGCGGACGCGACCGGCTGCTGGTCACGGGCCTCGGTCCGGTGGGACTCGCCGCCGCGATGCTCGGCAAGCACCTTGGTGCGTCCACCGTCATCGGCCTCGAACCCAACGTCGAGCGCGCCGCCCTGGCGCGCGACCTCGGCCTCGTCGACATCGTCGTCACCGATCCCGCCGAGTTGGCCGACGCCGTGGGCGACGCGACCGATGGCCGCGGGTGCGAGGTCACGATCGACTGCAGCGGCAACGCCCAGGCTCGGGTCGCTGCCCTGACCCACACCGCCGCGCGCGGGAACTGCGTCATGGTCGGCGAGGGCGGCCGCATCGACTTCGCGGTCTCCGACCTGCTCATCCACAAGCAGGCGACGCTGCACGGATCGTGGGTGACCTCGCTCGGTCACATGGCTGAGCTGCTCGACCTGCTGTCCCGCTGGGGCGAGCACCCCGAGCGGACCGTCACCCACCGCTTCGCGCTGGCTGATGCCGGAGATGCGTATGCCGTGGCGGACGCGGGTGCGTCCGGCAAGGTCGTCATCGCCTGGGACGAATGATCACGAGTACTTGGGTCCGAAGCGACCGATACCTTCCGCGGCCAGGTCGTCCGTGCCGGTGTAGATGCGAGCGTTGCTCGACAGGCTTGCCGACGTTCGGTGGACGGCCCGCGCCCCGACATCCAGACTGCGCTCGCCCTTGCCCAGCTCTTCGTTGAGCGCCGTCGTCAGGGTGGTCGCGGCGGGGACCTCGCCGAAGTTGCCCGCCGTGACGGTGATGCCGCCGACCAGGTTGGCAGCACCCGTGAGGGGCCTCGCCGCAGTGTCCAGGTCCGCGGCTGCACCGCGCAGTGACTCCGGGGAGACGTCGATGTCCTCACTGAGATGGAGATCGGCCAAGGACGTCTGGGTCATGTAGGGATTGATCCACTCATCGCCGTCATCATCCCCATCCGGCCCGTATTCGTCGGCCCCCGACTCGTAGGTCGCGATGATCTGCCCGTCGAGCTCGATGATCCCTTCGGACATGTAGGGCAGCTCGTAGGCGTCGCCTCGATCGCCGTTGCCCGACTCGTCATCCTGACGCTCCTGCGTGATGAGACGCCCCGCCTTGTCACGGCCGAGGGAAGCGCTGAAGACGTACTCACCGTCACGCACGACCACACCTTGGGCCTGTGGAGGCGTCTGCACATAGCCCGCCCCACCGCCGAAGCTCGTGTCCTGCGTCCACCCGCCGTGACCGTCCGGGGTGTAGCGATACAGCTTGCCGTCGTCGTCGTCACCGTCGTACGCGTTCCCGCCGCCCCCGATGACCTTGTTGTGGGTGCCGACGTAGAGGTTGCCGTCCTTGATCGTTCCGTAGGCACCGGCGCCGTCGGGGAGTTCCGTCGGCGGCCCGATCGGGGCAACACGGGTGCCACCGTCCATGATGTCCGAGGTGAGATACGTGAAGACGTGGGACGGTTCCCCGCTCGACGTCACGTAGGTGTACTTGCCGTCGGAGGCCACGCCACCGGCGTGGTCAGGGGTCGTGATGTCGCCCCAGCCGCCCAGTTCGACGTCCACCACCTCCCTGCCAGTGGCCGGGTCGATCATCGACAGAACCGAGTTCTGGTCGCCGTCCTTCGAGTAGCTCGTCTGGATGATGAAGCCCGTGTTCGGGTCGATGCCCAGGCCTTGCGGTATCAGACCGCGGGTGTCCCCCGTGAGGCCGAGGTTCGGGATCAACGGCCCGAGGCTGCTGCCCTTGTGGGCCTCGAGCCACTCGGCGGTCTTGTCCATCCCCTGCGCCAGCCATTTCAAGGTCTCGGCGTCGAGCTCGCTGCGGTCGATCTTCTCGCCGGACGCGAAGGCGGCGATCACCGCCAGTCGCTCGTTGTAGCTCGCGGACACTTCCACGAGTTGCAGATGCACCAGCAGCGCGAGGAGATCCTTGACCACCGGATTGAGCCCGGCGGGTCGATTGCGCCAGTGTCCGATGACCGTGTCTGCGTTGCTCGCCATGGCGTCGTACGCGTTGGCCCCGGTGGTGAGCGCTGTCCTGAGACGTCCAAGGGCGAACCTATTGACCTGAATGCCCTGACTCACCCCGGCGGTCCGGACGCGATAGCCAGCAGATGCCGCGCTGGTCCACTTCGGCCGGTCGGCAGCCTCATCGATCCGAATGGCCGACTCCTCGACCTTCTTGATCGCGTCCCCGACGGTGTCCGCCTGACCCCGGACGGTCGCCGAGTTGCCCGAGACGAGCTTGCCGTACAGATCCTCGGGATCGACCATCACAACTCCCCTCACTCGCGTCGGCCACAGCTCACTCACGTCGGCCACAGCGCAGCGACCGGACAACTCTTCCCGAATCCAAGCACGGATCCGCCGCCCCGTCTGTGGGGAGCACTCCCCACCGAGACGGCAGGTGCAACGCTCCGGCCGTTCGGCAAGGATGCAGGTATGGCCAAGACGCAGAGCCCGCTCGTCGCCGGAGTCGACTCGTCCACCCAGTCCTGCAAGGTGCTCGTCTGTGACGCCGAGACCGGTGAGGTCGTCCGGCAGGGTCGCGCATCGCACCCCGACGGGACCGAGATCCACCCGAGCGAGTGGTGGAAGGCCTTCGAGTCGGCCACTGCTGACGGACTCCTCGACGGTGTCTCCGCGATCGCGGTCGGCGGGCAGCAGCACGGCATGGTCACGTTGGACGAGTCCGACGAGATCGTGCGACCGGCCCTGCTCTGGAACGACACCCGGTCCGCCCAGGATGCGACCGACCTCATCGAGGAGTTCGGTGGCGCGGAGCGATGGGCGCGTGAGGTGGGCGTCGTCCCGGTCGCCTCGTTCACCGTGACGAAGCTGCGCTGGTTGCGTCGGTCGGAGCCCGACTCCTTGGACCGCACTCGTGCCTGCGTCCTCCCCCATGACTGGCTGACCGGCCAGATCCTCAAGCAGGGCAACGGTTTTGAGTCGTGGACGACGGACCGCGGTGATGCCTCCGGGAACGGGCTACTGGTCGGCGGGTTCGGGCGACTACCTGCCAGAGATCCTGGACCTGGCCATCGGCCGCCAGATCGAGTTGCCGCGCGTTTTGGGACCGACCGAGGTGGCTGGGCGCACCGAGTCCGGGCTCGTCGTGGCGCCCGGAACCGGCGACAACATGGGCGCCGCTCTGGGACTCGGGCTGCGCCCCGGTGACGCCGTCATCTCACTCGGGACGAGCGGCACCGCCTTTGCCCGCCATGACGCGGCCATCGCCGATGCCAGTGGCGCGGTGGCATCCTTCGCCGACGCGACCGGTGGCTTCCTTCCGCTGCTCGCCACTCTCAACGCCGCAAGGGTCATGACCGCGGGCGCCACCATGCTCGGCGTCGAGCTGGGCGAGCTCGACCGCCTGGCGTTGAGCGCCGAACCCGGCGCCGGCGGACTCACCCTCCTCCCCTACCTCGACGGCGAGCGCACCCCGAACCTGCCCACCGCCACCGGCACCCTCTCCGGCCTGACCCGGGCCAACGCCACCCCCGAGAACCTCGCCCGCGCCGTCGTCGAGGGCATGCTCACCAACCTCGCGGAGGCGCTGGATGCGTTGCGGGGACAGGGAGTTCGCGTCGAACGAGTCCTGCTCATCGGCGGGGCGTCCGCGTCACAGGCAGTGCGCTCCATCGCCGCCGACCTCTTCGGCGCGGAGGTCCGCGTGCCCGTGTCCGGTGAATACGTGGCCCTCGGAGCCGCCCGCCAAGCCGCCGCCACGCTCCTGGGCACGGACCTTCCCGAGTGGGAGGTCAGCACCGACGCCGTCCTCTAGCCGGACGCCCGGGCCAACGAACGCACCGCCGAGCTCCGCGGAAGGTACGCCGACCTGCGAACCCAGCTGCACGGCATACCCGGCTAGAGAGCCGTAGCGGCGACAAGGTCATGCCAAAGGGGGCGCATCTGACGCGCTTGGCATGACCTTGTCTCTGGCACACCTAGGCTGACCGGGTGAGTGCAACCCTCGTGGCGAAGGACCTGTCCGGAGGGCACGCCCACCGCACCCTCTTCGAGCACCTCGACCTGACGGTGGCGCCCGGTGACGTCGTCGGGGTCGTCGGCGCCAACGGTGCGGGCAAGACGACGCTGCTGCGGCTCCTCGCCGGCGAGTCCGTCCCTCTCGCCGGCACCGTGACCACGGCCCCGTCCGACGCGTTCGTCGGGTGGCTGCCGCAGGAGCACGAACGCCTCCCCGGCGAGACCGTCACGGACTACATCGCCCGCCGCACCGGCGCGACGGCCGCGACCGAGGCGATGGAAGCGGCCGCCGCCGCCCTTGGCGGCGACGACCCAAACGCAGACGATGTGTATGCCGTGTCTCTCGATCGGTGGTTGGCCTCCGGTGCCGCTGATCTCGAGGACCGCATCCCCGCGATGCTCGCCGAGCTCGGGCTCGACGTCGGCCGCGACGCCCTGATGACCTCGCTCTCGGGAGGCCAGGCGGCGCGAGCGGCCTTGGCTGCACTGCTGCTCAGCAGGTTCGACATCGTGCTGCTCGACGAGCCGACCAACGACCTCGACCTCGCCGGGCTCGCTCGCCTCGAGGCCTTCGTCACCGGGCTCCGCGGCGGGGTCGTCCTCGTCTCGCACGACCGCGAGTTCCTGGCCCGCTGCGTCACCCGCATCGTCGAACTCGACCTCGCCCAGAACCAGGTCTCGGTCCACGACGGCGGCTACGACTCCTTCCTCGAGGAACGCGAGATCGCCCGCCGGCATGCGCGCGAGGCCTACGAGGAGTTCGCCGGGACGAAGGCCGACCTCGAAGGGCGCGCCCGAACACAGCGGGAGTGGAGCAGCAAGGGCGTCCGCAACGCGATGAAGAAGAGCCCCGACAACGACAAGATCCGCCGGGCCGCGAGCATCGACTCCTCCGAGAAGCAGGCCCGCAAGGTGCGCCAGATGGAGTCACGCATCTCGCGCCTCGAAGAGGTCGAGGAGCCACGCAAGGAGTGGGTCCTGCAGTTCTCGATCGGTGAGGCACCGCGGTCGAGCTCGGTCGTCGCCACCCTCAACGAGGCGAGCGTGACCCGCGGCGACTTCACCCTCGGCCCGGTCTCGCTCCAGGTCGACGCCCGCACCCGCATCGGCATCACCGGACCCAACGGCGCCGGCAAGACCACCCTCCTCAACGTCCTCCTCGGCCGACTCGCACCCGACAGCGGCAGCTCCAGCCTCGGCGCCAGCGTCGCCATCGGTGAGATCGACCAGGCCCGCAGTGGCCTGCGCGAGGACCTGTCGCTCGCCGACGCGTTCGGTGAGGCCGTGCCCGACCTCGAACCCGCCGAACGACGCACCCTGCTCGCCAAGTTCGGGCTGCGCGCCGACCAGGTGACGAGCCTGATCTCAAGGCTGTCCCCCGGCGAGAGAACACGTGCAGCCATGGCCCTTCTCCAGGCGCGCGGCGTCAACCTCCTCGTCCTCGACGAGCCCACCAACCACCTCGACCTGCCCGCCATCGAGCAGCTCGAAGAGGCACTCGAGACCTACGAGGGCGCACTGCTGCTCGTCTCGCACGACCGCCGACTCCTCGAGAACGTCGACCTCGACCAGCGGTGGCACGTCGACGCCGGCCAGGTCACCCGCAGCTGAACCACCGCGCCCGGGAACCGGGAAACGAAAGCCCGCTTCACGGCATACATAAGCGGTTGTTATTGAAGCGGGACTCAACCAAAACTCACGTTGCGTACCCCCTGCCCCAATCACGCCCAGGCGACTAGCCTCAGGAACGTCGCGGCCCTCGAAGCAGACGCGGGCCGAGCTCTCCTGAGGAGTGCGCATGGCCGCCAAGTCCGGATCCACACCGCCCCCGACGCTCGCCCTCGGCGACCACGCGGCGAGAACCCTGGCGAACACCACCAAGTCCGTCCCGCAGATGTCGACGATCACTCCGCGGTGGTTGCCGCGGATGCTCTCGTGGGAGCCGGTCGAGGCGGGCGTCTATCGGGTCACCGAGGTGAGTCACCCCGAAGCCGTCAACGTCGTGTGCGGTGAGTACGACGAATCCCCGCTCCCCACAACGTTTGTCGACTACAACGAGTCGCCGCGCGAGTACGTCCTCAACTCCGTGTCGACCATCCTCGACGTCCACACCCGCGTCTCGGACCTCTACTCCAGCCCGCACGACCAGATCGCGCAGCAGCTGCGCCTCACCATCGAGGCGATCAAGGAGCACCAGGAGGGCGAGCTGATCAACAGCCCGAACTACGGGCTCTTCGCGAATGTCGCTGCAGGACAACGGTTCAAGACGCTCGCCGGGCCGCCGACCCCGGACGACTTCGACAACCTCATCGCCAAGGTCTGGAAGGAACCGTCCTTCTTCCTCACCCACCCGGACGCCATCGCCGCGTTCGGCAGGGAGTGCACCCGACGGGGCGTACCGCCGGCCACGGTGAGCATCTTCGGCAGCCAGTTCATCACCTGGCGCGGCATCCCGCTCATCCCCAGCGACAAGGTGCCGATCGTGCGCGGCAAGACCAAGGTGATGCTCATGCGCACCGGCGCGGCCCGCCAGGGAGTCGTCGGGCTCTTCCAGCCGGGCCTTGCGGGTGAGCAGAGCCCGGGTCTGTCGGTGCGCTACATGGGCATCGACCGCAGCGCGATCGCCTCCTACCTCGTCTCGCTCTACTGCTCGCTGGCGATCCTGTCGCCCGACGCGGCGGCGCTGCTCGAGGACGTCGACGTGACGAAGTTCCATGACTACGCCCCCAAGTACCGCTGACGGCGGCTCGCTTCCCGACGCCGGCTGGCTTCCCGACGAGGCCACGCTGAATCGGTGGGCGGGCGAGTTCTGGTCTGCGTTGCCGGGCGACGGACCCTCACCCGCAGAAGCCATGGAGTATGCCGCTGGGCCGGCTTCTGCTCCGGTGCCCGCCTCCCGTGTCGGCTCCCCTTCCCGGGGACCCGAGTGACGCTGCCGGTCACGCACCCGAAGGCGTGCCGTCGCCGCCCGGCGGCGTCCCGCGCGAGCCCGTGGCGTCCCGTGCAGGCGCCTTCACTCCTGGTGATCCGACTCCGCTCGACCCGATCCTTGCGTTGGCGCTGGCGCCGTTCCTCGCGGTCCCCGGTGGTGGCGCACCGCTCGACTCCGTGGCTGCGCCGGTCGACGTGCCGGGGTCAGCGGCGCCTTCGTGGCTCGGCTCGCCGGTGTCGGCGACTCCCTCGTTCGGCTTCCTCGAGGGCCTGGAGACCGGCTCCGCCGAGAGTGGCCCGACGGGCGACGTCCCCACGGCGGCCCGGGTCCGACCGTCACCGATCGGCTTTGACCTCAACAAGGTTCGCGCCGACTTCCCGATCCTGTCCGAGCGGGTCAACGGGCACCAGCTCGTGTGGTTCGACAACGCGGCGACGACCCAGAAGCCGCGGGCGGTCATCGATCGGCTGACCCACTTCTACGAGCACGAGAACTCCAACATCCACCGGGCCGCCCACGAGCTCGCGGCCCGCTCGACCGACGCCTACGAGCAGGCGCGCAGCCACCGTGGCGCGCTTCCTCGGCGCCGGGTCCGCGGACCAGATCGTCTTCGTCCGCGGCGCCACCGAGGCCATCAACCTCGTCGCGAAGACCTGGGGCAAGGCCAACATCGGCGAGGGCGACGAGATCGTCATCTCGCACCTCGAGCACCACGCCAACATCGTCCCGTGGCAGCAACTCATCGCCGAGACCGGCGGTGTCCTCAAGGTCATCCCCGTCGACGACTCCGGCCAGATCATCCTGTCCGAGTACCACCGGCTCCTCGGCCCGCGCACCAAGCTCGTGTCGGTCACCCACGTCTCCAACGCCCTCGGCACGGTCACGCCGGTCAAGGACATCATCGAGGCAGCCCACCGGGTCGGGGCCCGCGTCCTCATCGACGGCGCCCAGTCCGTGCCGCACCTCCGCGTCAACGTCCAGGAGCTTGCAGCCCGACTTCTATCTCTTCTCGGGCCACAAGATCTATGGGCCGACCGGGATCGGAGCGCTCTACGGCGCGGCCGACGTCCTCGAGTCCATGCCGCCGTGGCAGGGCGGCGGCAACATGATCACCCACGTCACCCTCGAGCACTCCGAGTTCCACGGACCTCCCGGACGCTTCGAGGCCGGCACCGGCAACATCGCCGACGCCGTGGGCCTGGGAGCTGCCATCGACTACGTCGAGCGGATCGGCATCGAGGCGATCGCGGCCTACGAACACGCCTTGCTCGAGTACGCCACGCCCCTCGTCGCAGCGGTCCCCGGGGTGCACCTCGTCGGCACCGCCACCGAGAAGGCGAGCGTCCTGTCGTTCGTCATGGACGGCTACGAGCCCGAGCAGATCGGCACCGCGCTCAACGAGGAGGGCATTGCCGTGCGCGCCGGACACCACTGCGCTCAGCCGATTCTCGAGCGCTTCGGGCTCACGGCCACGGTGCGTCCGTCGTTCGCGTTCTACAACACCTGCGAGGAGATCGACCGCATGGTCAGCGTCCTGCACCGTCTGGCTGCAGACGGGGGTCGCGGGACCCACGGCTGGAGTTGGAGCGCCCCACCCACGGTGCCGTGAAGCGGGATCGACGCAGGGTGACGGCCAGCACGAAAACTGCCGACGCGGCATACGCCATCGTCGGCACGGGTGGCACGGACGCCGACGCGTAGGCGAGCGCGGCCGCCAAGGCCACGGCCAGCCACTCGACCCGGCCGGCGAGCACGGCGCAGGCGACGAGCGGCAGGGCGTACCAGGGGTAGCTCGGCGTGGTCAGGAGGAGCAGCGAGCCGAGGACGAGCGTGGCTCCCAAGCGCGGGATCGCGCACCCGGCTCCAGGCCACGGCGCCGGCCACGATCGCGAGCAACCCGATGGTCGCGGGAGTCACCAGGGCATCCGGGAGGAGCAGCTGGACGATGCCCGACCGGTTCGAGCCGGACTCCTCCACGACGTAGGCCGGAAGGTAGCCGAGGACGAGATGGCCGGCCGCGAGCCAGTGCGGCAGGTAGGCCAGCAGCACCGTGAGGACGGCGGCCGCAACCGCGGCAACAGCGCGAGCGGTGCTGTGCCGCAACGAGAAGAGCGAACTCAGCACCACTGCCGGATAGAGCTTCACGAGAGTCGCGAGGCCGGTCATGACCCCGGCCAGGACCGTGCCGGCACGCCCACGACGAGCACCTCCCACGGCGAGAGACACAGCAGCCAACGCCGCCACCACGAACGCCGCGGCGAGCACGTCGACGTGCGCACCATTGCCAGCCTCGGCCACGACGGCAGGACACCAGGCCCACCAGAGCGCCTGCCGGGGATCGCCCCCGCGACGTCGGAGCAGGGCAGCCAGCGCGGCGGCCACACCCGCCGCGAGCAACGCCGACCCAGCCTGCAGGCCACGCGTGCCCCACGACCAGGGCGTCACCGCAGGCCACCGCCGTGAACCACGCCTGCGCGACCGGTGGATAGATCGTCGGAACCTGCGGGCGGTTGATGACGGTGCGCTCGTCGTTCCTGGCTCGAGCCCGCACTCCCGAACGATCAGTCGGGAGTGGCTGGGTCACGTAGCCCGAGCGATCGCCCGACCCGAGCCCGGGAAGAGGATCGGGTCCCGCAGGTCGGCGAGCCGATCATCGAGTGGCGCGTAGCGATAGGGGGAGGTGCCGGACAGCTGGACCCGCCCGTCCCAGACGTAGCGGTAGGCGTCGGTGCTCGAGCGCGGCGCCGTGAGCAGGCCCGGGAGCTGGACGACGAGGGCCACGACGAAGACCAGCAGCGCTGTGCGTCGCACCGATCCGGCCGCCAGTGACGTCGGGCCGTCCGTCCCGCGCTGGCCCACCACCCAACGGATCGTGACGACCGCCGCCACCCACCACCCGACCATGACCACGGCCAGCCGCACGCGGTCGGAGTCGAGGTCGCCGGACAGCGCATAGCCCGCGGAGCAGGCGGCCATGGCCGCTGTGCCGATGAGGAGTCTGCGCATGGGTCCACTGTGTCCGACGACGGCCCGCGGTGGGGCCGGTGAGGGCCCGGAGCGGCCATCCGTCATCGCCCCGTAAGCGCTGGGACGGGTTCGATCGAGGCGGCGCGTCCCTACGGTCGAAGCATGCGCAAACTGCCCGCTCCACCGGCGCCGCCGACACCCGAGGACTTCACGTCGCCGGTGCACGACCGCACCGTCGTGGCCCGCATGGGCATGCTCCTCGGCATCGCGTTCACGCTGTGCTTCCTCACCGGAATTCTCAGCCACCTCCACCAGAACCCCATCTCGTGGCTGCCGATCCCGACCGGTCCGGCGTGGGGCTATCGCGTCACGCAGGGCCTGCACGTGGCTTCCGGGACTGCTCCGTTCCGCTCCTGCTCGCCAAGCTGTATGCCGCGTACCCGCGCCTGTTCACGCGCCCCGTCGTCGGCTCGCCGGTGGTGATGCTCGAGCGCGCGTCCATCGCCGTCCTCGTCGGATCGTCGCTGATGATGGTCTCGACGGGCATCGCCAACGTCGCCGGCTGGTACGTCTTCGGCTTCGGCTTCACCAAGGTCCACTGGGCGTTCGCGTGGGTGGCCATCGGGGCCCTGGCGGTCCACATCGCCGTGAAGCTGCCGGCCATCCGCGACGCCCTCACCCCTGCGGGCACGGCCAGGTCAAAGACCAACGGTCGACGCGGCTTCGTCCTCGGCGCACTCGCCGTGGCCGCCGGGGCCGTCGTCCTCACGGTCGGGTCAACCATCCCTGCCCTGGACCGGGTCTCGGTGCTCCGATCGCGACGGCCGCGCAACAGCCCCCTGGGCGTCCCGGTGAATCGGACTGCGGCCCAGGCCCGCATCAACCCGGACCTCGACCCGGCGACCGGCGACGACAACTGGCAGCTGTCGGTCCGGGGAGCCGAGGGCGAACGCATCATCACCGCCGCCGAGCTGCGCGCTCTGCCCCAGCAGACCGTCTCGCTCCCGATCGCCTGCGTCGAGGGTTGGAGCGCCGACGCCACGTGGCAGGGCGTGCGGCTGCGCGACGTGCTGGACCTCGTGGGCGGCGTCGCCGGCGATGTCGCGGTCCGCTCGGCCGAGGCCAGCGGCACCTATCGCGAGAGCCTGCTCCCCCGCGCCTACGCCGACCACCCGAGCACGCTCCTTGCCCTGCGGCTCAACGGTTCTCGGCTCACCCGTGACCACGGCTTCCCCGTGCGCCTCATCGCCCCGAACCGCCCGGGCGTCCTGCAGACCAAATGGGTCACCGACCTGGAGGTGCGTTCATGAGACGTCCTGAAGACCCGTGTATGCCGGGGCCCGCGACATCGGGTCCGCTCGCCTCCTGCTCGGCGCGACGGGGCTCGTCTTCCTCGCCGTGGGTGCGTGGCAGTTCCTCGCCCACGTGCCCACGAGCGGCTGGCTGCGGGTGGGCCTGTGGATCGGTGCCGGCATCGTGGTCCATGACGGTGTCCTGGCCCCGCTCGGGTGTCGTCACCGGGTGGCTGGTTGCCCGTCGCGCGCCCGAGCGGGCGCGGCCCATCGTCAGGGTCATCGGGTTGGCCGTGCTCACCCTCGTGGTCATCGCCGTGCCCCTGCTCGCCACCGGCGGTCTGCGCACCTGATACAACTCGCCTTGTGTGCCTGAGCGCGGGCCATAGCCCGCGCTCAGGCACACAAGGCGACGGTTTCAGGCGGCTTGGCGGAGGGTGACGAACGCGCGCCCGTCGACCCGCCAGTCCTCGACGGCAAGCAGGCCGGCCTGGGCGGCATACCGGAGCAGGGCCGTGGCACCCACTCGCGCCCACGGGATCGGAAGGGAACGACGGCCCCACGGGCCGGTCAGGGTCACCTCGGTGCGCAGGTCGACGCGTTCGTCGGGGTCCACCTCGACGAGGGCCCAGCCCTTCCGGGCTCAGGAGCTGGCTGCAGCGGTGCAGCAGAAGGAGCGGATCCCCGCCGATGCCGACGTTGCCGTCGGCGAGCAGCAGTGTCTGCCAGCGCCCTTCGCCGGGGACGGGCTTGAAGACGTCACGCAGCAGCGCGCTCCCGCCACGCGCCCGGGTCTGGACGATGGAGGCGCCGGACACATCGATGCCCAGGGCCGGGAGGCCTCGCGCGGCCAATGCCTCGACGAACCTGCCCGGTCCGCACCCGATGTCGATGACCGGTCCGGAGCACCGACTCACGATGAGTTCGTCCACGCCGGACATCGTCAGCCAGGAGGCCACGTCGAGCGGCTGGCGTGAGGCTGGCCGTCCCTCCATGGGGGACCCCCACTCGAGGTGGACACCGCCTCGGGTGAGGGCGATGTCGAACATCAGGGTCGGGTCGCAGGGTGTGTCCACGAGTCGCCGGAAGGTCTTGGCAAACCGGGTCTCGGGCGCGCGGGCGGCAGCCGCCGCAGCATCCGCAGGCTCGTCCACGTCGCGCTGCATGGGCAGCAGATGCACCGAAAGGCCTTGAGAGACAAGGCGTTCGAGCTGTGCCTGGCCAGTGTGGGCCGTCGACATCGGGACGCCGACGAACAGGCCGGGCTGGTAGCGACGCAACCCGATGGCCCAGTAGCCGCCGTCCTCACACAGCCCGAGCACCGCATCAGCACCGTGCCAGTCGGCGAGGAGCTCCTCGGCGCCGACCTGCGGGGTGTCCATGCCGACGAGGAGGGTGGGCTGGTCACCGTGGTCCGCGAGCGCGTCACGGAAGGCGTGATCCAGGCGCTCGTCGAGTCCGTTGCCGCGCTGAGGATGGACGGGCACGTCCTGCGGCAGCCAACGCGTCGGTGGCCCGTCCCAGGCAAGGATCGTGCGCGCCCCAGTGGCCCGCGCCGCGGCGAGGGTGTCGCGGATGGCCGCCGCCGCGAGCGCTGCAGCCTCGCTCGGTGAGAAGTCGGGCATCAGCCGGGTCTTGACCCGACCGGGCTGGGGGGACTTGGCCAGGATGATGACCGAATGCAGGTCGCGACAGCGGGACTCAGTCGCTGTGGTCACGGTCATGAGGCCAGCACCCGGCTCATGTCCTGCACGGCGCGGGCCGCTCCCAGCCAGGTGCCGGTGACCTTGGACCGGCCAGCCCGCGCGAGATAGGGGACGGGCACGCCGGTGATGCTCCACTGCGCCTCGGCGGCGCGCACGACGGTCTCGACGGGATAGCCCGAGCGGCGGTCCTCGATCGGCAGGCCCTGCAGCGGTTTCGTGGGCGCCAGGCGCAGCGGACCGATGTCCTCGAGGCCCACGCCGGTGGCACGTCGCACCCGATGCGCGAGCACGCGGTTGGCGACCCTCAGCCGCCACGGCCACGCCTCCCGGCTCACGGGCTGGCGGGCTCCCACGACGAGGTGGGAGCGCCGCTCGGGCAGCAGGCGGCGGTGCTCGGCGAGCAGCACCTCGAGCGAGAGCGGGTCAAGGCTGGCGTCGGCATCCATGAAGGCCACGAGCGGGGCGGTCGCCGCGAGGAGCCCTGCGTGGCAGGCGGCGCCGTACCCACGCTGCGGCACCTCCACGACCTCGATGCCCCGCTGCCGGGCGAGGTCGATCGAGCCGTCCGTCGAGCCGTTGTCGGCCAGGATCGGGCGCGCCCAGTCGGGCATGCGGGCGAACAGCCGCGGCAACGCCTCCGCCTCGTCGAGACAGGGGAGCACCACGTCAACCAACACCTCAGCGGAAGCCATGACCCGACGCTAGGGCGTCACCGTCCCCGCTCCGGGGCGCCCGCAGATGACGAGACCCTTACGGTGACGCCCACGCGAGGGCAAGACGGGCGCTCAGGGCGACTCACCGGCATACGCTGCGGAGGTGGTCGCAACCGTGCTGGTCGTCGAGGACGATCCCACCGTCTCGAGCGTCCTGTCGGCCTATCTGCGGCGGGCCGGATTCGAGCCGGTGCTCGCCGCCGACGGCTTGACCGCCCTGCAGGCGTGGCGTGAGCGCCGTCCCGACGTCGTCATCCTCGACGTCATGCTGCCCCTCATGTCCGGCCTCGAGGTGCTGCGCCGCCGCCGCGCCGAGGACGACCACGCCGCCGTCATCGTCCTGAGCGCACGGGGCGAGGAGGACGACCGGCTCCTCGGGTTGGAGCTCGGCGCCGACGACTACATGGTCAAGCCGTTCAGCCCGCGCGAGGCGCTGGGCCGGGTCGAGGCGCTGCTGCGGCGGGCCGAGCGACTCGGCGCCGTCACCCTGCTGCCCCGCGTCACCGAACGACTGGGCGTGCGCGTCGACACCGGGTCTCGCGACCGCCACCGTCGACGGTCGCGGCGTCGAGCTCACGACCCGCGAGTTCGACCTGCTGGCCTATCTCATCGCCCACCCCGGCCTGACGTTCACCAAGGAGCAGCTCATGCGGCGGGTGTGGGGCTGGGACTTCGGCGACACCTCGACCGTCACCGTCCACGTGCGCCGGGTGCGCGAAAAGATCGAGACCGACCCGTCCGACCCGCAGCGCATCGTCACCGTGCGTGGCGCCGGCTACCGGTTCGGGGACCCCGAGGAGCAGCCATGAGCGACATGCAGCAGATCATCGCCGTCACCACTCTCGTCTGCCTCATCGCGGGTGGTGCGGGAGCGATGGCGCCTGTCGGGACTGCGTGGTCGGTCCACCAAGACCCTCGTCGTCGTGGCGTCACTCGTCCCACTCGTCGCGGTGTCGCTCGCGGTGTTCGTCAACGTGCAGCGCATGTTCATCTCCACCCACGACTCGACCGTCGTCCTCGTGGCGCTGGGTCTGGCCGGCCTCATCGGGGTGCTGCTCTCACTCGTGCTCGGTCGTCAGGTGGCCGCCGGTTCGACGGCCCTCGTCGACTCGCATGCGCACCCTGGGCGACGGCGTCTCGGGCCCGGACGGCAGCCGAGGCGCCTCGGTGTCGTCCGAACTCTCGGACCTGTGGCGCGAGCTCGACACCACCCGCACCCGCCTCGCCGCGTCCGAGCAACGCGAGCGCGCCCTGGAACGCGCCCGGCGCGAGCTCGTCGCCTTCATGTCCCACGACCTGCGCACGCCACTGGCCGGACTGCGGGCGCTGGCCGAGGGCCTCGAGGACAAGGTCATCGAACCCGAACCCGCGCTGCGCCAGATGCGCCAGACGGTGACCCGACTCGACGGCCTCGTCGGCGACCTGTTCGAGCTGTCGCGGGTGAGTTCGGCGGAGGCGCGCACCCAGGACGACACCGCGCTCGTCAGCCTCGTCGAGGTGGCGCACGACGTCGTCGGTGAGCTCGAGCAGCACGCCCAACAGCGCGAGGTCGACCTCCGCCTCCAGACCCGCGGTGACGACGACCGGCTCGCCGTCACCGGCAACGGGGACGAGCTCACCCGCCTCCTCGGCAACCTCGTGGGCAACGCCGTGCGCCACACCGCTCCCGGAGGCTCGGTCGTCGTCCGGGCCGAACGCAGCGCCGACGGCCGCACCCAGCTCTCGGTGCTCGACGAGTGCGGCGGCATCGCCGAGCCCGACCTGCACCGCGTCTTCGAAGCCGGCTGGCGGGCCGACCCCGAGCGCAGCGGCGACGACGCCGGCGCAGGGCTGGGGCTGGCCATC
>CAWEDC010000039.1:0-24343 GCA_963807825.1 uncultured Actinomycetota bacterium
GCGAGCCAGAGCACTGTGTGACAGGTGACCCGCTCCGAGAACGCGCCTGCGCCCACCAGCCCGCGCGACATCCGCAACGTTGTCCTCGTCGGACCAGCCGGTGCCGGGAAGAGCACGCTCTTCGAGCACCTCGTCGCGGCCCGGGTCGAGGGGCGGCGCCCCAAGGACGACGAGCGACAGTCGTCAACGGGTCTCGTCGCCGCGAGCTTTGCCAGTGGCGAGGTGGTGGTCAACCTTCTCGACACCCCGGGCAACCCCGACTTCGTCGGCGATGTGAGAGCAGGGCTGAGGGCGGCGGATGCCGCCCTCTTCGTCATTTCGGGGGCCGACGGTCTCGATGACGCCACGAGGATGCTGTGGCGAGAGTGCGGCGCAACGGGTATGCCGCGTGCCATCGCCGTGACCCGTCTCGAGCAGGCGCGTGCGGACTTCGATGAGACGGTCGCGACCTGTCGGCGCGTGTTCGGTGAGGCCCAGCCGCTGGCGGTGCCGGTGCAACCGGGCGGGCCGGGGACGACGGTGACCGGGCTGGTGGACCTGCTGACGTTCGGGCGAGGACGTTGAAGGTCGCAGCGCGCTCGTCGAGGCGATCATCGAGGAGTCCGAGGACGAGACGCTGCTCGAGCGCTACCTCGAGGGCGAGGAGGTCGATGTCGCAACGCTTCGGGCCGACCTGCACACCGCGGTCGCGACGGCCCGCTTCTTCCCCGTGCTGCCGACGAACGCGACGAATGGAGTGGGCATCGAGGAGTTGCTCCACCTCATCGAGCAGGGATTGCCCTCGCCCGAGGACGTCACGCTGCCGCGCATCTGGCGGACCAACGGCGGTGACTTCGGTGCTGTGACGTGCGATCCGTCCGGACCGCTTGTCGCCGAGGTCGTGCGCACGACGACCGACCAGTTCGTGGGGCGGCAGTCCCTCGTGCGGATCTTCTCGGGGACGCTGCGGCCCGACGATCCCGTGCACGTGTCCGGGCATTTGCAGCAGTTCGCGACGGGGGAACTCGGCGGACACGACGACCACGACGAGGACCTCGACCGCGTGGGTGGGCTCACGGCTCCCCTGGGTGATGAGTCGCGCCCCAAGGCTCACGGGATCGCGGGCGAACTCGTCCTCGTGTCCCGCCTCGCCGGTGCCGAGACCACGGACACCCTGTCGTCGCCGAAGCAGCCGGCGCTCGTCGAACCCTGGGTGCTGCCGGAACCGTTGCTGCCGGTGGCAATTCACGCGAAGAGCAAGGGGGACGAGGACAAGCTGGCCTCGGTGCTGCAGACGTTGGTGTCCGAGGACGTGACGATGCGACTCGACCTCAACGCCGAGACGCACCAGGTCGTGCTGTGGACGATGGGGCCGGCACACCTGGCCCTGCTGACCAAGTCCCTCGAGGAGCATCACCACGTCGCCGTCGAGGCCGAGCCGCTGCGAACCGCGTTGCGCGAGACCTTCATCAGCCCGTGCGAGGTGCAGGGTCGACTCGTGAAGCAATCGGGCGGGCACGGGCAATATGCGGTGTGCCACTTGCGAATTGAGCCGCTGCCGCGTGGAGGTGGTTTCGAGTTCGTCAACAAGGTCGTGGGTGGTTCGGTGCCCAAGCAGTTCATCGCGTCGGTGGAGAAGGGCGCACAGGCGCAACTCGAGAAGGGAGTGCTCAACGGCTACCCGGCGGTCGATGTGCGGGTGACCCTGCTCGACGGGAAGGCGCACTCGGTCGACTCCTCCGACATGGCGTTCCAGACGGCTGCGGGTCAGGCCCTGCGCGAAGCCGCGAACGAGAGCACCGTGTCGATGCTCGAACCCATCGACGCCGTGGACATCGAGGTCGCGGACGAGTCCGTGGGTTCGGCGCTCGCGGACCTGCGCGGGCGTCGCGGCCAGGTGCACGGGACCGAACCCGCGGCCCACGAGGGACGCACCCTCATCCATGCCGAGATCCCGGCGCTGGAGCTGTCGCGCTACCCGATCGACCTGCGCTCGGTGTCGCACGGCACGGGCACGTTCACCCGGAAGTTCGCCCGCTACGACTACCTGCCGCCGCAGCTCGCCAAGGACGTCCTCAACGGCAGCTAGGCAGGGTCGGTGACGTCGGCGACCTCTGCCGCGAGGACGCGCACCAGGTCGCTGGCGGCGAGCGTCACGGACGTGCCGTGCGCCCCTGCACCCATCGAGATGGTCCGGCCCGCCGCGGTGGCGTCGACGATGACCGGCCACGGCGTCGTTGACCCGAACGGCGTGATCGTGCCGCGCTCGTAGCCCGTCGCCTCGCGAGCCTTGTCGGCCGGCGGCATCGACAACCGGTTGACGCCGAGGTGGGCGCGCAGCTTGGGCCACGAGATCTCGCGGTCGCCGGGCACCAGCACGAAGACGTAGTCGCCCGACCCGCGCCGCACCACCAACGACTTCACGATGTCGCGCGGCTCGATCCCGCGCTGCTCCGCGGCCTCGGCGAGCGAGGACGCAGGCACGGTCGAGACCCTGATCTGGTGCTCGATCCCGCTGGCCTCGAGCGCCTCGCGCGCCCGCCGCGCGCCCTCCGTCTCGACCGCTTCGCTCATGCCAGAACTCTAGAGGCACCTTCTCGTCTGGCATTTCAGACGGGTATGCCGGTGCGCCGCCACCCGTTCCCACCTCCGGGGTGTGGAATGGCTGGGTGAGCACCCCGGGACAGACCTTTGGCTCGATGTGGCGCGACCTGACGCCCATCGGTCGCGATGGCGGGACCAACGGCTACCACCGTTTCGCGTGGACCCGTGAGGACCACACATTGCGTGAGTGGTTCGTCGCGCAGGCGCAGGCGCGCGGTCTCGACGTCACCGTGGACCGCGTCGGCAACCAGTGGGCGTGGTGGGGAGACCCCGATGCGGCGCTGGCGGCAGGGCGTCCCGGAATCGTCACCGGGTCACACCTCGACTCCGTGCCTGACGGTGGCGCGTACGACGGACCCCTGGGAGTCGTGTCGGCGTTCGCTGCGCTGGATGCGCTGCGCGACAGTGGCTTTGAGCCCGACCGCCCCATCGGTGTCGTGAACTTCATCGACGAGGAGGGTGCCCGCTTCGGGGTGGCGTGTGCCGGGTCGCGTGTCCTCACCGGCGCCATGACGGCCGACCGGGCCCGCTCGCTCACCGACGGCGAGGGAGTGTCGATGGCCGAGGCGCTGCGTTCGGCCGGCCGTGACCCCGAGGCACTGGGGCCCGACTCCGAGACGGTCCGGCGGGTGGGCACGTTCGTCGAGCTCCACGTCGAGCAGGGCCGGCTCCTGTCCGACCTCGAGGTGGACACCCCCGTGGCCGTCGGCAGTGACATCTGGCCGCACGGCCGCTGGCGGATCCGCACTCTCGGTGAGGCCAACCACGCCGGCACGACCCGACTCGAGGACCGCGAGGACGCGATGCTCGGCTTTGCAGCGGCAGTCATCGCTGCCCGCCGCGCCGCCGAGAAGCACGGCTGCGTCGCGACCGTCGGCAAGGTCGCCGTCACCCCCGGCGGGGTCAACGCGATCCCGAGCGAAGTCACCGGCTGGCTCGACGCCCGGGGCGCCGACGAGGCCGCGGTGCGCCAGGTCGTCGCCGACGTCACCGAGGTCGTCTCCGACTTCGACGGACTGGTCATCGAGGACTCCTGGACCGGCACGACGCCCTTCGACCCAGCGTTGGTGAGGCGCCTCTCGACCCGGCTGGGCGGCATACCCGTCATCGGGACCGGAGCGGGACACGACGCCGGGATCCTGGCCAACGCCGGCGTACCGACCGCCATGCTCTTCGTGCGCAACCCCACCGGCATCTCGCACTCGCCCGAGGAGTTCGCGACCTCGCAGGACTGCCTCGCCGGTGTCGAGGCACTCACGACAGTCCTCACCGACCTGGCAGGGGTGCCCGCGTGACGACCTACTGGTGTGAACACGCGCAGCTGCCCGACAAGGTCCACCGGGGTGTGCGGCTCACGGTCGTGGACGGGCGGTTCAGCGAAGTCACCACGGACACCAAGCCGCGCGATGCCGACGTGCGACTTCGCGGTGTCGTCCTGCCCGGCTTCGCCAACGCGCACAGCCACGCGTTCCACCGGATGCTGCGTGGTCGCACCCATGGCGATGGCGGCAACTTCTGGACCTGGCGCGAACAGATGTATGCCGTGACCGCTCGTCTCGATCCCGACACCTACTTCGCCCTCGCGAGAGGGGTTTTCACCGAGATGGTGGCGTCGGGCTACACCGTCGTCGGGGAGTTCCACTACCTGCACCACGGGCCCGGCGGGAAGCCCTACGACGACCCGAACGCGATGGGGTCGGCCCTCATCGCCGCAGCCGAGGAGGCCGGGATCCGGCTCACGCTCCTCGACACCTGCTACCTGTCCGGTGGGCTCGACTCGGCCGGACACCTGCCGCTCGACGAGGTGCAGACCCGCTTCTCCGACGGGTCCGTGCAGGCCTGGGCCGAGCGGGTGGAAGCGTTGCGGGACAGCGACATGGTGCGCATCGGGGCGGCCGCCCACTCGGTGCGCGCCCTCACGGGAGCGCAGCTCGCGGAGTTCGCCACGGTTGTCGGCGACCGACCCGTCCACGCCCACGTGAGCGAGCAGATGGGCGAGAACCTCACGACCCAGCTCGTCTATGGCGCGAGCCCGGTCGAGCACCTCACCGATGCCGGGCTGCTCGGGGAGGGCTTCACCGCCGTCCACGCGACCCACCTGTCCGACGTGGACCTCGATCTCATGGGACGGTCGGGCGCTGGTGCCTGCTTCTGCCCGACCACCGAGCGTGACCTCGCGGACGGCATCGGCCCGGGCTGCGAACTGGCCGAGCAGGATGTCCCGATCTGCCTCGGCTCCGACCAGCACGCCGTCATCGACCCCTTCGAGGAGATCCGCGGGATCGAGATGCACGAGCGGCTCAAGAGCCACGAGCGCGGACGGTTCGGGGTCGGCGCAGCTGCTCGAGATGGGGACGTCCGCGGGCTATCGCAGCCTCGGCTGGGACGGCGGCCGGATCGCGGTGGGATCTCTGGCTGACGTCGTCGCAGTGCGCACCGACAGTCGCCGCACCGGTGGCGTCGCCCCGGCCCAGATCATCTTCGGCGCGACCGGTGCGGACATCACCGACGTCGTCGTCGGCGGTCGACGGATCGTGTCCAACGGGGTCCACCCCCTCGGCCCCGTCGACGACGTCGTCGCCGAGGCGATCGTCGCCGTGAGAAGCGCCCAGTGAGCACTCCGGACCCCGGAGGTTCCGTGGTGATCACGGGGATCGGCGAGCTGGTCACGTGTGACGGCACCGGTGACGCCGGGCTCGGGTTGCGCACCGACGCCGCGCTGGTCATCGAGGACGGCCGCATCGCCTGGATCGGCGACGCGTCCGCCGCTCCAGACGCCGACCGCCGTGTCGACCTCGAGGGCCGGGCGATCCTCCCCGGCTTCGTCGACAGCCACAGCCACCTCGTCTTCGACGGCGACCGCTCGGCGGAGTTCGCCGCGCGGATGACGGGGGAGCGCTACGACGGTGGAGGCATCGGCGTCTCCGTTGCTGCCACCCGGGCCGCCTCCGACGAACGGCTGCGCGAGCTCGTCGGTCGACGGGTCCGCGAGATGCGTGACCAGGGCACGACGACGATCGAGATCAAGAGCGGCTACGGCCTCACTGTCGAGGACGAGGCCCGAGCCCTCAACATCGCGAGCGAATTCACCACGGAGACAACGTTTCTCGGCGCGCACGTCGTGCCACCGGAAGCGCGGGGTGAGCGGGCGGCATACCTGGATCTCGTCACGGGACCGATGCTGGAAGCCTGCGCGCCCTACGCGAAGTGGGCCGACGTCTTCTGCGAGCCGAACTCGCCGCACGCCTTCACCGAGGACGAGTCCCGCGCCGTCCTCACCGCTGCGCGCGAGGCCGGTCTGGGGCTGCGAGTCCATGGCAACCAGCTCGGTCACGGTCCGGGCGTGCAGCTCGCCGTCGAACTCGGTGCCGCCAGCGTCGACCACTGCACCTACCTGTCCGACGCCGACGTCGACGCCCTGGTGGGGGCGGCCGCGACCACCGTCGCGACGCTGCTGCCGGGCGTGGAGTTCTCGACCCGTTCGCCGTATCCGGACGCTCGGCAGGCTCCTCGACGCGGGCGTCTCCATCGCGCTGGCGACCGACTGCAACCCGGGCACGTGCTACTCGAGCTCGATGCCGTTCGTCATTGCCCTCGCCGTGCGCGAGATGGGGATGACGCCGAGCGAGGCCGTGTGGGCTGCGACCGCCGGGTCAGCCAAGGCGTTGCGCCGCACCGACATCGGTCGGGTGGCCGTCGGCGGGCCAGCAGACCTCGCCGTGCTGGACGCGCCGAGCCACCTGCACCTCGCCTATCGCGCCGGTGTCCCCATCGCCCGCGCTCTCACCTGAGCCGTCGCGCGACCACTGCGCGGTGCGCGCCAAAGGCGCAGAACGTGACCAGCCGCGCTCTGATAACTGCGCGGCGGACCAGCATCTGCGCGGTTGGCGCCAGCCGCGCAGAAATGACCCGACGAACTCTGCGCGGGACGGGACTCGTCTCAGAGGTTGCCGGGGCGCACGGCTTCCGGCTTGTGGCCGGCCGACTTCGCGTAGTACTGCGCCGCCTTGCGGGTCGCCAACGTCTTCGCGACGCCGGCCGCGAGACCGGTGAGGGCGGCATACGCCAATGCGGCTGCGAAGGGCGAGTCGGGGTCCTTGGGGTTGATCATGCGGTCCTGACCGGCCTTCTCCCAGACCTTGTCGGCCACCTTGGTTGCGGCCAGTCCGGCAAGGATCGCCGAGCCGGTTCCGAGGATCTTCCACACAGTGCTGCCCACGGTGACTCCTTCACGTTGCGATGCCCGCGCAAAGACGGGCCTTCTCCCGTTCCACCTTGCCACAGCCGAGGAGTAGGGTGACCACGTCAATGACAGGGGAGCGCACCTAGCGCTGAGAGTGCGGGCAACCGCAGACCCTCACACCTGATCCGGTTCGCACCGGCGTAGGGAGTCTGAGTTCTCAGGTGACTGAGCGGCATACGACGTGTATGCCGAGTGGTCACCTCCCCGAGGTATCCAACGGCCCTGCGCCGGAGACCACGGGAGAAAAGTTCATGGCTACACACACCACGGAGCCGGCCACCACCGACTCCACCTCGGGCGGCTTCCTGCGCGCCCGAAGCATCCTCGCGACCCGTCCCCTCATGGGGTGGCGGACCGTCGACATCCTCACGATCGCCTTCCTCGGTGCCGCGTTCGGCGTCGCCTACTGGGGCTGGGGGCAGGCGTACGTCGTGCCCTCCAACGCCCTCAGCGCGCTGTATGCCCCGCTGTCCGGCATCACCGCGGCGCCGTGGCTCATGGCCGGGGTGGTCGGCGGACTCGTCGTGCGTCGACCCGGTGCAGCACTGATGTGCGAGGTCGTCGCCGCCCTCGTCTCGATGCTGCCGGGCACGCAGTGGGGCGCCTCCACCCTCATTGCCGGCGTCCTCCAGGGGCTGGGCGCGGAGCTTGCCTTCGCCGTCCTCGGCTACGCCTCCTTCCGCCTGGGAGCGGCCATGCTCGCGGGTGCGCTGTCGGCGCCGTTCGAGGTCGTCTACGAGTGGTTCACCTACTACCCGGACTGGGCGTGGAGCCACAAGATCGCCTACCTCGTCATCATGAGCGCTGCCGGTGCCGTGATCGCCGGAGGGTTGGCGTGGTTGCTCACCCGGGCCCTGGCAGCGGCTGGTGCGCTCAACGCGTTCCCGCCCGGCCAGGAGCACCGCGAGCACCGCGCTGTCTGACATCAGGCGCTCGGCTGAGCCGGTCGCGGGCGGCCACGTCACCCTCGAGGGGGTGACGTGGCGCCCGTACGGTCGGCGCGAACCTGTCCTGCGCGACATCTCGTGTCGCTGGCGCCGGGCGAGCGCGTGCTTCTCGTCGGCCCGAGTCGGGGTCCGGCAAGTCGACGCTGCTCCGGGCGATCGCCGGGCTGCTCGAGACCGCTGACGCCGGCGAGCTGTCGGGGTCCGTCGTCATCGACGGCCACGCCCCCGGGTCGCGCGCCGGTGAAGTGGGCCTCGTCCTCCAGGAGCCGGGTGCCGGTGTGGTCGCGTCGTCGATCGGGCGCGACGTCGCGTTCGGTCTCGAGAACGTGGGTATGCCGCGTGCGGACATGCCGCCCGCCATCCGTTCCGCTGTGGCTGCGGTCGGACTGACCATGCCGCTGGACACCCCGACCGGTGCCCTGTCCGGTGGCGAGACGCAACGACTGGCCCTCGCGGGAGCGTTGGCGTTGCGGCCCAGCGTGCTGCTGCTCGACGAACCCACGGCCATGCTCGACCCCGGCCACGCTGCCCAGGTGAGGGCAAGTGTGGAAGGTGCGCTCGCGGCATACCCGATCACGACGGTCGTCGTGGAGCACCTCCTCGGACCGTGGGTGGACCTCGTGGACCGGATGCTCGTCCTTGACGCGGACGGTGTCCTCGTCGCGGACGGGCCGGTGCGCGACGTCCTCACGCGCGAGCGGGAGCGGCTGCTCGACATGGGCATCTGGGTGCCCGATGCGCCGCCGCCCACCCCCAGCGCGTCTGGTGCCCTGGTGGCCAGGACGTCGAATCGCCGCACGCAGGAGGTCACGGCGACTGCGCTCACCATCGACCGCACGACCCGACTCCTCGACGGCTCGGCGCGCACGCAGACCGCGGCACGGGTCGACGCGGCTCTGGCGCCGAAGCCCGGCACCGCCACGGCCCTCGTCGGGTCGAGCGGTTCGGGCAAGTCCACGGTGCTGTTGGGGTTTGCCGGAGCCCTGACACCGAGCGTGGGTTCGATCGATGCCGCGGGGTCGCCCGTCGCGGACCTCTCGACCCGCGAGCTCGCCGCTCACGTCGGCTGGGTGCCGCAGTGGTCGAGCTCGACGATCATCGGGCGCACCGTCCTCGACGAGGTGCTCGTCGCGAGCCACGCGTTGGGGCAGGAGTCGGCCGAACGGGTCGTCGAGGCCCACGCGCTCCTGACCGCGCTCGGCCTCAGCCACCTCGAAGGTGCCGACCCGCGCGAGCTCTCCGGCGGTGAACAGCGACGCCTCGCCATCGCGTCGGCGATCCTGCACCAGCCGCCCTTGTTGCTGGCGGACGAACCCACCGTCGGTCAGGACCGGCACACGTGGGCCGCGGTCGTCGGGCTGCTCGACTCCTATCGCGCGGCCGGGGGAGCGGTGCTCGTCTCGACCCACGACGCCGCGCTCATCGCGCGCTCGGACGATGTCGTCGAGCTGGCGACGCCGGCCAAGGAACCGCCGCCCCCGGAGCCTCGTCGGGTGCTCGCCGGGCGGGCCGGACCACTGGCGCTGATGCTCGGCGCGCTCGTCGCGATCCCGGCGGGCATCATCCCCGGGCACTGGCATGCGTCGCTGCTGGTGCTCGCCGTGCAGGCGGTGCTGGCCTGCGTGGCGCTCAGTGCTCCCGGTGTGGGTGCTCGCCCGACGGGCCGGTTGCGGCGGGTGCTGTTGCGGCTGCGCACCGGGCGTGCTCGGTGGGCTCTCGGTCGGCTGGTCGACGTGGTTGCTCGGTGGGCACGACACGACGACGGCCTTCACCGCGGCACTGCGCGTGCTCATCATCGTCCTGCCGTCGGCGGTGCTCCTGCCGCTGGTCGACCCGGATCGGCTCGGCGACCACCTCGCCCAACGCCTGCGTCTGCCGGCCCGTCCCGTCGTCGCCCTCGCTGCGGCACTGCAGCGGGTGCACACGTTCGGCGCCGTGTGGTCGGAGATCTCGCTGGCCCGGCGAGTGCGCGGACTCGGTCTGGATGCGCGGCGGCCCGTGGCGATGGCGCGCGACCTCGCGACCGTGACGTTCGGACTGCTCGTGCGGACGCTGCGGATGGCGGCCGATCTGGCGGTGGCGATGGACGCGCGCGGCTTCGCCTCGGCGTCGAGGCGGACGTGGTTCGCGACCGCCCCGTGGCGCCTGGCCGACACGCTGGTCGTCCTCGGCGCCCTGATCCCCATCGTCGCGGCCCTCCTCGTCTGACGCGAATGTGACGGCGGGGGAATGTCGGAGGGGCGCGGCATACTTGTCCCTGCCATGACCACCCCCACTTCCGCGCCGGTCGAGCGTGCCCGCATCCCGCGCGAGATCTGGGTCCTCGTGGCCTCCGCGTTCGTCATCGCGCTCGGCTTCGGCCTCATCACACCCGTGCTGCCGGAGTTCGCGAAGAGCTTCGGGGTCAACACGACGTCGATCGCCATCGTCGTCAGCGTGTTCGCGTTCTTCCGCCTGGCCTTCGCGCCCGTGGGTGGCCGCCTCATCGTCCGCCTCGGTGAGCGCCCGATCTATCTCGCCGGTCTGCTCATCGTCGCCGCCTCGACCGCGGCCACGGCGTTCGCCCACACCTACTGGCAGCTGCTCCTCTACCGCGGACTCGGCGGCATCGGGTCCGTCATGTTCACCATCTCCGCGACCGCACTGATCGTCCGGCTCGCACCGCCTGCCATCCGTGGTCGCGTCTCGTCGGCCTACGGTTCGGCGTTCCTCATCGGCGGGATCGGCGGTCCCGTCGTCGGCGGCCTTCTCGGTGGCCTGGGGTTGCGTGTCCCCTTCCTCGTGTATGCCGTGACGCTCCTCATCGCTGCCGCTCTCGTCGCGATCTTCATCAGTGAGCACTCGTTGCGTCCGGCACCCGACGCGCCCGTGCTGCCGGTCATGACGGTGCGTGACGGGTTGCGGGACAGCGCCTATCGGGCCGGTCTCGGCTCGGGCTTTGCCAACGGCTGGACGAACTTCGGGGTGCGCAACGCGATCATTCCGCTCTTCATCGCCGCGCAGATCGGCGATGAGCAGTGGCTCGTCGGCGTCATCCTGGGGATCTATGCCGCCGGGACCGCCGTGGGGATCAACGTCGCCGGTCGCCTCAGTGACACGCGCGGTCGGCGCCCCTTCATCATCGGCGGGCTCGTCGTCACCGGGGTCGCGACCATCGCGACCGGGTTCGCGACGACCTTGCCGGTCCTCGTCGTGCTGTCCATCCTGGCGGGAGTCGGTGCGGGTTCGCTCAACCCGGCCCAGCAGGCCAGCATCGCCGACGTCATCGGGCGCGAGCGCAACGGCGGACCGGCGCTCGCAGGCTTCCAGATGTCGGCCGATGCCGGAGCCATCATCGGGCCGATCCTCGCCGGCGCGCTGGTCGACTCAAGCACCTTCTCGGTGGCCTTCGCCGTGACGGGCGCGCTCAGCCTCCTGGCGGCGATCCCCTGGGCGCGTGCCCGCGAGACCCTGCCTCGTCAGGCCGTGCTGTCCCGCTGAAGGGTGATGTCAGCGAACGAGGACGGTTGAACCCTTGGGCATGAAGTCGCGCGCCCAGATCATGTTCATCGCGGAGTTGCTCACCCGAGCGCAGCCGTGGGAGGCCGCGTAGGCCGGAATCGACGGCGATCCGTGCACGGCATACCCGCCGTGGAAGTAGCGCGGCCGCCACATCGTGCCCAGGAATCCCTCGTCGGAACCGTCGACCGTGTACCAGACCTTGAACGTCCCCTTGGGCGTCCGCGCGGTGGCAGTGTTGCCCTTCTTGGTCTCGTACTCGTAGCCGCCACCGGTGCTGGTGTTGAGGATGTACTTCACCTCGCCACCTCGCACGATCATGAGGATCTGCCGCTTGAGGTTGATGTCGATCCCGTTGCCCGACAGGTTCGTGCTCGGCCGGACGCCGTTGGCCAGAGCCTTCTGGGTCGCGGGTCCGACGTTGCCGTCGCGGGACAGGCCGGCGCTCTTCTGCAGCGCCCACACCGCCTGCCGTGTGAGGGAGCCGTAGTGCCCGTCGGGCTCGCCGAGCCAGTAACCGAGGGCGCTGAGCCGCTGCTGGACCGCGAGCACCTTGGGTCCGCGGTCACCCATGCGGATGTCGTCACGCGCGGGCACGGGCTTGGTGGGCGCTGGCTTGGTGGGCGCGGGTTTGGGCTTGGTCGGTGCGGGCGTCGTCTTGGTCGGCGTCGGTGCGACCGTGGGCGGCGACGACGGCGTGACCGCCGGGGTGGTGGTAGCCGGGGAGGTGGGCACCGGTGCGACAGCAGGCGGCACGGTGGAAGTCTCGGGGGCGGGCTCGGGCGGAGCCGGGGTGGACGTGGGTCGCGACCCCACCGTCACCGACGAACCCTCTTGGTCGCCCCCCTGCCCGCAGGCGCTGAGCCCCAGCGCCAACATGGCTGCTGCTGCCACGGTGGCCCTGATCCGCCGGGTGCTTCCTGTCATGTCGTTCCCCTCGTTCGTGTCGACGTCCCCTCATGGATCATGACGCGCTGAGTGGGGTGAAGGTTGCCTGTGTTGCCGATTCGTGACCGGCGTGTCGCTCGGGGTGGCCCCGGAGTCGGCCCTGAGCGCAGCCCTGAGGTCACCCCGAAAACCCTGTTCACCGCCCGAGACACCCACGACGGTGGGGTCATGCGCACCGCCTTCAAGCTCATCGCCGCCGTCGTGACAGCCATCGTTCTCGCCATCGGCGGCTTCGCGGCATACATCGCCTGGTCGTTCTCGAAGGCGAGCATCGACACCATCGGCAAGGTCGACTTCGACCGGCCGCTCACGATCCCCCCGCTGGCGACGTCCACCGTCGACGCCCAGGGCGTGCGCACCTTCGACCTCTCGATGCAGGCGGGCGAGAGCGACCTCGGCCGCGGCGGCCCCACCCGCACGTGGGGCTTCAACGGCGCCTTCCTCGGCCCGACGCTGCGCGCGACCCGCGGCGAGCAGGTCCGCGTCAACGTCGTCAACCGCCTCGACGAGACCTCGACGGTGCACTGGCACGGCATGCACCTCCCGGCGGCCATGGACGGCGGACCGCACCAGCCGATCAACCCCGGCGCCACCTGGTCGCCGCACTGGCAGGTCGACCAGCCCGCCGCGACGCTTTGGTACCACCCGCACCCGCACGGCGAGACCGCCAAGCACGTCTACCGCGGACTGGCCGGCATGTTCATCATCGACGACGACCTCAACGTCGCACTGCCCAAGACCTACGGCGTTGATGACTTCCCGATCATGGTGCAGGACAAGGCTTTTGACGGGTCGCAGCTCGACGACACCCACGGGCTCTTCCAGTCCGCCGGCATCCTCGGCGACACCGTCCTCGTCAACGGCACACCCGGTCCGTTCCTCGACGTGACGACCGAGCGCGTCCGTCTGCGCGTGCTCAACGGTTCGAATGCCCGCGTCTACCGCTTCCATTTCGACGACAACCGGGCGTATGCCGTCGTCGCCAGTGACGGTGGCCTCCTCCCGAAGCCCGTGGAGACGAGCGACCTGCTCCTGTCCCCGGGGGAGCGCGCCGAGATCGTCGTGGGCGTGCGCCCCGGCGAGCGGACGGTCCTGCAGAGCACCCCACCCTTTGTCGACACCAACCGCTTCACCGGCGACTCGGACCGGCTCGACATTCTCGAGCTGCGTGGCGCGGCGACCCTGCGTCCCAGCCCGGCGATCCCCGCGGCCCTCGCACCGGCCCCCGATCTCGCCGACGACCCGGTGGCTGCCACCCGCCAGATCAGCCTCAACGGCAGCAGTACGAACTTCGGGAAGATGGACATGGGGCGCGTCGACATCGTCTCCCGCCTCGACACGACCGAGGTCTGGGACGTCACCAACTCCGACGGCCAGGTGCACAACTTCCACATCCACGACGTGCAGTTCCAGGTGATCCGGTATGCCGGCGGCCCACCTCCGCCGGTGCTCGCCGGGTGGAAGGACACCGTCCTCATCGCGCCGGGTGACAGCGTCGAACTGCGGATGCGCTTCACCGACTTCGCCGACGCCAACAGCCCCTACATGTTCCACTGCCACCTCCTGCGGCACGAGGACCAAGGACTCATGGGGCAGTTCGTCGTCGCCCGCCAAGGTGAGGACGTCGGGGCGATCAACGTTCCCGACCACGTGGATCACGTCGACCGCGTCGGCACATCTGAGATCAGCGGCAGTCACGGACAGCACGTCGGCTGATGATGTGGCGGGCGGGTGGCTGTCGGAGCCGGCACCTAACGTGCCAGCCATGAGCCGACCACACGTGACCGTCTACAACGAGATCAGCGTGGACGGACGGATCACCGAGTTCGCTGGCGATGCGGCGCTCTACTACGGTCACGGGTTCTCGTGGCCGCGGGACGCGATCCTCATGGGAAGCGTGACTGCTGGAGCCTTTGGTCCGGCCGAGAGCGACGACGAGGCTGCAGGACAGGGGCCTTCGGTCCCACCCTCGCCGGTTCCTCCAGGGTTCGAGGAGCTCGCCGCGGGGCCGCGTCCGCTCCTCGTCGTGGTGGACAGCGGCGGGGTGGTCCGCAACTGGCGCAACGCCCAGGCGGCGCCCTGGTACGGCGGCTACGTCTCCCTGGTGAGCGACCGGACACCCACGGAGCATCTCGAGTACCTCGCGCGGCGCGACGTCGACGTGGTGCGGTGCGGCGGTGATCGGGTCGACCTCGCTGAGGGGTTGCGTCGTCTCCACGATGATCACGGGGTCCGCCGCGTGCGCACCGACGGTGGGGGTCTGCTGACGGGCGCGCTCCTTGCCGCTGGGTTGGTGGACGAGTTGATCGTCATGGTGGCGCCAGTCCTGTGCGAGGACCCCCGAGGCCGAACGTTGGTTGAGCTCACGAGCCGGTTGCCGCGGGAATCGGCCCGGCTGGAGCTGGTCGATGCCGAAACGCTCGACGGTGGAGTCGTCGTGCTGCGGTACACAACGAACCGGGCCGTCACCCGCGAAGGTGACGACCCGGCATACCCACGGAAAATCAGGTGACCAACAGCGTCACCAGACGAGACTGCGCAACGACTCCGTGTTGGCGACGTGCAGGTTGCGGATGTTGTGGATCCGACCGCTCGCGAAGGTGTCGGCGCCACTCTCGTTGAGGAGATACGTCTTGCCGTTGAAGCCGACGAGCTCCTGGATCATCGCGACCGACTGGAAGCAGCGGTACTTGACCGAGGTGAACTCCTGCCCGCGGGAGTAGCCGCGACGGACGACGTAGACGTTGCCTCGGTAGTTCCGGTAGAGCGACGTCGAGAAGACCCAGGTGTTGCTGAGGACGAGCAGTCCCTGTGCCTTCGTGGGGATCTGGATCGGACCCCAGGCCATGTCCTGCACGAGGTTGCCGTCGGCGAGGATCTTGTAGCGGTACATGTGGCCGCGCGCGCTGGGGTTGTGGTAGCCGCCGTAGAGGTAGCCGCCGTCGATGTCGAAGAAGCTCACGTCGGTGACGGTGTTGGTCGGCGTGCCCCAGTCGAGGTTGCGCTTCGTGCTGTCGGTGAACGCCTGACGGATCCGCGACAGGGGGTAGCGCAGGATCGTGTCGTTGTCGTGCTGGACGTAGACCCAGTTGCCGTTGACCTTGACGCCGCCCGCGTGCGAGCCGACGGGGAGACGGGCGTAGCCGCGCACCGTGCCGCCCAAGGTCATGCCGTAGAGCAGCGACCGGTTGGCGTTCTCGTTCTCGTGGTGCATCCCGACGAGGAACAGGTCCTCCGTGCTCGTGCCACCACGCCAGTTCTCCCAGACGCCGAGGCCCTGCGGAACGAAGTCCGTGAGGTAGCTGGCGGCCGGGGTGCTCGTGTTGAAGTACGCGCCGTAGGTCGCCGACACCTTGGCGCCACCGAACTCGGTCGAGGTCTGGTCGGTGCTGCACACGGCCGCGGCGGCGCTCGCGGACTCGGTGAGGCCGGACTGCGGTGAAGCGACGACGGTGGCGCCGGCCAGCGCGAGGGCGCCGACGACGCCGGCCGCTATGCGGGCCCGCAGCGTCTGGGTCATGGTGGTCATGTGGTGGTTCTTCCTCCCGTGTGGCCGCCTCGGTGCAGCCCCTCGTGCGCAACCTAGGGCCGCACACCGGCCAGGGCAATGGGGAGCGGTCCCCGCGGCATACGGTTCTCGCGTGGAACACGTGACTGACCTGGACCTGCCCGGTGGGGGACACACCTCGATCGTCGGTGTTGATGGAGGCGGAGCGGGGGACCCGGTCGTCATCCTGCTCCCGGCACTCGGTGTGGCGGCCGGCTACTACGGACCGTTCGCCGCGGCCCTCGCCGCCGAGGGCGTTGCGGTGTTGGCGGCGGACTTCCCGGGGCAGGGCACCAGTCGTCCGCTCGCGAGCCGCAAGAACGACTTCGGGTATGCCGCAGTGTCCGACGACGTTGTCGCCGCCACTGTCGCTGTGGCCCAGGAGCGTCATGCCGGAAGGCCGCTCGCGTTCCTCGGGCACTCGTTCGGTGGTCAGGTCGCGCTCGTGCATCTCGCCACGCACTCCTCGCCGGTGAGCGCGCTGGTGCTCATCGGATCCGGCTCTCCCTACTGGCGGGGCTTCCCGAAGCGGCTCAAGCTCCTCGTCCAGACGCAGACCCTGGGTGCCGTGGCGAGCGTGCGCGGGCACTGGCCGGGTGACCGGGTCGGTTTCGGCGGTCGTCAGCCGCGCAAGCTGATGCGGGAGTGGGCGCGGTTTGCCCGACGCGGCGATCTTGCCGTGGAGCGCGGCGCGCACAGGGGCGAGCCGGACTTCTCTGGTGTGGCGCTGCCGGTCCTCGCGATCACCCTGGACAACGACGCGCTGGCCCCGCAGGGTTCGGTCGACAACCTTGCCGGCAAGCTCACCGGCGCCCGGGTCGAGCACCGCTTCGTCACACGCCCGGCGGGCGAGGACGGCCCGGCCTTCGACCACTTCACGTGGGTGCGCCACCCCGGCAGCTTCGCCGGTGAGGTCGCGGTCTGGTTGCGCGAGGCCGTCGGCCAGAACCGCTAGCGGTCGCGCCCCTCCTCGATGTGGAGGGTGACTCGCTTGAGCAGTCGACTGAGGGTTTCGCGTTCCTTGGCGCTGAGGACGCTCAGGATCTCGTCCTCCTCATTGCCGCGAAGAGTCATCGCTGCCCGCCAGATCGTGATGCCGGCCGGGGTGGCCTCGACTCCCAGGCGCCGCCGGTCCGTCGCGTCGGTCGTGCGCTTGATCCAGCCGGCCTTCTCCATGCCCTCCAGCCGACCCGACATCCCAGCAGGGGAGACACCGAGGTCTGCTGCGAGTGCTGTCGGTGATGCGACTCCCGGGGTGTCCCGGATCATCAGGGAGTGCAGGGTGTCGTACTCGAAGTCCTGCAGCCCGGCCTCGGTGGCGGCCACCTTCTTGTGCTCGCGCAGGTGGCGCATGATCTTGCCGATCCGGGTCGTGATCGCCTCGACCGTGTCGTCGTAGGGCGCGGACTCGAGGACCCAGTGGCCGCGCCACCGCGCGACGTGGCGGTCCGCACTGTCCTCGGGGGCTGTCATGGGAGAACTCTAACAAATTCGTTGACGAATAGTTCGCTAGCGAAGTAGTTTGATGTCATGTCCCAGATCGAGACACGACCCTCGTCGGTCCGTGGCGTCCTCCGTCACCGACCCTTCCGCTTCCTGGCCGCGGGGACGGGCATCACCTCGTTGGGCAACGCGATCACTCCGGTGGCACTCGCCTTCGCCGTCCTCGAGCTCGGCGGAACGGCCACCGAGCTCGGGCTCGTCGTCGCCGTGTTCGCCGCTGCGGAGGTCGTCACCATCATGTTCGGCGGTGTGCTCGGGGACCGGGTGTCCCGACGGTTGATGATGCAGGGGTCGGCCGCCGCCACGGCGGTCACTCAGACGGTGATGGCCGCAAGCCTCATCGGCGGCTGGGCCACGATCCCGATGATCGCCGCCATCGGCATGCTCAACGGGTGCCTCGGCGCCCTGAGCGGCCCCTCGTCCCAGGCGATGACGCGGCAGACGGTCCCCGCGCCTGACCTCGCCAACGCGGTGACCGTGCGTCGGCTGACGTCCCAGAGCGCGCAGGTGCTGGGGTTTGCCACCGCCGGCATGATCGTGGCCGCGTTCGGCTCGGGCTGGGCCATCGCCGTCGACGCGCTCACCTTTGCCCTGGCGGCGGTCTTCTTCAGCCTCATCGAGGTGCCCGGCGGAGGTGCGGTCGCCGCGGCGCCGGAGGGTCGGCGAACCCTTCTCGGTGACCTTCGCGAAGGGGCGGCCGAGGTCTTCCGCCACACGTGGCTGTGGCTGCTCATCGGGCAGGCGTTGCTCTATCACCTGTTCTACGGCGGGGTGCAGGGCGTGCTCGGACCGATCGTCGTCAAGGACACCTGGAGCGAGTCGGCCTGGGGGTGGGCACTGGCCGCGCTCATGGCTGGCTTCATCCTCGGCGGGCTGACCTCGCTGCGGTGGCGGCCCCGCCGGGGGTTGCTCATCGGCACGCTCATGCTCTCCCTGACGGCGGCCTTCCCGATCGCGATGGCGCTGTCGGACAGCGTCATCGTCCTCCTCGCCGGAGCGGCCCTGCACGGCTTCGGACTCGAGATCTTCAGCGTCAACTGGGACCTGTCCATCCAACAGAACGTCGCCGAGGACAAGTTGGCGCGCGTCTACGCCTTCGACATGGTGGGCTCGTTCGTGGCCCGGCCCCTGGGGCTCGTGGTCGCCGGACCGATCAGTGCCCTCGTCGGGATGACTCCGTGGCTGATCGTCGTGGGCTGCGTCATGGGCGGAACGGCATTGCTCTCCACCCTGCTTCCGTCCGTGCGTGGCCTCGAGCGGCGCGTCGCCTGAGCCCTAACCCAGGCTGAGCGCGAGGAGCGCGGCCGACACGGCTGCGGCCGCGCACAGAAGGCTGCGCACGGCATACGGCCACGCATCGATCGTGAGCCCGGCGCGACGACACCGGTCACGCCAGAGCAACGTCGCGAGAGAACCCCACACGGTGACGATCGAGCCGGCGTTGACGCCGATGAGGAGCGCCATGAGCCGCGCGGGTGAGTTGTCGGCGACCGGCTCGAGCGCGAGGTAGGCGGGCAGGTTGTTGACGACGTTGGCGCTGACGGCCCCGACGGCGCCAACGCGCCACAGGTTGCCCTCGTCGCCGCTGCCACCCACGAGGGCGGAGAGGGCGGGCTCGAGGCCGTGGCGCATCGCGATGTCGACGACGATGAACAGGGCGCACACGCCGAGGACCATGAGCCACGGCACCTGGATGCTGCGCACCTTCGGGCGCCAGCGCCAGGCGAGGGTCGCGACGAGGACGACGGCGGCAATGACTGCGGGGATGGCGGGCGTGACGCCGCTGACGAAGGCCGGTCCGAGGGCCACGCAGACGCCGCCGGAGACCCAGAGAAGGACCCGGTCGTGCGGGTCGGCCGGCGACTCGACCGTGTAGCGCGTGAGCAGGTCGCGCCGGTGCAGGAAGAAGAGGACGACGACCGTGGCGAGGATTGCGGCCAGCGCCGGCTTCCACGCGAGGGCGATGTATTCGTGCGTTCCCGCGCCGAGCTGCGAAAACTTGTGCAGGGCAATGAGATTGGACAGGTTCGAGACGGGAAGGAGGAGGGAGGCGGTGTTGGCGAGCCAGACCGTCGTCAACGCGAACGGCATCGCCGCGATCCCCAGCTGTCGGGCCATGGCGATGACCACCGGCGTCAGCAACACGGCAGTGGTGTCGATGCTCAGGACGATGGTGCAGGCCACTGCGAGGGCGACGACGAGGATCCAGAGGAGCCAGGTGCGATGGCGCCCGGCGTGCGCGGTCCAGTGCGCCGCGACATCGAAGACTCCGGCGATCTCGGCGACCTCGGCGACGACCGTCATCGCGACGAGGAAGACCATCACGGGGCCGATGCGGGCGGCGAGGTCGAGCAGCTCCTGACCGTTCATGCGGCGACCGTCGCGAGGTCGACGATGTGCTCGGCGATGGGGAAGGCGGACGTCGCGGCGGGCGACGGCGCGTTGCACACGTGCACGGTGCGGTCGGTCCGGCGGATGAGGAAGTCGTGGACGAGGGTGCCGTCCCGCAGGACGGCCTGAGCGCGTATGCCGGCCGGTTCCGGAAGGAGGTCGTCGAGCGTGAGCTCGGGGCAGTAGCGGCGGACGAGGTCGAGGTAGCCCTGCCGGCGCAAGGAGTCGCGCTGCTCGGCCAGGCCGGTGCGCCAGTGGGTGCGGGCGACCTGCCACATCCCGGGGAAGCGGGCGAGGGTGGCCAGGTCGCGCACGTTGACCGACCCCTTGCGGTAGCCCTCGCGGCTGAAGCCGAGGACAGCGTTGGGGCCGACGGTGATGCCGCCGTCGATGGTGCGGGTGAGGTGCACGCCGAGGAAGGGCATGTCGGGGTCGGGCACGGGATAGATGAGCGCGTCGATGAGACCTTGGCGGGTTGCCGGCAGCCGGTAGTACTCGCCCCGGAACGGCACGATCTGGAAGGCGTCGGCGCCCTGGTTGAGCCCGGACATCGCCGCGAGCCGGTCGGCCTGCAGTCCTGCGCAGACGATGACCTGGCGGGCGGATTCGACTGTCTCCCAACCATTCTCGACGAGGGTCAGGGCGACGGAGGCCGAGGACTCGTCAATCGCGGTGACGGCAGTGGAGGTGCGGACCACGCCACCGGCGGCCGAAATGTCCAGGGCGAGCGCACGGCATACAGCGGGGTAGTCCGTGATGCCCGTGGCGGGCACGTGGAGGGCGGCCAGTCCGGTGATGTGCGGCTCGCGTTCTCGAAGGGCGGCGCCCGTCAAGGGGGTGACGGTGAGTTCGTTGGCGCGGGCGCGGTCGGTCAGGTCCTCGAGTCGCTGCACCTCGACAGGGGTGGTCGCCACGACGAGCTTCCCGGTGTCGGAGAACGGGATGCGCTTCTCGGTGCAGTAGTCGCGGGTCCTCGCAGCGCCTTCGCGACAGAAGCGGGCCTTGAGGCTGCCGGGCGCGTAGTAGACGCCAGCGTGGATCACGCCGCTGTTGTGGCCGCTCTGGTGCTGCGCAACCTCGGCCTCCTTCTCGATGACGAGGACGTCAGCGCCCGGTCGCCGGCGCAGGATCTCGTGTGCGGTCGCGAGACCGACGATCCCACCTCCGACGACCACGACATCACGCATGGGCTCATCCAAGCCCATGACTCTGACCGCGTTGGCGGGGGTCAGGAGGTGGTGACCTCGAAGCGGGCGCGGCCGTCGATGACGTCCTGGACGGCGGCGACGAAGCGGGGGCAGGCCGTGATGTCGTGTGCGCGGCAGCGGAGGGCGTGCTCGGTCATCTCGCGGGAGCGTTCGAGAGCCAGCATCCGCTCCTCGAGGTCGCGCAGGTGTCCCTCGAGGACCTCGTGCCGGTCCTTGGCCTCGGCGTCGAGGAGGACCCGGATCTGCTCGAGCGTCATCCCCGCGAGCTTGTTGCGCTGGATGATCGCGATCCGCACGAGGTCGTCCTGCCCGTAGCGGCGGTAGCCGGAGGTGTCACGCCGCGGCTCGAGCAGGCCGATCGACTCCCAGTGGCGCAGGACGTGCGTCGGCAGTTCGAAGCGGCTGGCGAGGTCGCTGATGGACCAGTTCTCGTCCGTGGCTACCTTCATGTGCACCTCAACGCCGGGCCGTGGGAGTTCGTGCCCGTGCCCGGGTCCAGGCGCCGATGACCGATGATTGGTCTCAAAGACGCCGGCAACGAGGAACACCACCGCCTCCCCGCGCCACGCTCCTGCTCAAGATCTCACCTTCGGAGACCACATGAACCTCACCCACGGCTTCGGCCCACAGCCAATGTCCCGCACCCAGTTGTCGCAGGCTGGACGACGATGAGTCGCCGGTCGACCCGCAGCAAGCGCACCGACGCCCTGCCGACACTGCCGCCCCACGGCCTGAGGGTCGTGCCATTGGGTGGGCTCGGTGAGATCGGGCGCAACATGACCGTCTTCGAGCACGCCGGCCGCCTGCTCATCGTCGACTGCGGGGTGCTCTTCCCCGACGAGCACCAGCCCGGGGTCGACGTCATCATTCCTGACTTCACCTGGATCAGGGACCGCCTCGACAAGGTGGACGCGATCGTGCTCACCCACGGACACGAGGACCACATCGGTGGGGTTCCCTACCTGCTGCGTGAGCGTCCCGACATCCCCGTGGTCGGCTCGCGCCTCACCCTGGCCCTGATCGAGGCCAAGCTGACCGAGCACCGGATCAAGCCGAGGACCATCGAGGTCGTCGAGGGCGACCGCCGCAAGCTCGGCCCCTTCGACTGCGAGTTCATCGCCGTCAACCACTCCATCCCCGACGGGCTTGCCGTGGCGATCCGCACCAAGGCCGGGTTGGTGCTGCACACCGGCGACTTCAAGATGGACCAGTTCCCGCTCGACGGCCGCGTCACCGACCTGCGCGCCTTCGCCCGGCTGGGCGAGGAGGGCGTTGACCTGTTCCTCCCGGACTCCACCAACGCCGAGGTGCCCGGGTTCACCGTGTCCGAGGGCGAACTCGCCCCCGCCATCGACAAGGTCTTCCGCGAGACCAAGGGCCGGGTCATCGTCTCCAGCTTCGCCAGCCACGTGCACCGCATCCAGCAGGTCCTCGACACCGCCCACCGCCACAACCGCAAGGTCGCGTTCGTCGGGCGGTCCATGGTGCGCAACATGGGCATCGCCCGCGAGCTGGGCTACCTCACCATCCCCGACGGCCTCGTCGTCAAGGACATGAAGGCCCTCGAGAGGCTGCGGCCGGACCAGCAGACGATCATCGCCACCGGGTCCCAGGGTGAGCCGATGGCCGCCCTGGCCCGCATGGCCAACCGCGACCACCCCGTGGAGATCACCCCCGGCGACACCGTCCTCATGGCCAGCTCCCTCATCCCCGGCAACGAGAACGCGATCTATCGGGTCATCAACGAGCTCACCCGCTGGGGCGCCAACGTGGTCCACAAGGGCAACGCCAAGGTGCACGTCTCCGGGCACGCCAGCGCCGGCGAGCTGGCCTACTGCTACAACATCATCGAGCCGACCAACGTGCTCCCCGTCCACGGCGAGTGGCGCCATCTGCGCGCCAACGCCGACATCGCCATCCGCACGGGCGTGGACGCGGATCGGGTGCTCATCGCGCAGGACGGCAGTGTCATCGACCTCGTCGACGGTCGCGCGAGGATCACCGGCAGCGTCCCCGCCGGACTGGTCTACGTCGACGCGATGACGGTGGGCGGCGCCACCGAGGAGACCCTCCACGTGCGACGCACCCTCGCCGAGGAGGGCGTCGTCACCATCGTCTGCATCATCGACCCCGACACCGGCAAGCCTGGCCGAGGAGCCCGACTACCTCGCCCACGGCTTCCCGCCCGACCTGTTGGACTTCTCGGGGGCGACGCCCTTGATCCAGAAGGCACTCACCAAGGCGACGACGGACGGCATCGAGGACCTGGCGCAGATCGAGGACCTGGTCCGCCGGGCAGCCTCCACCTGGGCCCACCGAGCGCACCGCCGCAGCCCGCTCATCATCCCGGTGGTCGTCGACGCCTGAGCAGGGAGAGGTGACCATGGCGACGACGAAGCGCGCAACTTCCTGGGTGCTTCACGTCGACCTCGACCAGTTCATCGCGGCCGTCGAGATCCTGCGCCGCCCCGAGCTGGCGGGGCTGCCGGTCGTCGTCGGCGGACGCGGCGACCCGACCGAGCGGGCCGTCGTGTCGACGGCGTCCTACGAGGCGCGCGCCTTCGGCGTGCATTCGGGTATGCCGCTCAAGCTCGCCGTCCGCAAGATCCGCGACGCCGTGTTCCTGCCCGTCGACGGCCCGGCCTATGACGCGGCGTCGGCCGTCGTCATGGAGACGCTCCGCGCCCACGAGGGTGCGGTCGTCCAGGTGCTCGGGTGGGGAACGAGGCATTTGTCGGCATCACGACGCCCGGCGACGACGTGGCGCAGGCAGTGGCTCGCGCCGACGCGATCCGGGCCGAGGTGTTCGAGGCGTCGGAGCTGCACTGCTCCGTCGGTGTGGGCGACACGACCGTGCGAGCCAAGATCGCGACCGACTTCGGCAAGCCGCAGGGCACGTTCGTCCTCACCCGCGACAACTGGTTCGAGGTCATGGGGGAGCGGCCGACCACCGCGCTGTGGGGAGTCGGCAGTCGGATCGCCGCCCGCCTCGCCTTGCACGGCTACGAGTCCGTGCAGCAGCTCGCCGATGCCGATGACGAGGTGCTCACCGCCGAGTTCGGGCCGCGGATGGGGCCGCACTACGGCCGGTTGGGCCGCGGACTCGGTGCCACCGTCATCGACGACACGCCGTGGATCGCTCGCGCCCACGGGCGAGAGACGACCTACCAGTCCAACCTGGTCGAGCCCGCCGAGATCGAGGCGGCGATCCTGTCCCTCTCGGAGCAGGTCGTCGAGGACATTCGGCGCGAGGAGCGGGCGTGCGCGCGGGTCCACCTCAAGGTCCGGTTTGCCCCCTTCTTCACCACGACCCGCATTCGCAAGCTGCCCGAGCCGACCTACGACCCGGCGCTGATCGCCGCGACGGCCATGGAACTCCTGCGCGGCCTCGAGGACGACCGGCCGATCCGACTGCTCGGGGTCAGAGCCGAGATGGTCCCGCCGGAGGGAGGTTACGAACAGCCCCGAACCACAG
>CAWEDC010000040.1:0-21450 GCA_963807825.1 uncultured Actinomycetota bacterium
TGAGGGAGCCGTAGTGCCCGTCGGGCTCCACGCCGAGCCAGTAACCGAGGGCGCTGAGCCGCTGCTGGACCGCGAGCGCCTGGGGTCCGCGGTAGCCATTGCGGATGTCGTCACGCGCGGGCACGGGCTTGGTGGGCGCTGGCTTGGTGGGCGCGGGTTTGGGCTTGGTCGGTGCGGGCGTCGTCCTGGTCGGCGTCGGTGCGACCGTCGGCGGCGACGACGGCGTGACCGCCGGGGTGGTGGTAGCCGGGGAGGTGGGCACCGGTGCGACAGCAGGCGGCACGGTGGAAGTCTCGGGGGCGGGCTCGGGCGGAGCCGGGCTGGAGGTGGGTCGCGACCCCACCGTCACCGACGAACCCTCTTGGTCGCCCCCCTGCCCGCAGGCGCTGAGCCCCAGCGCCAACATGGCTGCTGCTGCCACGGTGGCCCTGATCCGCCGGGTGCTTCCTGTCATGTCGTTCCCCTCGTTCGTGTCGACGTCCCCTCATGGATCATGACGCGCCGAGTGGGGTGAAGGTTGCCTGTGTTGCCGATTCGTGACCGGCGTGTCGCTCGGGGTGGCCCCGGAGTCGGCCCTGAGCGCAGCCCTGAGGTCACCCCGAAAACCCTGTTCACCGCCCGAGACACCCACGACGGTGGGGTCATGCGCACCGCCTTCAAGCTCATCGCTGCCGTCGTGACAGCCATCGTTCTCGCCATCGGCGGCTTCGCGGCATACATCGCCTTGTCGTTCTCGGAGGCGAGCATCGACACCATCGGCAAGGTCGACTTCGACCGGCCGCTCGCGATCCCCCCGCTGGCGACGTCCACGGTCGACGCCCAGGGTGTGCGCACCTTCGACCTCTCGATGCAGGCGGGCGAGAGCGACCTCGGCCGCGGCGGCCCCACCCGCACATGGGGTTTCAACGGCGCCTTCCTCGGCCCGACGCTGCGCGCGACCCGGGGCGAGCAGGTCCGCGTCAACGTCGTCAACCGCCTCGACGAGACCTCGACGGTGCACTGGCACGGCATGCACCTCCCGGCGGCCATGGACGGCGGACCCCACCAGCCGATCAACCCCGGCGCCACCTGGTCGCCGCACTGGCAGGTCGACCAGCCCGCCGCCACGCTTTGGTACCACCCGCACCCGCACGGCGAGACCGCCAAGCACGTCTACCGCGGACTGGCCGGCATGTTCATCATCGATGATGACCTCAATGTGCGCACTGCCCCAGACCTACGGCGTTGATGACTTCCCGATCATCCTGCAGGACAAGGCTTTTGACGGGTCGCAGCTCGACGACACCCACGGGCTCTTCCAGTCCGCCGGCATCCTGGGCGACACCGTCCTCGTCAACGGCACGCCCGGTCCGTTCCTCGATGTGACGACCGAGCGCGTCCGGCTGCGTGTCTCAACGGTTCGAATGCCCGCGTCTACCGCTTCCATTTCGACGACGACCGGGCGTATGCCGTCGTCGCCAGTGACGGTGGCCTCCTTCCGAAGCCCGTGGAGACGAGCGACCTGCTCCTGTCCCCGGGGGAGCGCGCCGAGATCGTCGTGGGCGTGCGCCCCGGCGAGCGGACGGTCCTGCAGAGCACCCCACCCCTTGTCGACACCAACCGCTTCACCGGCGACTCGGACCGGCTCGACGTTCTCGAGCTGCGTGGCACGGCGACCCTGCGTCCAGCCCGGCGGTCCCCGCGACCCTCGCACCGGCCCCCGATCTCGCCGACGACCCGGTGGCTGCCACCCGCCGGATCAGCCTCAACGGCAGCAGTACGAACTTCGGGAAGATGGACATGGGGCGGATCGACATCGTCTCCCGCCTCGACACGACCGAGGTCTGGAACGTCACCAACTCCGACGGCCAGGTGCACAACTTCCACACCCACGACGTGCAGTTCCAGGTGATCCGGTATGCCGGCGGCCCACCTCCGCCGGTGCTCGCCGGGTGGAAGGACACCGTCCTCATCGCGCCGGGTGACAGCGTCGAACTGCGGATGCGCTTCACCGACTTCGCCGACGCCAACAGCCCCTACATGTTCCACTGCCACCTCCTGCGGCACGAGGACCAAGGGCTCATGGGGCAGTTCGTCGTCGCCCGCCAAGGTGAGGACGTCGAGGCGATCAACGTTCCCGACCACGTGGATCTCGTCGACCGCGTCGGCACATCTGAGATCAGCGGCAGTCACGGACAGCACGTCGGCTGATGATGTGGCAGGCGGGTGGCTGTCGGAGCCGGCACCTAACCTGCCAGCCATGAGCCGACCACACGTGACCGTCTACAACGAGATCAGCGTGGACGGACGGATCACCGAGTTCGCTGGCGATGCGGCGCTCTACTACGGTCACGGGTTTTCGTGGCCGCGGGACGCGATCCTCATGGGAAGCGTGACTGCTGGAGCCTTTGGTCCGGCCGAGAGCGACGACGAGGCTGCAGGACAGGGGCCGTCGGTCCCGTCCTCGCCGTTTCCTCCAGGCTTCGATGAGCTCGCCGCGGGCCCGCGTCCGCTCCTCGTCGTGGTCGACAGCGGGGGCGTGGTCCGCAACTGGCGCAACGCCCAGGCGGCGCCCTGGTACGGCGGCTACGTCTCCCTGGTGAGCGACCGGACACCCACGGAGCATCTCGAGTACCTCTCGCGGCGCGACGTCGACGTGGTGCGGTGCGGCGGTGATCGGGTCGACCTCGCTGAGGGGTTGCGTCGTCTCCACGATGATCACGGGGTCCGCCGCGTGCGCACCGACGGTGGGGGTCTGCTGACGGGCGCGCTCCTTGCCGCTGGGTTGGTGGACGAGTTGATCGTCATGGTGGCGCCAGTCCTGTGCGAGGACCCACGAGGCCGAACGTTGGTTGAGCTCACGAGCCGGTTGCCGCGGGAATCGGCCCGGCTGGAGCTGGTCGATGCCGAAACGCTCGACGGTGGCGTCGTCGTGCTGCGGTACACAACGAACCGGGCCGTCACCCGCGAAGGTGACGACCCGGCATACCCACGGAAAATCAGGTGACCAACAGCGTCACCAGACGAGACTGCGCAACGACTCCGTGTTGGCGACGTGCAGGTTGCGGATGTTGTGGATCCGACCGCTCGCGAAGGTGTCGGCGCCACTCTCGTTGAGGAGATACGTCTTGCCGTTGAAGCCGACGAGCTCCTGGATCATCGCGACCGACTGGAAGCAGCGGTACTTGACCGAGGTGAACTCCTGCCCGCGGGAGTAGCCGCGACGGACGACGTAGACGTTGCCTCGGTAGTTCCGGTAGAGCGACGTCGAGAAGACCCAGGTGTTGCTGAGGACGAGCAGTCCCTGTGCCTTCGTGGGGATCTGGATCGGACCCCAGGCCATGTCCTGCACGAGGTTGCCGTCGGCGAGGATCTTGTAGCGGTACATGTGGCCGCGCGCGCTGGGGTTGTGGTAGCCGCCGTAGAGGTAGCCGCCGTCGATGTCGAAGAAGCTCACGTCGGTGACGGTGTTGGTCGGCGTGCCCCAGTCGAGGTTGCGCTTCGTGCTGTCGGTGAACGCCTGACGGATCCGCGACAGGGGGTAGCGCAGGATCGTGTCGTTGTCGTGCTGGACGTAGACCCAGTTGCCGTTGACCTTGACGCCGCCCGCGTGCGAGCCGACGGGGAGACGGGCGTAGCCGCGCACCGTGCCGCCCAAGGTCATGCCGTAGAGCAGCGACCGGTTGGCGTTCTCGTTCTCGTGGTGCATCCCGACGAGGAACAGGTCCTCCGTGCTCGTGCCACCACGCCAGTTCTCCCAGACGCCGAGGCCCTGCGGCACGAAGTCCGTGAGGTAGCTGGCGGCCGGGGTGCTCGTGTTGAAGTACGCGCCGTAGGTCGCCGACACCTTGGCGCCACCGAACTCGGTCGAGGTCTGGTCGGTGCTGCACACGGCCGCGGCGGCGCTCGCGGACTCGGTGAGGCCGGACTGCGGTGAAGCGACGACGGTGGCGCCGGCCAGCGCGAGGGCGCCGACGACGCCGGCCGCTATGCGGGCCCGCAGCGTCTGGGTCATGGTGGTCATGTGGTGGTTCTTCCTCCCGTGTGGCCGCCTCGGTGCAGCCCCTCGTGCGCAACCTAGGGCCGCACACCGGCCAGGGCAATGGGGAGCGGTCCCCGCGGCATACGGTTCTCGCGTGGAACACGTGACTGACCTGGACCTGCCCGGTGGGGGACACACCTCGATCGTCGGTGTTGATGGAGGCGGTCCGGGCGACCCGGTCGTCATCCTGCTCCCGGCGCTCGGCGTGGCCGCTGGCTACTACGGACCGTTTGCCGCGGCCCTCGCCGCCGAGGGCGTTGCGGTGTTGGCGGCGGACTTCCCGGGGCAGGGCACCAGCCGTCCGCTCGCCAGCCGCAAGAACGACTTCGGGTATGCCGCAGTGTCCGATGACGTTGTCGCCGCCACTGTCGCTGTGGCCCAGGAGTGTCATGCCGGAAGGCCGCTCGCGTTCCTCGGGCACTCGTTCGGCGGTCAGGTCGCGCTGGTTCATCTCGCCACGCACTCCTCGCCGGTGAGCGCGCTGGTGCTCATCGGATCCGGCTCTCCCTACTGGCGGGGCTTCCCGAAGCGGCTCAAGCTCCTCGTCCAGACGCAGACCCTGGGTGCCGTGGCGAGCGTGCGTGGGCACTGGCCGGGTGACCGGGTCGGTTTCGGCGGTCGTCAGCCGCGCAAGCTGATGCGGGAGTGGGCGCGGTTCGCCCGACGCGGAGATCTTGCCGTGGAGCGCGGCGCGCACAGGGGCGAGCCGGACTTCTCTGGCGTCGCGCTGCCGGTCCTCGCGATCACCCTGGACAACGACGCGCTGGCCCCGCAGGGTTCGGTCGACAACCTTGCCGGCAAGCTCACCGGCGCCCGGGTCGAGCACCGCTTCGTGACACGCCCGGCGGGCGAGGACGGTCCGGCCTTCGACCACTTCACGTGGGTGCGCCACCCCGGCAGCTTCGCCGGTGAGGTTGCGGTCTGGTTGCGCGAGGCCGTCGGCCAGAGCCGCTAGCGGTCGCGCCCCTCCTCGATGTGGAGGGTGACTCGCTTGAGCAGTCGACTGAGGGTTTCGCGTTCCTTGGCGCTGAGGACGCTCAGGATCTCGTCCTCCTCATTGCCGCGAAGAGTCATCGCTGCCCGCCAGATCGTGATGCCGGCCGGGGTGGCCTCGACTCCCAGGCGCCGCCGGTCCGTCGCGTCGGTCGTGCGCTTGATCCAGCCGGCCTTCTCCATGCCCTCCAGTCGACCCGACATCCCGGCGGGGGAGACGCCGAGGTCTGCTGCGAGTGCTGTCGGTGATGCGACTCCCGGGGTGTCCCGGATCATCAGGGAGTGCAGGGTGTCGTACTCGAAGTCCTGCAGCCCGGCCTCGGTGGCTGCCACCTTCTTGTGCTCGCGCAGGTGGCGCATGATCTTGCCGATCCGGGTCGTGATCGCCTCGACCGTGTCGTCGTAGGGCGCGGACTCGAGGACCCAGTGGCCACGCCACCGTGCGACGTGGCGGTCCGCACTGTCCTCGGGGGCTGTCATGGGAGAACTCTAACAAATTCGTTGACGAATAGTTCGCTAGCGAAGTAGTTTGGATGTCATGTCCCAGATCGAGACACGACCCTCGTCGGTCCGTGGTGTCCTCCGCCACCGACCCTTCCGCTTCCTGGCCGCGGGGACGGGCATCACCTCGTTGGGCAACGCGATCACGCCGGTGGCACTCGCCTTCGCCGTCCTTGAGCTCGGCGGAACGGCCACCGAGCTCGGGGTCGTCGTCGCCGTGTTCGCCGCTGCGGAGGTCGTCACCATCATGTTCGGCGGCGTGCTCGGAGACCGGGTGTCCCGACGGTTGATGATGCAAGGGTCGGCCGCCGCCACAGCGGTCACCCAGACGGTGATGGCCGCAAGCCTCATCGGCGGCTGGGCCACGATCCCGATGATCGCCGCCATCGGCATGCTCAACGGGTGCCTCGGCGCCCTGAGCGGCCCCTCGTCCCAGGCCATGACGCGGCAGACGGTCCCCGCGCCTGACCTCGCCAACGCGGTGACCGTGCGCCGGCTGACGTCCCAGAGTGCGCAGGTGCTGGGGTTTGCCACCGCCGGCATGATCGTGGCCGCGTTCGGCTCGGGCTGGGCCATCGCCGTCGACGCGCTCACCTTTGCCCTGGCGGCGGTCTTCTTCAGCCTCATCGAGGTGCCCGGCGGAGGTGCTGTCGCCGCGGCGCCGGAGGGTCGGCGAACCCTTCTCGGTGACCTTCGCGAAGGGGCAGCCGAGGTCTTCCGCCACACGTGGCTGTGGCTGCTCATCGGGCAGGCGTTGCTCTATCACCTGTTCTACGGCGGGGTGCAGGGCGTGCTCGGACCGATCGTCGTCAAGGACACCTGGAGCGAGTCGGCCTGGGGGTGGGCGCTTGCCGCGCTCATGGCGGGCTTCATCCTCGGCGGGCTGACCTCGCTGCGGTGGCGGCCCCGCCGGGGGTTGCTCATCGGCACGCTCATGCTCTCCCTGACGGCGGCCTTCCCGATCGCGATGGCGCTGTCGGACAGCGTCATCGTCCTCCTCGCCGGTGCGGCCCTGCACGGCTTCGGACTCGAGATCTTCAGCGTCAACTGGGACCTGTCCATCCAACAGAACGTCGCCGAGGACAAGTTGGCGCGCGTCTACGCCTTCGACATGGTGGGCTCGTTCGTGGCCCGGCCCCTGGGGCTCGTGGTCGCCGGACCGATCAGTGCCCTCGTCGGGATGACTCCGTGGCTGATCGTCGTGGGCTGCGTCATGGGCGGAACGGCATTGCTCTCCACCCTGCTTCCGTCCGTGCGTGGCCTCGAGCGGCGCGTCGCCTGAGCCCTAACCCAGGCTGAGCGCGAGGAGCGCGGCCGACACGGCTGCGGCCGCGCACAGAAGGCTGCGCACGGCATACGGCCACGCATCGATCGTGAGCCCGGCGCGACGACACCGGTCACGCCAGAGCAACGTCGCGAGAGAACCCCACACGGTGACGATCGAGCCGGCGTTGACGCCGATGAGGAGCGCCATGAGCCGCGCGGGTGAGTTGTCGGCGACCGGCTCGAGCGCGAGGTAGGCGGGCAGGTTGTTGACGACGTTGGCGCTGACGGCCCCGACGGCGCCAACGCGCCACAGGTTGCCCTCGTCGCCGCTGCCACCCACGAGGGCGGAGAGGGCGGGTTCGAGGCCGTGGCGCATCGCGATGTCGACGACGATGAACAGGGCGCACACGCCGAGGACCATGAGCCACGGCACCTGGATGCTGCGCACCTTCGGGCGCCAGCGCCAGGCGAGGGTCGCGACGAGGACGACGGCGGCAATGACTGCGGGGATGGCGGGCGTGACGCCACTGACGAAGGCCGGCCCGAGGGCCACGCAGACCCCGCCGGAGACCCAGAGAAGGACCCGGTCGTGCGGGTCGGCCGGCGACTCGACCGTGTAGCGCGTGAGCAGGTCGCGCCGGTGCAGGAAGAAGAGGACAACGACCGTGGCGAGGATTGCGGCCAGCGCCGGCTTCCAGGCGAGGGCGATGTATTCGTGCGTTCCCGCGCCGAGCTGCGAAAACTTGTGCAGGGCAATGAGATTGGACAGGTTCGAGACGGGAAGGAGGAGGGAGGCGGTGTTGGCGAGCCAGACCGTCGTCAACGCGAACGGCATCGCCGCGATCCCCAGCTGTCGGGCCATGGCGATGACCACCGGCGTCAGCAGCACGGCCGTCGTGTCGATGCTCAGGACGATCGTGCAGGCCACTGCGAGGGCGACGACGAGGATCCAGAGGAGCCAGGTGCGATGGCGCCCGGCGTGCGCGGTCCAGTGCGCCGCGACATCGAAGACTCCGGCGATCTCGGCGACCTCGGCGACGACGGTCATCGCGACGAGGAAGACCATCACGGGGCCGATGCGGGCGGCGAGGTCGAGCAGCTCCTGACCGTTCATGCGGCGACCGTCGCGAGGTCGACGATGTGCTCGGCGATGGGGAAGGCGGACGTCGCGGCGGGCGACGGCGCGTTGCACACGTGGACGGTGCGGTCGGTCCGGCGGATGAGGAAGTCGTGGACGAGGGTGCCGTCCCGCAGGACGGCCTGAGCGCGTATGCCGGCCGGTTCCGGAAGGAGGTCGTCGACCGTGAGCTCGGGGCAGTAGCGACGAACGAGGTCGAGGTAGCCCTGCCGGCGCAAGGAGTCGCGCTGCTCGGCCAGGCCGGTGCGCCAGTGGGTGCGGGCGACCTGCCACATCCCGGGGAAGCGGGCGAGGGTGGCCAGGTCGCGCACGTTGACCGAGCCCTTGCGGTAGCCCTCGCGGCTGAAGCCGAGGACGGCGTTGGGGCCGACGGTGATGCCACCGTCGATGGTGCGGGTGAGGTGCACGCCGAGGAAGGGCATGTCGGGGTCGGGCACGGGATAGATGAGCGCGTCGATGAGGTCGTTGCGGGTTGCCGGCAGGCGGTAGTACTCGCCCCGGAACGGCACGATCTGGAAGGCGTCGGCGCCGTGGTTGAGCCCGGACATCGCCGCGAGCCGGTCGGCCTGCAGCCCTGCGCAGACGACAACCTGGCGCGCGGATTCGACTGTCTCCCAACCATTCTCGACGAGGGTCAGGGCGACGGAGGCCGAGGACTCGTCAATCGCGGTGACGGCAGTGGAGGTGCGGACCACGCCACCGGCGGCCGAAATGTCCAAGGCGAGCGCACGGCATACAGCGGGGTAGTCCGTGATCCCCGTGGAGGGGACGTGGAGGGCGGCCAGGCCGGTGATGTGCGGCTCGCGCTCCCGCAGGGCGGCGCCCGTCAGGGGCGTGACGGTGAGCTCGTTGGCGCGGGCGCGGTCGGTCAGGTCCTCGAGCCGCTGCACCTCGACGGGGGTGGTCGCCACGACGAGCTTCCCGGTGTCGGAGAACGGGATTCGCTTCTCGGTGCAGTAGTCGCGGGTCCTCGCGGCGCCTTCGCGACAGAAGCGGGCCTTGAGGCTGCCGGGCGCGTAGTAGACGCCAGCGTGGATCACGCCGCTGTTGTGGCCGCTCTGGTGTCGCGCGACCTCGGGCTCCTTCTCGATGACGAGCACGTCAGCGCCCGGTCGCCGGCGCAGGATCTCGTGTGCCGTCGCGAGACCGACGATCCCGCCTCCGACGACCACGACATCACGCATGGGCTCATCCAAGCCCATGACTCTGACCGTGTTGGCGGGGGTCAGGAGGTGGTGACCTCGAAGTGGGCGCGGCCGTCGATGACGTCCTGGACGGCGGCGACGAAGCGGGGGCAGGCCGTGATGTCGTGTGCGCGGCAACGGAGGGCGTGCTCGGTCATCTCGCGGGAGCGTTCGAGGGCCAGCATCCGCTCCTCGAGGTCGCGCAGGTGTCCCTCGAGGACCTCGTGCCGGTCCTTGGCCTCGGCGTCGAGGAGGACCCGGATCTGCTCGAGCGTCATGCCCGCGAGCTTGTTGCGCTGGATGATCGCGATCCGCACGAGGTCGTCCTGCCCGTAGCGGCGGTAGCCGGAGGTGTCGCGCCGCGGCTCGAGCAGGCCGATCGACTCCCAGTGGCGCAGCACGTGCGTCGGCAGGTCGAAGCGGCTCGCGAGGTCGCTGATGGACCAGTTCTCGTCCGCGGCTGCCTTCATGTGCACCTCAACGCTGGGCCGTGGGAGTTCGTGCCCATGCCCGGTCCAGGCACCGATGACCCATGATTGGTCTCAACGACGGCGGCAACGAGCGACACCAACGCCTCTCCGCGCCACGCTCCTGCTCAAGATCTCACCTTCGGAGAACACATGAACCTCACCCACGGCCTCGGCCCAGAGTCACTGTCCCGCACCCCGTTGTCGCAGGCTGGACGACGATGAGCCGCCGGTCGACCCGCAGCAAGCGCACCGACGCCCTGCCGGCGCTGCCGCCTCACGGCCTGAGGGTCGTGCCACTGGGTGGCCTCGGTGAGATCGGGCGCAACATGACCGTCTTCGAGCACGCCGGCCGCCTGCTCATCGTCGACTGCGGGGTGCTCTTCCCCGACGAGCACCAGCCCGGGGTCGACGTCATCATTCCTGACTTCACCTGGATCAGGGACCGCCTCGACAAGGTCGATGCGATCGTGCTCACCCACGGACACGAGGACCACATTGGCGGGGTTCCCTACCTGCTGCGCGAGCGTCCCGACATCCCCGTGGTCGGCTCGCGCCTCACCCTGGCCCTGATCGAGGCCAAGCTGACCGAGCACCGGATCAAGCCCAGGACCATCGAGGTCGTCGAGGGCGATCGCCGCAAGCTCGGCCCCTTCGACTGTGAGTTCATCGCGGTCAACCACTCGATCCCCGACGGGCTTGCCGTCGCCATCCGCACCAAGGCCGGGTTGGTGCTGCACACCGGCGACTTCAAGATGGACCAGTTCCCGCTCGATGGCCGTGTCACCGACCTGCGCGCCTTCGCCCGGCTGGGCGAAGAGGGCGTTGACCTGTTCCTCCCGGACTCCACCAACGCCGAAGTGCCCGGGTTCACCGTGTCCGAGGGCGAACTCGCCCCCGCCATCGACACGGTGTTCCGGACGACCAAGGGCCGGGTCATCGTCTCCAGCTTCGCCAGTCACGTGCACCGCATCCAGCAGGTCCTCGACACCGCCCACCGGCACAAGCGCAAGGTCGCGTTCGTCGGGCGGTCCATGGTGCGCAACATGGGCATCGCCCGCGAATTGGGCTACCTCACCATCCCCGATGGCCTCGTCGTCAAGGACATGAAGGCCCTCGAGCGGCTGCGACCGGACCAGATGACGATCATCGCCACCGGGTCCCAGGGCGAACCCATGGCAGCCCTGGCGCGCATGGCCAACCGCGACCACCCCGTCGAGATCACCCCCGGCGACACCGTCCTCATGGCCAGCTCGCTCATCCCCGGCAACGAGAACGCCATCTATCGGGTCATCAACGAGCTCACCCGCTGGGGCGCCAACGTGGTCCACAAGGGCAACGCCAAGGTGCACGTCTCCGGGCACGCCAGCGCCGGTGAGCTGGCCTACTGCTACAACATCATCGAGCCGAAGAACGTGCTGCCCGTCCACGGCGAGTGGCGCCACCTGCGCGCCAACGCCGACATCGCCATCCGCACGGGCGTGGACGCAGATCGGGTGCTCATCGCGCAGGACGGCAGTGTCATCGACCTCATCGACGGTCGCGCAAAGATCACCGGCAAGGTCCCCGCCGGGTTGGTCTATGTCGACGCGATGACCGTGGGCGGCGCCACCGAGGAGACGTTGCACGTGCGACGCACCCTTGCCGAGGAGGGCGTCGTCACCATCGTCTGCATCATCGATCCGGACACCGGTGCCCTGGCCGAGGAGCCCGACTACCTGGCCCATGGCTTCCCGCCCGACCTGTTGGACTTCTCGGCTGCCACACCCCTCATCCAGAAGGCCCTCACCAAGGCCGCGTCGGACGGCATCGAGGACCTGGAGCAGATCGAGGACCTGGTCCGTCGGGCCGCTTCCACCTGGGCCCACCGAGCGCATCGCCGAAGTCCCCTGATCATCCCGGTGGTCGTCGACGCCTGAGCAGGGAGGGTGACCATGGCATCCACGAAGCGCGCAACTTCCTGGGTGCTCCACGTCGACCTCGACCAGTTCATCGCGGCCGTCGAGATCCTGCGCCGCCCCGAGCTGGCCGGGCTGCCGGTCGTCGTCGGCGGGCGCGGGGACCCGACCGAGCGGGCCGTCGTGTCGACGGCGTCCTACGAGGCGCGCGCCTTCGGCGTTCATTCGGGTATGCCGCTCAAGCTCGCCGTCCGCAAGATCCCCGACGCCGTGTTCCTGCCCGTGGACGGCCCGGCCTATGACGCGGCGTCGGCCGTCGTGATGGAGGCGCTTCGTGCCCACGAGGGTGCGGTCGTCCAGGTGCTCGGCTGGGACGAGGCATTTGTCGGCATCACGACGCCCGGCGACGACGTGGCGCAGGCAGTGGCTCACGCCGACGCGATCCGGGCCGAGGTGTTCGAGGCGTCGGAGCTGCACTGCTCCGTCGGGGTGGGGGACACGACCGTGCGCGCCAAGATCGCGACCGACTTCGGCAAGCCGCAGGGCACGTTCGTCCTCACGCGTGACAACTGGTTCGAGGTGATGGGGGAGCGGCCGACCACCGCGTTGTGGGGAGTGGGAAGTCGGATCGCAGCCCGTCTCGCCTCGCACGGCTACGCGTCCGTGCAGCAGCTCGCTGATGCCGACGACGAGGTCCTCACGGCCGAGTTCGGGCCGCGGATGGGGCCGCACTACGGGCGGCTCGGTCGCGGACTCGGGGCGACCGTCATCGACGACACGCCCTGGATCGCCCGGGCTCACGGCCGCGAGACGACCTACCAGTCCAACCTGGTCGAGCCCGCCGAGATCGAGGCGGCGATCCTGTTGCTCTCGGAGCAGGTCGTCGAGGACATCCGGCGCGAGGAGCGGGCATGCGCGCGGGTCCACCTCAAGGTCCGGTTCGCGCCGTTCTTCACCACGACCCGCATTCGCAAACTGCCCGAGCCGACCTACGACCCGGCGCTGATCGCGGCGACGGCGATGGAGCTCCTGCGTGGGCTCGAGGACGACCGGCCGATCCGACTGCTCGGCGTCAGAGCCGAGATGGTCCCGCCCGAAGGTGGCTACGAACAGCCCCGCACCACCGGCAGAGGCGGCCCCGCCGCGGCCGACCCCGACACCGCCTGACCGAGGACTTGCCTTCAGGTCAACCTGAAGGTTCAGCATCGGATCATGACGACTTCACCAGAGCACACCGACATCGCGATCATCGGCGGCGGCCCCGCAGGCCTCCAGGCCGCCCTCACCGCCGGCCGCGTCCGCCGCCAGGCCACCCTCTTCGACGACGGCACCTACCGCAACGCCACGGTGAGCCACATGCACAACGTCCTCACCCACGACGGCACCCCACCCGCAGACTTCCGCGCGGCAGCGCGAGCCGAGCTCACGGCATACGACACGGTTTCGGTTCGCGAAGAACGGGTCGAGACGATCGAGCGTGACGGCGACGACTTCCGGCTCACCCTCGCGAGTGGTTCCGTCCTCTCGGCGTATGCCGTTGTGCTGGCCACCGGGGTCCGCGACGAGTTGCCGCCCATCCCGGGTCTGCAGGACGTGTGGGGAGACCTGGCGGCGCAGTGCCCGTTCTGCCACGCCTTCGAGTTCGCGGGGAAGCGGATCGGCATCATCGGTGCCGCGGCCGCGGGTCACTACACGGCGCTCATGGGGCCGGTGGCGGGCGAGTTCGTCGTCTTCGCCGAGGGTCAGGAGCTGCCCGAGGGTGCGACCACGCAGGCGCCGATCATCGAGGCGCGGATGACGAGCATCGAGCGCGTCGGCGACGGTCTGCGCGTCACCCTCGACGACGGCTCGACGGAGGAGGTTGCGGTGCTGTTCGTCGTGCCGACCCTGCACCAATCAGCCCCATTTGCAACGCAACTGGGGCTCGACCTCAACCCCTCGGGCGCAGTGCGCATCGACGAGTTCGGTCGCACGAACGTGCCCGGCGTGACGGCGGGAGGCGACCTCGCCCACCTCGCCGCGTTCCCGATGCCGATGGCGTCCGTCGTCATGGCCACCGCCGCCGGACAGATGGCCGGCCACTCGGCGATCGCGGGTTTGCTCGCCCGCGGCTGAGATGAGGAGTGACAGTGTCTGCCCGTCGGGCCGTGGGGTCGGGCATCATCCTCGGATGACGAAGCGCATGAAGCTCGCCCTGGCGACCGCGGGAACGCTGGCCCTCGCACTCGCAAAAATCGGCCTCGCGCCGACAAACGCTGCTGCGTCCGAGTCCTGCACTGTCTGGACCAAAACGCTTGTCGCCAGCGGGTTCGGGACGTTGGAGAACCTCGCGTTCGACGGCCGCGGTGGCCTGTTGCTGTCCGAAACGAGCGCGCTCGGCCGCGGCGGTGCACTCAAGCGCCTCACGGCTGACGGACAGCGCAGTACCGTCGTCGCCAACGTCCACGGGCCCGGCGGCATCGTCGTCGGTGGCTCCACGGCGTGGTTCACGACGGGCAACAGCCCGGCCTCGGGCCTCCTCGGCCTCAAGGACGGGACCATCGCGGCGGTCAACCTCGACACGGGGGTCGTGAGCACGCTCGCGACCGGGCTGACGATGCCCAACGGGCTGGAGCGGTTGCCTGACGGGACGTTCATCACCAGCCGCGACATCGGTCTGTCCACGAGGCTCACCGCAGTGAAACCGAACGGTGAGCAGACGGCATACGCACCGAGCATCACGTCCACGAACGGACTCGGCCTCGATCCGGGTCGCCGAGTCCTCTATGTCTCCTCGACGTTCAACCTCGCCACCACGGTGTCTGCCGTCGACATCGACAACCCGGCCGCCCCACCCAAGGTCTTCACCATCCCGGGCGTCGGCCCGCTCAACTCCGCCGACGACCTCACCGTCGGGGCTGACGGCAAGGTCTACGTCGCGCTCAACGTTGCGGGCTCGGTCGTGCGGGTCGACCCGGACAGCGGCGCGACGTGCACCCTTGCGACGGGTATGCCGCTCAGCTCGGCCGTTGCTTTCGGCTCCGGTCCCGGGTGGGATCCCGCCTCGCTCTATGTCACGAGCTTCGCGGGGACGGTCACGCGCCTGTCGCCCTGAGCGCGTCCAGTTCCGCCTGGCGTTGCTTCGCAAGCGCATCGTCACCCAGCTCGGTCGCGAGCTCGACGAGCATCACCAGTGCCGCTTCGATCTCGTCGCGAGTCGCACCCTCGGTGTGTCGCTTCAGGCCGCTCGTGACGGCGCGCAGGGCCGCCTTGTCGTCGAGCTTGAAGTCGCGCAGGATCCGGGCGTTGTCGAGCACTTTGGGCAGGCCGGCGAGGTCCGCGGCGCCGCCGTACTCGATGTCCTCGGGGATGTCCCGCTGGATGAAGATGAGCGAGTTGCCCGACGGGTCGATGAGCGTGAACCGGGACGCGCCCGAGCGGTAGCGAGTGATCCGCGGGCGGCCCTTGACGAGCACCTTGCCGAACGCGGCACGCATGGCCGCCGACAGGTCGGCGTGCATGGCGGCGACGTCCTCGACGAGGACGAGGCAGCAGCCGACGTCCTCGCGCTCGATGTCGGCCCCTGCCGGGATGCGGCTGAAGTGCAGCCCGAAACCCCTGCCCTCGACGGCGAGATAGACGTAGGGCTTCTGTTGGCGATAGGTCGTGCGGAACCCCAGTGCCTCATAGAAGTCGGCGAGCTCGTCGACATCTCGGCAGGCCATGACCGGGAGAGTCGTGACGGTGAGCCTGGACGGAAGGGCGGAGTCGGCCATGCTCGCGATCCTCGCACCGCAGCGCCGCGCTCGCACATGGCGAGCGCGGCACCGCGGAGGACGCGGTCAGCGGGTGGCCGACACCCGTGACAACACCAGGCGATCGAGGAGCAGCGCGAGAGCCAGCGAGGCTCCCATCACGGGGAGGAAGAGCCCGAGCGCCACGATCCCGGCGGCCAGAGCGGGACTCGTGGCGAGCGGCATACGCCCTCGCGGAGCGCCCACGGCCCCTGCGCCGCGCGGACGGCGACGCCACCACATGACCGGACCGGTGATGCACGACGCGATGACCGCGAGGCAGAACGCCGTCGTGAGAGCGAGATTGAGCGTTCCGAAGCGTCGGCCCTCGTGGAGGGCGATGCCCTGCGAGACGACCTTGGCGAGGACCGGGTAGTCGTCGTAGCCGTAGGTGCTCGCGACCTGCCCGCCGTATTGGTCGACGTGGACCGTGCGCTCCTTGGCCGGGTCGTTGAACGCGTAGCCGATGGCCGAGAAGACGCCCTCGTCGTCCGCCGGGAACGCCACGGTCATCGGTCGCGCCAAGCCCTCGCGGGCGCCGACCGTGATGGCCGTGTCGACGTTGGCGACCGACTCCTCACCGGCGGGTGGCACCGGAGACGTGGGCACCGGCGACTTCTCCTGCGCCCACGGGACGACATGGTGGCTGTGGGGGAGGGACTCGTCGAGCGTTGAGGTCGGGTTCGACAGGGCGCCGTGGTCGTCGGACCACATCGAAGTGCCCGCGCCGGTCACGAGCCGCTGCACCTGCGCACCCCACACCCCGGTCCATGGCAGACCGGAGGCAACTAGCAGCAGGAGCCCAACCCCGACCACGGACCCGATGCGGGCGTGGGTGGAGCGGAGCCTCGCCGAGCGAACACTCCTGTCCCGCTGGCGTTTCCGTGCGCGACGCCCCTTGAAGAAGAGGTAGTAGCCGGTGATCGCCATGACGATCGCCCAGCACGCGCCGAGTTCCATGACGAGGTCGCCGACCTTGCCGGCCATGAGGTCCGCGTGCAGCCGGATCGCTCGCCCGCTGAGGGTGGTGTCGGGATTGAGGTCACCGAGCACCTGGGCCGTGTAGGGGTTGACGAACACGTCCCGCGTCTCCTCGGCCGGGGTGGTGACGGTGAAGCGCGTGCTCTGGTCGCGGGCGCCCGGTTCGGTCATCGAGACGATCGTGGCGTCGGGGTGAGCGGCGGCAACGTGGGACCGCTGCATCTCGTAGGGCAGGGCGACCTGGCCGGCCGAGGGCTCGACGCGCATGAGCTCGCCATGGAGTGCGGGTTCGATCTGGAACCGGAAGAGATAGACCAGTCCCGTGACGGCGAGCACGAGCAGGACGGGGATGACGACGACGGACGCGTAGAAGTGCCAGCGCCAGAACGCTCTGAACAATCCGGTATGCCGGGTGCGCACCTTCGTCGGTGCCGACCGGGTTGTCGTGGGGTCGTTGATGACAGACATGCGAGTACTCCTGAAGTGAAGGAAGGAAAGGCGCACGGATGCGCCGCTCGACCCGGCGAGTGATCGCCGGGGAGCAAGAAGGTTCGAGGGGTGCGCTCAGGCGGCGCAGGGACGCGGCGGACCGCGACGGCAGGGCGCGGGCGAGCGCCAGAGGTCTGTCAGTGCTGGTGGAGGGTCGGAGCCGAGGTCGCGTGGGTGCGGAAGTCGGCCCTGGAGCGTCGGAAGGTCGATGAGGACGGGGGCGAAGGCCAGCCGGGTCACGAGAGCGGCGAGTTGCCGGCCCGACCACTCACGTCCACGCAGCAAAGCACGGACACCGGCCCAACCCGCCTCGGCCTGAGTGAGCAGAGCCGCGACGAGGACGGCGGCGCAGAGGTGCGCGGCAGCCATCAGCGGTGACGGCATGAGGCTGTGGCCGGACATGGCTGCATTTCCGGACGTCAGTGCGGCGCTCTGGAGGTGTGTGGCTGAGGAATGGGTGACGTGTTCGTTGCCGAGGACCGCGGCGAGCTGCGCTGTGGGGCGGACGGGCGCGTGCTGCCCCGACGACGTCAGGCTGAGCACCACGTGGGTGACGAGTTGCTGTGCGACCAACACCGGGGCACCCCACGTGAGCCGGAAAGCGCTGCGGCACAACGGCATACTCGCGATTGTCAGGAACGCGCCCAAGGCGAGGCAGGACGCGAATCCGGGAGCGGCGCCGCCGGCCGCGAGGTGGGCCAGTGCGGAGAGCGCAACGGCGAACCAGCTGAGGGTGAGGGCGCGCGCAAGCCCGGCGGCTCGGCTCGGCTCCCCTGACGTCACCGGCTGAACCTATCGGAGGCGGTCGCGGCCCGTTCGTTGGAGCGACCTGGTGCGCCGTGAGTCGGTATGCTCCGGTCGTCAGGTTGGGTCCGGTGGGGGCGACGGTTCGGGGTGTTCATGAGCGACAACATGCAGGTCCGGGAGATCCCGGCGGTGCTCCTGTCGGCGGCGCGGATCCTGCGCACCTACTGGGCGCCGTTCGTGGTCATCGCCTGCCTCGGTCTCGCCGTCCGCAATGGCGCGTTGTGGGCTGCCGTCAAGGTCAGCAACATCAACGGTATCGCCGCCCAGTTCCTCCTGATTCTGGCCCCGTTGGGCTTCCTCCTGGCCATGGTCGCGATGTTGTATCTCTGCCGCCAAAGCCTCCCCAATGTCCAAGCCTTGTCGGAGCACCAGCCAAAGCAGGCCGTGACGGAGCAGCGGGAGCTGCGACTCGTCGACGTGGCGGTGAGCGTGCTCGTGCCCTTCCTCGCGGTGTACGTGTCCTACGGGCTGCTCGAAGAGGACCTCTTTCGCTTCACCAATGAGACGGCGTTCGCCCAACACGTCGAGAACATCGACATCTTCGGTGGTGGGCCGCAAGGTGAGGATCTCAGCGGGCGCCTGGCGATCTGGGACGGTCGAACCGTTGTCATGGTGATCGCCATCGCCTGGGTCTTGAGGTACGCACTCGGCAAGTTCGAGAGCAAGGCAAAGTTCTTGGGGCTGGCCTTCGTCGGCGCCCTGGTGGAGGTCTACTACACGTCTCAGGTCGCCCAGAAGGTCGCTGAGGCCCGCGAGGCCGCGGTGACCTGGGCGGAGACCCGAGCCGCTTCGCACGCGGTCGTCGATGGTTACGACCGCGCTGTCAGTGCCTTGGGTCCCCTTGCCAACCCTGTCGACACGGCGACGGCCTGGCTTTTTGGGCTCCTCGGCGCCGTTGACGCCGTCGTCATCGTGCCCCTGGCCTGGCTCACCGTCGGTGCGGTCATCCTCGGTCACAAACTCGAGGCTCCCTCCACGACGGAGAAGCTGGGCCCGGAGGCCCTGCGTGAGCGCACTTCGGCTGCCGTGAAGCGAGTGCCCGCACCGGTCCGGAAGTTCGGCAGCGGCCTGGTGGGCGACGTGCGCGAACGGTTCTCGGCCTTCTGGGGCGGACTACGCCTCATGGCAACGGCAGGGCTGCTGCCGATGCTCACCTTCTCCATTGTCTTTCTCCTCGTCCTCCGGATTCCGTGGCTGTTCAGCCAAGGAATCCGGCAACTGATCGGGCCGATGAAGACGAACACCTGGCTGGCGTTCTCGCCGATGGAGAACGCCGTCGGACTGGCGCTCACCATGGTCTTCGCCGCAGCCCTGCTCGCAGCCGCCATCAACTGGCTCCTCGGCCCAAGACTCTCCATCGACTCCGGCCCGGTGGGCCCTCGAGGAGCCTCAGATCAGGTCAGCGCGGAAGCGTGATCGAGACGTAGTTCGGGTTCTCGTACGCAACCCGCAGCTCGGTGAACTTTGCGTCTTCGGGGACGACGAGCGCCGGCGTCACGGTCCATTCGCTCGGGCGGGGTCCACTTCCCAGGGGAAGTTGTCCACGCTTCTGCTCTGGGGACAGTGGTGACTCGGGGCCGGGAGCGTCCTCCGGGATGCAGGGGTCCAACTCCCCGAAGGGTCCGATGAGATCGCCAAGCCGATAGAGGCGGTCCTGGTCGTCGACCAAGGTGAGGTTGCAGTACTTCATCGGCTGGTCCGGGGCTGCCCGGAATTCGAGCGTGACCTGGCGGGAAACCATGCCCTTGGGCAGTGGAGTGTCGCCGCCGGAACCGAGTCGTTCTTCCGTCACGTCCGAGACGGCGCCCCATCCGGTGAAACGCACCTGGAACGTCCGGGACGTTTCGCCCAGGGCGTCATCGAAGGCCCAGGTGGCGCTGGCCCATTCCTGGGGTCCGACCTTCGCGGTGGCATTGTGCTGACCGAGGACGTACCAGAGCTGGTTCACGCGGTACCCGGATGAAGCGAGCATGAGTGACACCGCGACGGGCACCGCCAGAATCCACCAACGGCTGGGCCGAACGAACTGCGTCATGACGTGGCCCCATCTCGGATGATGTCGCTGGGCTTGACGTCGATCGCGGCAGTCTGAGCCCACAAGGCGTCGGCATCGCCCGTGCCGAGGTCGATCCGCGCGACATCGTCGCGCCGGAATCCGTCCCCTGCGTCTCCGTAATCCCCGCGGTGAACGAGGAGCGTGGCTCCATCGAGCGCCGCCTTCTCGACGTCGAAGCAGAAACTGCCGCTCCAGGGCAGGCCGGTCGGCAGGGCGCCGTTGGTCACGCAGTCCTCCGCGCGGCCACTTGCGAAATGGTGACGCCCGGCGCCGTCGATCAGGGTCGCGAAGAGGATGACGGGCTCGCGCGTTGCCTCGAGGCGGGTGTCGACGACCAACCAGCGGCCTCCCGCCTTGGCTGCGGAGGACGAGCCGGTGACACTCGGTGACACCCGGGCCTGGCTGACAGTCACGTCCGCGATGTCGAGAGAGACGGTGTCCCCCACTGCGCCGTCATGGAAGAACGGGGTGGCGACGACCGCATCGACGGGGACAAGGTCCGTGATGGCCCGGCCGATGGCCATGGCGGCCAGTACGGAGGCGCCCAGTGCCATCGCCCGCTTCATGACTTCCTCTCGAACGGAAGGGTTCCGAGTGGATCCGGCCCCTCCCGCTCCCGCCACGTATTCGGGTCAAGAGTGAGTGAATCCACTTCGATGAACTCCAGGTGGTCAGCCCGCACGGTGACGGCGTCGCCCTGCCACGGCCCGGACATCACGAAACAGATGGCCGTGCGGTAGCCCACTCCCGGATTGAGGATTGACAGATCAGTGGAGTCATCGACGAACACCAGGCTGGGCCGCTCCTCAACCTTCACACCTCCACCGTCAACAGTGATGTGGTTCGTGAGGGTCACGGAGTAGTCAGGCCGGTCCGTGGTGTTCGTGACGGTGGCGTCGAGGACGATGACACGTTGGCCCTCCTCCGGTGAGATTGCCGGCTTGAGGTCGGGGAGTTCGACGACCTTGTCGATGACGATCTCGTACGGGCCGACGCGAAACGCCTGGTCGAGGCGGAGCGGCTCAGTGGTTGGTGCTTCAACGGCAGCCAGCCCACCGAAAGGCGCGCTCGCGAGCAGGGCGGCGGCCACGCCGCCACCCACCTTCTGCGACGTCGGCCGCCCAGTGACAAAGCCGCGAGCCCGCCCCAGGACCCCGCGCCGGACGCTGCCGTGCTCCCCCATGAGAGGGATTCTAGGGACTGGGGTGAGAAGTGGTGCGGAAGACGTGGGACGGCATCAGCCGGGCTGCGTCTGCTTGCGTTGCTCTGACTCCTAGCCGGTGGGAGTGACGGACGGCAGGACCGGCGGCCAGGGGTTCACGTCCGTGCGCTCGCCGACGGTGAACTCGATGTACCTGTCGTTGGGTCCGGTTGGATGCTCCTGCGTAAGGGCCGTCCACAGCACGGGAGCGCCGGAATCGGTCGTCACCTCGCACGGTGTGTGAGCGCCGGTCCAGTTGAGGAACATCACGCCGGTGCAGGTCACTGAGTGCGTGTGGCCCGGCTCGATCCGGTCGAGTTGCTGCGCCAGTGCATCGGCGTAGCGGACGGCCATGGCCTCGATCTCGCGAATCATGGGTATGCCGCGCGGCATCATCCCGGGAGGAGGGGACGAAGGTGGAGGGGGCGGTGCCTCCGTGGCCGTGATCGTGGGCGAGGGAGTGGCGGTGATGGTCGATGACGCAGCTGTCACCTGCGGGTTGGGCGTCTGACCACAGCCCGCGACCCCACCGAGCACGCCGAGCGCGAGTGCCCCCATAGCGATCCGCCTCATGGCGAAGACCGTAGCGCCCGCCGAACGGTTGGCGTCCCGAGATCGCCAGAGTGGTTCGATGACGAGATTCTCGGCAGGCCTTGGAACAACGGCGCCCGTTCA